>CAZBMW010000001.1:0-255571 GCA_964493425.1 uncultured Pirellulales bacterium
CTGTCTGTCACCGACGATAAAACATCTGGGGAACCTGAAAGGCTATTTGACTGTTGCGGTTGTAAACCAGGTTCGCAATCATATCAGGGACTGTAAAAGAAAAAATACTACAACGCTCGATGATTCGGACGAGGTTGTATCAAAGCAGAACAGGCCTGAGCAGTGGGTGATTTTGAGTGAACAATTGAAACTGTTAAGCAAGGCGATGTCTGGAATACCGTACGAACAGCGAGAGGTGATAACTTTATATATGCGGGGCGATACAACCTTTCGGCAGATTGCAAAGATTCAGAATACGTCAGTAAGTACGGTTCAAGGCCGTTACAGGTACGGAATTGATAAACTGCGGAAGCTTATTAATGGCGAGGTGCAAAAATGAAGAACGCAGATGATATAAAAAGAATATTCGACGAAGCTGTTGTTGAAACGAATCCCTCAAAGGACGAAAAAATTCTCGATGAAATAACGGCAGCGTACAAGCAAATCGATAAAGCTCAGCCGGAAAAAGGTGAGCTTAATATATGGAGAACAGTTATGAAAAGTCCGATTACAAAATTAGCCGCCGCAGTTGTTTTAATAATTGCGATTATTATTGGGTTCAGCAATTTTGGTGCTTCTGGCATTGCATTTGCGGATGTCTTACAAAAAATTCAAGGTTCGAGTTATACGTTTGACCTAAGAATTATTGATACGGAGACTTCAAACACAACCAAAGTATCAGTTTTTGAACCCGGCAGAGTCCGAATGGACAGCGATAGCCAGATGAAGATTTCAAGTATCATCGACGTTTACAAAGGCAAAAGCCTTATCCTGTTTCATCAGCAGAAGGTGGGAAGAATTCTTAAGGCAGACAGTTCAGTTCCGGCTTTAACATCAGAGACAGGATTTATAGGCTTATTTCTCAGGCCTGTTCAAAACCTCTGGAACCTTAAAGACGGAACTGAAAAAGAAGTCGGTGAAAAGCAAATAGAAGGACGCAAGGCAAAAGGATTCAAAGTCTTCCAGGAAGATGATTTCTGCAAGTATGAGATTACGATATGGGCTGATGCGAAAACATCCGAGCCGATTCAGGTTGAGGTTATTATGAGCGCAGCGGACGATACAGAGCAAGCAGTAACTTTGTTAATGGACAATTTCAAGCTTAATGCAATACCGGATGAAAGTTTGTTTAGTACGGAAGTGCCGGATGGTTATACGTTAGGTTACCAAAAAGAGCTGGATGAGCTGAATAAAGGAACAAGAACAACAAGCGAGGCAGAAAAAATAGAAAAGATTCTCGAACTTTGGTCACAGGGAAAGAAGAATGAGGCTATCGATATTTTATTAAGCATTGATTGGTCTAAACCAATCGAATTTTATGAAAAACCTTATATTTTTACAGTTACTGAAAAAGGATATGTTTCCCTGAAAGACGAGATTCAACAGCAGGTTATGACAGAGGTTCTGAAAACATCTACAACAATCAGAGAAGTGACGTTGGAGGTTAGCAGGCAGGGACAGCAGGCAATTACAAATAAGGATTATTCGAAGGCGGAAAAGCACTTTTCGGCATTATTTGGATTAGGAAAACTCATTACAAGAAATGCGGATTTAATGCTTACCAGCCGTTTGGTTGGTCTTGCGGTGGAGAGAAAAGCCCTGGATGAAATGATAGAGCTTTACACAGCAACAAATAACGAGGGGAAAATGTCAGAAGCACAAAATGAGCTGCGAGCGGTAGAGGCCGAATATGAACAGATAAAGCAAAGGGCAAGAGTGCAATAAACTACGGCACATATTAAATCATATAAAGGCCGGGCAATTCTAGTTTAGTCCGACCTTTTTTATGCGCAGATTTTTCAGGCCGGAATACTTTGAACCCTCAGGCCAAAAAGACTATAATGCAGACATGTCGATTACGGTTACAGTTGTCATCGTATTTTTTGTGCTGATACTGTCGGCGGCTAAAAACGCTAAGACCTGATTATTTTTTTGGGAAAAATGAACCTTTCGAAAACAAAAAGGGCTAAGTTGCGTTACTTGCCGGCAGTTGAGGCAGCGTTTTTTTTGGGGGTGTATTACCTATCTGTTTGGCTCATCATCCGGCCGGAACTCATCTATTACATGTCCGGCAGAATGTTTGATTACTACCCCTTTGTGATAGACTGGCAGTTCCTATATGAATCCCTGACAACGGTGGGCGGTCCCATCAGTTATTTAACCGGCTTTCTGGCCCAATGTTTTTATGTGTCCTGGATAGGAGCGTTGATCCTGACGGCTTTGGCATGGTTATTCTGGTGGTTATCCAAAAGGATGTTTATTCTCACAAAAACCAATTGTATCATTGAGCTTTGTTACATACTCCCCATTTTACTCTTAGCCAAATATGCTATATATAGTTTCCGGTTATTGATAGTTCTTTCCCTGCTGGTGGTACTTGCGGCTTTTGTCATGTACCTGCGAGCGAATTTGTCTCGAGTTGTCTTTGCTGTGGGGCTGTATTTGTTGGAGTTTGTATGTTTATATTATATGGTCGGAGGAGTTGTTTTTCTATTTGGTCTTTTAGGGGCGATTTATGAATTAATTGTTAAAAGACGCATGGTGCTTGCTGGAGCTTTTTTGATATTGCTTGCTGTTTATTATTATGTCGGAATCCGTCTTTTTGGTTTTTCCGAAATACCGTCTTTTCAGTGGATGTACGTTCCACCATTTCTGATAATGCTGCAGATCGCCTTTTCAAAGTATCGCCGGAAGAGAAACAGCCATGCGCAAGTCCATTCCGTCAAAAAGCGTTCTGCAAAATGGTTTCCGCTTCGCCTGGCGGGACTGATATTGCGAAAAGCCATCCCCTTTGCTTTGATTTTGCTGACGTTCCGTGTGGTGTATAGAGAAGAGTTGACGACGCTTTTACAGGTTGGTTATTATGCGGACAAAGAAGACTGGCAGGGCATTCTTGAATACGTCGAACGACACCCTGAAAGCCAGTATAATAAATTTTGCAATTATGATATTAATCGGGCATTGTATTATACCGGTCGACTCGGAGATGATATGTTTTCTTACTACCAGAGTCCACCCGCATTGTTGCTTCCCACATCCTTGGGTACAACTTCAAGTAGCGGTTCCTCAGGTTCGCCTGAAGTAATGTATCGATATATTCGGAAAGTAGACCTCTTTATGGAGTTAGGGTATCTTGGCACTGCAAAAAGATATGCATCCGAAGGTTTGGAAATGGGGAAAGGCTGTCCGTACATGGTCAAGAAGCTCGCTTTAATCTATCTGGCGGAGGAACAAAACGAGACTGCCAAAATATATCTCGGCGCCTTGAGCAAGGATTTGATATACGGACGTTTTGCCAAACAACTCCTTCAACGTCTTGACAGGGATCCTCAACTAACCGATTACGAGCCCGTCCAGCACCTTCGTTCGATTGCCTTCAAGGGGGATTATATCGGTGGTTATAAGATGAAACATTTTTTCTCCCTGCTTTTGCAGACAAATCCGCATAATAAAATGGCCTTCGAATATATGATGTCCTATTATCTTTTGACGGGACAGGTCGATAAACTTGCCGAAAATATTCCTCGGCTGCATGAGTTTGGATATAAAAAATTACCACGTCATTATCAGGAAGCTCTGCTGATTTATGCTGATTCTCAGCAGCAGCGGTTTGGCGAAAAAATCAATCTCGAGGGATTGTCGGTGTCTTCGGAAACCACCCAGTGTTATCAGAAATTTAATAAGGTGGCTTTGCCGCTTTACATGCGCAAGTATAACCGCCAGATGACACGTCAGTATCTGGCGAAAGATTTTGGGGACACGTATATGTTTTATATGTGTGAAGAATTTCCAAGGTTCAAGAATTTGAGTAGCTCCCAAGATACAGTAAATGAGTAAGCTTTATCGAAATTTATGTTTGGTTATTACCGCGAGCACGATGTTTATGTGTGTTTCGTGTAATAAAAAGGTGCCCCTTGAATCCTGTACACAGGTATCTCGGCTGGCCGAGATTAGCCCGGACTATTCCAATATTGTTATTCCCCCGAACGTAGCGCCGCTGAATTTCCGGATTCTTGAAAATGGCGATCGTTTTTTTGTCAGGGTCTCTTCATCACAAGGTGATCCGATCGAAGTATATAACCGAAATCCAAATATCAAAATACCGCTTCGGCTATGGAAAACACTGCTGGAACAAAACAGAGGCAAAAAGTTGTCATTTGATGTTTTTGTTTTCGATTCTGCAAATGGCTGGTGTCATTATACACCCATACTCAACGATATTGCCTGCGAACCGATCGATTCTTATCTTGTTTTTCGTTTTATTCGGCCTATCTATAATTATTGGACATCGATTAGAATCTGTCAGCGTAACATTGAAAATTATAAAAACAGTCTTGTTTTGGATGGTCGTTCTTTTGATAACGGCTGTACCAATTGCCACGCTTTCTGTAACAATTCTTCGGAAACAATGAGCATTGCGACTCGCAGTGGAAAGCACGGTAATAGCTCATTAGTTGGTCGTGGTGATAACCTTGTCAAAGTTCCCACCGCATGGGGTTATACCGCTTGGCATCCAAGCGGTAAACTGGCCGCGTATTCGCTCAATAAGGTAAGGCAGTTTTTTCATACTACGGGAACTGAGCTGCGCGATGTAGTTGATCTGGACTCTGCGATCGCCTACTATAAGCTGGATGAAAAAGCGGCAAAGATCATCCCGGCACTATCAGAGGAAGATCGTCTGGAGACATATCCTGCCTGGTCGCCCGATGGAACATATCTATATTACTGCAGTGCGCAAATAGTCTGGCAGAACCGTGATGAGGTGCCTCCTAAAGATTATGACCAAGTCAAATATGACCTGATGAGAATCAGTTACGATCTTGAGACTGATCAATGGGACGATCCAGAAGTTGTGCTTTCGGCAAGTGAGACTGATATGAGCATTCTATTGCCCCGCGTTTCGCCGGACGGCAGGTTTCTGGTTTTTGTTATGTGTGATTATAGTTGTTTTCCGGTTTATCGACCTTCCAGCGACCTATATATAATGGATCTTGAGACGCGCAGTTACAAAAAACTGGATGCCGTAAACAGTCCTTATTCGGAGTCATGGCATAGCTGGTCTTCCAATAGTCGCTGGCTGGCTTTCAGCAGTAAACGCATGGGAGGGCTTTTTACCAGGACCTACTTCACCCATATCAACGAAAACGGCAAGGCTTCAAAGCCGTTTATTCTTCCCCAAAAGAATCCGACGTATTATGATTCACTGCTCCAGACCTATAGTGTTCCCGAACTGATTACACAGCCTGTAGCGATTAGTCCGAGGCGTTTTATCAAAGTAGCACGTTCAGGTTCCAGGGACGCTGCCGGTCTGCCGGTAACTGGCGCTACACCGATTGCACCATCCAATCCCGTACCATTGGAAAATGATCGTGAATGAGGCTTTCCCTTAGGGTTCAAATATTCATCAGCGATTAAATTCTTGGCGTCGGCTCGGATGACGGTGTTAAGGTCTGGCTGAACGGTGAGCTTGTGCATGAAACTGGACCATTCGCGGCACAGCAATAGATAACGACCGTGTTCGGGTTACTTTCAAAGAGGGTATCAACCAGCTTGTTATCAAAGTCCAGAACGGAGGCGGCCCGTGGGGCTTCTGTTGCAGACTGCTGGATGAGTAGGAAATAATATTAATTGATGTGCAGCTAAAATAAAGCCGGGCCGAAAACGCCCGGCTTTTTTTATGTGCAGGAAAGATGTCACCAGGGTACTGGCTGGCTTGTACCAAGGCCGGGGCCGAGAAGGATTGCGTTTTTCAACAGTCTCTGCTCGGCGGCAAGCCACATACGATAAGTGGGGTCAGTTGCAAAAAGAATAATCTGTCCTGAGCCGAGCTTTTCAACGGTTGCATAGGCCGAATCGGCAATTCTGTTGCGGGCTTCGGGCCAGAGTAAGCCTGAAAGACGCAGCTCCTTTTCGGCGGCCAATCTGACCGGTGTTTCAACGGGGTGTTTTGAGAAAAAGCAATTTCTGCCGGAAAAGAAAACGGGTAATCTTTCTCCCAGGCCGAAACTAAGCCAGTGTTCAGGATTCAATTCTGCCAGCAAAAAAGCACCGTGCGGGCTGAAAATCTGCTGCCATTCGTCATCGCGTTTTAATTTCTTGATATCAGTGGATTTTTCTTTTTTGTTCTTTTCGTCGTTCGAATCCGTGTAGGTTTGGTTATTAGCATCGCCATCCCATATCAGGTTAGGGTCGATTTTGATGTCACGGGCTGCTCTTTCTTTCTGCACAGCCTCTGCATATTCATCAAGTTTTTCGAGGACATCGCGTCTCAGACGTACACTCGACAAGCCTTTATCCTCATCTGCTAAAAAGGCGGCGGAAGAGCCGATGGCGATAAGGGTTCCTCCATCTTCGACCCATCCTTTTATTTTTTTAATCGACTCGTCATCAAGAACGCTTTTCAGCGAACGTGATTCGGGTAGAACCAGACAATTATATTTCCGCAAATCTACACGCCCGATATTTTGAATATTCAAAGGCGAACACTTCAAACCAAGCTGATTGTCTATTAAATACCAGACCGAGCCGAAAGAATAGGCTGAGACGGGCCATTGAGAGGCAATAGCTGTTCGAGGCTCGGTGAGCAGGACAAATTTTGATGTGCCTAAATCACTTCCCTCTTCGACAAGAGCTGTATCAACTGCAGTTATTTCAATATCAAAATCATTATTTAGCTGTTTTAAGATATCATAGAGATTGTCGGGATTTTCATTGCCTCTTAAAAGAATAGTTCCCCTGTTATACTCGGCGCCGTTGATTTTAAAGGTCTCGGTTGCAGCCCTTGGGTGACAGCCTTCATCAAGCAGCCGAACTACTGCCGGATAAATGTCGGCTGTTGAAAAATCGAGTAGATAACCGAAGCGTCCTTTTGAAGCTAATTTACTGTACTGTTCAGGCAGAGCTGAATTTAGTTTTACATCTGATATTGAATCTGCGCAAAATGCCTCGAGGCCGAAACAAACAGGCAGAGACCAGGCGGATGTGTCGTAAAGCAAAGTGTCCCTGTGATTTTCGAGCTCTTTGCGTTCCTTTTCAAGAAATTTATCTTCAAGCCGCAAGTCGAATTCGAGAAGTGTCAAAAGCATTCTGCGCAGCGGCTGTGCAGTTTTTATCACAGCAGAGCCTTTCGGGAAATCTTTGCTGTCAAAAACCTGCTGATAAATATCTGTAACTTTTTCAGCGGTGAAATCTTTTTGTGCAAACCGGACTTCAATAGCCTGTCTTTTGATTAGGTCAACGAATTTTCGCCATCTTGCCGTATCTTTTGCGGGCGGGATGACGAAAATTTTATCGTCTTTGTTTTCAGTAACAGCGTATTTTCTGTCCTGGTAAAAATCGGTTAAAATCTGCTTTCTGTTATCGCACAGTGTCTGCAGATTAGCAAAGGTGCTTATGATATGATGGTGAACAGTGTCACGGTATTTGAGGATTTGGCCTGTCGGCTGTTTCACTGACGCTGAATTTGCCCTTGCTTGTTCATAAAGGATACCGATGGTGCCTAAAAGATTCGCCCAGGCGTTTGTGTAAAACGGCCCCCAGTCGCTGTACCAGTCGCGCGTGAAATAGGTCCAGCCGAATTTGTTAAAGGCTTCTGCCTGTTCGGCGCTGAAGAATTTGCGCCATTTCATAATGCTTTCTGAAAGGTGCAGGTTCACCGGCTCGTTCGGCGGTTCGAACAGATAGTGCGAGAAAGGCCCCTGCTCGTGCGAATCGACGAGCAGGTGAGGATTCCAGTCGTGTATAACCGGCGCGAGGTCTCTGACTGCCGGCTGATTGAGTATAAGCCAGTTGCGGTTCATATCGAACAGGTAATGGTTGCCGCGCCCGCGAGACCAGAGAGCTGTATGCTGCATCGCCTGGATATCGGGATTTTCAACTACGCCTGTCATCTGAAAAATCTGGCCAAGAAATCTTTCCCTGCCGTCAGGATTATTCATCGGGTTGATTATGATTACTTCTTTCTCGAGCAGCTTTTGGGTTTGCTTATTCCTCGATGCCGCAAGATGGTAAATTACATAAAGAGCGGCATCGCTGCTCGAAAGCTCGTCGCCGTGGATGCCGTAATTTAAAAAGGCAACCGCGGGAAGATTCTCGATTATTTTTTGTGCTTCGCCGTCGCCTTTAAGCTTTCGCGGGTCGGCGAGTTTGCCATTATCGGTTTTTATCTGCGAAAGTTTTTTGTGATTATCTTCGCTTGTAATAATCAGATAATACAGACCTCTGTCTTCGTGCGTTTTTCCATACTCTGTTAACTTGACAAGGTCACTGGCCTCGGCAAGGATTTTGATGTAACTGACGAGCTGATTATGAGAGACGGCTCTTGTGCCTACAGGAAAACCGATGACAGATTCAGGCGAAGGAATCTTCTTATCAAAATCGGCACCGGACATAAAGACGGTATCTGCAGAACTGCTGCTAAAACAGTTAGTTGCGATAAAAAGAATCGTTAGAAAAGAACATATAAATTGCTTCATTTTTCGGGTTCCTTTCAACACTAAAGCTTAAAAATCGGGATGCAAACAAGTTATAGCAAAGTGCATCTTTTATCAAGAATTTTCTAAAAACGCGGATTTTCATAAAAAATAAAATCTCGTTAAAGTAAAATATGGCACAGCAGCGTCATATAAGTAATGAACGTCATTGAAATTGGCAGGTTTGAAGGTTGGAAGATAGGATTTTAATCTGGAAGCTCAAAGCTGCGCTGTGCCGGATTATAAAGCATAGAAAGCTGGGCTTAATCCCTCGACGAAGCTCAGGATAAATTTACCCGACTTTTCTATGCGCAAAGAAAAGAAACAAAAACGATTAAATCAGTTATCAACTCAAGCTCGCATTCAATGCACCGCCATCCAGATAGTTTTGAGCTCGGTATATTGCCGGCTCGCCCAGAGTGACTTGTCCCGTCCAAAAAATCCTGACTGCTTGAAGCCGCCGAAAGGCGTGCCGAAATCGCCCTCTGAAAAGCAATTCACCGAAATCGTGCCCGCCCGAATTGCCCCGGACATACGGTGCACACGACTCAGGTCATCCGACCAGAGCGACGCATGCAGGCCGTACTCGGTATCGTTGGCCATCTTTATGGCTTCTTTTTCACTTTTACAGCTAAAGACAGCCAACACGGGCCCGAATATCTCTTCCCTGGCAATCGTCATATCCGAAGTTACTTCGTCAAATATTGTAGGCTCAATAAAATAACCGCCGGTTTCCTTAAGTATTTGCCTGCCGCCGAAAACGAGTTTGGCTCCCTCTTCTTTGCCTTTTTCTATATAAGAAAGGATATTCTTCATATGAGCCTGTTCGATAATCGAGCCGAGTTTATATTGCGGGTCGAGCGGATTGCCCACTGTCCACAACTTCGACTTTTCAATTACTTTTTCGAGGAACTTGTCTTTTATAACCTGGTGAATAATCAGCCTGGAGTTTGAGCTGCAATTCTCACCCATATTCCGGAACATGGCTGTAACAGCCTGCTCCGCTGCGATATCGAGATGCTCGACGTCGGGCATTACGACGCACGGATTTTTGCCGCCAAGCTCCAGCAGTACCCGCTTGAGGTTCGAAGCGGCGGAATACTCCAAAAGCTTTCTGCCTACCTCCGTCGAGCCGGTGAAAGTAATCAAATCGATATCCGGGTGCAGCGCCATCGCCTGACCGACGTCACTGCCCGAACCAGGCAGCACATTCAGAACACCATCGGGTATTCCGGCTTCCATAGCCAGTTCAGCCAGTCTTAACATTGTCAATGATGTCAATTTAGCGGGTTTCAATACAATGCTGTTACCAGTTGCAAGGATAGGGCCCAGCTTCCAGGCAGCCATAAGAAGCGGGAAATTCCAGGGAAGAATGGCGGCAACAACACCCATCGGCTCACGCACAACAAGACTTACATTACCCGGTCCGGTAGCGGTGACCTCATCGACGAGCTTATCGGAGGCCTCTGCATGCCAGGCAATGCAGCCGGCGGTTTCCGGGACATCACACTGAGCGGTGTCGCTAATAGGCTTTCCGCTGTCCATCGATTCGAGCACCGCCAGCTCATCCTGATTTTTCCTGATTAAATCCGCAAATTTGAAAATGATTTTTTTTCGCTCGGTGTGAGCCATCCCCGCCCACCACTTATATTCAAAGGCCTTTCGTGCCGCCTTTACCGCCTCATCCACATCTTTCTTGTCGCAGGCTGTAATTTCAGCCAGTTTTTTGCCCGTTGCCGGGTTCTCAGTGGAAAATGTTCTGCCGGACGTCGATTCAGTGAACTTTCCGTTGATAAGCGCCTTCGTGCGGAAACGAACAGACGATGCTATTTTTTCATACTCCTCTTTGGTTAACAGTGACATAAAACCACTCCTTTTCTGAATCAATGTTTCCCGGTACAAACTCTAAATAACCATATAGCTGCCAAGCTTAATAGCTCCAAATCTGCCGCATTTTCTCATAAGTTACTAATCGGGCATTAGATATGTGCAATCGAACATACCGCGTTCCAGGTTTCTCTTTCGCCATCTTGCAAAATGAAAAAAATAAGAAGTCACTACAAAGCTCTCCTCGCCAACGAGCAAAAGCTGCCGCTGATAATAACACTATATTTTCCCCATTCAAGTAAAATTTCTCCTTTTGTGACATAATTTTTGTCAATGGGCAGTTTTTTTGCGTAAAAGAGATGTCACCCTGCATAATTTTTCTATTCCAAGTGACATTAGCCGCTTGCCGCCCGCGGAATGTCACGCTCCAGGCCGCCAACTATCAGCTACAGCAAGTCCAGCTCAATCCACAGGGGCCGGGAAAGAATTTTATCGCGGGCCTGAAGATACCCGCAGATGCGCCGATTTTTCAGACCGGGACAGTTTGAACTCTAAGGCCAAAAAGAATATAATGCAGATATGTCAATTACCGTTATCATTGTATTCTTTATAGTCATTCTTTCTGCAGCGGTCTATATCAGCAGGCGCGCACGCAAGGCCTCTGATTTTCTCATTGCCGGCCGAAACGTCAACCTTGTTATGACTACAGCCACGCTGGCCGTTATGCAAATAGGAGCCGGTATCATAATGGGCGGCTCGGCTGAGGCCGCCAATAATGGTATCTGGCCGGGCATCTGGTACGGCATCGGCTGCGGCGGTGGACTTATCGTCGCAGGACTGCTCGCCGCTTCGAAGCTGCGCAAAAGCGGCGGATTCGTACCGCTCGATTTCTTCGCAGGCCGATACGGCGAGAAACGATGGGTGCGAATCTGGGGCTGGCTCTCAAACGTTCCAAGCCTGTTTGGAATCTTCGTTGTACAAATAATGGCCGCCAAAAATATATTACCGGTCTTCGGCATCGACGAGAAAAGCTCCATCATCCTCGTCGGAGTTGTCACCATAATATACAGCACTCTCGGCGGAATGTGGGGCGTGGTCGTTGTTGACTTTATCCAGCTTGCGGTCGTCCTTATCGGAATACCGATAGTCACTGTAATATCGTTATTGAAACTGCAGTCGGTCGCCGCACCACAAACCGTGCTGGCTACCGCTTTCATACCGGCAGGGATGTTCTCAAGGGCAGTTTTTCTGATTTTACCTTTTCTACTTTCGATATCAGTTTCTTACGATGCCTATATGCGTTTTCAGGCTGCAAAGTCGGCTAAAACCGCCCGTCTGGGCGCCATCTTTTCCGGCCTGATAGTTATCGCCGTTAGCTTTTGCATCGCTTTCGTCGGCGCCGCCGGCAGAAAGATTTTCCCAGATATTGAAAGCGGCTCAATCCTTCCCCATATGATAAAAACTTCGCTTCACCCGGTACTTGCCGGCATCGTGGTCTCTGCAATCCTCGCAAGTATTATGTCAAGCGCCGCTTGCCTGCTGCTCTCGCTTGCAGGGACCTGCTCGCGGGATTTCTACAACAAGATTCTCAATCCAGCCGCAAAGCTGGATGACCTTAAATATTCGAAACTCATCTCACGGATAACAATCGTCGCAGCCCTTGTCGTCGGCGTTATTGTTGCATTCAGAGCCAGGGGCATTCTTGATACGATGATAATCTTTAACTACCCCTATATGGGCAGTATGCTTGTACCTTTGCTGGGGGGGCTGCTGTGGAAAAGAGCAACTATAAAAGGCGCGATGGCCGCTATTGCAGCAGGCGGTGCCGTCGGCGTAATCTCTTTTTTAGCCGCCTCACCCGGTCCGCTCAAAGGGATAGTCAACGTTGACCTCGGCCTTTTAACAGCCTACGCCGTCTCAACTATTGTCTTTGTCACCGTCAGCCTAAAAACTAAAAAACCAAAATCCCAAAATTTTTAGTCCCCTGCACCGCAGGGGTTTGTCCTTTACGTTTAGCCCCCAACTTGTCCTGAGCGATGTCGAAGGAGTGACCTCTGTGGCTAAATTTTATTCATGCCTTTTCACGGTGGTTTCTGCCTGCGGTTCGCATTTTTTTCTACGCACTGTAGGACGCTCATCGCGGCCTCCGGCAGAAACTCACATCTCCGCTTGTTTATTTGATATTTAGGATTTCGAATTTGTTTCGGATTTCGATATTCGGATTTCGGATTTTCATCTCATATACCGATACACTCATACACTGATACACTAATTGTTTTTTTCTTGAACATCTCACCTACTTTGATATAATACTTTCGTGTGTTAGCAAACACACGTAACGCGGAGGCTCGCACGTTTCAGAACAGCAGTTCAAGTCAAATTTAGTTCGTAAACTCTTTTTTTACAAGGGGTAGCGAATGTTTAACACTACAAAAATCGCCTGCCCGCCGAAGTCTTTGCGAAGGCGGAAGTGTCGAGAATACAGTAACTTACGTGCCTATAAGG
This sequence comes from uncultured Pirellulales bacterium, assembly GCA_964493425.1. Taxonomy (GTDB): domain Bacteria; phylum Planctomycetota; class Phycisphaerae; order Sedimentisphaerales; family Anaerobacaceae; genus CAYLMG01. Next base: position 12,843 of record CAZBMW010000001.1, read on the forward strand.
CACCTCTACATTTGTCGAGAGAGCTCTACAAATCAAACCTTTTTTTGCAAAACAAAGCCAATTCACCAAGTGTCCAATATAACACAACTGCTTATATTACAAAGACTTATAAGATTTTATGCAATTTTTTCAGTCCCAAAAACAAAGCCAAACAAAGCCAATTCAAAGCCAATTTTGGCCCAAAATTGGCTTTGTTTTCCCCAATATTGGCTTTGAATCCGTGCAAATACGTGAAACTCACGGCCAAATATTATAAAATATCAACAGCTAAAAACGGGAAACCATTTATGAACGCGAAAAAAATGAAATGGCCGTATCCTCTCGAATGGAACGAGACTGAAACAGTCGAGGCAGATGTTCTTGTTCTCGGCGGCGGCGCCGCTGGCTGCTTCGCTGCTATTGCCGCTGCCGAAAAAGGCGCACGGGTCGTTCTTGTCGAAAAAGGCGCAACCGTTGCAAGCGGAGCCGCAGGTAGCGGCTGTGACCACTGGGAATCGGCAGCTACGAATCCCTGCTCGAAAATCACGCCGGAGGAATTAACCGAGGCGATGATTCGGGCTTACGGCGGATACAATAACGGCATCTCACACTACATCGAGTGCCGCGAAGGGTACGACCGCCTGCTCGATATCGAGAAAATGGGCGGCAAAGTTCGTGATACGCAGGATGAGTTCAAGGGAGCCGATTTTCGCGACGAGAAAACGAAGCTGCTTTTTGCCTACGACTATTTCAATCGCTTTACGCTTCGCGTCTGGGGCTCGACCTTCAAGCCGGCTATGACGCGTCAGTGTCGCCGTAGCGGTGTTCACATATTCGACCGCGTAATGGCAACAGGCCTGCTGACCAAAGATGGCAAGCTCGGCAGCAGGGTCGTCGGCGCGACGGGATTTCACACACGCACTGGAAAGTTCATCATCTTCAAGGCAAAAGCTGTTATCCTGTGCACATCCCGGCCGAGCCGGTTGTGGCTATTCAGCCCGGGAGCACCCGGTATATCCGATTTCCGTCCATTTCAATGTTGCGGTGACGGCCACGCGATGGCCTGGCGAGCAGGCGCCGAGTTTACGATGATGGAAAAATCTATCAAAGCCGAATGGTCCGGCTTACGAAGCTACCCACCGTACAGCACAGGCAATAACCACAATACTCACTACGCCTGCAATATGGTCGATGCCGAGGGGCGTGAGCTGCCGTGGGTTGACAGGGACGGGCGTGTTCTTGAAAAGTTCGCTGAGCGGTTTCGGCCGTCACCGGGACAGAAGCTGTATATTAAAGGAGGCGGTGAGCCGAATCCTGCTGTTTATGACGTACAGGGACCGGACACATTGCCGACGGATGAGCTTCTCAAACAAGGCTATAAGCTTCCGTTTTTTGCAGATTTGACAAGCCTGCCTGAAATGGAACGCAAAGTCATCTGGGGACTTATGGTCGGCGAAGAAGGCAAAACAAAAATTCCTGTGCTAAGGGCCTATACCGAGGCCGGCTTCGACCCGGAAAAGGATTTAATCCAGAGCTACGGTGACGGCTGGAAGTCGGGAACATTTATGCCGCAGGAAAGGCAGCTGTTCGGAATTCCGGGGGGCATTGTCAACAACTGGGAGCTGATGACAAATATAGAGGGCCTGTTCGCAGCAGGCGATGTGCTGTTTGCGTCGAACTGTTTCGGTCACGCGGCGGCTACCGGACATTATGCAGGTCGTCACGCTGCGGCGTTTGCGTCAAAAGCCAAGCCGGCGGAAGTTAATGAAGTACAAATCACCGAAGAAAAAAGTCGTATATATACGCCGGTTGAGCGAGATAGCGATGTCGGCTGGGGACAATTGAATATTGCTGTTGCGCGGATTATGCAGAATCACTGCGGGGCATTTAAAAGTGAGCAACTGCTTGCGACAGGTTTGCAGATGCTTGCGGATTTGCGGCAGCGTGAAGGACAACAGCTTACGGCACGGAATCCGCACGAGCTGATGCGGGCACTTGAGGTTCTTAATATTATAACCAACGCCGAGCTTGTTATGCAATCTTGCAGGGCACGCAAGGCGAGCTCGCGGAAGCTGGAATTTGTTCGGCTGGACTACCCGCAGGACGACCCGCCTGAATGGAAAAAGTTCGTTACAATAAAGCTCGACAAGGACGGTGTTGAGACCGATTCGCTCAGTCTGGACTATTACGGCGGATTTATAGAAAACTATGAAAAGCACAATAAGGATTATTTAGAAGGTAAATGATTATGAAAAAGCGAACTGCTGAAGTCGAGCTCGGTGACAGGACATTTTTCCCTGTAGAGATAAATCCTGAGATTTGTAACGGCTGTAACAAATGCGTCGAGGTCTGTCAGTGTGATGTATTCGCGCCCAACCCGGAGGCTGGCAAGCCACCGCTGATTTTGTTTCCGCAGGAGTGCTGGCAGGAGGGAAGCTGTGTCGAGGCCTGTCCGCGAAAAGGCGCTATCCGGTGGAAGCGTCTGCCGAGTCAACGCGTTCGCTGCCGAAGAAAAGCTACGGGGAAAGATTTTTTTGTATGAGGTTTAACCACTAAGGCACTAAGAAATAAGTCTAAAGTCACACGTCACAAGTCAAAAGGAAAAGAGAGTCTCTGTCGGAGGCCGCGATGAGGATTCGTTAGTGTTGAGTTTTCAGTTTTTAGTTTTGAGTTGAGGAATCCGAACCGGAGGCAGAAACCGCATAGAAAAAGGCACGAAGAAAAAATTTATCAGTCACAGAGAAGATTTATTATTTATGATTTATAATTTATTGTTGTAAGGGTGCAAAAACCACAGAGAAAATTAACCAAAAGCTGGGAAACGGTGGTTGCGCAGAGAGCAAAAGAACGGATGGCAGCTCAGACCGTCCAGGCACTCAAGTCTCAGAAGTTCTATCGAGCCCAAAATGTAACATCTACTCCATCGTCAAGCGCTTGTTTGAGCAGCTTTTCACCATCAAAAAAACCATTTGAATCGTTCTTGCCGGTAAGAAGCTCCATTTCAAAGTCGCTAAGCAAAGTTACGTCGAATTCGGCTGATGCTCCATCATTTCGTTCGATTGTCCGAGCATACCACTGCCCTGACGGCAGGCGAGTCAAATCCAACCGTTCGACCAGCGGTCTATCTTCTATCCATTGACCGGTCTTTTCATCGCTACGCCATTCCAATTGCTTTACGCAAATATAATCCCGTTCAGGGTCGATATACCAATGTCGGCGCAGGCCTAAACCTTCATATTGCAGCAGAATACATCCGGGCGGTGTCCCGGTCTCATTCTCTAAGACCTTCATAGGACCTACATTAGATGTATAAGGCCATTGTTCACGAATCGGTATGAGCACATTAATCCAATCATTGCTCCGGTATTCCACATTCAATTTTTCATCGGGCTTCCCTGAGGAATCCCAAGGAGCCTGGCCTGATTTATATGAATATTCGTATTGGCCGTCAAAAATACACAAATCGAAGAGAGTCAGGTTATTTGACGCCCATTCGTGAATATTATTGTTATCCTCAGGAAGGTCCAAGGGAATTAAATCATTATGATTAGCTGTTGTTTTACCATACCGTTCACTTAGAAATTTGTTGCCGCAACGATAGCTGATGGACAACCAATATTTGCTTTTCTCGATAATGCGCATTTTCAGCGGGAGCTTTTTCTGTGCCTGTTTTGCAGCATCTAAAACAGCTTTAGCAGCCGGTTCCACAACGCCCCAATTTGTTACAACATCCAAACCTTCCGGGGCGCCGAGATCATAGATGCTCGAGGGACCGGTTTCTGGGAAGGAGAAATCACCTGTATCGTATTTATCAGGCCCTGAATACATCCGAATCCGCAGCGGTAAGCGTGTTTTTGGGTCTGCCCAGACCTGTTGAGCAAGTGAACGCAGACCGAGGGGGCCTACATTGTAGGTATCGAATCGCATCACTTTTCGGCCTTCTATAGTGTCATTGAATTTCTCGATAGTTTTGCGCTCATAGTCGATACCCCAATCATTCCAGTCGCCCAGAGCATATTCCCAAGGCGTCTGAGGGTAAGGTCTGGTTGTAAAGGATTGTTCGTGAATCTGCTGGCCCCAGTTGCTATGGTAATAACGCCAGATACCATAAATGTGGTCTCGCATACCGGCATAGAAATTTCCGCCATCATCATCTTGCCTAGTATAAAAGCTTCGCTGCTCCTTCAGATTGGCCCATTGCTGTGATCCATCTTCAAAGCTAATGAGTATCCAGGTTTTTGAATCAATTGATTTCTGAACATCAGCCAATGTGATACTCGTCGTCCAGTTAAGAAATAACCATAGAGACGCGCCGACAAGAAAGCAGGCTGCAAGGCCGATAGCAGATTTAACCAGTGTTTGCATCAAGGATGGGCACCTAAGCGATTTTGTCTGCTCGGTTTGTTCGATTTTTGACATACTACTTCTAGCAACGGAAGGTTGTAATCTGAGGGAGCTACCGAGACGTTTAAGCCTTTTTTCTATTTGTTCATCGTATTCTTTCATATAGAACTCTCCTTTAGCCATTTGTGTAAACGTGCGCGAGCTCGCGAGAGCTGCATTGTTATTGTACCGACCGGCCGACCTGTCATTTCACTAATCATCTTTACCGGATGGTCGTCGAAATAATGAAGCATTATCACAACTCTTTCATGGGCCGGTAAACGCATCACGGCGTTGAGAACTTTTCGATTAGTTTCATCAATTCTGTTGATGCTTGATTCCTCATTTTCCTGAGCTACAAACGGCTTCAAATATTTTTGCTTTTTCATCCTGCGGGATATCAGTATCGCCTCACGTTTGGCGATTTTCCGAATCCATGGGCCAAAAGCCGAGCCGTTTCGCAGCTCACCAAGTTTCATATACGCTTTTACAAAAGCTTGCTGAGTCGCGTCCTGAGCAGCATTGTAATCAAACAAAATTGCAAGTGCCGTTGCCTGCACAGACCGCTCATATTGCTCGAAGAGACGACCATAAGCATTTTTATCACCGGTAAGTACGGCCTTTACTAAATCGGAATCCGACTGAATATCCATTCTTATTTCGTTCCTGAGATAACGCGTTTCCCAATTGTATAGAGGTAACCGGCAACTGTTTTGCAACAAAGAATCATAGTTTTTTAATTTTTTTTCACAGAAAGTAGCAAAGAAACTCACCGATATCGATGATTTGCGACGTTTTTATTGAGGCCCGTCGGCAAAGCTAGGGACAAGCTTGCCATAAGTAACTCAGAACAGCTTTGTTTGTTCTTCAGCAAATAATTCAGGATAATCGAGGTCGATCCGTAAAATAAAAGGGGGGTTAGGAACAAACCGGCCTATTTTGTATTCCAATCACTGATAACTAAAAACTAATGACTAACTTACCGCTGCCTGTGCGGCGGCAAGTCTTGCAATGGGTACTCTGAACGGTGAGCAGGAGACGTAATTGAGGCCTGCGCGGTGGCAGAACTCGATGCTGCTGGGCTCGCCGCCGTGCTCGCCGCAGATACCGCACTTGAGATTCTTTCTGGTTTTTCTGCCGAGTGAGACTCCCATCTCGACGAGCTTGCCCACGCCGGTCTGGTCGAGCTTCTGGAACGGGTCGGCTGGATAGATTCCGTGCTCGACGTACTCGCCGAGGAATTTGCCGGCATCGTCACGAGAAAAACCCATCGTCATCTGCGTCAAATCATTCGTTCCGAAGCTGAAGAATTCCGCTTCTTTTGCTACTTCGTCGGCGGTTAACGCGGCCCGGGGTATCTCAATCATTGTGCCTATCATAAAGTCGAGCTTCGATTTTTTCTCTTTGAAGACCTGCTCAATCTCTTCAAGGACCTGCTGCTTTACGAATTTGAGTTCATCGAGCGCGCCGATGAGCGGTATCATAATTTCGGGCAGTACTTTTTTGCCTTTTTTCTTTACGTTCAGGGCGGCTTCGATGATTGCTCTTGTCTGCATACGATAAATAGGCGGGTATGTTACCGCGAGTCTGCAGCCGCGGTGGCCGAGCATTGGATTGAATTCGTGCAGCTGCTCGACCTTGGCCTTGACGACGGCCGGCTTTACGCGGAGCCTCTTTGCCATCTGGGCCTGGTTGGTGCTTTCCTGCGGGAGGAACTCGTGCAGCGGCGGGTCCAGCAGGCGGATTGTCACTGGCAGGCCGGCCATAGCGGTAAAGATGCCCTCGAAGTCGCTTCGCTGGTAGGGCAGCAGTTTTTTCAATGCGCCTTCGAACTGGTTTTTGACGGTTTTATATTGTTTTTCGATTTGCTTTTTTTCTTTATCATTTTGAGCGGCGCTGATTTTGTTTGTCATTTCTTCGTAGTCATCTGCTGCGAGTATCATTTCCCTGACCGCCCAGATGCGGTCGCCCTCGAAGAACATATGCTCTGTTCTGCAAAGGCCGATTCCTTCGGCGCCGAAATCTCTTGCTCTTTTTGCATCTTCAGGAGTATCGGCGTTGGTGCGTATGCCGAGCTTTCGGACGTCGTCGCAGATTTTCATAAATTTTCCGAAGTCCCCGCTCATTGTCGGCTCGACCGTTGCGAGTTTGCCTTTCATCATCTCGCCGCTGCTGCCGTCGAGGCTGATAAAGTCACCCTGCTTGATTGTTAGTTTGCCTACGGTCATTTTTGCAGTTTTGTAATTGATATTTAATTCGCTGACCCCTGCGACGCAGCATTTACCCATACCGCGGGCTACGACTGCGGCGTGGCTTGTCATACCTCCTCGGGCTGTCAGGATGCCTTCAGCGGCATCCATACCACCGATATCTTCCGGGCTTGTTTCTATACGGACCAGGACGACCTTTTTGCCTTTTTTCTTCCAGGCTTCAGCGGTATCGGCGGTGAAGACGACCTGCCCGACGGCGGCACCGGGCGATGCCGGCAGACCTTTGGCGATTACCTCTCGTTTCGCCTTCGGGTCGAAATGCGGGTGCAAAAGTCTGTCGAGCTGCTGCGGTGTTACTCTTGTTACAGCTTCCTGCCTGGTTATCAGTTTCTCGTTGACCATGTCGACTGCAATCTTGACGGCCGCTTCGGCGGTGCGCTTGCCTGTCCGCGTCTGTAGTATATACAGTCGATTATTTTGAATCGTAAACTCCATGTCCTGGATATCTTTGTAATGTTTTTCGAGTCTGGTCATCAGGCTGGTAAGCTGTTTGTAGCACCTGGGCATTATTTTGCTTAGCTGTTTCATCGGTTGCGGTGTTCGGATTCCTGCGACGACATCCTCGCCCTGAGCGTTGACGAGGAATTCGCCGTAGAATTCCTTTTTGCCTGTGCTGGGATTGCGGGTGAAGCAGACGCCGGTTGCACAGTCATCGCCCATATTGCCGAAGACCATCGCCTGAACGTTGACTGCGGTACCGAGCAGGCCGGTGATTTTGTTAAGCTGGCGGTACTTGACTGCTCTCGGCGTCATCCAGGAACCGATGACAGCGTTAATTGCGAGGTGTAATTGCTGCAAGCCGTCCTGAGGGAACATTTTTCCGACGTGCTTTTTGTACACCTTTTTGTAGGCTTCGACAACGGCTTTGAGCTGGCCGGCGTTCAACTCGTTGTCGAGATTTACGCCAGCTTTTTTCTTTGCTTTGTCGATTTCGTGCTCGAAATGCTCGTGGCCACAGCCCATTACGACGTCGCCGAACATATCGATGAATCTGCGGTAGATGTCATAAGCAAATCGAGGATTGCCGGTCTTTTTGATGATGCCTTCTATAACAGTATCGTTCAGGCCGAGATTTAGAACGGTGTCCATCATGCCGGGCATTGAAATGGCAGCACCACTGCGGACGCTGACAAGAAGGGGGCGGTTGGGGTCGCCGAGTTTTGCGTTCATAGCCTTTTCGAGCTTTGCAAGGTTTTTGTCGATTTGGTCTTTGAGGCCTTTGGGCCATTTGCCCTTGTTTTTGTAATACTCATCGCAAACCTTGGTTGCGATGGTGAAGCCCGGCGGTACGGGAATTTTGATGTTGGTCATTTCCGCCAGATTCGCGCCCTTGCCGCCGAGAAGATTTTTCATTTTAGCATTGCCTTCGGCCTTTCCGCCGCCAAAGAAGTAAACCCTCTTTTCTGCCATTATGATAACTCCTTTCAGAAGCTTGTACTTAGTGTGCTTATGTCTGCTTAAGCTGTTTTTTGTTTTTCGGGTTTATTAATTATTTAACGTTATATTTGTAAAACCAACGATTTTATTAATATCAGGAGCAGATGTCAAGTGAGTTTTGGAAAGAGGATGTGGAGCGAATATCGAATCCGTCTTCGCCGCCGGACAAGTATTGAACAAGGAATGGTGAAGTAGGGACGGAAAGGAAAGAAGTGAGAGGTTTAGACTTAAGAAAATAAAAGGTAAAAATCTAAAGCCCCCGAAAAAACAATCAAGAAACGTGATTTGGCTGGATATATCGGCTTTTCTAATAGATATGGACTAAAACCACAGGTGTATTTGCTGAGTATGTTTACTAAAAAATAATATATTTGTTGTACTCAGCCGATATTAGCAGTATAGTCGTACAATAGCTGAATTGAAATGATTGTATAACAGAGCGTTGAACCAGCAGAAACAGCGCTAAGGAACAAAAGCTTTGATATCTGCCTCTTTCATCATTTCTCTTAATCTGCCAATCTTTATAAAGCCAAGGTACTTTAATTTGGAACAATACCGGCAGGAATTCCGGCATAAACATTATTTTTTGTTTGAGGAAAGGTAAGGAAATTAAAATGAATATTTATGTAGGTAATCTATCGGCAGAAGTAACAGAAGATGATTTGCGTCAGGCTTTCGAATCTTTTGGCCAGGTCGAGTCTGTCAATCTTTTAAAGGACAGGATTAGTGGCGAGTCAAGAGGATTCGGATTTGTAATGATGTCCTCTCAGAGCGAAGCGAAAACAGCAATAACCGGTCTGCACAACCAGGATTTAAAGGGGCGAAGTATGAATGTAAGTGAGGCTCGCTCAAGAATTGGGAGCCGCAGGAACAGCGGCCGAGGAGGCTACGGTGGAAACCGCAGGAACAGCGGCCGAAGAGGAGGCTACGGTGGAGGCCGTGGCGGCGGGCGTCGCTACTGACAATCAGAGCTAAGATTTACAGAACAGCAGCGTAGTGAATTGTAACTGAGCCTATGGGTAAGAGTTTTTGTTAGCATTTGAAAACTTGGTCGGAATTTTCCGGATAATCTTTTTGTTATGCGGACTCGAGAAATGAAGGGAGAAAAGAATGACACAAGCAAAATCAGGCGATACTGTTAAGGTTAACTATACAGGCAGATTAAATGATGGTGAAGTTTTCGCCAGCTCAAGTGAGCAAGGACCTTTAGAATTTGTAATCGGCAAGAATCGTATGATAATAGGTTTCGAAGAAGCTGTGGTCGGGATGTCACCCGGCGAGTCGAGGACGACGAAGATTCCGGCAGATAAGGCTTTTGGACCGCACCGTGCGGATATGTTGAAAGTAGTAGAACGAAGCCAATGTCCGACAGACGTAGCGAGAGGGCAGAGATTGGAGGTTACCGACCAGAGCGGCAGGACGACTATCGTGAAGGTGTCAGACGTGTCCGAATCAGAGGTGACATTAGACATAAACCATCCTCTTGCGGGCAAGGATTTGACATTTGATATTGAGTTGGTTGAGATTGTTTGACGGTTGCCTTCAAAGGGGAGAATTGATTATGAATAAGATAACCAGAAAAAGACGCAGGTTAAGAATTGTTGTTCCAGCATACCCGGCATTCAACATTTACTCTCGTATTGCCAAGAGTACCACAGCGCTTGGGCCTGTTTGTGTGGGCAGTGCCGCCAATGAACTGGAAGGATGGGATGTCGAAGTAATCGATGAGAACAACCTTGGTCGATACGGGCCCAGAAGCAATTCGTGCGGAGCTAATCATAAACTGCTCCAGCAGCTAAGGCCTGCAGATGTTGTTGGGTTTTATGGCGGATTGACGAGTACCATCCCGCGGCTTTACGAAATCGCCCGCTATTACCAACAGATTGGTATTTTAACTATCGCCGGAGGTCAGCATTTTGCCGAAGAGAACAGGGCTAAGGCCCTTTCTTCGGGCATCGATTATCTGGTTCTCGGCGAAGGCGAGCAGACGATTAAGGAGATATTGCGCGCCATAGAGGGCAAGAAGGATATACACAAAGTTAAGGGAATCGCTTATGCGGAGAATGGACGGGTTGTATGTACACCGAAAAGAAAAGCTTTGACTGATTTCGACAAGCTACCATTGCCGGATTTTTCACTGGTTCGCTACGCGAGAATAAAGATATATCCCGTCGAAAGAACTCGCGGCTGCGGGATGGACTGCGAATTCTGCACGGTTCGAGGCAGGCCGCGATTTGCCAGTGCGGAGCGTCTGCTTGAGAGCATCAGCCTGCTTGTGGAAACTCGGAGTGCGAAGTGCTTCTTTATTGTCGATGATTTGTTCGGGCAGCAGCGTGACGAGACAATCAGATTTTGCGGCTTGTACGAGCAATATCAGAAAAAAATAGGCAGAAGATTAAACACGACGGTTCAGATACGGCTGGACAAGGCCCGTGACGGCGAGTTACTTTCTGCTATGCACCGGGCGGGCATAAAAACAGTAGCCATCGGATTCGAATCGCCGATTGAGGAGGAGTTAGAGGTTATGCATAAGCATATAAGGTCTGATGAGATGCTCTCTCTGGCTAAGAGATTTCACAAATTCGGATTCTTCATACATGGTATGTTTATCTTCGGTTATCCGAAAGCTGCGAATGTGGATTTTAAGATGTCAGCGGCTGAGCGAGTCAGGCGTTTTAGGCGTTTTATCAGGCGGGCAAGAATCGATACAATTCAGGTTTTGCTGCCGGTTCCTCTTCCCGGCACGGAATTAAGACACAGACTCAAAGAACAGCAGCGGATATATCCACTTGAGGATGTGGGGTGGGAATACTATGACGGCAGCTTTCCTGTTTTTGAGCCTGACGAGCCGTTTGGACCTGAGCAGATGCAGAACTCGGCCAAGAAAATTATGAGGAAAATCTACCGCTTCAGATGCCTGTTTACGGTCGCAGTAAATGTATTGTCTTTTGCCGGCCTGTTGTTCTTTTTGCATAATCTTCGGCTGGGCTGGAGAAGGTGGTACCGGCCGTGGCGTAACCACATCATTCGATTCGGCGGATGGATTATCCTTAAAAAGTGGACTTTAGAGTTTAAGAAAAGCTCATTTCTACATAAATTGAGGTCCGGACGAAAACACCTGGATTCAGTTAGTAATCTATAAGAAAATAGAACGCCATTATGGTTATGGATCGCTGCCTTCTATACAACAAGTACCTAAAAAGTGTTTTGAGGTTACCGAACTACGTTAATTGGGATTGACTTTGAGACTTTGTTTGTGTAGTCTGCCGTTACAGCGCGGGCAGTTGCATATACCGACATTGTGAAGGTGACTGGTGCCTGCTAATTTTTTTGTCTCGATAAGCTTAGCACCCTTTGCTCTCATTTTTCGCAGTGCGAAGTCGCTTTTCTTTTTATTGTGTGAGCCGACGGCATCTGTAACAACGCTTACCCTTTTGCCCCGCTGCAGCAGGCCGAGGACGGTTGCCTGGACAGCGCCTTCGGCGCTGGCGCCGATGATGATGAACTCGCCGGCGCGGATTTCGCTCAAGAGCCTTTCGATATGCGGCTCATCAAATGGGTCGATGCCGCGCTTATGCAGGATGACCTGTCTGTATTCGCGGAGTATATCGTTCGGCAAGTCAGCTTTGCCGTCGGCGGGGAAACTGATGTGGTTGTTTAAGATTGTATAACGGATTTTTTTCTGGCCTTCAGTTCCGTCGATGCAATATGTTCCGCCATTGTTATTGGGGTAAACTTCGCAAGCTGAGATTATGGGGACATTTCTTCGTCTTGCCCAGGCCATAATGCGGCGGATATGAGATAAAACTCGTCTGTGGTTTCTTATGCAGGCTTTACCCCCCGCGAGAAGGAAGTCTTTCTGGGTGTTGATGTCTATGATAACCTGTCTTCTTCTTGCTCTAAATAACTGCCGAATCATCTCTGAGTCCTTTCATAAGTCTCAGTCGATGCTATAAATAGATACGAAGGCCTGTGTTATAAGTTCACTCAATTTTTATCGAACCTTACCCAGCTTAACTTTAGAAGCCATAATTTTATGGTTGTAAATCGTCTCTCGCTGAGAGGCTTATTTTTTGTATAATATTGCTGTTGGTTTGCTTTAAATGTTATTGAAACTTTGTTTGTGAATTGATTTAGAGTAACTTTTGAAAATGAAGCGGGTATTAAGAGATTATCCGCAGGTTTCGTTAAAGCCGGAAGAGCTGGACGGCAGGATAGATTTTGTGCGCATTTTCGGACGTGCTGGACCTGTTCATATCGACGTTGGGACGGGCAGGGCGACTTTTTTGTTGAGCCAGGCAAAGGCTCAGCCGGAAGTTAATTTTCTTGGGATAGAGCAGGCAAATAAATATTACCGGTACGCAGTTGACAGAATCGGTCGATGGGGATTGACTAACGTAAAGATAATCAGAACGGATGTGCAAACTTTTATAGCGGAGTTCATACCCGACAGTTCAGTCGATTTTTACCATATCTATTTTCCTGACCCGTGGCCGAAAAAACGTCACCATAAAAGAAGGTTCATCAAGGCCGAAAACTTAAATCAGATATTGCGGACTTTGAAGGCTGGCGGCATAGTTCAGGTTGCGACTGACCACGAGGATTATTACCAGGTTATTGAAAAACTATTGATTGAAAAGAAGGATTTGCTTGAGCGGATAGATTTTATCGCTGCTGCATCAGCAAAAGAGGGCGAATTCGTCGGCACTAACTATGAGAGGAAATATATCAGGGATAGCAGGGCGGTTTATATAGTCGCAGTGAGAAAGAAGAGCGATTAGCTTGCAGTGTGAGAAATCCGAAACAAATTTAAAATTCAAATGTTCAAATTTTTAAAACGTTTCGGTCATTTTCGTATTGATAATTTTCTTTTTTTTGTTTTGGGCTATTCGTTTTTCAGGATTATATCGTCAAGCTTTCGCTTAGGGACGTGATGTGTGCCGTTGCTGTCGCGCCAGTATTTTATGTCACCGTCGGGGCCGAGTTCTTCGAGGACGACCTTTTCCTTCGGCACGCCGAGGGCAATGACAAGAAGAATCTCGAGGTGTCTATCTATTTTGAGAGTTTTTCTCAAGGCGTCTCTGTCTATCGAGGCGAAGATGCAGCCGGCAAGACCTTTTTCTGTTGCGCCCAGAAGTATACTCTGAGCGGCTATGCCGTGGTCGCAGAAGAAATTTTTGTATATTTTGGTGTCACCAAGTATGACGATGTAGGCGGCTGGCCTTTCGCCCTCGTCGGGGCCTGGCCAGTCGGTCAAATACGCCGCCCAGCGCAGATGCTGGAATATAGCGGTGTTTTTTCCGGCGTCGCAGGAAAGAATGTACTTTAAGGATTGTAAATTTCCCGCGCTGGCGGATAGTCTGGCCAAGTTAACGAGCTCTCGCAGCGTTTGCTCTTCAATCTTTTTTTCCTGGTAGAAACGTCTGCAGCTTCTGTTTTTAATTACCAAATCTTTTATCATTGTTTTAGTTTAACTGAGGCAGTTTCCGTCGAGCAATGTCAGCGGTTTTGCCCATTGCTGGTGCGTACGGCCTGAGTGTGAATTTATAGCTGTACGGCTTTGCCAGCAAGGTGTATTCGCGGTGCGTTCTCGCACCCCAGCTATTATCGCCGCCGACACCCATCTGCTTATAATCTATGTTGAGCGTGATGAAGTCACGTCTCGGCAGCTCGTTTATGTGTTTTGCCTGTTCCAGATCTTCCATCGAGTACGGCCAGGCACTGACGTCAATCAACGGCTCGCCGATGGCTAAAAGTCCGCTGCCATTATCGTTTGCAAACAGGACCCAACGTACGTCACTTTTGTTGCCGTTCTCCTGCGGGCGAACATAAGTGTGAATATTTTCTTCGACAGTTCCGTCGTACAGACCGACAGCAGCACCGGTTTTTCTGTCCCAGTAGGTTTCTTGCGGTCCTCGGCCGAGCCAGGTCATCTTATTGTATTCGCCCCCTATCGCCATTTGCATTCCGAATCGCAGCAGGTCGGGCAATCTGTCGCCTTTCGGCTCAAAACTATTTTCGATTGATACATCGCCGCTTCCGTAAATCGTATAGACAATAGTATGCTGCGAGCCTTCGCCAACGGGTATGGCATATTTAGCTGTCACTTTCACGACGCTCGGCTTTGGTTGTTCCGCTGTTACTTTTTCGAGTTTTCTTCTTTTGGCTGCATCTTTCCAGGTTCCCTGTCTTTCGGGCATCTTGTTGCCGTTATCGTTATCGGTGGGGACGCGCCAGAAATTCGGTGCAGGGGCGGCTGTGATAAGCTCTTTTCCGCCGGCGGTGAACGATTCGATTGCACCGCTTGCCTTACCAATTTTTACTGAAAAATCCTTTCTCTTAATTATGACAGCATTGGCTTTGTCGTCGAGGGTGAGTTGCGGTATGCTGTTAATATCTATAACATCCGGCTCGGCATACCAGGGCAGCTTGAACTGGTCCCAAGCGACGATGTGTCCTTTTTCCGCCCAGATTGTACTTTCTGCAAGGGAGAAAATGACCTTCAGATAATACTCGACTCCTTTTTCGATTGCTGGCTTTTGCAGCGGGATTTGGATCTCTTTGCTTTGTCCTGCGGCGAGTGACATTTTCGGCAATGATCCTTTCTGGATAACCACACCGTCGGCTGTTACCTCGAAAGAAATATCGGCAAAGTCGAGATTTTTGAAGATATACTTGTTATGAACGGTGAGCTTTCCCCCGGCTAAATCGACAGGTGTAACTTTGATGTTCTGGTAAACCTTTTTGACCTCGTAAAGCGATGGGTTTGGTGTTCTGTCGGGCATTACTATACCGTTACAGCAGAAGTTGCCGTCGTGTTTTTCCTCGCCGTAGTCGCCACCGTAAGCCCAGAACATTCTGCCCTGGCTGTCTTTGTTTCTCAGTCCCTGGTCAGCCCAGTCCCAGATGCTACCTCCCTGAAGGCTTTTATACTCTTCGATGGTGTCCCAGTAATCCTGCAGGTTGCCGACGCTGTTGCCCATAGCGTGGGCATATTCGCACATAATCAGCGGCCGGTTCGGCTCTCGCCGAGCGTATCTTCTTATGTACGAAATCGATGAATACATCGGGCAGACGATATCGGTGTATGGTTTTTGTCTTGCCGGTTCATACTGCACCAGCCTGGAGGAATCCCTGTCGTGGGCCCAGGCACTTGCCGCCTCGAAGTTGGTTCCGTCACCGGCTTCGTTTCCCAGCGACCATATTATTACCGAGGGATGATTTTTATCGCGCTCAACCATCCTTTGAACTCTTTCCATATGTGCATGTTTCCACAGCGGGTCATTGGCGATTGGATTTTCGTGATGGCCCATACCGTGCGATTCGATGTTGGCCTCATCAATCAAATAGATACCGTATTTGTCGCACAGCTCGTACCATACGGGGCTGTCGGGATAATGTGATGTGCGAACAGTATTGATATTGTTTTGTTTTAATAGTCTGAGGTCTTCAATCATTCGCGAGTATGGGATTGCTCTGCCGTGGTCGGGGTCGTGCTCGTGCCTATCGACGCCTTTTATGTAGATTGCTTTGCCGTTAACGAGGAGCTGGCCATCTTTGATTTCTACTTTTCTGAAACCGAAATTGCACCGCTGAACCTCAAGCACATTGCCTTTGGCGTCCTTGAGTGTCAGCAGAACGGTGTAAAGGTTCGGCTCTTCGGCGGACCACTTTTTCGGATTTTGAACGTTGGCTTGCAGGACGATTTCTTTTTCCTCACTGGCCTTAATCGACTCGGTTAATCCCGCTTTTGAAGAGACTATCTGTTTACCATCGGCGTCAATCAGCTTTAATTCGATATCTGCTTTTTTTACGGTTTTTTTTGAATAGTTTTTTACTTTAGCTGTTGCTATCAGTTTTGCGTTTTTGTAATTTTCGTCCAGTTCGCTTCGCACAAAGAAATCTCTTATGTGCAGTTTCGGTGTGGAGAACAGGTACACGTCACGATAGATTCCGCTGAGCCGCCAGGTGTCCTGGTCTTCGAGATAGCTGCCGTCACACCAGCGGTAAACTTCGGCAGCGACAGCATTCTTGCCTTTTCGCAGGTATTTTGTGATGTTGAATTCGGCAGGCGTCATACTGTCCTGGCTGTAGCCGACTTTCTTGCCGTTTACCCAGAGATAGAAAGCGCTCATCACACCGTCAAAGTGTATGAAGACCTGCCTGCCTTTCCATTGGTCGGGGATTGTAAATGTTTTTCGATAGGAGCCGACAGGATTGTAATCGCGGTCAACGTAAGGCGGATTTTTTGGAAAGGGATAGCCTGCATTAATATATATTGGCCGGCCGAAACCTCTCATCTCCCAGTTGCTGGGGACATCGATTTGGCCGAAGCCGCTGTCGTCAAAATTGGTCTTGTAAAAATCCACCGGCCTGTCTGCCGGCCTGATGACCCAGTTGAATTTCCAGATGCCGTTCAGCGACTTGTAGTTCGGCGAGTCCGGCCTTGAGCCGCGTAGAGCCGATTCGGCATCATCAAAGGGTAAAAGCGTGCAGTGACCCGGCTCTTTATTTTGACCTACCATCTCGGGATTTTCCCAATCGTTAACTTCGGGCTGTCGTACAGCCTCGGGTGCTTTTTTCTGCATTTTCCTGAGTGCATCACTGCACGATAACAGCAATGTCGAGAATGCTATGGCAATGATAAGTGACAATTTAGCTGATTTCATATTACCACTCCTTCAAAAAGTATATTGTTTGTCAACAGCAACACGACCTTGAAGCCCACGACCTCACCGTGAGGCGGGCCCGTGTTATTCAAAAAGACCAAAACTGCGCTTATTAACAGTTCACGGTTACAGCTTAGAGACGATTTCTTTCATTTCTGCTGCGTTAAAGGCTCGCAGTGTTTGTGTTCTTACATTGCCGAGCGAGGCCAGGCTGACCATCGCCGCTGCTGCCGCCTCGTCATTGGCGGCTTCCATTATAATTACAGCGTCGAAAGTGCCCATCGTCCAGTAGATGTTTTTGACGGTTACGCCTGATTTTTGTGCCATTGTCTTGAATTTTTCAGCTCTGTCCGGGGAGGCTTTGAAATTCCGCACTCCCTGCTCGGTTAAATTAACTAATGAAATGAACATTGCCATAAGTAAGCTCCTTTCTTTTTATTAAACCGTTCACTACCGGCTTTAATTTTGTAGTTTTTTCGTTTGACTATTGTACCTTGGATAGGGCTGAATTTACAGAACTTTTCTCAAATTTTGCAGCTGCACTCTAGTTTTGAAATGAGTGGGCGGTACAGGACTTGAACCTGTGACCCCCTGCGTGTAAAGCAGGTGCTCTGGCCAACTGAGCTAACCGCCCAAAAATCAATCGGCGATAAAAACCTGATACTCAAAAGGATACACGTTTTTGATCCTTGCGTCAATAATTTTGATTGTTTATATTAGCAGGCTGTCAATGCGTAGAAAACAAATTTGAAAGACAGGATGATGACAGTTCTGGAAGCTATAAAAAAACGATACTCGTGCAGGGCGTATCTGGACAAGTCTGTTGAGGCCGAAAAGCTGCAGCAGATTCTTGAGGCGGCAAGGCTTGCACCGTCGGCAAAGAATCTGCAGGACTGGCGATTCGTTGTAGTAACCGAAAAAGAGAAAAAGCAAAGATTAGCTGAGGCAGCAAACAATCAAACTTTTATTGCACAAGCAGGAGCTGTTATTGTTGCCTGCAGTATCAGCAATTATGTGATGCGTTGCGGCCAGGCGGTAGGACCGATAGACGTAGCAATAGCTCTGGAGCATATGTGCCTGCAGGCGACGGAATTGGGGCTTGCGAGCTGTTGGATAGGGTCATTTTATCCGGAAAAGGTCAGGCCGATTGCAAATATCCCGAAAGATGCTACAATCATAGAGCTGCTCGCAATCGGCTATCCTGCGGACGCACAGAAACAGCCGAGCCGGGAACCGATGGAAAAAATCGTCAGCTTCGAGAGCTGGAAGCTCTGAGAAGCAGCGTATTCGCACGACGCGATATGATAGAGTTTGGGGACGTGGTGTAATGGGAGCACGTGGCGGTCGCATCGCCGAAATGAGGGTTCGATTCCCTTCGTCTCCATTTGAGCAAAGAATATGAAGGGTAGGAAAGAGGCAGCGGACGACGAAACGGTTGTGATTTGAGGGGTTTTTAGGCGTTCTGAGGCGGAATTGCGAAATTTTTAAGAATTTTTTAAAAATTTTTGAATTTTTTTCAAAAATTGTCTTTGCATCAGCTTTTTCAATTATATAGAATAACGTGTTTATATTAAAATAGAGTGGTTTTTTGAGGTATTCTTGCGGATTTTGGTTCTTTATTTCGCAGGAAGGGAGGGTGTTGTTTATTATTTATTGCGCATCAAGTGTATATTTGCAGCTTGATACGAAAAGAGAGACACTTTGTAGTTTTAAAGAGCGCTATCAGATTTGTTAGTGAAGTGAGACTATCAATTTGCTGCTGTAGCTCAGCTGGTAGAGCGCGTCCTTGGTAAGGACGAGGTCATGGGTTCAAATCCCATCAGCAGCTAAATGCAAATAAGGTCGAGAAGTTTGGCGGCGTGAAGATGTAAAGGCTGAAGCAGGTTTGTTAATGCGGTTGCAGCGTTTGGATTAAAGCGCCCGGCTGGAATTTGATAGAAAGTATTGAGTTTGAAGTTTATTGTGAGATAAATATTAAGGAAGAGAAAAGAAATAGAACGGAATATTGGAGGTTAATATTACAATGGCAAAGGCAGTATTTGAGAGAACAAAACCGCACGTTAATGTTGGAACAATCGGACACGTTGACCACGGCAAGACGACCCTGACGGCTGCGATGACGAAAGTAATGGAGCTTAAGGGTCTGTCCAGCTTTAAGAGTTACGATGATATCGCCAAGGCATCAGAAGCCCAGGGCCGGCGAGATGAAACCAAAATTTTGACAATCGCTACGGCTCACGTTGAGTACGAGACTGAGAACAGACATTATGCGCACATAGATTGTCCCGGTCATGCGGACTACGTTAAGAATATGATTACGGGAGCGGCCCAGATGGACGGTACAATTCTTGTAGTCTCCGCCAGTGACGGGCCTATGCCTCAAACACGCGAACATATACTGCTTGCCAGGCAGGTTAACGTTCCGAAGATTGTGGTTTTTCTCAATAAGGTTGAGCTTGTGGATGACCCCGAGCTGCTGGACCTTGTAGAGCTGGAGATAAGGGAGCTGTTGAATAAGTATGAGTTTCCGGGAGATGAGACGCCTATTATACGCGGTTCGGCGCTAAAAGCGATGAAGGCAGAGAGCCTGGATGACCCCATTTGTGAGCCGATAGTAGAGCTGCTTAAGGTTATGGATGAGTATATCCCTGTGCCGAAGCGTGAAGTTGATAAACCTTTCCTTATGCCGGTTGAAGACGTTTTTAGTATTAAGGGCCGGGGGACGGTAGGTACAGGCAGAGTTGAACGAGGAATAATCAAGGTGGGAGATGAAGTGGAAATAGTCGGTCTGGCCAAGGAGACCCGTAAGACAATAGCGACCGGGGTAGAGATGTTCAATAAAACGCTGGATGAGGGCAGAGCCGGCGATAACATCGGGGTACTGCTGCGTGGGGTTGAGAAAAAGGAGCTCGAGCGCGGTCAGGTTATAGCAGCGCCTGGTAGTATAACACCTCATACGAAGTTTGAGGCGGAGGTTTATGTACTGACCAAAGAAGAGGGCGGCCGGCATACGCCGTTTTTCCCGAACTATAAACCGCAATTCTATTTCAGGACAACAGATGTAACAGGAACAGTTCTTGAGATTAAGAGCAGGGAAGGAAAACCGGCAGAGATGTGTATGCCGGGTGATAATATAGCAATGGAAGTAGAAATTATTTCGCCTATAGCGATGGAGGAAGGTCTTCGTTTTGCTATTAGGGAAGGCGGCAGGACAGTAGGAGCCGGTGTGGTTGCCAAGATACTTGCGTAGCCGGTTACAAATCTTTAGTCAACGAAGAGTGAAACCTGATTTTATGTTTGAGACTGATGGCCTGCGGGTCATCGTCAAATTGAGGGATTTTTTATCGGTGTGGGCAGAATGTTGTCGGCGGTTTTTTGAGGCCGAAATAAGTTATGGCTAAGAAGAAAAGTAAAAGAGAATTCGTATGGCTTGAATGCAAAGAGTGCGGCAGCAGAAATTATCGAACAAATGTGAGTGTAGCAGAAGGGGCGCCAAAGATTCAATTGCAGAAGTTTTGCAGCAAGGAAAGGCGGCATACAACTCATAAGATGCGGAGGAAATAAGAGACCGGATTAGGAATTTAAGTTTTTTTGGGCGATTTTCGAGGTGAGTATATTTGATGTAGGCCAGTAGCTCAATGGGTAGAGCGTCGGTCTCCAAAACCGAAGGTTGGGGGTTCGAAGCCTCCCTGGCCTGCTTTCTATTGAGCTGGAGACTGTTTTCTGCGATAGAGCGTAACCGAGACGAGTGAAAAGGGATTATCTGCGATATGGCGTTTAATATTTATAAACCAGGCCTGGGCAAATACACGAGATTGTACAGCGCCGTTGCTTTAGCGGTGTTAGTCGGTCTCGGCTGTTGGCGTCTTTATGCGAAGTTAGTAAACATTAGGTGGGGATTAAGCAAGGAGGCGGGTTTTTTGATATCCCGGCTGGTACCGGCAGCTTTGTTCGCAATCCTGGGTCTTTTAGTCTATTGGTTTTTAAACAAGCCGGTGGTTGCAGATTTTTTGATTGCCGCTGAAGGCGAGATGAAAAAGGTAAGCTGGTCGAGCAGAAAGGAAATAGTAGTTTCGACCTTTATAGTCATAGTTGTTGTTATAATGCTGGCAGTGCTTATTGGTCTAACAGATCTGATATTTTCGGTATTTTTCGCTGCTATTTTGAAGTAAAGTTAACTGAGGCGCGAGACTGCGTGTCAGGACTGGATGTTGTGGGAATTTGAGCAGGTTTTTTTGATTTGCAGGAAGTCGGCAGATGCAGTGGTACGTTTTACGTGTAGCATCAAATAAGGAGATGTATGTCAGGGACGCCCTGGTACAAAAGGTGGCGGCTGAGGGGCTTGGCGATGTTATAGGCAGAATAGAGGTGCCAGTAGAGAAAGTTAAACGTATACGGGGCAGCAAGCAAACGGTTCATCAAAGAAAGCTCTATCCCGGATATGTGTTTATGGAAATGGAGCCTGACAAGGATGGCAGGGTGCCGGAGCAAGCGTGGTTTGCTATTAAGGAGACAAGCGGGGTAGGTGATTTTATAGGCACAGAAGGGATACCGACGCCGATGCGTGATACGGAATCAGCTAAGATGCTTTTGGAATCGGAGAAGCCTGAAAGCGCTCCGAGTATCAAAGTGGAGTTTTCGAAGGGCGACAGGATAAAGATACGCGAAGGAGCGTTCGAGAACTTTGAGGGAGTGGTTGATTCGATTGACCAGGAAAGAGGTGTGGTGAAGGTAATTGTGACGATATTCGGCAGAAGCACGCCTCTTGATATAGAGTACTGGCAAATCGAGAAGATATAGAAAGAGGATACAGGACACAGAATACAGAATGACAGTTAAGGTAAATTATTAAATGGCAAAAGAGATTCAGGTACAGATAAAGCTTCAGGCGCCGGGAGGTCAGGCGACACCTGCGCCGCCGATAGGCCCTGCATTGGGTCAGCACGGAGTCAACATCGGTCAGTTTGTTTCTCAGTTTAACGAGCGTACGAAAGAGCTTAACGGGACAATTGTTCCTGTGGTGATAACGGTTTACAAGGACAAAAGTTTTACTTTTGAAGTTAAGAGTCCTCCGGCGGCTGTCCTTTTGAAGCAGGCGGCGGAGATTGCGAAGGGCAGCGGAGTACCTAATAAGGAAAAGGTAGGCAAGGTGACACGGCAGCAATTGCGGCAGATTACGGAGAAGAAGTTCAAGGATTTGAACGCTTATGATATTGAAAGCGCCGAGAAGATTGTAGAGGGTACTGCCCGCAGTATGGGAATAGAAATAGAGGAGCAACCAGGGTGATATTTGTGCGTACCACGGCATAACAGTGGGAGCGAAGTTGTCTGTTAAGGTTAATGACATTTTGCGAAACAGGGAGTTTTTAATGGTACACAGAAGTAAAAGATATAAAAAAGATGTCGAGCAGGCGGGTACGTCGGTACTGGAGCTGGACGAGGCTGTAGAGAAGATTAAATCATTTAACTCTTTGAAGTTCGACCAGACAATAGAGTGCGTGGTTAGTCTGGGGATAGACCCTAAGCAGGCCGACCAGATGGTTAGGGGCTCACTGTCACTGCCTCACGGTATAGGCAAACAGAAGAGGGTGGTGGCGTTTTGCGAAGATTCTCAGATAGAGTCAGCAAAAGCTAGCGGTGCAGTGGAGGCAGGCTGTGATGAGCTTATAGAGAAGATAAACGGCGGCTGGATGGATTTTGACATAGCCATTGCTTCGCCGAAAGTTATGGGCAAGGTAGGAAAGCTCGGCCGAATACTCGGCCCACAGGGTAAGATGCCTTCACCGAAAAACGGAACAGTCACTGAAGATGTAGCGAAGGCTGTTTCGGAGTTTGCTGCGGGTAAAATTGAGTTTAAGAGTGACGCTGGCGGCAATGTTCATGCCGTTGTGGGAAAGCAGAGCTTCGAGAAGCAGAAGCTTCTGGAAAATGCCGAGGCGTTTATCTCGCACATAAAAAAGATTAGACCTGTGTCGGCGAAGGGGACATATATCAAAAAGGTCAGTATCAGCGCAACGATGAGCCCTTCAGTGACGGTGAGTGTATAAGGTAGGTTTCGGCTGAGTGAAAGAGCGTTATCAATTGTTCTTAAAAGATTAGTTGGCAGGTAGTAAAGATGAGTAAGTATGTGAAAGAGCTTCTTCGCAATGAGCTGGAAAAAAGGATATCTGATGAGCACATCAGGGACTTTATTGTTTTAAGCATGAAGGGCGTGGACGGCTGTGATAACAATGTGTTGCGGGGAGAATTGAAGTCCAAAGGCATTAAGCTTGCTGTGGTGAAGAATTCCCTGTTCAAGAAGGCACTTTGCAATTGCCAGATGGCTTCTGCGGTGGATTTAATTGAAGGGCCTTGTACGGTAGCTTACGGGGCAGACAGTATAGTTGATGTTGCAAAGGAGCTTGTGGATTGGCGAAAAAAGGTATCTGCGATAGAGATTAAGGGTGCTTTTCTTGAGGATTCGGTTTTGGATTCGCAGGCGGCTGAAGCTCTTTCAAAGATGCCGACGCGGGTTGAGCTTCAGGGCGAGCTTGTTGCATTGTCGCAAGCGCCGGCAGGAAGGCTTGCCTCGGCGGTGTTGGCTGCGGGCTCGATTATAGCCGGCTGTCTAAATACGCTTGTTGAGCAAAAAGAGAAGGCGGCTGCGTGAGAGAGATTTTTTTGTAAAGAAAATTTTGACAGTCTGAATGGCTGCCCCCGTTACGGGGTTAAACGAGACGGCGTAGTCTCGGCTACCATCGGGTGTTTATTGATAAGAGGAGTTTTAAGAAATGGCAGAAGAAAAAGTAAAAGAAGCAGAGGCAAAAGAGAAACCGGCAAAGAAGGAAAAAGAATCAAAGAGCTGGAGCAGCAATATAAAGAAGCTTGGTGATTCGATAGTAGGCTTGACTCTGATGCAGGCCAAGGAGCTTGCAGATTATCTCAAGGACGAGCATGGAATTGAGCCTGCTGCGGCCGGCGCGGCTGTTATGGTTTCCGGCGGGCCTGCCGGTGGTGCGGGAGCCCCTGAAGCGGCAGAAGAGAAGAGCACTTTTGATGTAGTGTTGAAAGAGTTTGGTGACAAGAAGATACAAGTAATTAAAGAAGTGCGTACGATTACCGGTCTTGGTCTTAAAGAGGCAAAGGATTTGGTAGAGGGTGTGCCGAAGCCGGTTAAAGAAGCTGTGAGCAAGGAGGATGCGGAGGCGATGAAGAAGAAGCTCGAAGAGGCCGGCGCGGTAGTTGAGATAAAGTAAGGTAAGATTTGAAAGAGCTTTTTTAAGTTTAAATTTTATACAATTAATTTGGGAGGAATAAATGGGAGTGCAAACTGTGCGCAATTTCGGCAGGGTCGGCGATGCATTGGAAATACCGGATTTGGTGGCGATGCAGAAAGACAGCTATGACAGATTTTTACAGCCGGATGTTGAGCCCGGCAGGCGCAAATGCATCGGTCTTGAGGCACTGTTTCGAGAGATATTTCCGATAGACAGCTACGATGGTTCGATGCGGATGGAGTATGTTCATTATGAACTTGAGAAGCCTCGTTATACACCTACACAGTGCCGTCAGCTTCGTCTGACGTATGGCTATCCGCTCAAGATTCGCTGCCGGCTTCACAGGACCGGCGCGGACGATGTAGCAGAGCAGCCGGTATATCTTGGCGAAGTGCCGAAGATGATAGGCGGTGGTGAGTTTATCATTCACGGAGCAGAACGGGTGATAGTCAGTCAGCTTCACCGCAGCCCGGGTGTTGACTTCCTTATCGACAGTAAGGAAGGCGACCGGATTCTTCACGGCGGCAGGATAATACCTGAAAGGGGCAGCTGGATAGAGATAAGCGTTACGAAAAAAGATGTGCTTGTCGTCAAAATAGACCAGTCAAGCAAGATACCTGCGACGATATTTTTGCGGGCGATAAGTGCTGATTTTAGTGACACTGAGACGATAATCCGGCTGTTTTATCCGACGAAGAAGGTAACAAAAGCGAGGCTCAAGCCTTCGATGTGGGCTGTGGGTGACATTGTTGACACCAAGACAGGGGAAATAATGGTAAAAGCAGGGGCCCAGATAGGAGACAGCCTGTCTTTGATAAAGCAGAGCAAGATTAAGAATGTAGAGGTTGTCGAGGATGTCAAGGATGCGATTATTTTAAATACTGTTGCAGGAGATGATTGTCGCAACCATGAGCAGGCGTTGCTGAGATTTTATATGCGGTTAAGGCCGGGCAATCCGCCCAATCCGGAAAAGGCAAAGATATTCTTTGATGAGAAATTTTTTGATGTTAACCGCTATCGTCTTGGCAGGGTTGGCAGATTCAGAATAAACAGGAAATTTGAGCAGGATGTCAGCGGTAGCGAGATGACGCTTCGGCCGGAAGACTTCCTCAATACGATGAGATATATTATCAAACTCAGAAACAACCAGGGTGAGATTGATGATATTGACCATCTTGGAAACCGGCGGGTGAGGACTATCGATGAACTGGCTGGAGACGAGTTCAGGAAGGGACTTCTAACACTTCGCAAGACTGTTCAGGAGCGGATGAGTATCAAGAGGGAAAGCGAGGATGAGGTTCGGGTTGCCGATTTGATAAATTCCAAGGCGATATCGAGCAGTATTAACTACTTTTTTGGCCGGGGAGAGCTTAGCCAGATAGTTGACCAGACCAATGCGCTCAGTCAGCTTACACATGAAAGGCGGCTTTCGGCACTTGGGCCTGGGGGACTGAACCGCAGACGAGCCGGCTTTGAGGTCAGAGATGTTCACATCAGCCATTACGGCCGTATTTGTCCCATAGAGACGCCTGAGGGTACGAATATCGGCTTGATTTCTTCTCTGGCAATTTTTGCGACGATAGATGAATACGGTTTTCTTCTTACACCGTATAACAAAGTGCGAAATGGAAAGGTGACCGGCGAGGTGGCATATTTGCGGGCTGACGAGGATATGAAAGCAGTGATTGGTGCGCCTGGAATAGTTGACCAGAAGAGCGGAAAGATACAGGAGGGTATGGTGCTGGCGATGAGGGGCGGTGAGCTTGCACAGGTTAACAGCGAAGAGGTCGATTATGTTGATGTTTCACCGAAGCAGATAGTGGGTTTGTCAGCGTCACTGATTCCTTTTTTGGAGCATGATGATGCGAACCGGGCCTTGATGGGCTCGAATATGCAGCGTCAGGCTGTGCCGTTGTTAAAGACAGAAAAACCCTTGGTCAACACGGGGATGGAGGAGATTGTAGGCCAGCATTCGAGCATGACGATGCAGGCGGCCAACCGCGGCACCGTTACGGCTGTCGACTCAACCAGGATTGTGATTAACAATACCGACGAGTACGATCTGGAGAAGTTTTTTGGTTTGAATGAAAGGACCTGCCTTAATCAGGTTCCTGTGGTTAAAGTCGGAGACAAGGTCAAAAGGGGGCAGGTGATAGCCGACGGCGGAGGGACGTGTGAAGGTGTTCTGAGCCTTGGCAAAAATGTGCTTGTGGGTTTTGTTTCTTTCGATGGATTTAACTTTGAGGACGCAATAGTTATCAGTGAGAGGCTGGTTAAAGACGACTGCTTTACGAGCATTCATATAGATGAATTCACGGCGGAGATTCGTGAGACTCGTTTGGGCCGTGAGGAGTTTACCAACGATATTCCGAATGTTGGCGAGAGGGCGCTGCGAAATCTTGATGAGCACGGGGTTATAAGAGAAGGTACGAGAGTACAGCAGGGGGATATTCTTGTCGGCAAAGTTGTGCCGAAAAGCAAGACGGAGCTTACGCCCGAAGAGAAGCTTCTGCATGCAATTTTCGGCAGGGCTGGTGAGGATGTGAAGAATGACTCGCTGGAATTGCCGAGCGGTTATGAGGGTGTGGTGATAAGAACGGAGCGTTTTATTCGGCGAGGACACGGCGGCGAAGAGGAAAAAAGGACCCTGAGAGCGCAAATCAAGGAGATTGAGCAGGAGAAGAAGGCAAAACAATGTGCCGTGTTCAGGCAGATGATCGAAGCAATACATCAAAAGATGGATGTCAAAATAGTTGACCCATCGACAAGGCAAAAGGTCGGGGCCAGCGATGATGATGATGTTATATATGAGCAGGTCGAAAACTTCAGTATCAAATGGGTTAAACCGGCGTCGCGGAGAGACGAGGTTCAGAAAATCATCGATAAGTTCTGGGTAAAGATAAACGAAACTCGTGAAGAGGCAGAGGTGAGGGTAAAGAGTCTTAAGCACGGTGATGAGCTTCCGAGCGGTGTTTTGGAGATGGTGAAAGTTTATGTTGCAACCAAGCGGACGCTTTCGATAGGTGACAAGATGGCCGGCCGACACGGCAACAAGGGTGTTATCGCAAAGATTATGCCAGTCGAGGATATGCCATATTTAGAAGACGGCACACCATTGGATATATTGCTTAATCCTCTTGGAGTTCCAAGCCGAATGAATGTTGGTCAGATTCTTGAGACACATCTCGGCTGGGCTGCAAAGGTTCTGGGATTTAGTGCTATAACTTATGTTTTTGCAGGTGCTATGGAGCAGGATATTCAAACGGTAACAGAGGAGGCTAATGAGTTTATGAAGAGCCGAGCCGAGCAGCTTGAAGATGCCAAGCAGTCGCCTGATCCGGGTGAGTTCTTCATCCAGGTACCAAAAACTCTTAAGACGCAGCTTTACGACGGCAGGACAGGTGAGCCTTTTGACCAGCCGGCAACAATAGGATTCATTTATATGATGAAGCTGCACCATCTCGTGGATGATAAGATTCACGCCCGCTCGACCGGGCCTTATAGTCTGATTACGCAGCAGCCTCTGGGAGGCAAGGCAAGGACCGGCGGTCAGCGGTTCGGAGAAATGGAGGTATGGGCGCTGGAAGGATACGGTGCAGCTTATACCCTGCAGGAGATGCTGACGGTTAAGAGCGACGATGTTGAGGGTCGTACCAAGATATATGAGTCGATGGTTAAGGGACAGAATATGCTTGAGGCGGGCACGCCGCTTTCCTTCGACGTGCTATGTAACGAGATACGGGGCCTCGGCCTGAATATACAGCTTGAGAAGAAGAAGCTTGGGGCGGCGGCTTTGTAAGCTGAGAAGGTTTTTTGAGCTGTGAAAAACGAAGGAGATTAGAATAAATGTTAGCGAATATTTATGACAGAATAAATGATTACGGTTCGGTGAAGATTTCGCTGGCCAGTCCTAACACAATAAGGAGCTGGTCTTTCGGCGAGGTGCGAAAGCCTGAGACGATAAATTACCGAACATATAGGCCGGAAAAAGACGGGTTGTTCTGCGAGCGGATTTTTGGTCCGGAAAGGGACTGGGAATGTGCATGCGGCAAGTATAAGGGAACAAAGTTTAAGGGTATAATATGCGACCGCTGCGGAGTGAAGGTGACTCACAGCCGGGTTCGCCGCAAACGCATGGGCCATATTAATCTGGCGGCTCCGGTAGTTCATATATGGTTTTTTAAGGCGATACCGAATCATCTTGGTACGATTTTGAATCTTAAGACATCGGATTTGGAGAAGATAATTTATTTTCAGGACTATGTTGTGATCGATAATGCGCAGAGTCCTTTGAAAGTCGGCCAGCTTCTTAGTGAAGATGAATACAACCAGGCTGCCAGTAAGTACGGGGCTCCACCATTGGGTTTTAAGGCTTTGATGGGAGCGGAGGCTATAAGGACCTTACTAAGTGACCTTGACCTTGAGAAGTTAAGTAAGCAGTTGAGGGTCGATCTGTCTGAGACTAACAGCAAGCAAAAAATCAAGGACCTTACAAAGAGATTAAAGACCGTAGATGCCATCAACACCAGCTCAAACAAGGCTTCCTGGATGGTGCTTGATGTCATACCGGTTATACCGCCGGATTTGAGGCCGTTAGTGCTGCTCGAAAGCGGAAACTTTGCAACCAGCGATTTGAATGACCTCTACAGAAGGATTATTAACAGAAACAGCAGGCTTAAAAAGCTGATAGATTTGAATGCACCGGAGGTCATTATCAGAAATGAAAAGAGAATGCTGCAGCAGGCTGTCGATGCTTTGCTCGACAACGGAAGATGCAGACGGCCGGTACTGGGAAGTAATAACAGACCGCTCAAAAGCCTTGCTGATATGATAAAGGGAAAGCAGGGCCGATTCCGTGAGAACCTGCTCGGCAAGCGTGTGGACTATTCGGCTCGTTCAGTCATTGTCATCGGGCCGAATCTGAAATTGCACCAGTGCGGGCTTCCCAAAAGAATAGCGCTGGAATTGTATCAGCCGTTTATTATTCGCAAGCTCAAGGAACATGGTTACGCGGACACGATTAAAAGCGCCAAGAGGATGATAGAGAAGCAGGATGAGCGTATCTGGGACGTGCTTGAAGAGGTGATTCATCAGCACCCTGTGTTGCTGAATCGTGCTCCTACTCTTCATCGAATGGGTATTCAGGCATTCGAACCTATACTGGTGGAGGGTAATGCGATAATGCTTCACCCGCTTGCGTGTCGAGGTTTCAATGCTGACTTTGACGGTGACCAGATGGCGGTTCATCTGCCGCTCAGCATAGAGGCACAAGCTGAGACTCATACACTGATGATGACCACAAACAATATTTTCTCGCCTGCGAACGGTTCTCCTATGGTCGGGCCATCTCAGGATATGGTGATGGGCAATGCGTATTTGACGTTCATAAGCAGGGACGAAAATGAAAAAGGCACCGGTGCGTTGTTCAAGGACCCGTTAGAAGCGATAAGAGCTGCAGAAGATAAGAAAATAAGCTTGCATGCAAAAATCAGGGTGCGGATAAGAAAGACCATAGTAGGGCAGGATGGTGATGTTGAAAGTGGCGAGGGCGATTCTGACAGCATTACTGCGGATTTCAGAGCGTGGAGTAAGGTGCTTGAGACAACGGCTGGCAGGTGCATATTCAACGATATTCTACCGGATGAGCTGCCTTTTTATAATATGACGATGACAAGCAAAAAGTTGAGCAGGGTCATAAGCGACTGCTTCAAGATAGCAAGCTCGGCGAAGACGGTTGACCTGCTTGATAAGATTAAAGATATGGGATTTAAGTACGCTACACTTGCTGGCCTGAGCTTCGGGATAAGAGATTTGAAGATACCTGCTAAAAAGCAATCTATCATTGAGCTTACCGAGGAGAAGGTTCGAAAAATTCAGAAGAACTATGACAATGGAGTCTTAACTGAAGGTGAAAGATACAATCAGGTTGTCGATGCCTGGACGCATGCGCGAGTGGCGGTTACCAATGAAATGATGAGAGGTCTGAGAGAGGACGTGACAGATGAAGGCAAGCCGTATTTGAACCCGATATTCCTTATGACAGATTCGGGTGCGAGGGGGAGCGTTGACCAGATTCAGCAGCTTGCGGGTATGCGTGCATTAATGGCCAAGCCGAGCGGCGAGATTATCGAGACGCCCATCAAGTCAAACTTTCGTGAAGGTATGACTGTGCTTGAATATTTCAGCTCTACGCACGGTGCACGTAAAGGACTTGCTGATACGGCGCTGAAGACAGCTAACTCGGGTTATCTTACCCGCAAACTTATTGATGTGGCTCAGAATGTAATTATTACCGACCGGGACTGCGGGACACTGCAGGGTATCACAAAGAGCGTTGTCAGCGGCGGCGAGCAGGTTGAAGTGCCTCTTTCAGAGGTTATCGTCGGCAGAACAGCTAGAGATAACATTCGAAATCCGATTACTGATGAGATGATAGTGCGTGAGAATGAGGTTATAACGCCTCAGATGGCGGCAAAGATAGAAGATTTGGGCATCGACGCCGTCAGGATTCGAAGTCCGCTTACCTGTGACAATCCGTTTGGTGTTTGTGCCAAGTGCTATGGGTGGGATTTGAGCACCGGAAAGCTCATTGAAGAGGGAACGGCGGTGGGGATTGTGGCGGCACAATCCATCGGTGAGCCCGGCACGCAGCTTACCCTTAGAACCTTCCATACCGGTGGGGTTGCTTCAAGGGCTATACTCGAAAGAGAGCAAAGAGCCACCCAGGCAGGTAAGATAAGGTACCGTGAGATAAATGCTGTTTTGGTCAATACCCCCGAAGGCAAAGAGGTGCTTGTAGTGCTTAAACGAAACGGGGAGATGATTATTGTTGACGACAAGGACAGAGAGCTTGACAGGTTTAAGGTTCCATATGGTGCGATTGTCTCTGTTGAGGACGGCCAGAAGGTCAAAGGCGGTGAGGTTCTGTTTTCCTGGGACCCGCACAGAACGCCGATACTTGCAGAAGTGCCTGGAAAGATAGCATTTGTAGATATAATCGATGGTGAGACAATTCGGATAGAGGAGGAAAGGAAAGGGCAGGTCAGTAAACCTGTGGTGATAGAGCATAAGGGCGATAAACATCCACAGATTATAATAGAGGGCGGCGAGGGTAAGATTCTTGATGTGCATTATCTGCCTGCGGCAGCGAGGATTGAGGTTGTGGAAGGCCAGGGGGTTCAGGCTGGCCAGCTTCTTGCTCATCAGCCTCGTGCGACCGGGGGCACGCAGGATATTACCGGCGGTCTGCCCCGAGTTACGGAAGTATTTGAGGCCCGCAAGCCGAAAGACCCTGCAGTAATGGCAGAAATCAGCGGCAGAGTTGAGCTGCGAGGCGATAAGCGAAGGGGCAAAATGACTATTATTATTCGCTCTGAGTCGGGAATGGAAAAAGAACACCACGTCCCACGCGACAGACACCTGAACGTTCATACAGGCGATATAATAGAGGCGGGGATGGCTCTGACCGACGGGCCGCTTGTGCCGCATGATATCCTGGCAATCAAGGGTGAAGAAACGCTGCAGAGGTATCTAATTACAGAGATTCAAAACGTATATCGTTCACAGAACGTCAGTATTAATGATAAACATATTGAGATTATCTGCTCTCAGATGATGCGTAAGGTTGAAATTGAATCGGTTGGTGATAGCAGCTTTCTGCCGGGAGAGGTCGTTGATAAGTTTGTTTTCAGGAAAGAGAACGAGAGACTTTCCGATTCGATTAAAATCAGCAAAACGGGTGATGTGGTTGAGCTGGAAGAAGGTCAGATTGTCAACAAGGATGAGCTTTCGCGGATAAATGAGAAGATTGAGACTATAGGCGGCGCAGGTGCTAAAGGGACAAAGCCGAAACCTGCGACGGCGAAGACGCTTCTTTTGGGTATCACGAAGGCGTCCCTGTGGTCAGAGAGTTTTATAGCGGCTGCAAGTTTCCAGGAGACAACAAAGGTCTTGACAGGAGCGGCACTTTCAGGTAGAGTAGATGAGCTTACCGGCCTGAAAGAAAATGTTATTTTGGGCCACCTGATACCGGCGGGTACCGCGTTTAAGCCGTACCTCGAAATGAAAGTCAAGCATCTTGCAGAAGCGCCTCTGCCGAAAGAATTTGCAGAGGTTAAAGAGGTCAAGGAGGCTGAGGAAAAGGCCGAAGCGGCTGTGAAAGAGGCACTTGGTATAAAATGATGTCTTTATGTGTCAAAAGATAAATTGAAAATCGGAAATGAATTATGCCGACAGCAAATCAGTTAGTAAATCGAGCCAGAAGAAGGACAAAAAAGCAGAAACGTAAATCGGATATAAGGGGCTGTCCTCAAAAAAGGGGAGTTTGTCTGATAGTCAGGACGCAAACGCCCAAGAAACCGAACTCTGCTTTGCGCAAGATAGCGCGTGTCAGGCTGACGAACGGCAAGGAGGTGACCTGCTATATACCGGGTATAGACCATAATCTGCAGGAGCACAGCACGGTGCTTATTCGCGGCGGTAGAGTCAGGGACCTGCCCGGAGTCAGATACCATATTATTCGCGGTGTGCTGGACTGCAGTGGGGTAGAGAATCGTAAGCAGGGAAGAAGTAAGTACGGCGCCAAAAGGGCGAAATAATTGCCTGCCCAGCGCGGAATTGAAATAGAAGAGTAGTAAGTAAAGGTTTAATAATGGCAAAGAAGTTTACAGCATCGGAACAACAATTAAAACCGGATGCTAAATACAACAACAGGCTGGTTTCAAAATTTATTAACTGCCTGATGTACGAAGGTAAAAAAAGCGTAGCACAGAAGGTTTTTTATGATGCTATGGAGCGGATAGCCGAGAAGGTCCCGAAGGAGGAGCCGCTGAAGGTTTTTGAGACGGCGATTAATAATGTCAAGCCGATGATTGAGGTTCGCAGCAAACGTGTAGGCGGTGCGAGCTATCAGGTGCCGATGCAGGTCAGTGCCAAGAGGCAGCAGTCGCTGTCGTTTCGATGGATACTGCAGTCGGCTCGCGCAAAAAAAGGAAAGCCGATGCAAGAGAGGCTGGCTGAAGAGTTGGTAGACGCCTATAATAAGCAGGGCGGTGCAATGACAACCAGAGAGAACGTTCACAGGATGGCGGAGGCAAATAAGGCATTTGCCCACTTTGCGTGGTAAGAGCGAAGTTTATAGCTGCCACGGTGTGTTTTTCGAAACGGCCGTGGCAGCTTTTTTATCGATATTTTTAAAAGTGAAGTGGTTTCGAGTAATCAGCCTTTTTTGTAGGGGCTGATTCGATGCTGAAAAAATGCTGAGAACTTCCGATGGCAACTGATTTGGCCAAGCTGCGCAATATAGGTATTATGGCTCATATCGACGCCGGCAAGACGACGATTACCGAGAGGATACTTTATTATACGGGCAAGACTTACAAGATGGGGGAAGTGCACAACGGCACCGCTGTTATGGATTATCTGGAAGAAGAACAGCAGAGAGGGATTACGATAACATCAGCGGCGACTAAATGTCCGTGGAAGGACTACCAGATTAATCTGATTGATACGCCGGGACATATTGACTTCACAGCAGAGGTTGAAAGGTCACTGCGTGTACTGGACGGTGCCGTGGCGGTGTTCGACGGCAGCGAGGGTGTGCAGGCACAAAGTGAAACGGTGTGGCGACAGGGAAGTAAATACGGACTTCCGTGCCTGTGTTTTATCAATAAGATGGACAAGGTAGGCGCTGATTTTGAGATGAGCGTGGACAGTATTCGTAACAGACTTCTTGCCAATCCTGTTGCTGTTCAGATACCTTATGGAAGCGGAGAGGATTTTGCAGCGATAATAGACATCATAGAGATGCGGGCGGTTTTTTATAAAGCAGAAGAGCTGGGAGCGAGCTTCGAGGAAAGACAAATACCTGAAGATATCAGTGTAATGGCAGAGCAGTACAGACACAGATTACTGGAGCTTGCTGCAGAATTCGATGAGCAGCTTATGGAGCTTTACATCGAGAATAAACCAGCCGAACCTGAGATTGTTCACAGGGCAATCAGGAAAGGAACTCTGGCCGGCAGGCTTCATCCTGTGTTCGTGGGCTCAGCTTTGAAATATATCGGTGTGCAAAAACTTCTTGATGGAATTGTTAATTACCTGCCGTCACCTTTGGAAAGGCCGGTTATAGTCGGCCACAAGCCGAAAGACGAGAAGAAAAAGGTGACAGTTAAGTGTGATAAGGACTCTCCGCTTGTAGCTTTGGTCTTTAAGGTTACATCTGATGCCCACGGTGATTTGAATTTTATCAGGATTTATCAGGGGACATTGAAATCCGGCAGCAGGGTTTTAGATGCGAGTCGTGACAAGCGTGAGAATATTACGAGAATATTCGAGATGCATGCTAATGAGCGTAAGATTCTTGATTCAGCAGATGCCGGTGACATTGTGGCGGTTGTGGGTCTTAAGCAGGCTCTAACAGGCGATACAATCTGTGACACGAGGCATCCGGTATGTTTGCCGTCCATTACGTTTCCACAAACGGTTATAAGTATGTCAATAGAGCCGAGGACGTCCGGGGACAAAAGTAGGCTTTCCGAAGCATTGGCAGAGCTGAGACGGGAGGACCCGACTTTCGACTGCAAAGTGGACAGCGAGACGGGCCAGACAATCATAAGCGGGATGGGTGAGCTTCATCTTGAAATTCTACAGCACAAACTTGTCAGAGAAAAAAAGGTTAATGTCAGAGTTGGTAAGCCGCGAGTGGCTTACAAGGAGGCGATTGCAAGATCAGCGGAGGCTGAAGGTAAATTTGTTCGTCAGAGCGGTGGTCACGGTCAGTTTGGCCATGTGGTGCTGAGAATTGAGCCGTTGATGACTGAAGACGGTCACTGGCATAGAGAGAATGAGTTTGTCAGTAAAATTGTCGGTGCAGCTATACCGAAGGAATATATTAGTGCGGTTGAAGCAGGCGTCAGAGAGGCGCTCGGCTGCGGGGTTTTGGCAGGGTTTCCGGTTGTAGGGGTGCGGGTAATTTTGTTTGACGGTTCTTATCACGCGGTTGATTCATCGGATTTGGCTTTTGAGCAGGCGGCAGCTATTGCAATTGAGTCGGCATTGAAAAAGGCAGAGCCTGTATTACTTGAGCCTTTGATGCGCCTTGAAGTGGTGGTTCCGGAGGCCTATTTTGGGGCGGTTCAGGGTAATTTGCTCGGTAAAAGGGCGGTGATAACGGATACGCGGGTGCACGGGACGATGCGCATTATCGATGCTAGGGCACCGCTTGCTGAAATGTTCGGGTATTCGAGCGATATAAGGAGTCTTACGGGGGGCAGAGGTGTATTTACGATTGAGCCTATGATTTATGAGAAGGTTCCCGAGCAGCTTGCACAAAAAATTATCTTATAAAAGTTTCAATTTTTCTTATACCCCCGTTATTGTGCGAAAAAGCCGGTTTTTTTTGTGTTTTGATAGGAAATTTTTTTCCTGTTTTATTGACAGTTTTTCTATAAGTTGCTAAATTATAGGTTTTTCAGCCGTAGCGAGCACTGTCAGGGACGGCTGTGCGAAGACGAGTTGGGCTGTGACATATCTGAAAATGATGGTCAGGGACGGTAAGTAAAAAGCTTCGGGCTAATGTCAGAGCCGACAGATACTCTACGGATTTTTGTCAGCTTTGCGAGAGCCTGAATTCTTTAAGGAAGGCAGCATTGGCCGGCGAAAGGAAGTAACAGAGGAGCCAGCCAATAAGTAACAGGCCTTTCCTGCATGAAAAAGCGAATTGAATCTTGAGAATTGTTAAGTTGTCTCTCAATTTTGGTGGAAGATTACTGTATCCAAATTTATGGCGACGGAAACTGAAAAAATCAGGATAAGAATGGAATCATACGACCACAGGGCGCTTGATGCCTCAGCAAAGGAGATAGTCGAGCATGCTCGCAGGACTAACGCGCGGGTCAGCGGCCCGGTGCCATTGCCGACAAGGATAGAGCGATACACGGTGCTTCGAAGCCCGCATGTCGACAAGAAATCGAGAGAGCAGTTTGAGCTGAGGACACATAAGCGATTGATAGACATCTATGAGGCTAATGCGCGGACGGTAGAAGTTTTGAACCGGCTGGTGGTTCCTGCGGGCGTGTTTGTGAAGATAAAAGCATAGGCAGGGACGCTTTTGTACTTTTTTGCGTACGTCTGATGTTTATAGATTGAAGCTATGGCAATGTTGCTGGGAAAAAAGGTTGGAATGACACAGATTTATGATGAGTCGGGCAGATTGCTGCCTGTGACCGTCATCAAGGCAGGTCCCTGCGCTGTTCTTCAGGTCAAGACTAAACAGACCGACGGGTATAATGCCATTCAGCTTGGCTATGATGATGTCAAGCCGAGCCGGCAGAAGAAGCCGGCAGTTGGGCATTCAAAGAAAGCTAATACATCAGTAAAGAAACTTGTAAGAGAGTGGCGGTTGGCGGATGATGCCCAGCCGGAATGTAAGAGCGGCGATTCGCTTACGGTTTCGGTTTTTGCAGAGAATAATTTTGTTGATGTCATCGGGACCAGCAAGGGAAAGGGATTTGCCGGAGTGATGAAAAGACATCACTTTGCAGGTTTTCCTTCGTCACATGGCACCGAGCGCAAGCACAGAGCGAGCGGCTCGCTGGCAAGCTTTGCGGCCGACAGAGGTCACAGCGGAAAACTTAAAAAAGGAAAGAGAATGGCCGGCCATATGGGCTGCGAGAGGGTGACTACGAGCAGTCACAGACTGGTTTCGATAGATGAAGAGAATAACTTATTGGTTGTCAAGGGCTCCGTGCCGGGCCCTTCGGGCAGCTATGTGGTAGTGCGAAGTTCGCGAAAACAATAGATGGGCGTAATTTTGAAAGCAGAAGATGATTAGATTGGCCGTTTACAACAGAGAGGGGAAAGAGGTTGAGAGCCTAAAGGTCGATGAATCAGCTTTAGGCGGCACGGTAAACTTCGCACTGCTTAAGCAGGCAATTGTGATGTATCACGCCAACAGCCGAGTAGGGACAGCCGCGACGAAGGGAAGGAGTATGGTTGCCGGCTCTACGAGAAAGCTGTTCAGACAGAAAGGTACCGGTAACGCACGTATTGGCAATATAAGGACGGGTAAACGTGTCGGCGGCGGAGTGACTTTTGCTAAGCTGCCTCGTGACTTTGGCAAAAGGATGCCCCAAAAGCAGCGAAGACTGGCGGCGAAATCGGCTGTGCTGGAAAAACTTTTAAGCAACGACGTTGTCGTGGTTGATGAGCTGAATATGGAAAAGCCGAAGACGAAAGAGTTCGCTTCGATTCTGGGCAATCTTAAGATTAATCGCAGCTGTCTTGTGATGATTGGTGACGCCGATGAGAATGTTTACAGGTCGGCGAGAAATATATCAAAGGTGGCGGTGATGCCTGTATCACAGCTTAATGCCGGTGACGTTTGCAATCACAGTAAGCTGCTTTTTACCAAGCAGGCTTTTCTGTCTTTTGTCAGGCCTGGTAAAGATAAAGGTAATTAATGATTTGAAAGAGGTATGGAAGACTATAATGTGATAATTCGGCCTTTAGTTACGGAACAGGGAATGCACCTTGCCAATACGAAAAGTGCATACTCGTTCGAGGTAAATAAAGATGCCAATAAGCAGCAGATTAAAAGCGCTGTTGAGAGAATATACTCGGTTAAAGTTATGAAGGTAAGGACAGCCAACCGCCGGGGCAAGCAGCGTCGCAGAGGCAGGTATTTCGGCCGTACGCCGAGCTGGAAGAAGGCGGTTGTTTTTTTAGAGCCTGAACATCATATAGATTTGTTCTAAGAGTAAAAAGAAAAGTGTAGTGCGAGATTAAATTATGGCAATCAGGGTTTATAAGCCAACGAGCGCGGGGCGGCGAAATGCCTCGGTGAATGATTATTCCGAACTGACCTGCGATAAGCCGGAGAAGTCGCTTTGTGTTCGAATAAAAAAGAACGGCGGCAGAAATCATCGCGGGATTACTACGAGCAGATTCAGAGGCGGCGGGGCGAGGAAGATTTATCGGCTGATAGATTTCAAGCGCGACAAAGACGGTGTTCCTGCAAAGGTGAGCACAATTGAATATGACCCTAACCGCAGCTGCTTTATATCCCTTCTTGCCTATGCCGATGGGGAGAAAAGGTACATACTGGCACCGGCCGGCATAAGTGTAGGTCAGACGGTTGAAAGCGGGCTGGATTGTGAGCCGAGAGTGGGTAATGCTATGCCGCTGGAAGTTATACCATCCGGTCTTGAAATCCATAATATTGAGATGACTGCAGGTCAGGGCGGCAAACTCGTCCGAGGTGCTGGAAGCGCAGCGAGGATAGTGGCTAAGGAGGGTGACTGGGTTAGTATTGTTCTGCCGAGCGGTGAGATGCGTATGCTCCGTAAGCAGTGCCGTGCTACTATCGGCAGATTGAGCAATGCCGACCATCAGAATGTTGAGCTTGGCAAGGCCGGCAGAAAGCGCCATATAGGCAGGAGGCCTCACGTGAGAGGCAAGGCGATGAATCCTGTATCTCACCCGTTAGGCGGCGGTGAGGGCCGGGCAAACGGCGGTCGACATCCATGTTCGCCGACAGGGGTGCTGGCCAAGGGAGGCAAGACAAGAAATCCAAGAAAGCCGAGCAATAAGAGGATTATTCGAAGACGTAAGAACAAAAGACAGGGACAGCTTGTGCTATAGATGATTTGTTTGGAGTAAAAGGAGCGAAATGAGCAGGTCACTTAAAAAAGGGCCTTACGTTGACCAGAAGCTTTTTGCCAAGGTAACAAAGCAGACTCAGGCGGGTACTTATGAGCCGATGAAGACCTGGGCGCGGAGGTG
The DNA here is from genome assembly GCA_964493425.1 of uncultured Pirellulales bacterium. Lineage (GTDB taxonomy): Bacteria > Planctomycetota > Phycisphaerae > Sedimentisphaerales > Anaerobacaceae > CAYLMG01. The sequence continues at coordinate 51,618 of CAZBMW010000001.1, forward strand.
TACGATAATTCCGGAGTTTGTAGGTTATACTTTTATGGTTCATAACGGCAAGATGTTTCATAAGGTTTTTGTTACCGAGGATATGGTCGGTCACAAGCTCGGCGAATTTTCGCCTACACGTACTTTTAAGGGACATTCGAGCAAGAAAATAGTAAAGTAGCAGAGCAGCTTAATTGGCCGGAAAAGAAATTAAAATGTTGAGTTCCGAAAAGCTAAAAAAGGTTTTTGAGCAGCGGAAGATGAGCTCGGAGCAGCTCGCAGAGCAGATTGCCCGGGGCGGTTTGAACAAAGCAAGGGCAGTTGCTGCAATCGGGAACTGGCAAAAGGGGCTTATGAAGCCTCGGCCTCGTAAAGAGGATGTGCGCAATCTCGCAGCGGCGCTGGCAGTCGATGTTAATGACCTGTCACAGTGGCGTTCATCTTATCGGTATGCACCCAGCTCACCGCGAAAGGCAAGACTTATTGCGGAGCTGATAACGGGCAGGGGCGTACAGGAGGCAATGGATTTATTGAAATTCATGAACAAGCGGGCTGCAGAGATGGTTAACAAGGTGCTTAAGGCTGCTGTTGCGGATGCTGATGAGCAGCAGGCGGATGTTGATAATCTTTATGTAAGCTGTGCCCGCGTGGACGATGCCGGTATTCGAATAGGTACTAAAAGGTGGATGCCGAAGGACAGAGGCAGAGCCCATCCGATAAATCAAAAGGCCTGTCATATATATGTGACGGTGACAGAGATATAAAAAGCTAAAACGGACAGATAGAGAAATTAAATATGGGTCAGAAGACGTCACCAATAGGATTCAGGACTGGGATAACCAGAGAATGGCAGAGCATTTGGTTTTCACCAAAGGCCAGTTACGGGGATTTTCTGGTGGAAGATGAGAAGATACGACGTTTCATCGATAAAAAATTTAATCGCCAGATGCCCAAAGGGGCGGTATCAAAGGTGAAGATAATCCGGACGAGAAACGAGATTCAGGTTACATTGCACAGTGCCCGGCCCGGGATTGTAATCGGACCTCGCGGTGGGGAGGTTGATAAGCTTCGTGAAGAGCTCGAAGCTATGACGGGCCGAAAGGTGAACGTCAATGTCATCGAGGTAAAAGCCCCGGAGCTCGATGCTGCTTTGGTGGCAGAGGCGATTGGCGAGCAATTGTGTAAACGTGCGTCGTTCAGGCGTACGATGAAGCAATATTGCGACTCGGCGATGAACGCCGGTGCCAAGGGAGTTAAAATAATTTGCAGCGGTCGTCTTGCGGGTTCGGAGATGGCCCGCAAAGAGACGCAGAAAGTCGGCAGCATTCCGCTTCATACACTCGACGCCAATGTGGATTATGCGGTGGCGACGGCGAGGACAACATATGGAGCTATTGGTATTAAGGTCTGGATTTATAGGGGTAAATTCGGAGAGCCGGAGGCTGAGACAAAACAGGTTCGTCGTCGTCGGCCGGGGCGGCGAGCAGGTGCCCGTAAAGGGCAGGGGGCTGCTGGCGGTTCCGCTTCTGCTGTAGAAGACAAAAGCAGTGAAAAGGCTCAATCAGCATCTGCTGAAGAACAGAAGCAGCAGCCGGAGCAAAATAACAGCGACGCGGAAAAATAGCAATTGCAGCAGCTGCATTGATTTCGAACAGATAGATGGTTAAGGATTTTTGAAGATGGCATTAATGCCGAAAAGAGTTAAGTTCCGTAAGAGCCAGCGAGGCAGAATGAAGGGCAATGCTTCGAGGAGCAACTTTGTTGCCTTCGGCGAATACGGTTTGCAGGCACTTGAGAGAAGCTGGATAACGGCCAGGCAGATTGAGGCTGGCAGAGTGGCGGCGACACATTTTCTTCATCGTGAAGGCAAGGTGTATTTGAGGATATTTCCCCATAAGCCGGTAAGCAAAAAGCCGCTTGAGACAAGGATGGGAAAGGGTAAAGGTGAGCCGGAATTTTGGGTTGCTAGGGTCAGGCCCGGTCAGGTTTTTCTTGAAATCGGCGGCATCGGTGAGGACGTGGCCAAGCGGGCGCTGGTCAGAGTTGCTCATAAGATGCCGATAAGGTGCAGATTCGTCAAAAGAAGACACTCATTGTAATGCCGAGGTAAACGGCAGAAACAATATTCGAAAAAGGATAGTTTAAGATGAAGGCAAAGCAGTATCGTGAAATGAGTTCTGACGAGCTTGTGGATAAGCTGGATGAGCTTGCCAAGCGGTTGTTCGAGCTTCGCTCACAGTCGGTGACAGAGACGCTGGAGAATAATAAGGCTGTAAGGAATATCAAGCGCGATATTGCACGAATTAAAACGGTGATAGGTGAAAAACAGGCAGCCGGTGGGGCGCCTGCCGGCATTTGATTGTCGAGAAGATATGGAGCATAAAAAGGTAAAAACCGATACAGCTGTGGTAACAAGCCGCAGCGGCGACAAAAGCGTTAAGGTTGCCATTGATTACAAGATTAAGCATCCCAGGTACGGCAAGTACGTAAGACGCAGGACCGTACTTGGCGTACACGACGAGCACAATCAGGCCTCGGTGGGTGATATTGTTGAAGTGGCTCCGTGCAGGCCTTCGAGCAAGACAAAAAGATGGCGTCTTGTTCGTGTGGTACAAAAGGCGGTTGTGGATTGACGCTCAGGCTAGGCTCAGTGTGAGGTAGATTTGTGATACAGCAGGAAACAATGTTGGATATAGCGGATAACTCAGGCGTTAAGTCGGCGCTGTGTATAAAGGTTCTTGGCAGAGGAGGCTGTCGGAGGCGAAACTATCGGCCTACAGCCGGTATCGGTGACGTTGTGTGTGTGGCTATAAAGAAAGCTCTGCCGAGCTGCCAGTTAGACGACAAGAAGGTTCATAAATGTGTGATTATTCGCACGAAGAGCCCTGTCAAGAGACCCGACGGCAGCTACGTCAGATTCGATAGTAACGCAGCGGTGATAATCGACAACGACGGCAATCCGATAGGCACAAGAATTTTCGGAGCGGTTGCTCGTGAGCTGCGAGAAAAAAATTATATGAAGATTATTTCTCTGGCCAGTGAGGTTGTATAGGAACGTTTACGGGTCAGCGTTGTGAGGTTGAATATAAGAGATTAGAAATGGCACTGCATATTAAAAAAGGTGATATGGTACAGATTATAGCCGGCGAGCATAAAGGTGTCGCCGGTAAGGTGCTTCGGGTGATACCTGAGAAGAACAGGGTAGTTATTCAGGGTCATAACATTGCTTTCAGGCATGTTCGCCCGTCGAGAAAGAATCCTCAGGGAGGGCGGATTCAGGTTGAGCAGCCGATTCATATAAGCAATGTTCAGCCTTTGAATCCGAAAACCTCGAAGCCGACCAGAGTTCGATATTCGGTTGGTAAAGATGGAACAAAAAAAAGAGTTGCTATCGACGGCAGTGAGATTGGCGTTATTAAAAGGAAAGTTTAGAACGGTTTTTATGCTGGGAATTGGTTAATAATCGGAAGATATGGCACGATTGAAAGATTTATATAAATCGCAAATAGTTCCGGAATTGGCTAAGGAATTTGGTTATAAGAATCTGATGGCGGTTCCGCGGATAAAAAAGATTGTCGTCTCTATGGGCGTCGGCAAAGCGGTTCAGGATAAAAAGTTTCTGGAGCTTGCCAAAAAGGATTTGATGATGATTACCGCCCAGATGCCGGCTGTTTGTAAGGCCAAAAAGAGTGTTTCAAATTTTAAGGTAAGAGCCGGCTATGAGACAGGATTGAAGGTTACTGTTCGCGGCGACCGTATGTATGAGTTTATGGACAGGCTCATAAGTCTGGCGATACCGAGGGTTAGGGACTTTCGCGGGCTTGACCCGAATAGCTTTGACGGCAGAGGAAATTACTCACTGGGACTGAGCGAACAGAGTGTTTTCCCGGAAATAGACCCGGCAAAAATGGAGTTTCAGCAGGGTATGAATATAACTTTTGTGACGTCGGCGAAGACCGATGAGGAGGCAAGAAGTATGCTGGCTTTGTTTGGGATGCCGTTTAAGAGGCCAAAAGAGCAATAGCTTTGCGCAGGAATAATATATTTATATTGTGGAGTTTTTGAATGTCAACTAAGGCGCTTGAAAATAAGGTGAAGAGAAAACAGAAGTTTCGGGTCAGGCGGTATACCCGCTGTGAGCTTTGTGGAAGGTCGAAGGCAGTTTACCGTAAGTTTAAGATTTGCCGCATCTGCTTTAGAAATTTGGCTAACGAGGGCAAAATCCCGGGCGTCAAAAAGGCCAGCTGGTAGTCGACTAGGGCAAAATGAGATTGTTTTAGGGCAGTTGCGAAATAAGAGGTAGGAAATTATGAGTTTGAGCGACCCAATAGCTGATATGTTGACTAGGATACGCAATGCACTGCGGATAGGCAAGAGTGCTGTGACAGTGAAAGCATCCGGTATATGCGAGGGAATAGCAGCAGTGCTGAAAAAGGAAGGTTACATATTGGATTATGACCGAATCGACGACGGCAAACAGGGGATTTTAAGGATAACACTTAAGTATGACGAAAACGGTCGCCCTATTATTGAAGCCATAAAAAGAGAGAGTAAGCCGGGCAGGCGAGTATATTTATCTGTTGACAAGCTGCCGTTTGTGCTTGGCGGCATGGGAATATCGATAGTTTCAACGAGTAAAGGTGTAATGAGCGACAGGAGCTGTCGAAAAGCCAAAGTCGGCGGCGAGATACTTTGTACGGTAAGTTAATATGTCACGTATAGGTAAAAAACCGATAGAGCTTCCTTCCGGCGTCAAGGCCGAGCAGAAGGGCGGTAACATTGAGGTTGCAGGCCCACTGGGCAAATTACAGATTGCCTGTAAACCTGGAATAAAGATTAAAGTCGAAGATTCCGGGATTTTTGTGGAAAGCAAGGGCGGCCAGAGTCGGCAAGCCAGAGAGCTGCACGGTACGACGAGAGCATTGATTGCAAATATGGTTACCGGCGTGAGCAAAGGCTTTGAGAAAAAGATGCAGATTTTTGGCACGGGTTACAGTGTTAAAACACAGTCTGACAAACTTGCTTTGCAGGTGGGATTCAGTCACCCCATACAGTTGAAGATACCGCAAGCAGTGAAAGTTAATATTGAAGTGGCTGCGACTAGAGGCAACGATGTGCCTGCAGTTTTCACTCTTTCGAGCATAGACAAATGTGCTCTCGGCCGATTTGCCGCTGATGTGCGAAAGGTAAGACCTCCGGAGCCTTATCAGGGCAAGGGAGTTCGATATGCCGATGAACACGTCAGGCGAAAAGTTGGAAAGGCATTTACGTCGGGTGCAGTATAGCAGAAGGGATTTGTTAAAGCAGTTACGAGACGGTTAGAAGAATAGCATGATGAAAACAAATAGTGTTAAAAGGGCAGCATTGAGGCGTAGGTATCATATCAGAAAGAAGATATTTGGTACGCCGGACAGGCCTCGTCTGGTGGTGAAGCGTTCCAACAGGCATATTTATGCGCAGATAATCGATGATGCGGCAGGGCTGACACTTGTTTCAGCCAGTACTATGAGTAAAACGCTTCGGGGCCAGCTGCAGAAGACGGGCGATAAGAAGGCTGCAGAGGCTATAGGCGAAGCTGTCGCCAAGCAGGCGTTGGGCGTGGGTATTAAATGTGTTTGTTTTGACAGGAACCGTTATAAGTATCATGGCAGAGTCAAGGCACTCGCCGACGGGGCGAGGAAAGCAGGGCTTGTCTTTTAACGAGAGTGTTGGAGAAAAAAATTGGCTGGAAAACCAATGAAAATAATTGAACAGCAGGAGCATCCGTTTGAGGATACGGCGGTGAAGATTTATCGCTGTGCCAAGGTAGTCAAAGGCGGCAGGCGATTCAGCTTTGCGGCTTTGGTTGTGGTAGGCGACCGTAACGGTACGGTGGGCGTAGGCTACGGCAAGGCAAACGAAGTACCTCTTGCTGTTGAGAAAGGAATAAAGGAGGCCAGGAAATCTTTGCATAATATACCGCTTTTCGGCAGGACAATACCGCATAAGGTGATTGGTAAATGCAGGGCGACGAAGATAGTAATGGTGCCGGCTAATCCCGGTACGGGCGTTATAGCCGGCTCAAGTGCCCGGGCTGTGCTTGAATATGCGGGAGTGCAGGATGTTCTTACAAAGGTGTACGGCAGCACTTCAGCCAAGAACGTTGTTAAAGCTACGTTGGCTGGTTTGTTGAAACTTCATAGCAAAGAAGAGATTGAATCTCTTCGGGGTGTTGAGGTGGAAAAGGTAAAAAGGTGGTGATGTTTTAGATGTCGAAGACAAAAATAACTTCAATTGCCGGCGGGGATAAGCGTCGCAAGCGAATCGGCAGGGGCAGCGGTTCCGGACACGGCAAGACGTCCGGCCACGGCCACAAGGGACAGAAGAGCAGGTCCGGGGCGAAGATAGGCCTGCTTTTCGAGGGCGGTCAGATGCCTTTGTTCAGGAGGCTGCCAAAGCGCGGCTTTAGCAATTTCAAGTTCGCAACGAGATATAAGATTGTAAATGTTTCGCAGCTGGAAAGGTTTGAGGACGGCGCAGATGTCGGTCTGGAGAAGCTTTCCGAGGCAGGGCTGATAGATAATACGAAAAATAAAGTCAAGATACTCGGCGATGGAGAGCTGACCAAGAGGTTAAAGGTAAAGGCTCATAAATTCAGCAGGGCAGCAGAGCAGAAGATTGTCGCTTCCGGCGGTGCCGTTGAGCTGGCATAGGTATTAGCAGCAGAGCAGTGAGCATAAATGAAAGATTAAAATATGCTTAAGACATTTGTGAACATATTCAGGATACCTGATTTGCGTAGCAAGGTTGTCTTTACGGTTGCTATGCTGATGATTTACAGGGTGGGCTTTCATATCCCTGTGCCGGGTTTTTCCTATGAGAAGATAACTCAGATTGCCGGCACTACGGAGACCGAAACTCCGGTCGGCAGAGCTGTTGAGTATATGCAGATGCTCACCGGCGGCAGGCTTGACAAGAGCAGCCTGTTCGGCCTGGGGATTATGCCGTACATCACTGCTTCGATTATTCTTATGCTTCTTGGCGAGGTTGTACCTGCTTTGAAGAAGTTAAGGCAGGAAGGCCAGACCGGCTACAAGAAGATACAGGAATACACGCGCTATTTGACGGTTTTTATATGTGTTATTCAGGCTTTGATGTATATGAAGATGTTTGGTGTCCAGGGATTAACCCACGCAGGGATGTATCGTCAGGCACTGATAATGGGTGTTGTGGGTATGACGGCCGGCACTATCTTTTTGATGTGGCTTGGTGAGCAGATAGACGAGTATGGGATTGGCAACGGGATAAGTTTGATAATTATGGCGGGTATTGTCGCCCGCCTGCCCTGGGCGGTTAATGAACTTATGGGAAATGTGGACCTATCGGTGGCAGCTTCTGCATCGGGCAAGATGGGACCGGCGAAATTGTTGATTCTCCTGGGCGCTTTTGTATCCGTTATAGCAGGAGTTATTTTGATTACTCAGGGACAAAGAAGGATACCGATTCAACAGGCAAAACAGATGAGAGGGCACAGGATGTACGGTGGTCAGAGGCATTATTTGCCTTTGCGTGTCAATCACGGCGGCGTGATGCCGATAATCTTTGCTTCGAGCTTTATGATGTTTCTTCCTATCGTAGCATCTTATTTGAGAAAAGCTTTTGAAACAGAGGGAGAGTTTGGTTTTTTCAGCACTCTTGAAAGAGCATTTTATCCTCGAGCGTATACATATAGTGTTGTTTATATGCTGTTGATATTTTTATTTGCTTATTTTTGGGTGACGGTTCAGTTTCAGCCGAAAGAGATGGCGAAGAATTTACGCGATTCGGGCAGCTTTATTCCGGGTTTGAGGCCCGGCAGAAGAACAGCGGAGTATCTTGAAACAGTGGTTGCGAGAGTAACCTATTATGGCGCATCGTTTCTGGCAATAATTGCGGTCGTGCCTTCGATAATTATTGTAATGCTTGGTGTTGACTGGCGGATAGCAAACTTTTTCGGCGGAACAGCTTTGTTGATTGTGGTTAGTGTTTCGCTTGATCTGGTACAGAAGATAGAAGCAAACCTGCTTATGCGAAGCTATGAAGGATTTAGCTCTACCGGAAGAATTAAGGGGGCATACGGATGAGAATAGTGTTGTTAGGGGCTCCCGGAGCCGGCAAGGGAACACAATGCAAAGGGATAGCCGAGAGGTACGGCCTGGAACATCTGTCCAGCGGTGACATTTTAAGACAGGAAAGAGCGACTGGAACCGAGCTTGGGAAAAAAGCCCAGCAGTTTATGGATTCAGGGGAGCTTGTTCCTGATAATGTGATTGTAGAGATGATGGCACATGCAATAAATGAAGCGCCGAAAAGCGGTTTTGTTCTCGATGGTTTTCCGAGAACGGTTAATCAGGCCGTCGAGCTTGATAAGACGCTTGAGGCCGACGGCAGCAGGATTGATGCTGTTTTGAATCTGCAGGTCGATGATAATATTATTGTTAAGAGGGTAACCGGAAGAAGAAGCTGTCCGGCGTGCGGTGCTGTTTACCACATTGAGACTATCAGGCCGAAAGTCGATGGCGTTTGTGACAAGTGCGGCGAGAAGCTTGTTCAGCGAACTGATGATACCGAAGAGGTTGTCTTAAACAGGCTTAAAAGCTATTATCAACAAACCGCTGCGGTTGTGGACTATTACAGAAAACACAACATCGTTTGTGATATCGACGCAAATCCCGCTGCCGACGAGATTCTTGCTCTGATATTTGAAAAGCTGGATTCTCTGGTAAATGTGTAAAGCAGACGGAAAATAAAGCTTATGGGTTCGAGTTTGATTAATGGCTATAACACTTAAAAGCCGCAGAGAAATTGAGTTGATGCGTCGGGCCGGCAGTGTTGTAGCGAAGGTTCTTTCAAAATTAGAAGAGTTGGCTAAGCCGGGCGTAAACACAGCCGAGCTGGACCGTGCCGCTGAGCAGATTTCTGCTGAATCCGGCGCTGAGGATTTGTTCAGAGGCGTAATTGGTCCCTCAAGTAAAGTGCCGTTTCCCGGAGCGATATGTGCATCAATAAATGAGCAGGTGGTTCACGGGATTCCTTCTGAGGATGTCCGTCTTAAAGAGGGCGATATTCTTAGCATCGATTACGGTGCGAGGCTTGACGGCTACTGTGCTGATGCAGCGATTACTGTTGCTATTGGTAAGGTCTCTGAGGAAAAGGCCAGACTTATCGCAGTGACCAGGCAGGTGCTTGAGATAGCGATTGATAATGCGGCTCCGCAGGTAATGTGGTCTCAGATAGCCGAGAAAATGCAGAGATGTGCTGAGGACGCCAGATTTGGTGTTGTTAGAGAGCTTGTCGGTCATGGAATCGGCAGAAAGATGCACGAAGGACCGCAGCTGCCTAATTTCGTCAGCAACGAACTGCTTCAAAACGATATTGTTCTTGCCGAAGGTATGGTGCTGGCTGTGGAGCCGATGATTAATATGGGCACTGAGAAAGTCAAGACATTGAAGGATGGATGGACGGTTATAGCGAAAGATAAAAGTTGTTCGGCCCATTTTGAGCATACGATTGCCATTGTTGAGAATGGCTGTGAGGTGCTGACGACAATATAAGGTTTGGAATTTTTTATGTTTTAAGTTTTTTGGATACTGTGAGTGTTATGGCGAAGAAGGAATCGATACGGTTACAAGCTAGAGTGGTTGAGGCTTTGCCGAATGCTATGTTCAAGGTGGAGCTTGAGAACGGTCACCAGATTCTGGCTCATGTGTCGGGTAAGATGAGGATGCATTTTATCAGGATTTTGCCGGGCGATGCCGTTACTATTGAGATGTCACCGTATGATTTGAACAGAGGAAGAATTGTGCTTAGAAATTAACAGGCCTATGCCGGCAGAAAGTTTTAAAAGACAAGTGTTGAGAGAAAAATGAAGGTAAGAAGCTCAGTAAAACGTATATGCGAGAACTGCAAAATCGTTCGCCGCAAAGGTGTTGTGCGTGTGATTTGTACGAATCCGCGGCACAAACAGCGGCAGGGATGAATGATGAAAGAGATTTTGTGCGCAGCTGTACATTTTTTGTTTATTAAAAGGGAGACGATATGCCGCGTATAGTTGGTGTTGATGTTCCGGATAAGAAGTCTATATGGATGGCTCTGACTTATATTCATGGCATAGGCCAGCATACATCGATGCAGGTTCTAAAAGAAGCCAAAGTTGAGCCTATGACCAAAGCTGGCAAGCTCAGCGAGGATGAGCTCAGCCGGATAACACAGGTTATCGACCGAAATTGTGTCATAGGCGGTCAGCTTCGCAGGCAGGTTTCGCAGAATATTGCTAGGCTGAAGGAAATCGGTTGCTACAGGGGAATTCGGCACAGAAAAGGACTGCCGGTAAGGGGGCAGCAAACCCAGAGCAATGCAAGGACACGAAAGGGACCGAGAAAAACTGTCGCCGGCAAGAAAGGTGTAAAAGAGGCTCGTTAGAAAAGTGTTAACTGTCATTTGAAAGAATTAGAGGATAGTATGGCAAAGGCAGTAAAAAAGAAGGTAAGGAAAAGTGTTGTAAAGGCTGTTGTGCATATTAAAGCCACCTTTAACAATACTTTGATTACGGTAACCGACCCTGATGGTGACACAATATGTTCAAGTTCGGCGGGTTGTGTCGGGTTCAAGGGCTCGCGTAAAAGTACACCTTTTGCGGCTCAACAGGCTGCGCAGCGTTGTGCATCGGCTGCGATGCGGCACGGCGTTCGTGAGGTGGAAATCAGGGTTAAGGGCCCGGGTTCAGGCAGAGAATCTGCCATTTCCGCACTTCAGCAGGCTGGTTTGCGGATATCTTCTATAGAGGATGTCACTCCGCTTCCGCATAACGGCTGCCGGCCGCCGAAGAGAAGAAGAGTGTAAATATTTGGGAGAAGATAAGAAGAATGGGACGTTATCTTGATTCATCTTGTAAATATTGTCGTCGAGAGGGCGTTAAATTGATGCTCAAGGGCATTAGGTGCGAGACTGCGAAGTGTCCAATCGAGAAAAAGCAGCGCAATCTCGCTCCGGGTATGCATGGCTGGCGCAGGCCCAGAGCAGGAGAATACGGGGTAAGGCTGCGCGAAAAACAGAAGGTTAAAAGATACTATGGCTTACTGGAGAGGCAGTTTATGAGGTATTTCCATCTGGCTGAAAGTTCAAAGGCAAATACCGGCCAGATGCTGCTGCAGCTGCTTGAAAGGAGGCTGGATAATGTTATTTACAAGTTGAATTTTGCTCCATCGCGGAAAGCGGCAAGACAGTTAATTACCCATGGTCATATTTATGTAAATGGTCGCAAGGTGAATATCCCCGACTTTACTGCGAATATCGGAGATAAGATTACGATAAAGAAATCGGATAAGAGCGCCAAAAAGATAAAACAGCAGCTTGAGAGCAATCCGAATTTTACTGTTCAAAGCTGGCTGCAGCTGGACCGACAAAGACCGGAGGCTACTGTCGTTGCGCTGCCGAGCAGAGATGATGTTCAGATACCAATTGAGGAACAGTTGGTTGTGGAATTTTGTTCAAGATGATAAAAAGAGGAAAAGCGATTGTTTGTTTGAAAAGCAGAGGTTTTTTCTACTCGGGATTTTGCTTTTAGCTTTTGAATGTTTCAGGAGGCTTTTATGCGAGTTACATGGCGAGGTTTGGAGTTGCCGACGAAGGTTGTGCAGGACAAGAAGATTGTGAGTGATAAGTACGGCCGTTTTTTTATTGAGCCGTTCGAGCGGGGCTTCGGCACAACCATCGGTAACAGTTTAAGACGTATACTGCTTTCGTCACTACAGGGAAGTGCCGTCAGCAGTATCAAAATTAAGGGTGTTGACCATGAATTTACTTCCATAAAGGGCGTGATGGAGGATGTGACAGACATAGTTTTGAATGTCAAAAGTCTTGTGGTCAAACTTAACAGTGATGAGCCGAAGACGATGACGGTATCAGCCCGCAAGGCAGGAACGGTGACGGCGGCTGATATTGTCGCAGACCCTGCTATTGAAATTGTCGATAGAGATACGGTAATAGCAACCTTGACGGAAGATGTCGATTTTGAGATGGAAATGGTCGTTGAAAAAGGCAGAGGTTATGTGCCTGCTTCCGAGCGAATTAGTGCAGCCGACAGGTTCGAGCAGGAAATAGGAAGGATTCAGATAGATACCCTTTTTTCGCCGGTTGTCAGAGTGCGATATGTAACTGAGGATACGCGTGTCGGGCAGAAGACAAATTACGACAGGCTGATACTTGAAATCTGGACCGACGGGACCGTCACTCCGGAAATGGCACTCGTCGAGGCTGCTAAGATTCTGCGAAAGCATATCAATCCCTTTGTACAGTACTTCGAAATAGGTCAGGAAACCGTTGCAGAAAGCCTCGCTGAGGCAGAGGAGAAAAAGCAGGAGGGGCTTGACGCCGAATTGGCCGAAAAACTGAATACGCCAATTGCTGAGCTGGAATTGTCGGTGAGAGCGAGTAATTGTCTTGAGTCTGCAAAGATACAGACTGTTGGCCAGCTTGCTATAATGACCGATGCTGATTTGCTCAAAATCAGAAGCTTTGGCAAGACCAGCCTGAGGGAAATCAAAAGAAAGCTTGCCGACATCGGTCTTTCTCTCGGGATGACGGATGTCGAAAGTTAATTGTTTTTGTTTATTGGTAGGTGAATCTGTAATTTTTGTGTAAGGTTTTGGAAGTATGCGTCATAGAGTAGCAGGAAAGCGTTTAAGTCGTGATAGTGAGCATCGGCTGGCAATGCGCCGAAATATGGCTGCATCGCTTTTTGAGCACGAAACGATTTCAACAACGATTCAAAAGGCAAAGGATGTAAAACCTTTTGCTGAGAAGCTGATTACCCTTGCAAAGAAAGGCACTCTGGCGGCGAGGCGCAGGGCGATTGCATTGCTCGGGGACAGGGATATCGTAGCAGATGAGGAGGGCGAAGCTGTAAAAACATCAACCGTAATACGCAAGCTCTTCAGTGACATCGGGCCGCGTTATCTCGATAGAGCCGGCGGATATACAAGGATTATTCGTCTATCGCTTAGAAGGTTGGGCGACAACGGCGAGCTTTGTCTGCTTCAGTTAGTCGGCAGCGAAGAGAAAATGGAAAAAGAATCGAAGGCTGCTAAAAAGTCTCGAAAAGTTGCCGAAGCCGAAGAGACCCAGCCGCAGGAAGCCATTGAAGCCGGGCAGCCGGCTGAAACCGAAAAAAAGGAGGCTGAACCTGAAGTTGAAGAGGTATCGGCTGATAGCGAATCGAAACAGGCCTCTGACAAAAGCGCTCAGCAGGATGGTCAGCCTGAAGAAAAAAAGAAGAAGAATAATAAGGAAGATAAACGTAAGTAATGAATACAGACGATTGTATTTTTTGTAAAATTACGGCAGGCCAGATTCCCGCGGTGAAGGTTTATGAGGATTCCGATGTGCTTGCATTTCTGGACATCGGGCCGATAAGTGACGGCCATACTTTGGTTATACCGAAGCAGCACTGTGAGAGCCTTCATGAATGTCCCCCTGAGCTTTTAAATCAGCTTGTATCTCATCTTGGTAAGATTGCAAAGGCAGTCCAGGCTGCGGTTGATTCTGACGGTTATAATCTTTTGTGCAATAATGGCAGGGCTGCCGGTCAGCTTGTAAATCATCTGCATTTTCATATAATACCGAGAAATACCGGCGACGGGGTTTTCAGGCGCTGGCCTTCGTATAAATATCCGGAAGGAAAAGCCGAAAAAATCGCAGCAAAGATTAAAGGAAATTTGTAGTTTGCTATAGAGTTTCTTGAAAAAAGAATTTGTTTAATAGTTTTGTAACGAGTAACAAGATACGAGCGACGAAATTTATCGCGGGGTAGAGCAGCCTGGTAGCTCGTCGGGCCCATAACCCGGAGGTCGGAGGTTCGAATCCTCCCCCCGCTATTAAGACCTAAAGATAAATTGGGGATAACATCTTGCAGTGCAGGAAGTTAACTCCTTGTTTGTTATCTTGAATCTAACTCGCTATGAGCCTCCGACCTTGCCTATTTTAACAGGTCGTAGGTATGAAGGCATCCCCCGTTATTCGTAAGTCACGTAGGGATAGATAGTCAGGTCTGTCCCATTTTTATGCGCTGATTTCACTGTAGCAAAAATGTAGCAAAATTTGAAGGGCATTGTTAAATAATCTATACATTAGCCATATAATCTGAGGCAGGAGCTTCAGAGAAAAACGCCGTCAATGGAAAACTTTACGAAATTTTGCCCAGAGTGACTAAAAAGCTATACATATAAACTCGCCAGTGCGGCTCTCAAACGAGCACGATTTAATTCAGAAACATATGGAATTGATAATTCAATTTTTTTCCGCCAATGAATCACTTCGTCTTGATAAAAGTCCTGGAATTGTTATTAGTATTTTGAAGGAAAGAGCGAATTATAGCTGTGGACTTGGCAACTCGTAGTTATTAGGAGGCTTTTCAAGAAAACAAAAAGAGCTGATGCTGTCAAAGCAGTTCTAGAAGGAAGGTAATCCTTACCAAGATGGGTGTGGATTAGCCTCATGGCGAGAGCTGTGGTCAGAAGGACGATTTGTCAAATGCTAAGGCCATCAGCGCATCAGATTTGTCGTTTGAGTGACAAAAGTATGGTTCTGCGTAATGGTTAATCTGGCGTAAAAGTAGTCTGTTAAAGAGCTTGTCTATTCCCTTGGTCTGACAAATATGCACAGGCCATTGTCAGTATCATTATTGGGGGATCCTTTCGATTTTGTGGATAATGTTGATTTGGGGTGTTTTATTGATAGTAATCATAAGATTTCTCTTGGGGTAGGTTATAATTGTTTAAAAATTATAATTTGGGCAAGCTTTTTACACTTTACAGTAGTTTATGTTGGTTTTTCAGAGATCGGCCAGCATGAGTAATTCAATTTGAGTCAATTGTAGTATCCGGGTCGGTAAGTGATAAAAAAATTCCCGACAAACCATAATTTTTTTACATTTTCTTCTTGTAATTCTTTTTGTGCCTGATAGATTATTATAGACTTGAGAGGAACTCGTATGGTAATGGAAGATTACGAGGAAAGATATGTTTTTTCTGCTGTCGTTTACTATACTTTAACAAGCATCTCAATTAAGTTCTCATCGAGTATCTCTAGACTTCAATCGGTTGAGGAAATTTATATCTTTATAAATTAAACGGATAGAAAATACTCTATGGAAAATTTAATAAATATGAACAAAGCAGGCCACGGCGTTCGCAGGAATAGAAACGACTCAAAACGCGATGGGAAGGTCTGCACGAATTTGCACGAACGGCGCTCAGGGTTGCTTCCGAGGGGTGCTATTGGGCCTTGAACGACTTCAAAAAAGGACCGTGACAGAGATATGTATTAATAAAACCAGTTTTTTCATTTACTATCGTGAAAATATGCTCGCATCGTTCGCGAGCAGTACCGTATGGGAAACCTAAGTCATAAGGAGATTGCTATGAAAAAAAGAATTTCTGGAAAAGGCAATAAAAGCGTGAGAGGAGTGAAGAAGGGAATGAAGCCTGTATTGAAACCTATTCGCATCAAGGCGGAAGTTCGCACTTGCGATGAGTTGAAAGCCCTTATAGCCACGCGTATCAAAGCACATGTGAAAGATTCGCGGGTGGCGAAACAGCTTGAGAACGCACTTTTGGACATGGTGGCATATGGAACCGGCAGTGGCGGTGGTGATGTAGGATAATGGAATCTCGTCATAAAAATACAATTGCCATTGTGGCCAACAATAGATATGTGACAAGCATTGAGCTGGATTTGAGGATGAATGACAGTACTATATGTTCCGGCAGCTGTACTACTTACAGAGAATTAAGTGTTTCTGACATCGGGGCATCGTGCGACAAACGAAGCCACGATGCTTTTCTGCACCAAGTTTCCTTTGTGAGTTTGTGTTTAGTCCGCCGGGTTGCCAAACAGTGAGGAAATTAATCCTGTATGAGATTCCTGTTGGATTCCATTCAACTACGGCCCCGTACCTGCGTGATGGAGATAACGTTTCGGTGCAACATGAAGTGTCTGCATTGTGCGTCCGACGTTAATTCAAATTGGACTAGGGGACCGGAGCTGACCCTTGCCGAGATCACAACGGTGCTTGATGATCTTGCCTCACTAGGCTGTGAACGTCTGACGCTATCTGGTGGCGAGGCTCTTCTGCGACAAGACTGGAGCGATATCGCTATGGCAGCACGAGCTCGGGGACTGCATGTTTCTATGATTTCGAACGGTCTCGTCATTGATGCAAGTGTAGCCAGAAGAATTCGCGAATCGGGTGTGGGTCTCGTGGCACTCAGCATAGATGGCACCGAACCTACGCATGACTTTATGCGTAATATGCAGGGTGCTTTCCCACGTGTGCTTTCAGCCGCTCATAGTCTTGCGCAAGAGGGTATTCCGTTCAATATTATCACTGCCGTGACCAAGGCCAACATGTACGAGTTGCAGGACATTGAGGACATTGTTGCAGAGTTGAACAGCCGCCGATGGCTGATACAACTCGGTTCCCCAGTAGGACGGCTTGTTCAACACTCTGACCTTGTGGTAGCACCTCATGACTTGCCACTCATCGCGGATTTTATCGTGGATGCTAAGCGACGAAACCGGGTCTGGATTAGCGTTGGAGATAACATCGGCTACTATTCAACTCACGAGCATGAGATTCGGTCTACAGGTGATCGCAACGGGATCGACTTTGCATTGGGGTGTTCGGCTGGATGTCTCAATGTTGGGATTGAGTCAAATGGCAATGTGAAAGGCTGCCTATCCCTGCAATCCGACGAGTTTATCGAAGGCAACGTGCGAGAAGAGTCGCTGGTGACCATATGGAATAAGCCGGGTAACTTTGCTTACAATAGGGAATTCACGACGGATATGCTGGATGGCGCATGTAAAAAGTGTGAATACGGTGAACTCTGTCGGGGCGGCTGCACATTCATGGCGTTCGGCGCAACGGGAAGAATTCATGCGAATCCGTATTGCCTCCGCACCGTGTTGAACCAGCATACGGAAGCAACTGAAAGGATTTGATGAAGACACTTCTAATATATCCTCCTGTATCAGATCCGGCCTACCCACCCTTAGGTATTGCTTCGTTGGCTGGATTCCTTAAGTCTAAAGGGCAAGATGTCCATTTACTCGACATCAACCTGCCATCGTACAGATTTCTCCTTAAGCGTAAGCATCTTGTGCGGTACCTATCACAACTTGAAAAAAGATTGGGCGAGTTGGATGCTTCACCTAGTCTGGATAGGGATAAAGCGCAGGAGTACATTATGGTTGCGAGATCGGTAATGTGGGGCGAGGAAGTCATCGACAACATCCAACAGGCTCTGGATGCAATCTCCTTGCCAGCGACATATGATGACCGCGAGAAGTACGCGGTGGTTGCGCTGACTATAACTCGTGCCATGACGATGGTAGCAGCCGCTCATTATCCAGCGTCATGGACGCCACGAACACTTGACTTGTGCAATTCGTCTGCTGATCTTCAGGACGTTATCGAGGCTGCCCTTGATCCCAAAATCAACTTCTTTCTTCCCTTTCTAAAGTCACGTATCTCGTATATCGCGCGATGTGCGCCGTGCATTGTGGGATTGTCCGTGAACTACTGTAGTCAACTTGCCCCTGCAATTGCGGTGTCGTCATTGTTGAGAGCCATGATTGACGATGTTGTAATCATATTCGGCGGAGCATTCATCTCTGCATTCCGAAATCGCTGGAGTGCGCTGATGCGTCTTGGTGGGTTCATCGATGGCCTTATACCATTCGAGGGTGAGCAGCCCTTGCTTGATCTGATCCTAAGTGTTCGTGAAAATCGCTCCATTGCTGAGGTTCCTGGGTTGGTCCATTTCACAGCTGACAAGTGTCTGTACAATAAACCCGGGGAACCTCCACAGGAACCCCCGCTTCCCGATTTTGACGGTCTGCCGGTCGGAAAATACCTATCGCCACGCCTGATTCTCCCGTACTCTACCTCTCGCGGATGCTATTGGAACAGATGTACATTTTGTACGCACCATCTTCCCTACCGCAAGGGGGGGCACTGCAGGAAGTCCGTTGAACGAGTAGTCGATGAACTGAAGTACTTGTCCAGTAAATATGGCGCATCGGATTTCTATCTCGTAGACGAAGCCCTGCCCCTGGCTACAGCGCGCGGATTGGCAGATGCGGTTTGCAAGAACAGCTTAGGTTGGCGCTGGTTCAGTGAAGCACGTTTTGAGCCAGCGCTTGACGGAGAGATGATCGACAAACTTGCCAAGGGAGGGTGCATCATGCTTTTGTTCGGGCTTGAGTCTGCTGTTCCACGAGTGCTCCGCTTAATGGACAAGGGTACAGATCCTGCCGTTGCTGCTCGTGTCCTAGCGAGGTGTACGCGATCTGGAATTCGAACGTTTCCAATGTTTTTTATCGGTTTTCCCGGGGAGACGCGAGAAGAAGCTAAACAGACTGTGGAGTTCGTAGAGTCAAATGTGGACCATATTACGCACGCGGGCTTCTCCAATTTCCGGTTGTTTCGTGGAAGTCGTGTGTTCGCCGACCCTGATGCTTTTGGCATAACTATTCGCGATGGAATCAAAGGCAATACTCTTTCTCTTCACAGCGAATATGACGTCGTGAGCGGTATGTCGGCCGATGAGGCTGTGCGCACTGTTGACCAGATCATGAGACGCGAAAAGATTGAAATGCTGATAGAACTGCCACTTGTTACGCGTAGCCACTTGGTCTACCTGCCCCATCCGTGTAAAACGAAGCGTTCCGAAGCAGACAGGATGTTGGATAGGGCGTATCGTCCCCGACTCAAATCCGGTTTAAAGACGTTGAGCTTAAATCACAATCTTGAAATGCTCGAGGCCTTGTATACTGCTGGACGCGAATCTGGATCACAACTGCTGCAGCAGTCCACGGGTAAACAGCGCGCCTCGTATCTTTACGATTTCAGGGGATCCGTTGCTCTGGAAGTTGGAGAGCATGGTGTCGTTTTGGCGACGCTGTGTGACGGACATCGGACGGTGGCAGAAATTCTGGACCTTGTAGGAGAAGACAATCGATCCATAGCAGCCGATTTTCTTGCTGGTCTCCACGCACGGCGCATGATATAGAGGGAAGTGAATGAGTCACATTGGTTTCCTAGAGAATAAGATGGCCCATGATTCTAATCTCAAAGGAACGCTTCCTCGGCGCTGCTACCTTGGCGTGGTTTTGGATGAATCTCCACGTCATGTTGTTACGAACGGCAATGAGGACATCGGTCAAGGGGTATCAATCTGTCATGTCCATCGCGGTTCTGCTGCTGCGACAGCAGGCTTGCAGCCAGGTGACATTGTACTTGTTCTGGGTGGCGTAGCGACACCGAGTGTGAGCGAATTTCTCCGTTCAATGCGCATGTCTGAACCGGGCGTTGATTTAGATTTGGTTCTATTGCGCCGTGGCAAGTTAGCCATAGTGAACCTGCGTCCAGAACCCATGCCGTTGGAGTCGTCCATTGGTGTTCGCACATGTTATACAAGCGTCCAATCAAACGGTGTACGGCTGCGGGTTATTGCTACCATCCCAAAGGGCTTGCCTCCATGGCCGACAGTGTTGCTCCTTCAGGGATTGCGATGTGAATCTGTCGATTGTCCGTTTGATTTTCGAAACCTTTACCGTATGATCGCGACTACCCTTGCCCGTAACGGACTTGTTGCCATCCGGCTGGAACGACGCGGTACGGGCGATAGTGAGGGCGCGCCAACTAGGGATCTGGACTTCCAAACTGAGTTAGAGGATTATACAGTCTTCGCCCGGCAAGCTTGTCGATGGGAGTTCGTAAATCCCGAAATGATCTGTATATTCGGTTATAGCATGGGAGGTGTCTTGGCACCACTTGTTGCGAGAAGGTGTCCCTCTCAAGCATTGGCTACATTCGGCTCCATCGGCATGCCATGGAACCGCTATGTGATCGAGACGGCTCACCGTCAGCGCCTGCTGACTGGTACAGATAAGAGGGTGGTGGAAAAGGACTTGGAAAGGCTTGGCAGAGCTTTAGACTTGCTTAACTCGAAACTGATGACACCTCGGGAGATTCGGAGAAGATGCCCAGAACTATCTGACCTAGTTGGCGATTACATGCACTCCCGCCACTACACATACTTTACAGAGCTTGCGGAACTTGATATTCCCAGCCAGTGGTGCGATACGAACATTCCGACGCTGGTTCTCGCGGGAAATGCGGACTACGTAGCGTCTCTAGGGAATCAACTTGCAATCTTCCGGTCATTGCCACATGGCAGCGATATGCTCGGCTCCAAGCTGTTGCGGGCTCCCGTGGATCATTGGTTTCGTCACGTGAACACTATAACTGATAGTCTGAACAATAAAACCAAGGCCATATTCTACCACAAGATTCTGTCCGATTTTGCGTCCTGGTTTAAAAAACTGAGGAGAGTTTGAATGTCACCCCCATATCGTATTCTTCCTCGCCGTCTTCAAGCACGATATGCTGGTTGAAGTAGGCGTTTTTGTTTTAGCCGCGAAGGCGATTGGTTATCTCGGTCCTGATATTGAGTAGCTTGTCCATGTTGTTAGGAAGCTCGGAGAGCTTTTAGAGATTGAGCCCGCAGGTATGCAGGTTTTTCTTGAGCCACTTGATGTTCTCGCGGGTGGCCATCACGTTTTTGCCCCTTTGCTTAAATCAGTTAGGCAACTTGGTGCGTATGATGTTGTGCGAAAGTAATTTGGACGAGGCGGTTTCTCGGGTCAGAACTGCAGATTTTAGTGTTAACTGTCAACGGTTTTCCAATAATGTATTATCAAGAAGTTCATAATTCGTAAGAAATACAAACTTTTTCAAAAGGGCGTGGAACACTGTCGTTCTCTTCGGCCTAAGCCGGAAATTGCTAGAAGTTGACCCGAAGGTTTTGCAAGTCCGACCTGTCCTTCCCGGGAATTATAGCTGACCATAAATGGTGACTGCTCAGTTGTTTCGTTGACAGTTGTCGGGGTAGGAAAGAGCGACATATCGTAAAGGTTTTTTTAAAAAAGGCTTATGACTTTTGGAGTACTCTAATGACTGACAAATCCGCCGCTTATTTTGGGAGTTATTCGACAAATACTCAGCCCATATATAGCATCTCTAGTTCCACATATGATGCCCCCGCTATTTTTTGTAGATAAAGGGCTTGCGTTAAATCGTGAGTCTTTTTTTGTCTGGCAAAATGCCAAATTGTATATCACTTTGTACATCACTTTTGCTGGCCGGAAGAGATTTCTATTCATCCCTTTAGTATTGGGCGGCCGATCGGGGTATTGCGACGGTTAGAAGGCCTATCGACATGGCTGGGCAAAGATTATATGAACTCTATCCATTTTTTACACAAATCTCAGCAAAATCCCTCTTTTTGGGATTTATGGGCGTATATAATTGCTAAATCGGTCAGTCTGAGTAACAAATTAGAAATCAAGCCATTAGGTATTTCAGCCGATATCTCATATATGGATATGTAAAAACCGAATTATAAATATTCAAGGAGATATTGAATGCGAGCTGCTAACAAAAAAATAATCATTTTGCTCGTCTGTTTCGTACTAATTTCTTTTCTTTCCGGCTGCACTAATTGGAAGGAAAAATATGAAGCTTTAAATGTGGAGCACCAGGATACATTAAGCTTGCTCGATTGCGAAAGGGCAGAAAAGGGTCAGCTTGCTGAACAAGTTTCATACGGCCAGCAAACAATCGAGGAACTCCAAAAAGAGATTGCCGAATACAATCGAACGCCCGCCGAAGTCTCCGGTTTTGGCCAAGGCTACAATGTTTCGTTTGACCCTTCGGCTGGAACAATTACACTCATACTTCCAAATGCAATATTGTTTGACTCAGGAGGAGCTACACTCAAAAAAACAACCAGCGTTGAGCTCGACCGTATTCAGTCGGTATTGAAGCAGAAATATTCTGATAAACAATTAGATGTTGTGGGTCATACCGATTCAGATCCAATC
Source organism: uncultured Pirellulales bacterium (assembly GCA_964493425.1). GTDB lineage: Bacteria > Planctomycetota > Phycisphaerae > Sedimentisphaerales > Anaerobacaceae > CAYLMG01. Next base: position 73,563 of record CAZBMW010000001.1, read on the forward strand.
AGAAAATCAAAATGGAAAGATAATTGGGAGCTCTCTACTCAACGTGCCCTTTCCGTAGTTAGACACCTGGTTGCACACGGCATCGCTAAAGATAAAATTCGGGCGGTCGGTTGCGGGGCCAGCAGACCGATTGCTTCAAATGACACAGCCAGCGGTAAAGCAAGAAATCGTAGAGTTGAAATCGTTATGCATATGAAATGATTCACTGTTCAGCATCCCGTCGTTTATGTATCCACTAACGTTGAGAGATTAATAGCCTTTACTCTGTAAGGGCTATTTTTTTGTCTTGTAAATGTTGTGGTTTTTATTGTGCTGTCCTTTTCGATGCAGACCGCAATGGCTCCGCTTCCGGTTGTATAAATTGGCTTTGCCTTATTTTTGCTGCATTGTTTGTTGTTTTTCGTATTGGGTTAGGCCGAATTATTTGAGGCGTACCTTGACATCGATATTCCTAACGCCCCAATTTAGCGCATCTTGGTGGGAGTGGAAGAAGACATCGATATGGTTTCCAACGATGGCGCCGCCTCTATCGAGGACTTTTACAGGTTGTCCATCGTTATAGCCGGCGATGACCATTTCAGTGCCGAAGGGGTATTCTTTGTCGGCTGCCACAAAAGCATCACCTGTCTGTATTTTGTGACCGCAGGCCGTTATACCATCCGAATATTGGCCGCAGCATTTTTCGCACGGACAGTAGGCCGTTACACGCATCTGCACGCTTTGCCATTCGCCAGACTGCCCGGCATTATCAACCGGCTCGTTCGCAGTGCTGTTTGACCTGGGTTGTTCTGGCACCGTCTTTATTTCTGATTTATTCAAAGAGGGTTGACCGACGGTGTTTAGCTCGGTGACGATGCCATCACTGGGCAACGTTCTGTGACTGCTGGTCTTCCCATGGCTTGTGCCTGCCGTACCAATCAGGACACAGGTAATTGCCGTCAGCAAAATCACAGCGATGATGTGCCTCGCTTTTAGAAAAGTATCGCAAAAACCTTTAACTATCGTTCTTTTCAACACCCTCTCCTTCCCAATCGGATTACTGATTTCGTTCAGTAGTCCAGGTTACTCTCAGTCTTCCGGTTAAGCGCCCCCTATCCCTGAAGTGTTGTCAGTATTATAGCACAAAGGCATCTTCAATTCAACCAGATAACCGCGAAACAGCGTTTAAGAACTGAATTATGGGCGTTTGGCGAAGAGGCGGGATATTTTATAGGGCGGTAGCGAGAAGTTTTTTTCCCGTGTGGAGCATTATTATGTGCAATAAAAAAGGCCGTAAACGTTTATGCTCACAGCCCTTTGGTCAATATGAATTGTAGCTTATACCCTGTGTCTCCTTCTCAGCGTTACCACGACTAAACCATCCTTTGGTTCATCGATACAGCCAAAAAACACTCCGTTATTTTTTATTCAACTACTTCCACAGACGAATAACTCGGCATCAACAAGTTATAAATCAGTATCGCATCGCCGTTGTGCAGGCGAATACATCCTCGTGAGCCTGCGGTGTTGATTTGATTAGGGTCGTTTGTGCCGTGAATGGCAAAACCGGTCCTGCCTTTGGCGTTCCCTTTGATACCTTCCAGTCCTATCCACCTCGAGCCTAGAGGATAATCTGGGTCTTCAGGTTTAAACGTTTTGCCGTTATGGTCGGTCCATGTAGGCTTTATCAGCTTCCCGCCGGGCTTGACACGCCAAAGTCCTGTCGGCGTCTCCATACCCGGCTGGCCCAGACCTACAGGAAAACTCTTTACGAAAGTGTTCTGAAGATACAAATCCATTGTAAAAGTTGAACGATATATCCGGGCATAAAAAGGCCCATGAATGACTTTTATCGTCTCTCCTGCTTGCAGGGACCTGGGTTTGCTAATATTGTTAATCTGCATAAGAATTTCGTATGGTACTTTGAATTTTCTCCCTATAATCCTCAATTGATCACCTGACTCGACCTTATAATAACTACAAAGTTTATCCTGTGGAAAGGTAGTCCTGCTGAACAACCACTTTTCAGAAAGCTCTGAGAGTTGGTCCTTAACAAACGCCAATTGCTGTGCGGTTATGGGCATCGACAGCATTTCGTTTAGTTTGTCACGTGCGTCTATAATTCTGGGAGGCCTTGTATTGATGTAAGTCATAGCCTCGTTAATAAGTTTGGTTAGTTCAGGTGTGGATTTGGAAGTTGGAATGGGTATTTTGTGCAAGTTCGGTTCTGGCATAGGTATCGAAGCGGACAGCGCTGAACTATTCTCTGTTTGGGCGCCAGGTATAAAAAGCCTAAGTTCGTCTTCTTTGCCAATAGTGGAAGCAGGTTTAGAACCGCGCATAAAAGCTTTTACTGCGATAATAATTAATACTATTGAAATGACATATACCCATTTTCTACTTCGGTTTCTTGTGAACAAGCTGGAACGATAACGCCTCATCTCGATTCTCCCTATCAATATCTATAAAAATGCTGTTTTTTTTATTTCCAGTTTTTTTCCGCTGATTCATCCGGATTCATTATAACCACGGCTACGGTGTCCAGCCTCTGTATGTCGCAGGCAGGTTTAACCGTTATATCCCAGAGCAAGGGATTTTCATTATCCTCTTCGCATTGGGCCACTGCTCCTACAATCATTGGGATGTCCAGGAAACCAGGCTTTTTGCAGGCACAAACGACATCGCCGATTTTGATTTTGTGCTTTCTCGAGAGAAACTTGACCTTGGCAGAATTGTTGCCATTGCCCTGCATTAGTCCATTTATATTCGATTCTGTTATCATTATTGCTATTTTTGATCCGGGATCGGTAACCAACCTGACCCGAGCTGTGCGGTGGTCAACGTCGGATATAGTTCCGATGATACTGTTGTCGCCCAAGACGAACTGACTCTTGGCAAGTCCGTCGTTTTCGCCGCGGTTGATAATAAGCTTGTTAGATCTGTCGGAGAATGTGATGATGTCAGCTGACACAAAATTTACGCCTTTCCAAACAGATCTATCGCGCAGCCCCGATAGTTTTTCAACCTTTTGACGTTCTTGCTGCAACCATTGTATAACGTTGGCAAGATGGTTCTGGAGTTTGTTGTATTTGCGGCGGCTGACGACATCCGTAAGCGACCGCTTCTTATGTACGGAAAGTGAAATGCTTCTGCCAGTACTTAAAGGCCAGTGAAAAATGCGAGCGTAAGCAAACTGGAATTTATTTGTCAGCTCCTGTGGGGCAAAGAGGAGAATAAATCCGACTAACATAAACCAGGTGAATAACATTCTATTGGAGACTTTGATTCGTTTGTTCATCATATTAACTAATCGTACCCTTCCTCTGATAAGAGATGACGATGTTCAGTTAGCAACCGACTATTTCTTTTATTCCCATCCATACTTGCTATTGTTTATGGCATTCTTCCAGAGCTCCAGATTTTCTATGTATACGTTGGTACCACGGGCCACAGAGCTAACTGGGTCCTCGACTCTTTTGACCTTCAAACCGGTTGCGTTTGACAGTGCAGTGTCTATTCCCCTCAGCAGAGAGCCGCCGCCGCAAATGTGTACACCATTCTCGATCAAATCGGCAGCTAATTCCGGCTTGGCCTTTTCCAGCGTTGTCATAACGACATCAATGATTGCAGCGATGGGTTCGCGGAGAGCATGACGTATTTCCTTACTTGTTATAGTGATTTTTCTGGGCAGACCGGAGGTGGTGTCTCTGCCAGCTATTTCCATTGTCAATTCCTCTTTTAGCGGAGCGGCTGAGCCGATTTGTATCTTGATCTTTTCGGCTCTGGCTTCGCCGATAAGCAAGTTATAAGTTTTTTTGAGATGATTAATTACTGCTTCATCCATAGCGTTGCCTCCAACGCGGATTGACTCACAGGTGGCTATATCTGCCAAACTCATTATCGCCACTTCTGTTGTTCCGCCGCCGATATCGACAATCATAGAGGCGGTAGGCTCTGTGATTGGCAGTCCAACTCCGATTCCTGCCGCTATTGGCTCGTCAACCAGATAGACCTTCCGGGCTCCTGCACGTTCTGCACTCTCGACAACTGCCCGCCGTTCAACTGCAGTTATTCCGCTTGGTACAGCAATTACCAATCGTGGCCTAGCCATCCTGCTCCCGTTGTGCACTTTCTTGACAAAATAGCCCAGCATCACCTCGGCGATTTCAAAGTCGCTGATTACGCCGTCTTTCAGAGGTCTTATTACTGTAACCGAGCCGGGTGTTTTACCAAGCATTTCGTGCGCAACCGAACCAACCGCCATACCACCATTCAGAACTATATTAGTTCCTTTGCTAACGGCAACTACAGAGGGTTCGTTAAGGACGACACCTTTATTGCGTGCACATACCAAGGTAGTGCAAGTGCCGAGGTCAACGCCCATATCCATACTGAACCAACCGCCGAACCGCTCTAAGATTATATTCAGCAGCATTTTTGACTTCTTCAAGATTATATCCAGCAGCATTTTTGACTTCTTTAATAACATTTTAGGTTCCTTTCTTGGAATTCACTTCTATGGCGCCAACTCCAGCCTGTTGATTTATCATAACATTTCATTTCTAAACTTAAGCTTCATATCACTATTGCCGGTCTTAACAAAGTTGTTGCTTTTATCGGAATTGTCGGTCTTATCGATTAGCTACTTCACGTATGATTTGCCTTTTCACACATGCCTGAAATGCATTTCCCTCTGTAGCGTTTTTATAGGACAAGCTAAGCTTCAAGTCCCATAAATGGAAAGTGCTGTAAATGTTATTGGTGAGTTTTTATGGGGCCTTGCCGTTGCCACCAATCGTTGGGGTAGTAGATGCACTCTGGCTGAACGTTGAACTTTCTATGCAGCACTTCTACCAACATCTCTGCCCTTTTTATCTGGAAGTCGGTTGGGGGAGCGGTTTTGCCATTGGCTATAATGCAGATGCGGATAGTTTGTCCGTTGCCGTGCCAGGTTCGGTCCGGTATGCTCGACCATTGTCTTTGCCATTTTTCGGTTGGTTGTACTTGGCCGTCGTCACCGCCGATACTATTGCAAATAACAAAGTGGCAGTTGATATCCTCGGGACTGGCAAGCCCGCTTAACGAGGCCAACTGTTCTATGTTACCCGCCTTGGTGCCGCTATAGTAAATTTCAACGCAACTCCAGCGGTCGGGGGACTGGTTGGATCGAGAGAGAATAACTTTTTCGATAGGATCAAGACTGTAATAGTGCGAAAGAGAAAATGCACCAGCGGGGGGAGGATTATTACCCAGAGCCATTAAGATTATTTTCCCAGCTGTTATTGAAACCAGTAGTGCTGTAAGAACTCTAACCTCCCTTGATTGAACTAACATAATTCACCCCCCTACGTTTATTCATTCGCCGCGATTTTTCATTGACATTTCGCTTCTACAATATGAATATTCCTGCTATCGGTCTTATCAAGTTGCCACTTTACGTAAATTTGCTTTTTCACAGCTGCTTCCAATACATTCCAGTTTGTGGATTTTTTATAGGACAGGCTCCTACTGAAAACTTCGTCCCGGAGCGGACGTCGGAATATCTCCTTTATGTTTAACGGGTGAAGAGAGACTTTACGTCAGATCGTCACTGGAGAGGTCACGTTTTGATACTAGTGACTCCAGCAGAAAGCTAGAGATTTTATGAAAATGCTATTTCGCTTCGAAGTGATTTAACAGCTAATAGTATTTCAAATATCAATGCAAATCACGATGGTTTAAGTATAACCACCAAGCGTTACACTCGATTCGACGAAGAGGCAAAGTTTTGCCGCAGTGGTAATACCGCTCGACAGTGAAATACTCTAGGTTGATGAGGATCTTTCTTTACGGTTTCAGAAAACTCAGCCCAGATTGTTCTTGAATCTTTATCAGCGATCTTTTTCTTACGCCTTACAAAAAGCTTGGCTTTCTGCTGGCAGTGTTTAGAGCAATAAAGAGGTTCATATTTCTTACGAAATATGGATACGATACAAAATGGATTAGAAGAACAGAACGTGGTAAATATCACAAAATACGTCAAAAATAGGGCACATTTTTATTGAGACATTTTATAGTAGACAGAGGTAGTAGATAGACTTAATATATATAATCTCTATGGGTTTGAAGAAAGACGTAGAATGAAACACGAGTAGTTGGTGTGAACCTTGTATAGTATCTGTCATCTTTTGGGTACATCAGGGAAAGTTTTGCCCCTGGTTCATAGGCTTATAACTAAGAAATCAGGTAAGCGTAATGAAAAAACGAATAGGTATTGGAATAGTCGGAACTGGAGCAATAGGTATTCGTGGAGCTTTAGAACACTTAAGTATGCCAGATGTTCAAAATCGTGTTTGTATTACTGGAATTTGTGACACGTGTCCTGGACGTGCAAAGGCTGCTGCAGGAAAATATAATATTAGTACTTATTATGAAACATATGATGAACTTTTAGATAATCCAAAAATAGATGCTGTAACAATATGTTCGCCGATTAATCTTCATTATGAACAGGGGATAGCTGCAATTGAAAGAGGAAAACATATACATTTTAATAAAACAATGACCTCTACTATTGAAGAAGCAGATAATCTCATTTCATATGCAAAGAAGAATAATATATACATAGTGCCTTCACCTGGACAGATGTTGTATGCCCATAACAAGAGAATACGAAAATATATTTTAGAGGAGACCTTAGGTAAAATAACGTGGTCTATCGCCGGATATGCAATTGGCAACTATCACTTAAAAGAAGAATTCAGATGCGGCGATGGTGTACTAAATAACATAGATCCGACTTGGTATTACAAAAAGCCTTGTGGAGGACCACAATATGATGCAACAGTCTACGCTATAACTACTTTAACAGGACTGTTAGGCCCCGTAAAACGAGTCGCAGCCTTATCAGGCTTAGTATTAACTGAACGCAAGTATTGTCACGGTACGATTCCTTGTGAGATGGATGATACAACCTTAATGTTAGCTGATTTCGGCAATGGCATATTTGCTGTTATTTATGGAACGATAACCGGAAGTGTTAATGAACGTTTTCAACCCAATATTTATGGTACAGATGGTTCTATCATAAACACACAATATGTCTGCCATAAAAATGGGGTCCAGGAAAATTTGCAACTGCCTGATGATCATTTACCGCATGTTACCGGAAAACATGGAACAATGCGAGAGTCACATGTCTTTGAAGATATCATGCAGTTGGTCGATTGGATTATTGATGGAAAGCCATCCGTCGTTAGTGTTGAACATGCTCGGCATGTTATAGATATTATCGAATCAGGATACAAAGCGAATAATACGGGCATTACTCAAGAACTTAGGACGAGTTTTGAGCCGTTAAAGCTTAATGAGCTTTAATCCATGAGGCGTCTATGAGCGACCTAAGCAATAACCAAATTCGTAAAATAAAAGGTATAATAAAATGTTTACCGTCGTTTCCCAGTATGGTTGTTGCATCAGTTACAAATAAATGTAGTCACAAATGTGTGCATTGTCCACATCATATATATTCAGCCCAGAAAGATTATAAAGAATATCACATGAAGTTTAGCATTTTTAAGAAAATAGTGGATGAAATGAGTCATCATCCAGAGTCTATCCTTAGGATATGTGCTTGGGGGGAACCTTGTGCTCACCCAAACATCGCAGACTTTATAAGATACGCTGGTCATAAAGTAAATAATACAGTACTTCTAACTAATGGATATTATCTTATCCCCTCGTTAGCCAATGATCTCATGGAGGCGAGATTAAAGTTAATTGAAGTTAGTATAGACGCAGCATGTGTGGAAACATACAGGAAAATAAGACATTCAGATGACAGAAATGCGTTTAAAAAGGTCGTAAATAATACTCGGGTAACTATCAAAAATAGAAACAAATATCAATTTCAAACTAAGGTGGTTGTAAGCTATGTCACTTGGCCCAACAAAAGTAGCGAAAACGATTACTCTGAATTTGAAAAACAATGGAAGGATATTGCGGATGATGTAGTCAAAAGAAGGCTTACTTCATTTTTTGGCTGTGTTAATTTAGACCAATTAGAGGTACCTAAAAATAGGATTCCATGTTACGGTTTATGGGCTCGTTGTAATATTAATCCTTGGGGTAAAATACCAATATGTTATAATCAATGGGAAAGAGACAAATGGGTTGTAGGAGATTTAAATCAACCCGATGTTACAATAGACCAAGTATGGAACGGATCCTACTTTAATCATTTAAGAAAAGAACAACTGAATGGAAAGTATACAGGACCGTGTGAAAACTGTATAGATTATAATCCTTATGCTTGGGATCATCCTTTTGAAGAAGTATATCTTAGAACGGTAGAAAGTACTAATTTCAGAAGATAGCAAATGACTATAAAGAATTGCAAAATATTTTATCAGCGGCTGTCAAGAAAATGCAGAACTCATGGATTAGATAATGATTGGATAAAGAAAAATATAGATAAATTAAGTTATCACGAAGATGGCTCTAACTGGGTGAGTGAAAGCCACTATAAACCAACCGGCGTTGCCTTAGGCTGTCCATTACCTAATAGAAATTATATTAGGCGTTTATGGCAAATATCACGTTTGTTTGAGAAAATTGTGACAAATTATAACTGTCATGGTAAATCTTTTGCATTTGTGCCCCCGGATTTTTACCATATTACTGTTGTTAATAAAACACATTATCAAAATAATCTTACTATAAAACCGTTAACTATTTCTGAAAAAGAAAAAGCTGAAGATTTAATAAATAAAAGCAATATTGGACCGGTAAAAATCCTCTTTAATGGATTAGTATTGTCTCCAAGAGGTGCACTGCTAGTCCGTGGTTATCATATCTGTAATCGAATAGATCAGTTAAGAGATATATTATCTAAAGCTAATTTATGCAGTAATATACCGATGTCAGCGCATATAAAATTAGGACATTTAATTACAACCATAGAGAGAGATGTACTAGATAAAATATTATATGAAATTAGTTTTTTAGGCGACTTGACAACATCAATGCTATATTTTACTGATTTATATACACCGCGTGGTCGCATTCCGCTATAATTCAAATAAAAGGTTTTATAGAGTCGGCTATTCCTTTCTTAAACTTCGTGTGTTTACCCATACCAAGAGATTCTAGTAAAGAACAATCCAGATGAGTATTTTGTGGTCTAACCACTCCCTGGACGGGATTATTTACTTGTTCAATGTAATATCTTGGGACATTAATAATATCACACATTATACAAGCCATTTCGTATTTTGTATATGGTTCATTATTTGACCAATGACATATACCACTAAATATTGGATTATTTATTTTATATTCAATTATTTGTCTCAAAACGAAGGCAACATCGTTTGTATGCGTTGGATAACGTGTTGACCAATTGTCAATTTTTTGTTTTTGTCTTATTAATAATCTTTTGACAATCGTTGTAACCGGTGATTCTTCCAAAAACTCAACATCCCCATAAAGAATCGGCAACCGCAGAATACAATAATCTTTTAATATCTTTTTAACGATTATTTCGCTTTTGAATTTGCTTTTCCCATAAGCATTTATAGGATTTGTCTGTGAATTTGGGTGATAAGGTGGATGGATTCCATCGAAAACATAATCTGAAGAAATATAAATCATCCAAGAGCCTAATTTCGACGCGGCATTCGCTAGCCATTTGGTGGAATTTATATTAAGACCCTTGGTTAGTCCTGGGTTTTTTTCGCATATATCAGGATTACGTATTGCTGCGCAATGAATAATACAATGTGGTTTTACTTTTTTTACAAAGGCGTCTATTTCTTGTCTGATGAGTAAGTTTATTTTTTTTAAGCCTTTTCTTGCACGAGAATATGCAATTCCTATCGTTTCAAAATGACTGTGTTTCTGAAGTTCTTTACAAACAGCTCTTCCTAATAATCCCGATGCTCCTGTGACTAGAATTATCAATTTAACGCGACCTTTTATTTGGGTTAATAGTTGCTTACTAGTTTATTATCCACTATTCAATTTCCCATTTATTATGTTTACAAATAAATTTATCTCTTATTACAAAGTAAGCGTCTTCAGTTTTCTTTGTTAGGGTAAAAAGCTGTTTGACCTTTATACTATCTTTACATTTGTATTTTTTAAACATCTCCAAAAGCTTAATGTAAACATTGTCAATATCAGCAGCGTCTATATTATCCAGTAACGTGAAATGAGGCTTAAAAGAATTTAAGACATAAGGTGCTTTATATCTATGTATCATCAAGGAATTTCTCTGTTCATTCTCGTCTCGTTTACATTCTGCGATTCCTAATGTATAATTTGAAGCGGTAGCCTTTCTATAAATTCTCATTACAAGTTCGTGGTGTAAGGCTTCTAGTGTTCCGCTTAAGTCATCGAAAAGTATGGAAATGGAATTTTTGTCTGGGTATGATTTTGTAATCCTCAAGTTTGTCAATTCGAACTCATGAAAAAAATTTAATAAATATTCAATTTCTTTAACAATCTGTTCAACCTCAATCTCTTTCAAAAAGTATAAGACGTCACAGATTGTTACGTGAAACCCAAAATGACCAGCAGTCTTTATATATTTATTAAACAAAGTTTTTTGCCTTTCATTATTATATATATCATATCCCAGAACATCTTTGCCATACTGATATAAATTTTGATTCCAAGCAGGTGTGAAATAAAAGCAAAATGGAATTAGAGAACTCCCAATATCAGCTTGGTTATACTCTTTTGTGGTTTTTAGAGCTTCGCTAGAATTTTTTTTAAGGCGTTCATAGTGGCTATTTAAGAATTTAATTACATCTGAATGCTTCTCACAAGTCTTATCGAAGGCAATTACAGGGCTGTAATTACCTAATTTTGCAAATCCGTACGGATAGACAAAGTATTGATGGAAATCAAATATTAGTAATGCAAAGGTGGGATAGTTATTAAACAGGTTAACTTCATACTTATCATGTAGTTTGTAACCTTCTGAAGAAGTCAAAGTTCTTATTCTCTTCTTTAAACCGTCGTAACTAATTGGTGGTTTTATGTCTTCGAAATATGGACCTAATTCTTCTTCTATTAATCGCCTCTCTATTTCAGGGCTATCTGGATTGGCTAAATATATTTCTATGTGGCATCCGCCTTCTTTCGACTTTTCCTTTAATTTGGTAATTATGATATTACTCTTAACTATATTTAATCCTGTCCCTATTAGTATTATGTGTTTTGCTTCCAGTATTAGTTCCTCAATCCTTTTTTGGAAATCGCCACTCTCGCTATTATTAAAAATGCTTACGCTAGTACCGACGCTTTTATCAACTTTAGGTTGTAGATGTGAGGTATCGAAGTTGTTGTTACGGTGAGCAGGTTCTATTTTTATTTTCCATATCGTTACTCCTCTTTTTTGTTTTATTACTGCATATAAAACTACGTAACCTATTACGCATATCAATATTAATAACGCTAATGCCACAAACCATGAGGGGGCATCGGTAAAAAGATACTTAATAATATCCATGTGTGTACCACCTTCTTATGTTATTATTTCTTGTATTTTACTAAGAAATTATACTGTACCACATTATTAGCAAATAGCAATAATAGGTGATTTTAATCATTGCCATAATTCAACTCTTGAGAAATCCCTTTTTCGAAACAACACATAAGCTGCCTAAATGAGGGCGCTTATTACTCCTCTCAAATACTTGCTTAACTAATAGTCGTAAAAATAGTAACAATATGGAACCAAAAATCTTGTTATTTCGCTTAAAAACATTAGGTAACCATTATTCTAATAGTTTTGCTGTAATTTTTTGTTAATAGAGCAATAATTTAAAGAAATTTTACAACTAATTCCTAAATAGCTATGAGAACGTTTCCTTCCAAAGATTATCAGGATATTCTCCTGATTGGATTAATTGCTGAATTCTTATAATAGCCTCATCCTTATCATCTGGGTAGGTCATACCAAACCAATTACTTGAGGTGCTTAACACTTTAACTGCGGCAATGGCTTTCTTAATAACGAGATTGACTGCCGTCGGTATAACAAACTCAGATTTTAATTCCTTTGCATGAGATTGTAGGAAGAGGTTAAATTCTTCTTCAAATAACTTAAATATCGAAGGTGTGAATCCCCACATATTCATAGATACTATATTTTCTGGCTTCAGAAATACTTTGTTACCCTCCGGCTCTTCAAAGTAAATTTGGCTGTTAGTACATGTGATTCCTGGTGTTTCTACAATATTATCTAAGAGATTATCTTGTCCTAATCTACATATCCCTCGAGTTACGCCTCCGTGCTTAGACAAGGTGTGATTAAGCCAAAAGCCCACCATACAATAATTAGAAGCATTTGTTGGCGTTGTATCTAAAAACTTAGACAATTTTTTGTATGATTCTCTTCCATAGAAATCATCTGCATTAATGACCGCAAAAGGACTATTTATAAATTTAGCACAGGTTAGAACAGCCTGTACTGTACCCCATGGTTTCGTTCGCCCCGGATCAAAAACTATTCTTCTCGGTATATTATCAAGTTCTTGAAAAGTATATAACGTTTCAACCTTATCCTCTATGCGTTTGCCGATCGTGGCTTTAAATTGTTGTTCAATATCATGTCTTATGATAAAAATAATCTTATTAAATCCAGCTCTAATAGCATCATATACAGAATAGTCTATTAGAAATTCACCATTTGGGCCGATAGAATCCATTTGTTTAAGCCCGCCATATCTACTTCCTACACCCGCCGCTAAAAGAGCAATAGCTTTTTCCATAATTAAGATCCAGAAATCAGATCGTTTAATTTATTGATAGATAGTAGGGAGCATTCTGGAACAGTTCGCATATCTTCTTCATCGCCTTGAAATACATTATAAACAAAGTCTCTAACGTAACTGTCATCAAGATGTTTTTTAATTTCTTTTTGAGCCGTTTTTACCATCGAAGGAGGAGTAATTATACCTAATATTTCTGTTGCACTAATGCGGAGGTTTCCATCGTTCCCATGAGGTAATGATATTATTTCATTAATTAATTGTACCAAACAATTTTCTTGCTTGATTTGAGCAATGACTGCTTTTTCGATGTGATCTTTAAAGTTATATAAAGAGTGGTTTTCACATAGACGTTCCGCTGAGTCTCTGATGTATTTACTTTTTTTCATGATGGTATCTTTCTATGTTTTTGACAAATTCATGTCATAGCTATTATAAATACACTTTTTAGTATACTCAAACGTGTTTTTATCAAAATTCTATACTAGTTTATCTTCGATGATTTATATGAAATTCTCAACTTGCTGTCAAGTGTTTGTTTTATATGAATTGGTGTATCTCGCAGGAAGCAGGATTTCTACCTAACCGGCATGAAGAAAAAAAGATAATAGCTTTAAAAGGTTCAAAAATGATACGTTTTGTGAAATGCCCATGGTTATTTGCAATTATACGCTCTACATAATAGCACATTTTGGTTACACACTCCATAATTCGTGAGTTTAACACCTCATTTCTACTTGGTACGCCCAAAATAGCTAATCAGTCTTTATGGCAAGTAGTGTTGCCGATTCAGGTATCTGGCAAAACATGTCACTTACTTCGTTTAACAGATTTTCCACAATTTCGTTCCTTTTTATGTATCTCAAATCTACCGCTAACTGGTACTGAGTCTTCAGGTACCATAGTGCATTGTGAGCAGTAGGTAAATATTCCTTGGATTTTGCCCTGGGCTGGTTATGGCAGTTTTTTATTGCCGCTATTGATTCGGCTGCAATTACCATTTGTTTAGCTAATCCCTCACTTTCTTCCGCAGGGAATTCCTTCGTTAGTTTGCGTATCTCTGAAACCAGTTTATAGGTTTCATCAAAATTCTTTCTTTCCAGCCCCATAACTTTTTCCAGCGGTGGTTCAGTCATTTTTCAGTTTATATAAAAGCTCTGAAAGCAACCCCGTTTTATCTGGTTACTTTTTGTCGGAGAGCTGCTCCCAATACATTAGAAAAAATTGATATATAGAGCAAAATCCCTACAATCAGAAAAGAGTGTTGAGATTTTCCTGCTCATAGAGGTTTTGATTCTGTTAAATCTGTCCGATAATAAAGACTGGGAAAAAGATTTCCCATCGCCCCAAAACCAGCTTAATCTGCTCTTTAAATATGCCGATTAAAAGAAAACAACGGAGTTTTTCTAGAAAAACGTTGTAAGAATTTTACTATTGAAAACTTGGGAGTATCTTTTGAACTTATCAGCGAAAGACAACTCGTTGGGAAATAATCGTCCCTCAATTCAGGCTGAGGATGACAGCCGGCAAACCGGATTAGCTCAAGGTGCACCCTCACCCGAAAAGGCAGCGAAAGTTAAGAAGGATGCCGGGAGAATACTGATTGTTGATGACGAAGAAGATATTGCCAAGTTGCTCAAAAAGCATCTCGAGTATCATCATTATGAAGTCATAACCGCCAGTGACGGCCAAGAGGGCCTCGATAAAGCAAAAACCGAAAAACCTGATTTAATCATACTGGATTTAATGCTGCCCAAGATAAGTGGTTATAAGATTTGCGGGCTGCTTAAGAAAGATACAAGATACGCGAAGATTCCTATAATATTGTTTACGGCAAAAGCGCAGGAAGAGGATGTAAAGCTCGGCGAAGAAGTCGGCGCTGATGCATACATAATCAAGCCATTTGAGTCGGAAGTCTTGCTTTCGAAGATTAAAGAACTCATAAAACGATAGCGTGTACGATGATAAATATCGAGACAACATATCTTGGTCAGAGCCTGGTGGAGAAAGGACTTATTACGACCGAGCGGCTCAGACAGGCAGAACTCGAGGCTAAAGCAAATGCAAAACCCCTACGGAAAATTATTGTAAAAAAAGGCTTAATCAGCGAGGAAGATCTAACTGCATTCTTAAGTCAACAATTTGACCTGCCATTAGTCGATTTAACTAATTATCTTATCGAACCGGAAATCATTGATTTGATACCGGAGGACCTTGCCAGAAAACATCTTCTCGTTCCTATATTAAAAATCGGTGATAACCTGACAGTAGCTATGGTTGACCCTTTAGATGTTTTTGCGTTAGATGAGCTGCATATGAAGACCGGTTTTAATATTGAACCAGCGCTGGCTACAGAGTCAGCGATTAAAAAGACAATAGACCAGCATTACGGAGCTAAAGGTTCGCTGGAGGAAGTAATCGAGAGTTTGGACCGTCAGAAGCTTGAGATAAAGCCAAGTCAGGAACCGGAGTTAAAGAAACTCCAGGGAATTGCTGAGGAACCGCCGGTAGTAAAAATGGTAAATCTGATGATTATCGAGGCGGTGCATCAGGGTGCCAGTGACATCCATATTGAACCGGAGGAGGACACGCTAAGAATCAGATTTAGAATCGATGGATTGCTCCACGAGCGTGCCGGGCCGCCTCAGTATTTGCAATCTGCGGTTATCTCCCGCATTAAAATAATGTCTGACATGGATATTTCCGAGAGAAGAACTCCCCAGGATGGCCGTATTCAAATGAAGATGGAAGGCCGAGATATCGATATTCGCGTATCCTGCATACCCACCGTCTATGGTGAAAACGTGGTTTTACGTCTTTTAGATAGAAGTCAGGTAATCCTGGAGCCGAAACAGTTAGGTTTTTCTCCTTCTGTTCTGGGTCAATACGAGAAGTTGATTCGTCGTCCCCATGGAATCATATTAGTGTGCGGCCCTACAGGTTCAGGTAAAACTACTACGTTGTACGCTTCTTTGAACGTGATAAATTCCGAGGATAAAAACATCATTACCATAGAGGACCCAATCGAATACCATCTTGCAGGTATTCGTCAAATGCAGGTCAATCCAAAGGTCGGCCTTAGATTCGCCGATGGGCTATCTTCTGTCTTGAGGCAGGACCCTGATATCATTATGGTGGGAGAAATCCGTAATGTCGAAACTGCTAAGGCGGCCATTCAGGCAGCATTAACAGGCCATCTTGTCTTTTCCACTCTGCATACAAACGATGCACCAAGCGCAGTGACCAGGCTTCTGGATATGGGGATTGAGCCGTTTCTGATTTCGTCCTCCATTATCGGAGTACTTTCGCAGCGATTGGTACGTACTATTTGTAAAGAATGTAAAGGTAAAGGCTGCAATGAATGTATTCGGACCGGCTTTAAAGGCCGAATAGGGATTTTCGAGTTGATGATTCCTAGCGAAGGAATTAGAAAACTAATCTCTGCAAAGGCTTCAGCTGATGAAATCCGTAAGGTCGCGGTTCAAGCAGGTATGCAATTGCTTCGTGAAGATGGGGAAAAGAAAATAAAAGCTGGCAAAACTACAAAAGAGGAAGTTATACGTGTTGCTGAGGAGGGGTAAGACTTGTTTACTTTTAGCTATAAAGCCAGAGATAATGCAGGTAAATTGGTTAGAGGTGTAATAGATTCTCTCTCAAAAGAAGAAGTTGCAGAGAAATTGCAGCTGATGGGATATGTGCCGATAACAATCACCAAGGTGCTTGGCGGCTTGAAACTGAAGCAATTGGGAAGCCGATTTCGACGAATAAAAACTGAAGATATTATTATGTTTAATCTTCAGTTAGCCAATATGTTAAATGCCGGCTTAGGTATAATAACCGCTCTTGAAGTTTTACAAAAGCAATGTGCAAGCAAGAAGCTTAGCGAGATAATTGGTGGCATATCTCGAGGTGTGCAAGCAGGAGAAAGCCTCTCAGAGGCGTTTGCAAAATACCCGCGAGTTTTTCCGAGTCTTTTTACAAGTATGGTTAAGGTCGCTGAGGTCAGTGGGGAATTAGGTAAAATCCTGAATAGATATGCCGAATTTACTGAGGCGCAAGCTGATTTACGACGTAAGTTAAAGGAAGCCTTATATTATCCTATAATCTTGATTGTGGCAGCCACGGGTGTTATTGTTTTTCTGGCTACTTTTCTTATTCCGAAATTCGTAGAAATATTCAATCGTGCAGAAATCAGTATGCCACTACCCACAGTAATCCTTTACGGTATGGGTACAGCTATTAGGCAATTTTGGTATATGATTATTCTGTCGGGTGTACTAATAGTTGTGGGTATTAGAACATACTTCAAAACTAAGGCGGGTAGGTTCAAGTTCGACAAAGTCAGTTTGAAACTGCCTATCGTGGGGCCAATAGTTCGAAAGACTTGCATCTCCCGTTTTGCTCGCACACTGTCCACATTGGTTGGAAGTGGTGTATCTATTTTAGAATCCCTGGACATCGTTAGAAAGGTGGTGAATAACCAGGTATTGGGTCGGACTATAGAGCAGATACGCCATTCAGTAGAAAAAGGTGGAAGCCTTGCAGAAAGCCTCAGGGTCAGCGGAGAGTTTCCAGCAGATGCCGTACAGATAATCTCCGTAGGCGAGGAATCCGGCAACCTCGATGATATGTTAAGCAAGATTAGTGACTTTTACGACCGTGCCATTGGTTACAGCATCAAAAGGATGGTCGCTGGTCTTGAGCCAATACTTTTACTAATGATGGGAGTAGTCGTGGCTTTTACAATGGCCTCTATGCTTTTGCCAATGTTTGATATGGTCAAGATGTTAAGAAGATAGAACCTGGTAGATTTTGAAAAACCAAAAATTGTGACTCACAGAAAGGAGAAATTAAATGAATTGTATTTCACTAAAAGAACAGAGAGGAGAAATTAAAATGAAGAGGGCTTTCACATTGATAGAACTTATGATTGTGATGGCAGTGATGGCCATTCTGGTAGGTATCGCCTTACCAAGGTTTAAAGGTATGAGGGAAGAGGGCAATATCGCCAAGGCCGAAGGGGAGCTGCGGACACTCAAGACCGCCATAGAGTCTTATGCTATGCACCATGGCAATGCTTATCCTGCTAGCAGCACTACGCCGTATACGAGCTATTTGGATGCAAGCGCCGCTCCTGGACCTCAGCTCATTGCCTCGGTACTTTATGACCCCTTTGCCAGCGGTAGCACCACAGAATATTATTATGTTAGAGGAAGCGGCTCAGGTACAGATTACTATGCCATCTGTTCAAGAGGGCCGGATGGAGCCGTGGACGTTACAGCATCGGAGGTAAGTAACGGTGCGCTTACATCAGGCGAGATAGATGACGATATATGTGCTTCCAATGCTACTCTACCATAATTATCAGGGGATAATATCAGGCGATAAAAGAAGACAGGAAGAAATTATGGCCAGAGGACCACAAAAGACTAAGGGATTTACGCTGATTGAGCTACTTATCTCTATTGTCCTTATTTCTGTCGGGCTGGTAACGTTGATGGGGATAATGAGCTTTGGTATTTACGCTGACGCTAGTCTTGAGTATAGGCTTACCGCTCTTAATCTCGCTAACGAAAAGGTTGAGGAGCTTAAAGATACTGCCTTTGGGAGTATAAGCGCCGGCACCGAAACTGGAAGCGCAATTGGCTTTGATTGGGTAGATATGCGTACAGTGAGTATAGATGAACCCTATGGTCCAAATCTGCTTAAGGATGTAACAGTAACCGTGCAATGGACACAGAAAGGCAGCACGCAATCGGTGGCGGTAGAAACGTATGTTAGCAATTAACGAAGCTTGAATTTCAGAATTACGGATAATTATGAATAAGAAAAGATAGTGAAAAGACGAGATACAAATTCCGAATTATGTACTTCGAAATGTGGATTTACTCTACTAGAGTTGCTGATTGCACTCGTGCCTCTTTCAGTTTTAATAGGTGTAAGTACGTATTTGTTTACAGTGAGCATGCAAGCCTGGAGTACTGGACGCCTGCATACGGAGATTCGTGAGGATATGAGTTACGCTATGGAGAAAACAGTCAGGGACTTAAAAGAAATGACTCTGGGTAGTCTTTGTCAGTATGACTTGGGTAGTGGCGATATTGCTCATACTATTCAGTACGATGATTTGTCGGGCAACACATATGTTTTGTATTTGTATAGCGCCGATGATGGAGCTTTGGATTCTACCTATAGCCAAAGTCTTTACGATTTACGAAAAGCCGATATAGATGGAGGAGATGTTCCAACCTCTGGTGACGGAGTGTTGATTTTACGAGATTTGGTCTCTCCCGATGCTTCGGCGACGGCTTTAACTATAAATACTAATCAGATTACCCTCAACTTTGTAGTACAAAGAAGTGATGAAATTGTAATGTTTAGAACAAAGGTCAGACCGAGAAATTTATGAAAAATTTTCTAAATAAATGCAAATCAAAAGTAACTTATCGTAACAGAGGGATGGCTTTACTGTTCATTTTGATGGTGATGATTGTCTTGACTTCGGTGGTCGGGACATATCTTGGTTTTGTTCAAGCGAGCACAAAGAGCACAGGGGCACAAATAATAGAAAGCCAGGCCTTTTATCTGGCCGATGCGGGAATCCATTACGGTATATATAACCTGAAACAGGATTCCGGCTGGTCGGGTACGCCTTCACCTGTATCTTTAGGTGAAGGAACCTTATCTGTGAGTGTAATTGATTTAGGAGGGGGTGATTACCAGTTAACGTCCACCGGAACTGTGGATGGCCAATCACGCACTCTGCGGCAGGATGTAAACTCAGCAGTAATGCCCAAAGCCAATACTTGGCAGGAGATAGAATGATAGGAATTCCTCTTGAAATAAAGAAGTTTCTGCCGAAAAAAGGCAGTCTTATTGGTCTGGATATAGGCAGCTTTTCCATAAAGTTAGCCGAACTTGCCCATCAGCAAGGCAGATTGGTTCCTACGAAGCTCAGGTTGCAGGAAATAGACCCTCACAAAGCCGGACAAGATGGCCAATTAGATGCGCTAAGGAATTCGTTCCGGGACATTAACATACATAATGCAAAAATCAATGTGGTCGTAAACTGTTTTCAGAGCTGTATGAAAGTATCTATTATCCCGTTTATGCCAAAATCTGAAATTCTACAGGCCCTTAAATGGGAAATGAAGAAATTCATTTCTTTCCCGATAGATGAGGCGGTAATGGATTACAAAATCCTTCAGGAAATAGATGAAGGCGGCGTCAAAAAACTTAAAGTTGCCATAGCCTGCTGTCCCAAGGAAACAGTTGACAGATACCTTGATTTACTCGGCATGGTCGGAATCGAACCCTCTTTATTTACTCAACACGGCTTTGCCTTAAGAAATGTCTTCACTAATCTTTGCTCAAAAGAAAAAGGAACAGTTGCGATTCTGGATGTTGGCTATAATATCAGTGAGCTTTTCATTTTTCAGGATGGAGAACCTGTATTCAATCGGAAATTACCTATGGCTGGCCAGGATTTCACGCTGAATGTGACACAAACGCTTGTATCTAACCGCGGAAAAACAGAATTGACATTGGAAGAGGCCGAAAGCATTAAGAAAAAATATGGCATCGTTGATTCCAGCGATTCTGAGATATTAGAAGGCAAAATTACCGGTGCGCAGCTTATTTCTCTTATTCGACCCAATTTAGAAAAACTTCTGACAGAGATCGAGCGTTCTTTTGCTTATTATCGCGAAAGAGAACAAAGTGCGCCAGTTGAGCTGTTAATCTTGTTGGGGGGAGGCAGCAACCTTAAGAATTTGGCAAAGAATTTAAGCAAGGGCCTGCATATTCCTGTCAAGTTGGGTAATCCGCTTGCGGCGTTTTCGTTAAGTGAAGCTATTTTACCCAAAAATGACCAGGAGACAGCAAACAGGTTTGCTTCAGCTTTAGGTGCGGCTTTGGCCTCACCACGCGACATCAATCTTTTGCCTGTAGAGATAAAACAGCGAACTAAGTTACTAATCAGGCGATCCTCGATTAAGGCCTTGATTGCTGCGGTGGTTGTAAGCCTGGTGATGGTGTATACGGGAATGAGGTTGAGCCTGGGCATTTATAATAAACGTATTGCCACAGCACAGTTAGAGCTTAAAGCTTTATCACCACAGATGGAGCAAGTACCGAATCGGGTCTTTTTGCAGGACGTCTTAAACCAGCGCATTTACTGGAGCGACGCCCTGAAAGAAATATCCAATCTTATCTCCGAGCAAATTTGTCTGATTGAAATGAGCACTGAGAAAAACATGCTCACATTAAAAGGCCAAATAAAGTCACCCACTCTGGATAGAGAGAAAATTCTTACCAACTTTATGCGCTCATTAGAAAAAGGAATTTTTAAGAAAGTAAATTTGATATCTACAAAGGATTCATCCCAGGAAAAACTCAATACCTTTGAGTTAAGGTTAGAGATTGAATGAAAATTGAAGAAAAAATTACGAATAAAACGACCAAGTTGAAAGAAATCTTAGAGCCTTACATGAAACCGCACATTCTGTACGCTTGCTGTGTGCTTTTTGGCCTGATTATTCTAATCTTTACGTACCGGCCGTTGATAATCAGGTTACGCGAGGCAGCAGACAGTCTGAATCAGCTGCAATCTGAACTGCTGAGTCAACGCAGTACCATCGCTGCATTGGGGTTTTTAGGTGCAAAAGGTGAGATGATAAAGCAAGATGAGATTCCTCTGGCAATCGTTGATCTAACTGAAAAAGGAAGGGATTTTGGGCTTAATTTTAGTTCTATCTCGCCAATGGGATTACAGCAAACAACACAACCCGGCATTCGTAAGTTACCCATCAGTTTTACGATAGAATCAGGATACAAGAATTTAGGACAATTGTTAGTATACGTAGAAGAGCTTCCTCGCAGCGTCGCGGAGGTAGAAAGTATATCGATTCACCCGAGCAAAGACAATTTCTCTAAGTTAAGTGTGGAACTTGTGCTTAATCTATACGTGGAAATGGAAAATGAAGCGTAATAGCAAATTAACAATTTTGATGTTCCTTATAATTGTAGTTATCTTCATTTGGATACCAAAAGGAAAGAAGCCTGCAGCTACTTCAGCAAATACCTTTGAGCAGACAACGCCCATAACAGCAATAGTGACGAAAAAGAGAACTGAATTTGCCGATTGGGGCAGGAATCCTTTTGTCTGGCCCCAAAAAGAAGAAGAGACAAACGAGGTTTTGAATTTGAAGGTTTTCGCCATTGTTTGCGATAATGAAAAATCTGAGGCAATGATCGGTGAATCAGTTGTACGTGTTGGCGACAAGATTGCCGGCAAGACCGTTAAACAGATTAAGCAGGATAGAGTGGTTTTAACCGACGGAACAAAGGATTATGTACTGAAATTTCAGGATTGATAGTGTTCTAAACAATGACCTTACTTTGAGAAAAACGCGCTTTGACTTCAAGGTCCAGAATGTAAACAAAAGGCGTCAATGTATGAACGATACGCAGACAAGTGTATGTGAGAAGCAACCACAGCTCGAGGAACAGGACATAATAAATGTCCTGCTGGTGGATGACGACGAAGGCGACCGCCGTTTAGTTCAGCAGATTTTAGTCAAAACTTCACAGCAGATCAAATTCACTGTTGAATCAGTTGACCGCCTATCGACAGCTATTGAGTACCTGAGCAACGATAAATATGACGTTGTACTGCTTGACCTGGGGCTACCTGACAGTGAGGGGTTGGAGACTTTTGCCGCGTTGCACACTAAGATACCACAGGTACCAATCATCGTGCTGAGTGGAACGACCGATGAAACGCTGGCAATAAAGGCAGTACAAAAGGGCGCTCAGGACTATCTCATCAAGGGACAATTAGATGGAAACACACTGGCACGTGCTATTTGCTATGCTATTGAGCGCAAGAAGCTCGGAGAAAGGATAATGCATGCGGCTCAGGAGTGGAGGACAACCTTTGACTCCATTTCAGATATGGTTTCGATTCACGATACCAACTTCAGGCTTGTCAGGGTCAACAAGGCATTTGCCAATGCCTTTAACACTGAGCCTAAAGAAATAATTGGTAAAACTTGTTATGAAATAATCCATAATACAAACGAACCCTGTCCGGATTGTCCTCACATGCGGACTATCAAGACTCATAAACCATCTGTTCTTGAATATTATGAACCAAACCTGGGAATACATCTCGGTGTTTGTACATCGCCGATATTCGACGAGAAAGGCGAATTTACCGGCTCTGTTCATATAGCCAAAAACATCACTGAGCGCAAAGAGGCAGAAGAAAAACTCAAAGAAACAATGAAAATGAAGTCAGAGTTCATCTCTACAGTATCGCATGAACTACGTACACCCCTGACTGCTATAAAAGAAGGAATAGCCCTTGTTGTTGATGGCTTGGCTGGCGATATAAATGATGAGCAAAAAGAGCTACTGGGTATCTCAAAGAAAAATGTCGACCGTCTTGCCAGACTCATCAATGACGTTCTTGATTTCCAAAAAATCGAGTCCGGCAGAATGAAATTCAATATGCAGCCCAACGATATAAACAAAATTGTTGAAGATGTTTACAAGGTGATGGTCTCAGCAACGAAGAATACAGGGGTAGATCTTTTGCTCGAGCTTAATAAAGATCTGCCTAAAGCCAGATTCGACAACGATAAAATTATCCAAGTTTTAACAAACCTCGTTAATAATGCAATAAAATTTACAGAGAAGGGCAACATCACGATTAAGACGGGCGAAAAGAACGGAACAATTCGTGTCTTGGTATCCGATACCGGCTGTGGCATTAAGAAGGAAGATTTACCAAGAGTATTTAACAGATTTGAACAATTAGCCACTGGTGGTGAGAGGAAAACGGGTGGAACTGGCCTTGGGCTTGCGATTGCCAAAGAAATCATAGAGAAACACAAGGGCAAAATCTGGGTTGAATCAGAGTTTGGCAAAGGCTCAGAGTTTATATTCGCGTTGCCATCTGTATAAGTCTTCAGCAAAAATGAGACAATTAAGCCTCTAAATCAGGAGAAGATCTCAGCTTCGTTTCAGTGATTTTACTACTTTTTCCTTTCATGTATTGTTTTCTCAATTTGCCGCACACTGCTTCATTTTACAGCTTTGGGAAAATGCTCTAACTTCATAACCACAATTGAAATAGGAGCTTGTCATCTTTAGAGGGTATCGGTCCATGACCCGGAACTCGGAGGTTCAAATCTTTCCCTGTTATGTTGAAATAAAAAAGACTTGCGATTCTTAGCAAGTCTTTTTTATTGTCGCTATATTTAAATTCGTTGTTTGGTTTTTACTATAGTCCTTTCGCGAGGTGGTAATAAATCTCATTCCACCTTAGCTCTTTTTTGAATTCCGAAATCTTCGTATTTTTTCCGATTAGCACGTACTCCATACCTGCCATCTCGGCAAAGTCTTCCATATGCTCTGCGGTAACAGCCATGCTAAAGCCTGTATGATGTGCTCCGCCCGCCAGTATCCACGCAGCAGCTCCGACTTTCAGGTTCGGTTTCGGCACCCATACTACTCTGGCGACCGGCAGTTTCGGCAGCGCTTCATCGGGAGCAACGACGTCAACCTCATTGACAATCATCCTGAACCGGTTTCCCAAATCTATTACCGATGCATTTATGCCGGCTCCATTGGGGACGTTAAAGACCAGCCTTGCCGGGTCAGCCTTGCCGCCAATCGATAGCGGGTGGACCTCAAGCGAGCACTTGCCTTTTGCGATAGACTCGCACACCTCGAGCATATGAGCGCCGAGCACCTTCATATTTCTCGGCTCGAGATGATATGTGTAGTCCTCCATAAAGCTTGTGCCGCCGCCTTTAAGACCAGAAGCCATCACCTTCATTGCTCTTACCAGGGCAGCCGTCTTCCAGTCACCTTCCGCGCCGAATCCGTATCCGTCAGCCATTAGTCTTTGTACCGCCAGCCCCGGAAGCTGTTCCAGCCCGTAAAGATTCTCGAACGTCGTCGTAAAGGCCTTGAAGTCACCGGCTTTCAGAAATGCTCTCATCCCCAGCTCGATTCTGGCTGCGTCGCGAAGTGACTGGCGCATCGGGCCGCCTGCCCTGGCACTTTTCTCCACCTTATATTTACCTTCGTATTCCTTTATGAGCCTGTCGATTTGCCTGTTCGTTACCTTGTCAACGTATGCTGTAAGGTCACCTATACCGTAGCCGTTGACCGCGTATCCCATTCGAAGCTGCGCCTCGACCTTGTCACCTTCCGTGACTGCGACCTCTCGCATATTATCACCGAAGCGTGCTACTTTTGCACCCTGAGCATCGTACCAGGCGCAGGCCGCTCGTGTCCAGATTCCGATCTTTCCCAGCACGTCTTTGTCCTGCCAGTGGCCTACGACGACCTTTCTTTCTCTTCTCATTCTCGTACAGATAAAGCCGTACTCTCTGCCGCCGTGTGCCGACTGGTTCAGGTTCATAAAGTCCATATCGATAGTTGACCAGGGGATGTCCCTGTTGAACTGGGTGTGCAGGTGCATAAAGGGTCTCTTCAGTGCTTTTAATCCTGCAATCCACATTTTCGCAGGCGAAAAAGTGTGCATCCAGGTAATCAGGCCGACGCAGTTCTTCGCCGTGTTTGCCTCCATACATAAATTATAGATTGCATCGGGAGTGGTGAGGACCGGTTTGAAGACGACCTTGACCGGGATTACCTCTGATTTGTTAAGTGCCTGAGCAATTTTTTTGGAATCCTGGTCGACCTGTCTTAATGTTTTTTCGCCGTATAAATGCTGGCTGCCCGTTACGAACCAGGCTTCGAGGTTTTTTAGGTTTATCATAATTCGGTTCTCCATTAATATATTGAGTAATTCAGTTCCTGTAAATTTGCAGTAGCTTAACAAAAAGTCGCAAAATAATCAAGTGTTCAGTTTCGATTCAGCAAAATTTAAAATGAGCTCTTTTTTTGTGTATTAACAAGGTTTTATTGCGGTTGCATTTATTTTTTAGAGCCTGGTCTGCTGCAAATTCTTTTCTGCTTAATCCTCGACAGGTTTCTTTGTAGTTTGTATTATATCTCAGTATTTTCGGGTGTCTCTTTTATAAGTTAAGTTATTGCTGTTTTTAAGAAGGAGCAAAAAAATGGCAAAGTTCGAGTACAAAACCACTCCCACCCTCACGGAAAAGGCCCCGCCCGGCATCTGGCACATCTTAACGAACGAATGCGCCGAACGTTTCGCTTACTATGGTTTTACGCTGATTCTTACGGAATTTATGATAAAGCATCTTGTTGGCGGTGTTATGTCGGAAGGCAACGCCATATCGTGGTATCACATCTTCAAGTTTGTAACTTATATATTACCCATCGTTGGAGCTGTTATTGCAGATTTATGGTTTGGCAAGTATAGAACGATTATATTCTTTTCGATTCTTTATTGTTTTGGCCTTTTGTTTATGACACTTGACCAGTCGAGGCTCGGTCTTTTTTCCGGTATGATATTTGTGGCGATTGGTTCGGGTTTTATTAAGCCCTGCGTCTCAGCCAATGTCGGTGACCAGTTCGGTAAAACCAATAAGCATTTGATGGCTAGAGTTTATAACTGGTTCTATTTTTCTATTAATATAGGTGCTTTTATTGGCCCGTTTCTGACGCCCAAATTAATGAATAGTCCGAACTTCGGGCCGAAATGGGCTTTTGGGCTGGCCTTTATATGGATGGTTTTTGCTCTGATTGCGTTTTGGATGGGGCGTAAATCATATGTTCACGTGCCGCCTGCAGGCAAGAGCTTTGTCAGGGAAGCTTTTAGCGGCGAAGGCTTGGAGGCTGTGAGAAGAATTTCGATTTTATTTGTTATTTTATCTGCCTTCTATTGTTTATATGAGTTGACGGGTTCGGCCTGGATTATTCAGGTTGAGAGTTTGAACAAACACTGGCTTGGTTACAAATGGGAGTCGTCGCAGGTACCTTCTTTCAATGCCTTATTTGTACTGGTTCTTATCCCGATATTTACCTATGGAGTATATCCTGCCTTAAACAAGTTTTTCAAGCTCAATGCTTTGAGGAAGTTGGCTATAGGTATGTTCTTTTTGATTATTCCTTTTTTAATAATAGTTTGGCTTGAATATAGAATCAGGGCGGGCCAGACACCTTCGGTCGGCTGGCAGTTTCTTGCGAACTTTCTTTTAACTGCTGCGGAAATTCTCGTTTCTATTCCCTGTCTTGAGTTTGCATATACACAGGCTCCCAGGAAGATGAAATCATTTATAATGTCGTTGTATCTTGCAGCCTCTATCGGTCTGGGAAATTTGTTGACCTTTATAATCAATAGTTTGATAAAGGATAGAGAGTTTTTCCGGGGCCCGAACTATTACTGGACTTTTATTATTTTTATGTTTGTTGCATCTGTTATTTTTGCGATTTTTGCCGCGTTTTACAAGGGCAAAACTTATACTCAGGATGAAGATGACAGTTCGGATAGTGACAGCCGGGATGGCGATTTGCATACGGATATGCAAACGGAAGCAGAGCTTGAATAGAATTTATGGTTATAGATAAACGGAGTTAGTTATGCGCAAGGCTTTATTATTGGTTTTTCTGCTTTGTGCAGGCTTCACTGCGGCTCAACCGACTGGTAATACTCACCCGTTTTCAGTGCACGATATGCTTGCGATGGATAGGGTCTCTGAGCCGAAGGTCTCGCCTAACGGAAAATTCATTGTCTTCACCCTGCGAAAGACCGACCTCGAAGCCAACCGAGGCAGAACAGACTTGTGGCTTGTCGGCACTGACGGCGATGGTCTTAGACAATTAACTACCGACCCGGAAAACGATTACAATCCCTGTTTCTCCGCGGACGGCAAATCGATTATTTTTATTTCTGAAAGGTCGGGCTCATCGCAAATCTGGCGGCTGCCCATTGACGGCGGCGAGGCCCGGCAGATAACCGATTTACCCCTCGATGTGGCAAATTTGGTCCTATCGCTTGACGGCGAGCGTATTGCTTTTACCGTTGAGGTTTTCCCGAGCCTTTCAATAGAGCAGACAAAACAAAAGCTTGACGAAAAAGAAAACGCGAAATCGAGCGGCATAATTTACGATAAGATTTTTACTCGTCACTGGGACACGTGGAAGGACGGCAGACGTTCGCATTTGTTTGTTATGCCTGCTGATGGCGGCGAGCCTGTCGATTTAATGCCTGCCTTCGATGCCGATACGCCTTCGAAACCTTTTGGCGGACCAGATGAGATTACTTTTACACCTGATGGAAAACAGCTCATCTTTACCTGTCGTAACGTCGGCTCCGAAGAGCCTTGGTCAACTGATTTCGATTTGTACATTGTCCCTGTAGACGGCTCACAAGCACCGCAGTGCCTGACAGTTGTCAACGATGCCTGGGATACGGCTCCTTGTTTTTCACCTGACGGTAAAAATCTTGCGTATCTGGCGATGACACGTCCGGGCTATGAATCCGACCGGCTTAGAATTGTTATACGCCGCTGGCCCGACGGGTATGAGAAAATCCTTACTGTGAAGTGGGACAGAAGCGTCTCGCAGTTTTGTTGGTCTGCGGACAGCAAAACAATTTATGCAACCGCACAGAATCTCGGCCAGAAATCACTCTTTGCCGTCGATGTATCCGATGCAAAAGTTAAAACTATTATCGAAGAAGGTACGATTAGCTCACCTGCAGTAGCAAATGGCCGTATTATTTATTCAATGAACAACTTAAAAAGCCCTGCTGAGCTTTACTCTGTAAAAACGAACGGCAAAGACATTCAGCAGCTCACGAATATAAACGCCGAAAAAATCGCCGCCGCTCGAATGGGTAACTATGAGCAGTTTACATTCAAGGGCTTTAACGATGAGGATGTTTATTGTTATGTGGTTAAGCCCGCTGATTTCGACCCTGACAATAAATACCCTGTTGCTTTTCTCATTCACGGCGGGCCTCAGGGCTCATTCGCAAATTGCTTTCATTACCGCTGGAATCCGCAGGCCTACGCGGGCGCAGGTTACGCCGTCGTTATGGTCGATTTTCACGGCTCAACCGGTTACGGCCAGTACTTCACCGACTCTATCAGGGGCGACTGGGGAGGCAAACCTCTTGATGATTTGAAAAAAGGCTTGGCTGCTGCGCTGCAGCGCTATCCTTGGATGGACGCCGACAGAGTCGGCGCGCTCGGCGCCTCGTTCGGCGGCTATATGATTAACTGGATAGCGGGCAACTGGCCAGATAGGTTCCGCTGTCTTGTCAATCACGATGGAAATATCGATGAGAGGATGGCTTATTACGATACTGAGGAGTTGTGGTTTCCGGAGTGGGACCATATCGGTACGCCCTGGGAAAATCCGAAAAGCTATGAAAAACACAATCCTGTTAATTATATCAAAAACTGGAAAACGCCGATGCTTGTCATTCACGGCGCCGAGGATTTCCGCGTTGCTGATACACAGGGTATAGGGACATTCAATGCCCTGCAGAGACTCGGCATCGAAAGTAAACTTTTGTATTTTCCCGATGAAAACCATTGGGTCTTAAAGCCGGCCAACTCAATCCTCTGGCACGAAACCGTCATAGATTGGTTGAACAGATTCCTGAAAGAATAAAATTGTCTTTATTTAAAAAGAAAGGAGCGGTTATGAAACGCATATCGGTATTTGTGTCAGTATTTATATTTTTTGCAACCTCTTTATTTACAACAGGTTACGCCGCTGACAGCTCGCTGTCGCCGGATTTGATTGAGCAAATCCGTTCATCTTTTCAGATGGACAGCCGTATCCGCGCGATGTGCAACTCGGTGACGAACAATAGTATCAACGAGCTTGCTCTTAACCGTGATATACTCAACGGCCACAACGAGGTATTCAATAACAAAGTCGAAACCAAAGGCATCACCAATCAGAAAAAGTCCGGCCGATGCTGGCTCTTTGCTGGTCTTAACGTCTTGCGTCCTATTGTCATCGAAAAATACAATCTCGAAGAGTTTGAATTCTCTCAGAATTATCTCACCTTCTGGGACAAGATGGAGAAGGCCAATACCTTTCTTGAGACAGTCATCGGGCTAAGAGACCGTGACCTTAGGGACCGCAAGTTGGATTTCTATCTGCAGACTCCTTTGCCTGACGGCGGCTATTGGGAAAATGTCGTCAACCTGATTGAAAAGTACGGCGTTGTGCCCAAAACCGTTATGTCCGAAACAAGCAGCTCGGAAGAGACAGCATTGATGAACAGGGTAATACAGCGCAAGTTAAGAGCCGATGCGGTCAAATTGCGGAAGGTGCATGAGGACGGAAAAGATATCGGGCAGATGCGAAAAGAAAAGCAGAAAATGCTTGCCGATATCTATAAAATGCTTGTGATAAATCTTGGCCAACCTCCGGAACAATTTGATTGGCGCTACGAGGATGCCAACTCTGTTGTCAGTGAATTGAAGACATATACCCCGAAAAGTTTTTATGAAGAGTTCGTCGCTGTGGATTTGCGCGAATATGTTGATTTGTATAACGACTCTTCGAAAGACTACGGCAATCATTACGAAGTCGAGGGCACTAAAGACCTTTACGACGGTGAGAATGTCCACTTCGCAAACGTTGACATGCAAACCTTGAAGGACATCGCACTCAAAGCCCTGCTTGACGGCCAGCCGGTTTGGTTCGGCGCCGATGTCGGCAAGGACCAGGACAAAGAGCACGGCATAATGGCTGTCGGTATGTACGATTACGAATCAATCTTTGACGTCGATTTGAAAATGACAAAGGCTGAACGCTCCTTGTTCCGCGAAAGCACCGTAAATCACGCAATGGTCTTTACCGCCGTCGATATCAAAGACGATAAACCCGTAAAGTGGAAGGTCGAAAACAGCTGGGGCGACGAGAAGGGAAGCAAAGGTTACTGGACGCTTTATGATAGCTGGTTCGATGAAAATGTTTACTCCATCATTGTTAAGAAAAAGTATGTCCCCGAGGAGGTCTTGAAAATCTTCGAGAAAAAGCCGATTGTTCTGCCGCCCTGGGACCCCATCTGGTCTGACATCAGAAGGTAAATTGCAGTTGGCACTATTTTTGATATATGGATAAAAACCGAACTGAAGCCGTTATTCGCAAAGGCCCATACCCTGAGCTGACGCCCGCCGCCGTTCTGGTTGGCTACCTGCTTGGCATCTTAATTACAATCAGCATCAGCTATGCCTGTCTTATTCTGGGTTTTTCTATCGAGGGCTCGGAGCTCGCAGCCATTCTCGGCTTCGGAATCTTAAGAGGCATCCTTCGCAGAAGCAGCATCGTCGAAAATAATATCAACCAGACAATCGCCAGCGCCGTAAACGGAGCATCAGCAGGTATGATGTTCACCGTGCCGGCTTTATTCATACTCAACAAAACCGCCTTTAATCCCGTCCTGATGGTCTTTGCCTGCATTGCAGGCGGTGTCCTCGGTATTGCTTTTATTATCCCGCTTCGAAAGCAGATGATTGACTATGAGCGGCTCACCTATCCCGGCGGCGTCGCCGTCGCTACAATCCTCAAGTCACCCGGCGCGGGCATTCGAAAAGCCCTGCTGCTTCTCGCAGGTTTAGCTGTAAGCGCCACCATCCACTTCGCAAGTCAGTATTTCAGTCAGATTAAAGGCATCTCCGCATTCGAGAATTTCAATCTCGGCTCTCTCATAGGCCTGCCCGATTATATGAATGGTATTTGGTATGTCTCGCTTATGACCGTCGGCGTCGGTTACATCGCGGGCAAAGGAGGCGTTGCGTTTATCATCGGTGGTTTTGTCTGTTACTGGTTTCTCGCACCGATGCTTAACTTCACAGGCCTTTTGCCGTCACCGGAAAAATTGCAAACGCTTGAAGTTGCTATGCCGGAATATTTGCGTTACTTTCTTTTCCGCCCCGTCGGTATTGGTATGTTAATAGGAGGTGCCCTGACAGGCATTGTGCTTGCCTTGCCGCTTGTCGCAAGTGCCGTCGGCAGTATGCAAAGGGCAGCCAGGGTCAAAGCCGCTCACTCAGCCGACGAAATGCCCATCCGCATTTTATATATCGGAATCATCGGTGCCGCTGTTCTGCTTTTCATTACTGCAATATTTTCTGTCCAGCAGATGGGGATTTTAAGGGGCTGCTGTATGGCACTGTTGGGTACCATCTGGATTTGGATTGCGGGTGTTGTTCTTTCGGAATGTATCGGCAGAACGAATTGGTCACCTTTGAGCGGTATGACCCTCATCGCAATAACGATACTGGTTGTTGTCGCAAAGGGACTCGGTGACACACCAGCCATAATCTCTTCAGTTATGGTTGGTGCCGCCGCCTGCGTTGCGATGGCGCAGGCGACCGATTTAATGATGGATTTGAAGACCGGATATCTCGTCGGCGCATCACCTGTAAAGCAGCAGACCGGCCAATTCCTCGCCACTTGGCTCGGCCCTATTGTTGTAATTGCCCTTATTTTCGTTCTCGATAAAGCTTACGGCCTCGGATCTGACAAGCTGCCCGCTCCGCAGGGAAGGGCGCTTGCTGGCGTAATCGAGAGCATTCTCGGCGGTGATGTCCCCGTCAAAAAGTATATAGCCGGTGCAGGTTTGGGTGCATTGCTCAGTGCCAGCGGTATTGGCGGCCTGGGCATTCTCGTCGGCCTCGGTTTCTATCTGGGATTTAATGTCGTTCTGACCTACACCATTGGTACTATTTTAAGGCTTCTCACCGATTACAAATTCGGGAAAAGTTTTAGTGAAGAAGTCGGCATCCCTGTCGCCGCCGGCTTTATCGTCGGCGAGGCCCTTGTTGGTGTCGGCTTCGCCTTATTTTTTATTATTAAAAGTGCGGTTTAAAAATTCGTTATGAAGAAAATAGGTTATTTTTTAATTGCGATAGGTTTTCTTGCTGCTGCATTTGTCTCTGTCTGCTCGCAGCGTGATGTAAGCTGGCTCTTTTTTTCATTAGCTTTGACAGCAGGGGCTTTAGGCGTCTTTTTCGTTCGGTTTTCGCTGCATCGCAGCCGGCGCTCGACAGACAGAATCTCTTCCAGCCTTAATGATATTGAAAACGCAATCTCGAAGATAGTCGATAACATCACGAGTCTCAACGCTCAAAAACAATCCATTAATGTTTATGATGTGCGCAGCCGAATTGATGAGCTTTTCAGCTCTGATTTTGAAAGGTTCGTTGATGCACGCCAAAGCATAGCTCACAGGTACGGCCTGCAGAATTATGCCGACGTTATGAATCATTTTGCTGCTGGCCAGCGCTACTTAAATCGCGTCTGGTCCGCCTCCGCCGATGGCTATATTGATGAGGTAGATACATATATCGAAAAGGCTGGCGAACAGTTCGCCCTTGCCCGGCAGAAAATATTAGATATCAAAAACCAGCCCTGAATTTTATTTATTATCCTGCTGCACTTTTGGTCCTAAGCCGACTTTATAAAGCCATACTGCAATCAGGATAAGCAAAATTATCCCCGGCCATGCCCCTATAGGTTTTTCCATCAGGGCTAAAGGTCTCTTTAATACGATTGGTATTGCAATCAGGACACCCAACAATGCCTCGCCCGTTATAAGACCCGAGGCCAGCAGCAGTCCTCTCTTGTCACCTTCCTGAACTATTTTCTCATCCGTCTTTTTCTTTTTGTGGTATTTGTGAATGAGGTAGCTGATAATCCCGCCTATAAGCATCGGCGTTTCTAACTCCAGCGGCAGGTATATCCCGATAGCGACGGCAAGTACAGGCGTGCGAAATGAGCTGCCCCTTTTGACGAGAATCTCATCGAGTATTATCACCGCAACGGCAAAACCCATCCCGATTAAGACAAACAGCCACGGCACATTTCCCTCGAAGACCTGTTTCGCGACGGCGGACATCAGATTTGCCTGCGGTGCCGCCAGAGCGCCTTCTTTTGCTGACGCGTGTCCGGCAAAGCCGTAGGCCTTATACAGCAGCATAAGCACAGGTGCCATCACAAAAGCAGCCGATATAGTCCCTATCATTTGTGCCACCTGCTGTTTCCACGGCGTATTCTTTAAAAGATAGCCCGTCTTCAGGTCCTGCATATTGTCACCTGCTATCGCCGCCGCACAGCAGACAACGCCTCCGATTATAATCGCAGCCGGCGGCCCGTTCGCCGCCTCTTTTCCCATAAGAATGAGCAGCAGAAGTGCCGAAACCAGCACCGTCGCAATAGTCACCCCTGAAATCGGGTTATTCGAGGAGCCTACCAGCCCCGCCATATAACCGGCGACAGCCGAAAACAGAAAACCCGTCAGCAGCATCACGATAGCCATCGGTGCCGTCACCGTCACCTTGCCTACGAAGAACTGATACAACAAAAATAGCGGTACTACGGAACCGACAATCAGAGTCAAGACCCATTTCATCGGCATATCCTGTTCGACACGCTCGATAATATGTTCGCTGCTTTTGCTTTTCTGATATGCTTTTATTCCGCTCGAAATACCCTTAACGATTGACTTTCTGAGTTTGAAAATCGTCCACAGCCCGCCTATCAGCATCCCACCTACCCCGATGTAGCGTGTCTGCGATTTCCATAGTTCGTTTGCCCAGTCCACCGCACTCATCGCCTGGCCGGCAAGTGGTTCTCCCGCTCCGTAAACTCCCCACTCTGTGAATTTACTGCAGATGGGAATTGCTACCAGCCAGTTTATTGCTCCGCCTATGAAAATAAGAACAGCAATGTTCAGCCCGACTATATAACCGACTGAAAGCAGTGCCGGGCTCAAATTCGAGCCGAAATATGCGACGGACCCGCCCACTGCTTTTGCTCCTTCTATAATTTCCGCCCAGATGTTTAATCCCGTAGCCCCCAATTTGAAAAGACCTCCCGCAATCGATGAATGAATCAAGTACCATATATCCGAACCGCCCCGGTATCCTGATTCTAATACCTCTGCCGTCGCAATCCCTTCCGGGAATTTTAATTTTTCCTCGATAATCAATGACCTTCGCAGAGGTATTGTGAACAAAACTCCCAGCACGCCGCCGAAACCGGCGATTATTGTCACCCACCAAAAATTAAAGTCCTTCCAGAAGTCCATTAATACAAGAGCAGGCAGAGTGAAAATTACTCCCGCTGCAAGTGATTCGCCTGCCGACGCAGCCGTTTTGATAATATTGTTTTCGAGAATGTTATATTTTTTAAAAAGCCTCAGAAGACCCATTGAAATGACCGCTGCCGGTATCGTCGCTGATATTGTCATACCCGCGAACAAACCGAAGTACATATTCGCTGCTCCAAGTATAATCGAAAGCAGCGCCCCCATTATGACCGCCTTGACTGTTATTTCAGCCAGCGAATTTTTTTCAGGCTCCATCCTTCTTCTTGCCTCCAATGCAACTTAAGAAAATTAGTTTTTATTTGACGAATTGAGCGACAAAATATTTCGCTGTTAATTCTTCTCCCGTCGCTCGTTTTATCATCTCATCCCATCTGTAAACTGCGCCCGCCTCGAAAACGTTTTCTTTCAGGTATTTACCTATCTCTTTATGCCCAACATAGCTTGCCTTCCCGTCTTTGAGAATATCGGTCACGATTTTGTTGTGCAATTGTGATGCTAAAAGCTCACCTAATGCGTAATTATGATAATAGCATGGCGCAGTCGCGATGTGAATCTTAGCTGCCCAGTCCGGTTGGTCCCTGTCGGCAGGGCGATTGACAAACTGGTATTTTTCTACCATATCCCACCACAGCTTATTCAAATCCTGCTCGGGATTCGCGTAAAGCTCTTTCTCAAAATTGTACATCACCATCGCCCACCGTGCGAAAATCAGTTGTTTCAACTGCGCGTATTTGCCGCTCACCTTCGCGATTTCCTCCTTTTGTTCATCTGTCAGCCCCATCATATCACCCATCCAGCCGGCGTCTCTGCTCAGCCGCCCGAACAGCATTGCAATAGCCTCCGTCGTAAATATATGGGCTGGCTCTCTTAAAAGGTACGGCACTTTCGGGTCCTGGTATAAATCATAAACACCGTGCCCCGACTCGTGAAGTATCGTCTCCATCCACTGCTCATTGTTTTTAAGATTGCAAAGAACCCTTACGTCACCTTCCTTATTAATATCCGTGCAGAATGCATGTGGGTTTTTGCCCTCACGCTCGTAAAGGTCACTTCTTGCCAGTATCGAGTCTATCGGCAGTCCAATGCCTGCGTAAAACTTCGTCGCCAGTTCTTTGACATCTTTATCCTCATAGAAGCCGTCCAAATCCAGCTCATAGACAAGAGGCGTCTCCTGAAAAAATGGGTCATGGTAATGCCACGGCATGAGCCTCATCATATCTGCTTCATATTTTTCCGCGAGGATACCATCCAGTTCCAGTTTGAGTAATAGAAACGGGTCACTTGTCAGTTCGTAAAGCTCGTCGAATATCTTGTCTATTTCTTTTACATCTTGCTCGCCGAGGCTCAGCCGCATCGTATGGTAATTATCGAACCCAACCTTCCTTGCCGCCTGATTTCGCAGTTTCACCAGCTCGATAACATCCTCTGCAACTGCCTGACCGACCTGTTTGCTCGCTTCCCACGCAGCCTTTCTTTTTACCGAGTCCGTTTCTGTTTTCAAAATCTCTCTTATCTGGTTGTCGGTGACTTTTTGCCCCTCAATACTGCCGCGGAATGTGCTGAAGTCCTTCTCAATTTTCGTGCTTAATTCGACAATTCTCTCCATCAGTTCCGCATCTATCTGGTTTTCCAGATAGCCGTTGTAAAGCTCGTCTAATTGCCGCGAAAGAATTGCATCTTTTACTTTGCCATCTTCTTTAATCTTCTTAAGAAAGGCAAAGTCGTTTGTATCACTGTATATCCTGCGTATTTTAAGTTCCAGCTCGCTTGCTTTTTCGTAATCTTCTTCTTTTCCGCTATTCGCTGCCTGCCAGTAGGCAAGATTTGTTTCTTCGACCAGCGGTTTTACTTTTTGAACGTGCTCATCGATAAATTGTGCAAGCTCTTTGTCTGCGTTCTTTTTGCCGCAGCCGGCCAAAACTGCCAGCGCAGTCAGTATAATGATTGTTTTAGTTGTTATTTTCATAAGCTAATCCTTAATTTACCCTTGTATAAGGTCGAGATAAACTTTCTTTCCATAGAATAATACCGTTGAAGAATATGTCGATAGTATAGTATCGCCTCCTCTTGTAAGTCAAGCAGCAATAATGCGTTGAGAAACGGCTTGCAAAATCGGGCAGGTTCGGTTATTTTTTTTACTGTTCTCGGCCGAGTGGCGGAATGGCAGACGCTGGGGACTTAAAATCCCCTGTCCGAATAGGACGTATGGGTTCGAATCCCATCTCGGCTAATTATTTTGTAGTAATATGGTGAAGAATTGTGCCTGTTTCCGGAACAGGCCGTTAGGAGCTGGTTATGCTTGAGAAGACTAAAAAACTTGTTGAAGTATCTGAGCCGAATTTATACCGGCGGTTTTTCCCGTACTCCGAGTTTCCGAAGGTTGAGTTCGACAACGAGAATATACCTCTTGATACACCTGAGCAGCTATGGATAACCGATACGACATTTCGTGATGGCCAGCAGGCAAGACCGCCATATACACCTGAGCAGGTTCTCCGCATTTACGATTTGCTGCACGAAATAGACTCTGATACAGGCCTTATCCGCCAGTGCGAATTTTTCCTCTATTCGAATAGGGACAGAAAGGCTGTCGAGTTATGTAAAGAGCGAAACTACAGGTACCCGCAGGTTACAGGCTGGATAAGGGCCGTCGCTGAAGATTTTAAGCTTGTAAAGGATATGTCACTGAAGGAAACCGGCATCCTTACCTCGACCAGTGACTATCACATATTTTTGAAGCTGCGAAAAAACCGTTCTCGGGCGCTCAATGATTATCTTGCCGTGGTAAAGACCGCGCTTGACAGCGGCATTATTCCGCGATGTCACTTCGAGGATATCACTCGTGCCGATTTCGATGGCTTCGTGTTGCCTTTTGCCGCAGAGCTTCTAAAGCTCTCAGATGAGTACAAAATGCCTGTAAAGATTCGTCTCTGTGATACTCTCGGTTTCGCACTGCCCTGGCCTAATTCCAATCTGCCGAGAAGTGTACCAAAGCTCGTCTCGGGACTGAGGAAAATCGGCGTCACTTCTGAGAATCTTGAATGGCATGGCCATAACGATTTCCATAAGGTTCTTGTTAACGCTGTGACCGCCTGGCTTTACGGCTGCTCCGCCGCTAACGGCGCAATCTTTGGTGTCGGTGAAAGAACCGGAAATCCTCCTATTGAGGCTCTTGTCATCGAGCACGCTCAAATCAAGGGGCATAATCCTGCTGTTAATTACTCTGCTATAACTGAGCTTGCCGAATACGCGTCAAAAGAGCTCGGTTTCAAAATACCCGCCAATTATCCTCTCGTCGGAAAGGATTTCAATGTCACCCGGGCCGGTATCCACGCCGACGGCCTTTTGAAAAACGAGGAAATTTACAACTGTTTTGATACACAGAAACTGCTCAATCGTCCTGTCAATGTTGCCATTACTGATAAAACCGGCGCCGCCGGGATTAAGCACTGGATAGAAGCCCATTTTCAGATTGAGATTCCAAAGCACGACCCCAAGGTCACCAAAATTAAGGACTACATTGACGCCGAGTACGCCAATGACCGCGTATCTGCCGTCTCTGACGAGGAAATGTTCAATTGGGCAAAGCAGGTCTTCGGCAAAGACCTGCCTCCACCAAAATAAGCCGCAGATTATTAAGTAAACAATTATCGGTTGAAACTGGTGGTTGTTTACTTATGTTAATCTTTGTGCCCGTAGTATGAGCAATATGTCTTGTCTGTTTCCTGTATGTTTACGCAGTGAAGCTTGGCATTCTCGAATCTCCCCTGTAGCCTTTCCCACGCAAAAACTGCAAGGTTTTCTACTGTCGGCTGGACCTTTGCAAAATACGGCACATCTACATTCAGGTTCTTATGGTCAACAATTTTTATAAGGTTTTCATCGACAGTTTTTTCGAATTCACAAATGCTCAGCCTGCCCGGCTCAGCTTTTACTGTAACCTCAGCAACATAGTTGTGCCCATGCCCGGAAGCATTCGCACACTTGCCGAACACCTTATAGTTTTGCTCTTCAGTAAAACTCTCGTTCCAAAGCTTGTGCGTAGCCGCAAAATCGAATTTCTCGCTAAAATAAATCATCGCGCTTTCCTCGCAGTCAATCGCAACCTTTCTAAGAGGATTCAGTGACAGACTGAGTTTGTCAACACCGGCCTGTGCGAATTTGCCTTTAAGTTTGTCACTGCTTTTTTTCAGCAAGTCAGCTATCTCGCTCAGCCCTGTATGTTTGTCTTCTCGAAAGTAGCTTCTTATATGTTCTGCAAAAACGGGTACCACGTCTTGGCGAATAGCCTCGTCAATATCGGCAACATTTACTACAAAACCCGTCTCGCCGTCCACCGCTCCTGCCAGCTCTGTCGTCAGTTCGAAAAAAACCGATAGCCCTTCGCCCGCAGGCTTCGAGCAGTAAGAATTAAAGCCCATACCGTCTTCTGCCAGAAAGGGGTTTATCGAAAACCTTACTCTTCTTGCCAGCTTATGCATTTTTTATGTGTTCAGCTTATGCAGAAGACTGAGCACCTCGCTTCTGCTCTTCTGGTCTTTTCTGAACACGCCTCGTATCGCGCTTGTCACCATCACCGAGCCGGGTTTCTTGGCCCCACGTATCGTCATGCAGCTGTGCGACGCCTCCAGTACCACTGCCACCGCCATAGGTTTCAGGTTATCCATCAGAAAGTCCGCTATCTGGTTGGTCAATCTTTCCTGGACCTGAAGCCGCTTGGCGAAACAGTCCACTATCCGTGCTATCTTGCTCACACCGAGCACATTTCCTATCGGCAGGTACGCCACGTGAGCCGAGCCGATAAACGGCATCAGGTGATGCTCGCATATACTGAAGAACGGTATGTCACGCAGTATCACTATCTCGTCGTATTTTTCCTTAAAAACGCCTTTCAGATGCTCTTTCGGCTCCTGTCGCATCCCGCCCAGCAGCTCGGTGTACATCTTCGCAACCCGCTTCGGCGTGTATTTCAGTCCTTCGCGCTGTGTATTTTCACCGACAGCCAGGAGTATTTCTCTGACCGCCTTTTCTATCCTTTCACAGTCGACTTTTATCATCTTTTTCTTGCTCATCTTCCAACCTTCTTACTTTTTTGTCGAATTCATTAAAAACGTCGTCAAAAGTCTCACCCCATATCCGCTTGACCCTTCCGCCGCGTATAGCGTGCTTTTCTCGAATATATCCATACCTGCGATATCCAGGTGTGCCCATTTAGCCTTGTCTATGAACTCACCCAGAAACGCCGCCGCTGTACACGCTCCACCCCATTTACTGCCGACGTTTTTCAAATCCGCAATCTTGCTTTTCATCTCCTTTGCGTATTCGTCCCCGCTCGGCATATACCAGACCTTCTCGCCGCTTTCTTCCGCCGCCGCCTGTAGCTGCTTTATAAGTTTATCGTCGTTGCTGAACAATCCTGCTTTATATTTGCCCAGTGCCACCATACATGAGCCTGTCAGCGTCGCAATATCGACTATCGTATCGCACTTTAATTCTCCTGCGTAATGCAGCGCATCGCACAGAATCATTCTGCCCTCTGCATCGGTGTTATCGATTTCGACTGTTTTTTTGCTGTAGGTTGTCACGATGTCACCGGGCCGATAGCTTGTCCCGCTCGGCAGATTTTCCGCCGACGGTATCAGCCCGTAAACATTAACTGCAGGCCTTAGTTGCGCTATCGCTTTCATCGTCGCAAGCACCGCTATCCCGCCCGTTTTATCCAGTTTCATCGCTCCCATATTCGCTGACGGCTTGATACTTATCCCGCCCGAATCGAACGTAATCGCCTTACCCACCAGTGCGGTCGTCGGCGCATTTTTTGTTTTAGCGCCTTTGTATTTCAGTATTATAAATCTCGGCTCACTTTTCGAGCCTGACCCGACCGCTAAAATCCCGCCCATCTTTTTCTGCCTTAATTGTTTCGCATCGAGAATCGTACAGCTAAGATTTGCGTATTTGCCTGCCGTTTTCTTTGCCTCCGCAGCTAATGCCGGCGGGTTTATCACATTTGCAGGCCGGTTCGTAAGAGTCCTCGCATAGCTTTGCGCCTCGCCGATGACCGCACCCACACCGCAGCCCTTATTTATTTTTTGCGATTTTCTTGTGTCCGGCTCGACGATTTCGACGCTTAGTGACTCACTCCTGCCGTTCTCAGCTTTAGTTACAAACTCGTCGTACCGGTAGCTTCCGAAGTACGCCCCCTCGGCGCACACCTTACCAGCCGTTTCCGCACTGATTTTACCTTCGAGCACCTTATGAATCGCTAAGGCCAGTTTTTTGATTTTCATGTCAACCGCTTTGTTAGCTGCTATTGCACAAGCCTTGCGAAGCGTATCTGACGTCGCCTTTTTCTTCTCGCCGAGCCCGGTAAGCATCAATCTCTCAGCCGCAATTCTCCCGTCCGTATAGATTACCTCGCAGCTCTCCGCCTCACCCTTGAAATCGCCCAACTTCAGCAGCTTTTCGATTCTTCCATCGAGCTTTTTATTTAATAAGCTGCACGTCTTATCGAGCTTCTTTTCACCCTTGAATACACCCACACACAGCATATCCGCCTTACAGCTTGCCGGCTCGACCTTTTTCGTCCTGACCTCGACATCGATAATCTTCTTCATTTTCGCCTCTATATTCATTTTTTAACTTCTAATTTACTCTTTCGGGCTCTGCATTCTAATGCTTTTCCTTGCTCTTTGCACCTGTTTTTTTATTTTTCATTTCTGGCCGCCTGCTTCTAACCCGATACACCCATACACCGATTCTCTTCTTGCATCATCTTTTTGTTTCTGATATAAAGATGATTCGAGACAAAAGTATTTTTTTAAGAAAGCGATTAAATGGAAGTAGTCGAGCTAAAATCTGCTATAGACAATCTGCTGGCCCGGGTTAGGCAAATCCGGGACTGGCTTTGACTTGCCAGCCAAAAAAGCTGAGCTTGCTGCACTCGAGAAGAAAATGTCAAAATCAGGCTTCTGGGACGACGTTGAAGCTGCCCAATCGACCGTCGCCAAACTCAGCGCCCTGAAAGCAATTGTTACTCCTGCTGAGCAGATTTACAAAAACGCAAAGGACCTCGCCGAGCTTTTCAAGTTAGCCGAATCCGAATCCGACGCCGAGACCCTCGCCCAGCTCGAAACCGAGCTTGCCGAGCTTGAAAAGCAATGCGAAAAAATCGAGCTTACAGGCCTGCTCTCCGGGCCCAACGATACCAAAAACTGCTTTTTCAGTATCCACGCCGGCGCGGGCGGCACCGAGAGCTGCGACTGGGTAAATATGCTGCTGCGAATGTACACAAGATACTTCGATGAAAACAAATTCAAATACGACCGCCTCGATATCACACCGGGCGAGGAAGCCGGCATCCGCTCCATCACCCTCAAAGTCGCAGGCCCGTTCGCCTTCGGCAAGCTCTCCTGCGAGACGGGCGTGCATCGGCTGGTGCGTATCAGCCCGTTCGATGCAAACAAAAGGCGCCATACCAGCTTCGCCGCCGTTGATTGCGTCCCCGAATTCGATGAGGACGTTGATATCGAAATCAAGGACGACGATTTGAAAATCGATTTTTACCGTGCCAGCGGTGCCGGCGGCCAGCACGTAAACAAGGTAAGCTCCGCCGTTCGTATCACGCATATCCCTACCGGCATTGTCGTGCAGTGCCAGAACGAGCGAAGCCAGCACAAAAACCGCGCACAGGCTATGAAGGTCCTCAAGGCGCGCCTGTTTATGCGGGAGCAGCAGAAGCGCGACGCCGAGCTTGCAAAATTGTATAGTGACAAAGGCGAGATTGCCTGGGGCAATCAGATTCGCAGTTACGTCCTTCAGCCGTACCAGATGGTAAAGGACCATCGCACCGATTTCCAGACCGGTAATGTCCAGGCCGTCCTCGACGGCGAAATCGAACCCTTCATCGAATCCTACCTCCGCCACAGAGCAAAACAAAAATCTAAAACATAATACCTGTTTTAATTTTAGTCTATAAACTCGAAACTTATTGATTTATTGCTGGAATTTTGCCCAGTTTTTAGTTTTTATCTTGTAAATTGCCTGTTTATCCTGTCATCCTGTCAAAAAACCCTGTGGCTCAATCTACAAAACCGCCATCACCGGACAGGTACAACGCCTTACTAGCCCAAGGCGTTAATCCATTTAACAGCCAATACTAAGATAGTTACTAAAATCAAAATTCCATATATCATGGCTCTGGTCGTATCTTGAAAACCGCGACCTTTCGTATTCAGTTTTGCTGACTTTTTCAAGAATATCTTAGGAAGCACATGGGGAGATTGCGCGCTTTCATCAGGACTCTCTTCGATCTTCATGTATTGTTTAAGCTCCTCTTCTTTCTTCTCCTCAGTAATTAGCTCTGAAAGAAAAAAGAACGCTGTTGC
Organism: uncultured Pirellulales bacterium; assembly: GCA_964493425.1. Taxonomy (GTDB): domain Bacteria; phylum Planctomycetota; class Phycisphaerae; order Sedimentisphaerales; family Anaerobacaceae; genus CAYLMG01. The sequence continues at coordinate 116,708 of CAZBMW010000001.1, forward strand.
GGCATGGGCTCCTCCTAAATCCTTCATTTTTATTTGGCTTGAAATATAGCGATATACCAATATTAAAACGATGATCACAAAAAACGTCAATATATGCACTGCGAGGATTTTATATTTATCAGGCAGACTCACCCCATTAACTATCCCAGCGAATAATACATACAGCACCAAACCGGCCCAAGCGGAAACCTCTTTATGGTTATGATAGGTTCCATAGTATTTCCGTGTACTCTCATAATATTGGATTATATTGTCTTTCATATCCATATAATCATCCTTTCTTTAGGCATAACAATAATTTTATAGTCTGTATAGACTAATTTACAGCACCGCCATCACCGTATTACTCGGTTTCCTTAAGACAGACCGAGACTTATTCTGTCGATACCTTTGCAATGCAGCTTATCGAGAATAAACTTTCTTTCTGAGACAGGAAGTGTGTACTTGCGCAAAACGTTATGTACATTTGGCAGGTCTACTGTCTCGCCATTCTCCAGCAAGATAAATCCGGGTCTATTAATATCTTCCAGAATATTCGCGAACTCAGCATTCTTGAAACATACTCCGTGTTCTTGCTTGACGCATAGAGTATATTGTGACTTCTGCCTGATATGACGAGGTGAAGGATTTGCGACAGAAGGACCTATATAAATTGCTGTTGGGGCGGTTGTTTTTTTGAAATTTGCCTGATAGCCTGTCCGGCTTCGAAAAGTGAATATAGCTACTCTATCAGACCCGTTATGCTCTTTCTCAAAGGCAAAAAACGCTGCAACGAGATAGTCTGATGTCCAATCAACAAGCGGAGATGGGAACCCGTTATGGCGAAGCTCGGTCATTACGGATATTATCTCCCTCGTATCCGCCTCACGCGTAGGGAATGAGTGGATATTCTCGACATTCAGTTTGCTGATCTTTTGTTTCAATATCTCTAATTCCTGAGTCGAAATATTCGAGGACGATGTGCTATTCTTAATGACATAGTCAAAATACTGTTCTACAGTCATACGTCTGTGATCCCTTTCTAAAGTGCTTGAGAGTGGCTGTGGCCATTCTGCGTCTTCGCCGCGGTACAACCATTTCGTCGTCTTGTAAATCGCATGAGGATCAGCTTTGAGATATCTGGTTTCCTCCTCTAGGTCACGGACTCTTTTTTCGAATTCATCCCAGGTGTTCAGATTCTCCTGCGAAAACATGCTTCAGTTCTCCTTTTTAGCCCACTCACTGTTTGTTCGTATCCGTATGCATTATAAAACCGCTTCCGCCGCAGGTGGCTCCACAACTAATAACTAATTATCCCCTTTTCCTGATAAACCCTCAACTAAAAATCAGTGTAAAACTGTGTTAATCAGTGTCAAAAAATCTATGTGGTTTCTGCCTGCGGTTCGCATCTTTTTTTTACGCACTTCGCCACTTACGTGCCTGCGTGCCTCTGTACGATGCTCATCGCGGCCTCCGGCATAAACCGCATATTTTCCTTGTGACGTGTGACTTGTGCTCTTGTTTTCTCTGTGTTCTCTGCGGTGAAAATTTATTATTTTTTCATTGAATTTATCGCCTTAACTGATACAATCCTTCTGTGTGTTAGAAAACACATGTAACGCGGAGGTCCGCAAGTTTCTGAACAGCAGTTCAAGTCAAAATTAAGTTCATTTATAACAAGGATTTATAAATGTCCAACAATTTACAAATCCTAAGTTCGGCATCCTTAAGCCCCGCTACTTGTTGGCGGGGTTGTTTAGCCTCGTTGCTTGCGACGAGGGTATCACCTCTACAACTGTCGAGAGATCTCTACAAATCAAACCTTTTTTTGCAAAACAAAGCCAATTCACCAAGTGTCCAATATGACACAATTGCTTTATTAACAAGGACTTATAAGATTTTTTACGATATTCTCATTCCCAAAAACAAAGCCAAACAAAGCCAATTCAAACCCAATTTTAGCTCAAAATTGGGTTCGTTTTTTCAATATTGGCTTTGTTTTGGAACAGTAATGAAGGACTTAGAAGTTCATCGAATCTGTGAAGATGGTCTGGAAGTCTTTATCGCTTGCAAGCTCGATATATTCGATTTTCTTAGCGAGCTGTTTTGCTCTGTCCCGCAAGTAGCTGCTCAGCAGGAGCAGTTCCGCACCAGCGGCTGCTGCGTTGCCGATAAATTTTATTCGCTCAATAGCTACTTGCGGCAGAAGGCCGATACGCAATGCACTTTCCTTTCTCAAAAAATTACCGAAAGCGCCTGCCAAAAATACCTGCTGGATTGCAGAATCGTCGATACCGAGATTCTTTTGCAGGATTTTCGCACCTGCACGTATCGCAGCCTTCGCAAGCTGCAACTGGCGGATATCGGATTGCGTGATATAAACCTGCGCTCGGCTGGTATCAGCCAGTGTGAATGCCGGCTGGGCATTTATTTCGATAATGCGTTTTTCGATTGCAGGGGGCAAATTTTTATTCTTTGTGAATCGGCCGGTACTGTCGATTGCGCCCAAATCGAGCATAACAGCGGCTGCGTCGAGCAGGCCGGAGCCGCAGAGCGATTGCGGCGCAGCGCCGCCGATAGTCTCGATTTCGATATCGCTCCCGTTAAAAATGACCGCTTCGATAGCGCCGGCAACGGCCCGGCTTCCTTTTTCGATTCTTGCCCCTTCGAAGGCGGGCCCGGCGGCACAGCTCGCGGCGATGAGCTTATCTTTGTTGCCCAGCACGATTTCGCCGTTGGTCCCGATATCGATGAGCATAGTAATTTCGTCGCAGTTTTCGATATCGGCAGCGAGCGCTGCGGCTGTAATGTCGGCTCCGACGAAGCCGGCGATGTTGGCGATTGTGTGGACATTCGCTTCGGGATTTATATTCAATTTCATTTGTGCCGCGGTCAAGTCCTGAGCATCAAGTTTGTGGGCTTTGAAAGGAATTTTGCCCAGTGTATCGACCGGGTAATTGAGGAACAGATGGTTCATTGTGGTATTGCCGGCGATGGCAGCTTCGAAGATTGCGGCTGGGCTGCTTGCGGTTTTGTTGCAGAGCTGGTTGATGAGGTCATTTATGCAGCCGACGATGAGGTTATGCAGCTCAGCAATTTTTCTGGGGGATTTTGCATAATTGATTCTCGAGATGACGTCGTCGCCCTGGATAGATTGCGGGTTCGAGTCGGCTGCTGTTGCGAGCCGGATGCCGGTTTTAAGGTCGATAAGTTTTGCGACTACTGTTGTGGTGCCGATATCGATTGCCAGGCCGAGAATGGGCCCGTCGGTAAGGGTGGTGTATTTTTCGTATATGTCGAGCGCGGCTTTTTGTTTTGCTTCGATGCCGGCGGTGAGGATTTTTTGCTCGTAGAAGCGGTAGTCCGGCGGGATGGTGACTGTGAGGTCGGAATCGATTTTGTACTGGCAGGCGAGGGTCTCGGTATCGTCGTCGAGTTTTACTTTGCATTTTTTGCAGACCCCGAGCCCGCCGCAGAAGCTGTCGAGAATGATACCTGCACGGCCTGCAGCTTCGAGGATTGTTGCACCGGCGTGTATCGAGATTGTTATGTTGTCGGGTTTAAAAGTTATGTTGAAGTGAGCCATAGAAAAGGTAAAAATTTAAAATTCAAAATGCAAAATTACAGTTAAAAATTCAAAACCGGAAAAACGGCAGTTGCGACTGAAATAGTCTTATGAATTCTAACTGCCTATTTGCAGTTTCTTTATTAAACAGACGTAAAAGTAATTTTAGCTGTTTTCGGGTTTAGCCGCTGACTTTATGACGTACTTTCCAGCGGGCTTTTCTTTTTTTGCTGCCGACTTTTCTTCTTCGCCTTGATTTGGCCATTCAGGTCTCCTGACAAAAGTTTTGATTTATTGCTCTTTACGGTTACATTAGTTATGATAATATAACAGGTTAAGAGGAATGTAAAGATATTTTCAGCAAAGGGTGAATTTTGGGGTTTTGTTATGATACAGTGTAAAGATTGCGAATTTTTCGAGATGGGGCCGGACGGCAGGAGGACGTTTAAATGCGAACCTTTTACGAATATCAAGGAGCCGGAGTGCCTGGCGAAATGGCAGCTAATTCGTCTTGATATGCTCCTGGCGAGCTATCAGAGTATGCTTAAATGGCAAAAGGAGTTTGCGCCGCTTCAGAAGAAGCTGTTTAAGTATATGAAGCGTGAACTCGAGGATATGGATGAGACGGAAAGGTGGAAGATAGACGAAGAGGGTGATGAGGACGAGAACTGGCCAAAACCACCGGATGAATGATAAAAGAGAAGCTGCTGATTTTTCCGGTGGTTTATTGTTAGTGATTTGAATCCGGGTTTTGGAATTTGAAAGTGCAGGTTTTTGTAGTGGGGTGCTCTGATTCGGTGTGGGGGTGTTTTCAATAACTCAATGGATGGAGGGGATAGATTTTACACACGGCTTGGCCTTGGTTATCAGTTGTAAAAAATGGCAGACATTCGGCAGCTTGCAGCAGGCGCCGCGGCGAGAGCAACAGCCTATGCGGTTTTTGGAAACGGGCAGAAATGAGGTGAAAAAACAGAGGAACTCGGCTGCCCAGGTGTTCTAAGATATAAACTTTGCTGTTTTATCGGGCATACTGTAATATATAGTGATTTTAAGGATTTATGCAATAAAGAGAAAAAAAGAAACGTCTTTATTTTTAGAAAAAGCCTGAAAAATGGGTGCGCATACTGAGTTAGAAGAAATAATAGCCGGCTGTCAACAGGGGGATGCCGAGAGCTTTTCACGGCTGGTAGATATGTACAGCAGGCGATGTTACGGCTATTTTTACCGGATGTCAGGCAGCAGGGCGGTCAGCGATGATTTGCTCAGCGAGCTCTTTGTAAAACTGGTAGAGAAGATAGGGACGTTTAAGGGCGACAGCTTCGATAGCTGGCTTTTTAAGGTGACGAGCAATGTTTTTCATGATTACCTGAGAAGAAAGTATCGTGACAGCAAGGTTATTGAAAGCCGGAAAGAGGAGCTTGAAGAAAGATTAAGGCAAGAGCAGAAGCAGGAAAGTCGAAATGTAAATGAGCAGGTGGATAGACTTCAGGAAAAGATTGGGCGGCTTGATGAGCAGACACGGGAGCTGATAATGCTGCGGTTTTATTCGCAGTTGAGTTTCAAGGAGATAGCAGAGATACGGGGCGAGCCGATAGGGACAGTGATGTCAAAGGTTCACAGAGGCGTTAGGCGGCTTCGCGAATTAATGGGGTGAAATTATGGCAGAGCGAAAAGGCGAAAATCTGCGAGAGCTTTTCGAGAATTTTGTCGGGCCTGAGCAGGCAAGGCAGGCGGCGGATGATGTACGGCAAGTCGAGCAGATACTAGAGGAGAATCCTGCACCGGAGCCGAGTGAGGAGGTGCAATGGCAGATAAAGGAAAGGATTTGTCAGGCCCTTGAGAAGAAGAGGAGAAGCAGGCGTTACTGGATGCCGGCCTACCGGGCTGTTGCAGTGGCGGCAGTTATTATATTTGTTTTCGTGGTTAGTCTTGAGCTTTTCAAGAGGCCGACGGAATTGCCCCGTGAAAGGCCGGGTTACGCTGACTCTATACCAGCGGCGGTTTGGGAAGGTAGTGATATGGTAGAGGACGATGCGGAACTTGCGGTTTTGTATGCAGAGATAGAACAGATGGAAGATGATTTTCTGACGGTACAGTTGGACCAGGGTTATGGTAACGGGGGAGACAATCTGACTGAACTTGAGCTTGAGCTGATGGAGATAAATAGCGAATTTTGGGAAAGGATAGAGATATGAAAAAGCTATTTGGGATAGTTTTATTATCTGCGGCGGCTTTGTTGGTGACAAGTGCATTGCCTTGTTTGGCGGATGTCAATGAGCCTGAAAATGTGTTCGAGGAATTTCCTGAGCGGATGTTCAGGGAGTTTGAGCCTACCGAAGAAATGATTGACCATTTTATGGACAGGCTGAAAGAAACCGAGCCGGAAAAAGCACAAGAGCTTGCCGAGCTGCGGGGAAAAGAGCCTGAGAAGTTCAAAGAAGAGATTAAGAATGTTATGCGAGAGCGCTTTCGTCATATGTTTCGCGAGCAGAGAAGCCGGGGCGGCTTTACCGGAAGGCCTGAGGGTCGAGGCCAGATGGGGCCTGAAGGCCGAGTTGAAAGAGGACCTGAAGGTCGCGAGAGAGGACCGAGAAGAGACGACCTGATGGCAAGGTTCGCTGAAATACAAGAGAAGTTCCTGGTATGGCTGAAAGAAAATTACGCCCAAGAGACTGAGAAGCTGGCAGAGATAAAGGAAAAGAATCCCGAATTATACGAGAGACAAATACATATTCTGTGGAGGAGGTACGGAAGGATTTTTATGACAGCGCAGGAGAATCCGGAGCTTGCGGAGATACTTAAACAACAGGATGAGCTTAACCATCAGCGTGACGAGCTGATGCGGAAAATCGGCAAAGCCGAGGATGAGAAAGAAAAACAGAAACTTGTCGATGAGCTTGGCGAGGTGCTGGGCAAGAAGTTCGATTTGATAGTGAGACGCAAGCAGATTGCCTTCGAGCAGCTTCGTGAGAGACTGGCCGAGCTTGAGAAACAAGTCAAGGAAAGCGAGGCGAAAGTTGAGAGATGGCAAAAGCCTGAATTCAAGCAGGAGCAGATTAAGAACAGACTCGCAGAGCTTGTTGGAAAGAGCGAGAAGTTCGATTGGGATTAGAAAAAGAATTGCTGAATTTTGAGGGGGATTTTTACGGCCGGGTTTGCAAAAAGCAAGCCCGGCTTTTTTATTAGATGTCCTATATTGCGTATCAGAGTGCATTTGTGTTTATGCGGCGTGCCTGATTTGTTCATTTCTTGACATTAGGGGGTGTTGTTGCGATAATGCGGTGCTATGGTTAAAAAGGTAGCGATACTTGGTTCGACAGGCTCGATAGGCAGAAAAGCACTTAAGGTCATTGAGTCTCTCAATTCGACTACGAAAGAGAGTCGGGCAGGTAATCCTTGCTACGAGGTTTTTGCGTTGACGGCACATTCGAGTGTCTCGCTTCTTGCGGAACAGGCTAAAAAGTATAGGCCTGGCTTTGTGTGCATTACCAATCCTGATTACTATCAGAAGCTTTGTGAAATGCTGGGTGATTGCGATACCGAGGTATTGTCAGGTGCGAAAGGAATGGCTGAGATTGCCGAGCAGGAGGAGGTTGATATTGTATTAAGCGCGGTTGTCGGAGCGGCAGGCCTTGAGGCGGTTTTGGCGGCGGCGGGCAGGGGCAAAAGGCTTGCGATTGCGAGTAAAGAGCCGCTTGTGATTGCGGGTCAGCTTCTTAGTGAAATTGCGACAGAGAACGCAGCAGAGATTATACCGATAGACAGCGAGCACTCGGCTGTTTTTCAGGCGATGCGTGCCGGCCGGCGCGAGGAAGTGAGCAGGATAATATTAACAACATCAGGTGGGCCATTTCGGGGATTTTCGGCTGCTGACATCAGTAAGGTGACATTAGAACAAGCCCTTGCACATCCTGTTTGGGATATGGGGCCAAAGATTACGGTGGATTCAGCGACGATGATGAATAAGGCCCTGGAGGTTATCGAAGCAAGATGGCTGTTCGATATGCCGGTTGAAAGAATTGAGGTTCTGGTTCACCCTGAGTCGATAGTGCATTCATTGGTTGAATTTGTTGACGGCTCGGTCGTTGCTCAATTAGGTTTGCCTGATATGTGCCTTCCGATACAGTATGCGCTGACTTATCCTGCCCGAGTGGCTGGTATTGCAAAGCAATTGCGGCTTGAAGAGGTTGAAAGGTTGAGTTTTGAGCGGCCGAATCCTGAGGTTTTCAGGTCGTTGGCATTAGGCTATGAGGTTGCGCGGGCAGGCGGTACAGCGGCGGCTGTGTTTAATGCCGCGAACGAGACTGCGGTGGAGCAGTTCCTTGAGGGCAGAATAAGATTTCTGCAGATAGTCGAACTTATAGAGCACTGCCTCAATAAGCACAGGGTCGAAGAAAAAGCAGGTCTCGAGGAGCTTGTTGCAGCCGATGCGTGGGCAAGAGAAGAGACTAAGGCGGCAATAGAGCAGAAAAGCTACAGCAAATAGCATTTTTTCGGAGATTTTTAATGGACGAAGAGGAAAGAACGCTGAACGAGGAAGATTGCAACGAAGATAAACTGAGGCCTAAAAGCAAGAGCAATGCTCAGCATCTTTTTTGGCTGATATTTTTCGTGTTTGTGATTTATCTGATTGTGGTCAGGCTTGGTCTTGGTGTTTTAGCTAATATTTTTGTGGTTCTTCTTGGAATCAACGCTGTTATTATCGTTCATGAGCTTGGGCATTTTTCCGCAGCGAAGCTGACGGGGATGAAGGTTGAAGCTTTTTCAGCGGGCTTTCCTCCGACCTTTATAGGGATTTTGAGGACAGAGAAAGGCTGGCGGATTCGGATACTGCCAGGCCTTATCAGAAAAAAGGGTGCAGGGGGAAGTGGAGATGAAAAATCAGATGAGGCGGAGGATATCGGCAGGCTGACGTTTACTGTAGGCAGATGTCGAAAGGCTGGCGAGACCGAGTATCGGTTGGGACTTGTACCATTTGGCGGTTATGTTAAGGTGCTTGGCCAGGAAGATGTGGGTAATGTCAAAGGCGGCGATGACCCTCGTTCATACCCCAACAGGCCGGTATGGATGCGGACATGTTTTGTAATGGCGGGAGTGACATTTAATTTCGTTCTCGCCGTTATAGCTTCGATATTTATTTTTAATGCAGGAATCAAGCAGATACCGCCTGTGGTAGGTGGAGTTATGCCCGGCTCGCCGGCAGAAAAGGCTGGTCTGGTTGCAGGTGATGAAATTATAGAAATCAACGGAAAGAGCAGGTACCTTGAATTTTCGAATATAATGGAGGCGGCGGCTTTTTCCGGTGACGATGAAAAGGTAAGTATGACCGTCCGCAGGGAAGACGGTTCGATTAAAGAGTTTAAACTCGCATCTGAGAATTTGTCCGGCAAGAAGGGTGATATTAAGCGTTTCGGTATTGAGCAAGCTCAAAGTCTCGTAATACCGAAATTCAAAGAGCAAGATGCGGAAACTTTATACGCCCAAACAGGTTTGAAGGCCGGGGATAAGATAAAAGCGGTTAACGGAATAGAATTGAAATCCGGTTGGCATCTGGAAGAAGTGATGAAGAGTGTTACAGCAAGGAAAGCAACGTTAACAATAGAGAGAGTTACCAATGGCAGAGACGGAGATATCGAAGAAAGAAAGACTATCGAAATAGAGGTTCCTCTTGGGCTGACAGCGCAGATAAAGCAGGTTGGAGAATATAATCTTTTTCATTACTATGGACTTGTACCACGATTAAGAATTGTAGAGGTTACAGACGAGGAGAATGATGAGCTAAAAGCCGGTGATGTTATCACAGGTGCAGCGGATATTGAAAATCCGACTTTAAGGCAACTGCGGGCAGCTACAGCGGCATACAAAAACAGCCAGATGCCCATCGAGGTTTTACGGGAGGATAGCGATGGAAACGAGATGGAATTAGAGTTCAACGTTAAGCCGAAGGGCTCGATTTTCAGCAAACAAGCTTCGATTGGTATTGTGATTGTGTCCGACCTTGACAGGGCGGTTATCAGCCGAACAGTTGAAATTGGCGACGAATCGAAGGGGATGAATATACCGGCGGGAGCTACTATTTTGAGTATCGGCGGAGCCGAAGTTAGCGACTTTTACGATATAGCAAGAGAAATGTCCAAGCATTATGGAAGTGACGTTACGATTAAATGGCGGAGCAAAGACGGTGCGAAAGGAAGTTATCTTTTTCAGGCGGAGGCGTGGGAGGAATTTGTTCTGATTCATTCAGCTATCGGTGTGCCGTTTGAAAGTATGCTGAGACTTTACAAGGCGGAGACGCTGGCAGATGCGGTTATGATGGGTTATCTTAAGACGGTTTCTTTTATGAGGCAGGCAGTTATGACATTGCGCAAGTTTTTTGTGGGCCAGATTAGTGCCAGGCAATTCATGGGCCCGCTGGGTATTGCTAAATTGGGCTATCAGCTTGTTGAAGAAAGACAAACGGCGTATTACTTTTACTTTTTTTTCGTTATTATTAACTCATTCTTGGCAGTATTGAATTGTTTGCCTTTCCTGCCTTTTGACGGCGGTCATCTTGTATTTTTATTAATAGAGAAGGTCAAGGGCTCACCGGTTAAAGAGAGGATACAGGTATCTTTAGCTACAGTGGGCGTGGTTTTGGTGATTGCATTTGCGTTGTATATTACTTTTTGTGATATTTTCAGATAAGAGGGAGAGAAAATCTTGTTGAGGGAGCGCTAAAGATGTTGAATGATAATATTGAAGGGAAAAGCGGGCTGGGTAGTAAGGTTGGGGCTGGTGAGTGCGTTTATGAGCAGCCTCGGGATGAGGGCGGGGTGCTGGAGCAGGAATGTGAGCGATGGCATAACGGGATATTCTCGGCTCTGAGGCAGGCGGACAAAAGGGTACGGGAACTTGTGGCAGGGGAGTTCGGCCGTCGGCGTAACAGCATACAGCTACTGGCGGCGGAGAACGAGTGCTCGCAGGCGGTTCTGGCGGCTCTGGGGTCGGTGGTGCAAAATAAGACGGCGGAGGGCTGTATATCAGATAGACACCATGGCGGATGTGAGGTTGTTGACGGGATAGAGCAATTAGCGATTATGCGTGCGAAAGAGGTATTCGGTGCGAGATATGCGAACGTTCAGCCGCACTCGGGGACACAGGCGAATCAGGTAGTTATCACAGCGGTTCTGCAAAAAGGAGACAAGATATTAAGCCAGGCGGTAAAGCAGGGAGGGCACTTTTCGCACGGCTCGGCTGATTCTTTTACGGGCAAATTCTTCGAGGTCGAGAACTACTATCTGGACGAGAGGAGCTTGCTGCTGGATTATGATTCGATACGAGAGAAGGCGCTTAGGTTCCGGCCAAAACTTTTAATATGCGGAGCGAGTGCGTATCCGAGGGCGATAGATTTTTCGCGGTTCAGGGAGATTGCCGACGAGGCGGGGGCGTATCTATTGGCGGATATTTCTCATATTGCCGGCTTGGTAAGTGCAGGGGCACATCAGTCGCCGATAGATTTTGCACATTTTACGACGACCAGCACGTATAAGTCGGGCGGGCCGAGAGGCGGACTTATATTGATGGGTCAAGGCTACGATAAACGGGCAAAGGCGGGAGGCAAGAGGGCGGTGTTGTGGCAGCTTGTCGAGGCTAATACTTTTCCCGGCGTTCAGGGGACGCCTTATTTTAATAATATAGCAGCGAAAGCGGTCTTCTTTAACGAGATGCTTTCGCAAGAGTATAAACAGCGGCAGTACAGGATTATAGAGAATGCGAAAAGACTTGCGCAAAGGCTTTTGGAATTCGGCTATGAGATTGTGACAGGGGGGACTGATAATCATATGGTGATTTTAGATGTATCCAGCCTGAAGGGGGGATTAACGGGGCAGATGGCTGAGAAGATTCTGGGAGAGGTCGGAATAGTTGTCGACAGAATAGAGCTGCCGACGGATGCAAAGAAGGGGAGTAAGAGTTCGGGCGTCAGGCTGGGAACGGCGATAGTTACAAAGCTGGGTATGGGGACAGAGCAGATGGATTCGATTGGCTCGCTAATTGACGAGGCGCTAAGGGCAACAGAGGTTTCTGACGAAGATGAATATACAATCGATGAAGGACTTAAGGAGCGGATTCGCAGCAGGGTTGCACAGTTTTGCAGAGAATGTTTGCGGGATTAGTCGAAGGTAAATAAAGGGGAGAAAAAAATGGTAAAGGGGCTGAAAGTTTTTGTGGTTATGCCGGCTTATAACGAGTCTGCTCATATTGCGGATACGATAAGCAAAGTACCTTCGGTTGTGGATAAGATTATTGTGGTAGATGATGCGAGCACTGATAATACCGTCCAGATAGTTAGCGGCATTGAGGATGGGCGTATAGAGGTCGTCGAGAATAAAGAAAATCTTGGTGTCGGTGGGGCAACGATAGCAGGATATAAGCGGGCACTGAAGGAGGGTGCTGATATTGTGGTTAAGCTGGATTCGGACGGTCAGATGGAGCCCCGCAATATCGATAAGCTCATTAAGCCGATAGTTGATTGCGAGGCAGACTATGCGAAGGGATTTCGCTTTCACGACAGGGTGACACTTCGCAAGATGCCGAAGATTCGGCTGATAGGCAACCTGGGTTTGTCTTATCTTGTGAAGATGGCATCTGGGTATTGGAATATTTTCGACCCGACGAATGGTTTTACGGCGATACACAAAGCGTCGCTGGAGCTTTTAGAGCTTGACAATATCAGCAGTGATTATTTTTTCGAGACGGATATGCTCTGCAACCTTTACCGGCTGCAGGCGAAGGTTAAAGATGTTATGATTGCCACGCATTACGGCCAGGAGGCAAGTTATCTGAGTCCCTTTAAGGCGCTGATTCAGTTTCCACCGAAGCTGTTATGGGCATATTTGAAGCGGATTGTGTGGCGGTATTATGTGAGGGACTTTTCGCATTTTTCGGTTCTTTTTCCTATGGGGTGGGTGCTGTTTCTTTTTGGTATTATATTCGGTGGGGTAGTGTGGCATTCGAACGCATCGAGAGGGATTGCAACGCCGACCGGCACTGTGATGCTTTCGGTAGTGCCGTTATTCTTGGGCTTCCAGATGCTGCTGCACGCCAGCCTGTATGACGTGAACAGTGTTCCGAAGGAGCCTTTGCAAAAAGAATATACTCGGTTAGTCGACTGATTTTTCCACAAGCTTCGTGAAAACGAAGATTCTCAGAGCGGCCGTCTTTAAGAATTCTACTGCTGCGCTGCGATGCTGTGTAAATCGAATATCAGGTAGGGAAGCATTCCTCCTTTATAAGTGAAGCCGTGTTTGGTTGGTACTCTCTGCTGGCCGGGGATGTATTCAAACGTGTATCTTTTTCTCAGCTCGTTTATTATGGGTGCCAATTGGGGCAGGTTTGGAATGAGATAGTAAGGGTATTTACCTGTTTTGGCTTTTCCGAGGACTTCATTAAGTGTTTGGGCGGTGTGTATCTGACGGTCGAGGTACCAGGCGATTTCACATTGAATTGAAGCGGCCTTGTATTCATGCTGGTCATACATCAGGCTCTCGTAGCTTAAGAGGTATTTATCGGGCGGTATTTTCTGCTTAAGCTCTTTGAACATATTTATTTTTTGTTCCGGCTGCCATTGATAACTGTAATAGAAGTTTGTTCCAATCATAGAGAATGTGAAGACAAGGAAAGTAACTGCTGCTGCGCAAACTACAGCTATTTTTTTATTAAATTTTTTCAGCGCATCGTAAACTATCATTACTCCCAGCGCCAGAGCGATAGCTATGGGGAAAGCTATCGGTCTTTCCCAGTACTGGTGCGGGACGAGAGCCCCTCTTAGTATGAGCAGCTGAAAAACAGCGGGCAGTGTGAAGAGCCAGAATTGAGGGAATTTGTATTTATATTTATTTTTGGATTCAGTCGTTTGATTTTCTGAGGCAAGTACATAAAACTGGCCCAAAGTCAGAGCGAGGATTGCGATAATAAGAGCCGGGACTGTGAAATTTGTAACGGCGTGGATTCTGAACAGCTCAAACCATCTGGCCCAGGTAAGATTTTTCAATTCTCCGCTGGTAGCCCTCCATTTTGCGATTTCAATTATTTCGTGGAAGTTCCAGCCTCTGCCAGCAGAGAGGATGAGAAAATTCAGCAACAGACTGCTGAGAGGCGCGACTATCAATATTAGAAGGATGGAGAAATCGGGGAATTTCTTTTTTTTGATTTGCCTGCAGATGAAGTGAACGCCGAGAGCAAGGGCGACGAAAAAGCCTTCCCAGGTCATCTGCAGAATCAAAAAGAGTAAAACAGCGAGGAGCCACTTGTGACGATTTTTGTGTGTGTTTTGTTGAGGGACTATCCCCGTGACGATAAGGTAATACCAGATTGTGAGCAAAGCGGTGGGAGTGAACCAGGTTGAGACACCCCAGACACCGAAGTAGCCTGTTAGGGGAAATGTTGCGAAGAAGAAACCTGCAAGCAGCGCTACGCGATAATCGGTAAGAGCTTTTAGAATTTTGATGAAGATTAGAACGGTTAAAAATGTTGCAATAAGGTTTGGTACTCTTATTGCGAGTTCGTTAGTACCTATTATGAGCATAGCTATGGCGTCGAGCCAGGTTCTGCCCTGGGGGTGGTCGAGGTATCGAGCGGGTTTTTGCTCCGGGGGATTTCCGACGGCAAAAGTATCGAATCCTTTGGTATATCCAAGGCCGTAAACGACGTGTGAGCGTGCAACCCAGGCGGCGTGAGCCTCGCCCCAACTGTGCAGTCCCCAGAAGGGTCTGTCGATATCTCTGAATAATATGGTTGAGGAAAGCAGAGCAATCAGCAGCGCGCAAATCCAGAAATTTACGGTTTTATTGTTGGGGGGTGATTTTGGAAGTGTATTTTCGGTTTTTTTCATAAAATTCTCCGGGGTATTTTTTAATATAAAAACGCGAATATTATTTCATTTGTAATTTTCGGCTAAATCTTTTATTATTTTCACGAAAAGTTGAACTATGGTAATGATAAAAGTACCGGCTGTAAAGTGATATTACTGACAGGGGCCTTTTCGGGATGGGCATAGCGGCGTCAGAATACAGGCTGTGAAAGGGGAAAACAATAATATGGGTGAAAAAGTTTTGAATGTAGCTGTTGTTGGAGCCGGTTATTGGGGTAAGAACCTTGTACGTAATTTTGCGACGGCTGACAGATGTGAGCTAAAATATGTGTGTGACCTTGACGAGAAGCTGCTTGTCGTGCAAAAAAGGAACTTTCCGGGTGTTGAGATTTCAAAGGATGTTGATGAGGTACTGAGGGATAAGCAAATCGATGCGGTTGTGGTAGCGGTCGATGTGCCGAATCACTTTGAGATTGCCAAAAGAGCGCTGCAGGCAGGCAAGCATACATTTGTTGAGAAGCCGCTGACCTTGAGGAGTTCGGAATCGAGAGAGCTGATGAAAACTGCAGAAGAAAGAGGCCTGAAATTGATGGTTGGACATCTGCTGGAATATCATTCTGCGGTGACTTATATTAAGGATTTGATAGATAGGGGTGGTTTGGGGCGGCCTTATTATATGTATACGCAGCGAGTTAACCTGGGAATTGTTCGCAAGGATGAGAATGCGTGGTGGTCTCTGGCACCGCACGATATTTCAGTGATTTGTTATCTGTTCGCCAGTATGCCCGTATCGGTGGCGGCGAGGGGGCAGAGCTTTTTGCAGGAGGATGTAGAGGATGTTGTTTTTGCGACTGTAAAGTTTGACGACGGGAAAATGGCACATATTCACTGCAGCTGGCTCGACCCGCACAAGATAAGGAAGATGACGGTGGTGGGCTCAGATAAGATGGTGACATTTGATGATATGCAGGCTAGTGAGAAGGTAAGGATATGGGATAAGGGTGCGGCAGTAAAGAAAGATACCGAGACGGGATATCCGGAGATAATATCTTTGCGGTTCGGCGATATTGTCATACCCAAATTAGTGACAACTGAGCCGTTGGCACTTGAATGCAAACATTTTATTAACGGCGTGCTTGACAATGAGCCGATACGCAGTGACGGCGCCGATGGTTTGAAGGTTGTGCAGGTCCTCGAAGCGGGACAGAAGTCGCTGGATAATAATGGTGAGCCGGTTGAGCTGGAGTATGATAAATGAGCGGGAAGAAGGATTATTTTGTTCACGAGTCGGCATACGTTGATGAGCCTTGCGAGATAGGCAAGGGGACAAAGATATGGCACTTTTGCCATATTATGAAGGATGTCAAAATCGGCGAGCGGTGTATTTTCGGCCAGAATGTTTGCGTTGCCGGCGGCGTGGTGATAGGTAACAATGTAAAGGTACAGAATAATGTTTCGATATATACCGGAGCTGTGATTGAAGACGACGTTTTTTTGGGGCCATCGTGTGTTTTGACGAATGTTACCAATCCCCGGTCACAGGTTGTAAGGCACAGTCTTTATGAGAAGACGATTTTTCGCAGGGGCTGTACGGTTGGTGCGAATGCAACTGTTGTTTGCGGGATAGAGCTTGGCAGATACAGTTTTATAGCGGCAGGCGCTGTTGTGACAGAGGATGTTCCTGATTACGCGTTAATGGTTGGTGTTCCGGCGAGGCGGGCCGGCTGGATGAGCAGGCACGGTCATATCCTGAAAAATCCGGATTCGAACGGGATTATGGTATGTCCTGAGAGCGGTTACAGGTATAAAGAGGTTGAGAAGGGTGTTATGCGCTGCCTTGACCTTGACGAGGAGGCGCCGCTGCCTGCAGAACTATCAAAAGGCAAGATACCTTACGACGAGTTCAAGAGGAAAAAATAAACAAGGGGCAATGTTTAAGTAACAGGAGAAGGTTTATGCAGATACCACTTTTGGATTTGAAGGCGCAGTATGCAAAAATCAGAGACGAGGTTCTGGATGCGGTGTCGGAGGTGCTCGAGAGTCAGCGCTGTATAGGCGGACCCAAGGTTGAGGAGCTTGAGAAAAAAATAGCAGAAATCAGCGATTGTAAATATGCGGTTGGTACGTCGAGCGGAACAGATGCTATATTGAATTCACTTATGAGTCTTGATAAAGGGACGGGTGATGAGGTTATAACGACACCATTTACTTTTTTTTCTACTGTCGGCTGTATTGCTAGGGTCGGCGCAAAGCCGGTGTTTGTGGATATTGACCCGAAAACATATAACATCGACAGCACAAAGGTTGCCGAAGCGGTTACGGAAAAGACGAAAGCGATTATGCCGGTACACCTTTTCGGACAGATGGCTGATATGGAGCCTATAATGGAGGTTGCGAACAAGCGTAATATAGCTGTGATTGAAGATGCTGCGCAGTCTATAACGAGCACATGTAAAGGAAAAAAGGCGGGCAGTATCGGGACGGCGGGGTGCTTTAGCTTTTTTCCGAGCAAGAATCTGGGGGGGATAGGCGACGGCGGGATGATAGTGACAAACGATGAAAAATTCTACCAGCGTGCGTTTATTATGCGCAATCACGGCAGCAAGCCGAAATATTATCACGAGTTTATCGGCGGCAATTTCCGGCTTGACCCGATGCAGGCGGCGGCGCTTCTTGTAAAGCTGCCGTATTTGAATGAGTGGAGCGAAGCGCGTCGAAAAAATGCGGCATATTATAATAAGAAGTTCAAGGGGACAGTTGTACAGGTGCCATATATTAATCCTGATTGTGTTACTATTTATAATCAGTATGTGATACGTGTTCCGAGACGTGATGAGGTGGTTGCGCATTTGAAGGAAAATAATATCGGCTGTGAGATTTATTACCCGGTACCGATGCATTTACAGAAGTGCTTTGCCTATCTCGATTACGGAGAAGGTGACTTTCCGGAATCAGAGAAGGCGGCAAAGGAAGTGTTGGCTCTGCCGGTATATCCGGAGCTGACCGATGAGATGAAAGATTGCGTAGCGGAGACAATACTTTCTTTTTTGGGCTAATCTGTGTGTGCATCGTGTATTATTGGGGAACAGATGGCAGCGTCAGGAGTATAAAAGATGTATAAAGACAAAAGCGTTTGTGTGGTTGTTCCGGCGTATAATGAAGAAAAGCTGATAGGCAAGGTTATCGAGACTATGCCGGATTACGTAGATAAGATTGTAATAGTGGATGATAGGAGCAGCGACGGGACTGTCGAGATTGTTAGGAAATTTGCCTCAGAAGCCGGTGGGAGGATAATTCTTATTGAGCATAAAAAGAACGAGGGTGTCGGCGGTGCTATAGCGAGCGGCTATAAGTGGGCTCGCGATAACAGGATGGATGCTACGGCTGTTATGGCGGGTGATGCACAGATGAACCCGGAGGATTTGCCAAAGCTGCTGGAGCCGGTTGTTAACGGTGAGATTGATTACGCCAAGGGTAACCGGCTTTTTACAGGTAATGCCTGGAACGTCATACCGAAGATACGATACCTGGGTAATTCGTATTTTTCACTTCTGACCAAGATTGCTTCGGGTTACTGGCATATAGCTGATTCGCAAACCGGCTATACAGTGATAAACCTCAAGGCACTGGAGCTAATCGATATCGATAAGATTTACAAGAGGTACGGGATGCCGAATGATATGCTGATTAAGCTCAATGTTTATAACCTGAAGGTTCGGGATATTCCGGTCAGGCCTGTTTACAATATCGGTGAGAAGTCTTTGATAAAGATTCACAGGGTGATGGTGACATTGAGTTGGCTTCTTCTGAGGAGATTTTTGTACCGGATGAAGGAAAAGTATATCATAAGGGATTTTCATCCTTTGGTTTTCTTTTATTTTCTTGGATTTCTGTTCGGCCTGGCAACGCTGGTTCTTTTTGTTAGAGTGTTTTACTACTGGGCGGCGAGCGGTCGCATTCCACCTATTAATGCGCTGGCGGCGATGTTCAGCTTTATGAGCTCAGCTCAGTTTACGCTTTTTGCGATGTGGTTCGATATGGAAAGCAATAAGGACCTGAAGTGAGCAGGTATGGGGAAGCCTGAAAAAATGTCCGAGAAAGATCTTATGCTAAGAAGTGAAACGGCGCAGTTGCAGGCGGGGTATTCCACACTAACAAGGCTGGACTGGATTCTGGCGCCGGCTGTTTCGGTGATTGCAGGACTATGGGTTTATTTTCATATATATTCAGCGATTAACTGGGACGATTTGCTATATATGTCACTGGCGCGGTACACCAACGGCCAGGCGTGGATATTAAACCGTTACGGGCATATATATCTTTTGAAGCTGTTTTATTTTCTTGCGGGAGATTCGATAACGGGGGCGAGGATTTACTGGTGCTTTTTGTTCTCTGCAAGCTGTGTTCTGGTATATTTCTCTGCCCGAATACTGGCCGGGAAAGGCAGTGCTGTTGCTGCAGTAATAGCGGTACTTTTAGTTTATATGCAGCCGATGTTCGGCAGAGAGGCCGGTTCGCCGCTGGCAGATTTTACGGTGATGTTCCTGGTGATTTTGGGTGTGTTCATTTATCTTGCATTTCTTGGTCGCAGGGACAAGAATACGCGCTGGCTGTTAATGCTTTTAGGGCTGGTTTTTTTCTGGGCGGTAAAGTCCAAAGAAATCGGTATTTGTATGGTAGTTTTATTTTTAGGACTCGGCAGAGACGAGCAGAATCTCTGGCGTATAAAACGGTTTTTCCAGGATATCTGGTGGGTGATTTGCGGGATAGTTGCAGGCAGTCTGATTTTGATGGTGCTTGATGCGGCGTTTATAGGAGATTTTTGGTTTTCGGTTCGGCCTTCAAATCTCGACAAGCTTTTTGGAACCAATCTTGGTGCGCCGGCTATTGATACACGAAGCCGTACGATACAGTCGTGGTTTGCCTTTTTCACGACAAGGCCTATATTTGTACCTTTTTTACTTTATCTGTTAGTCGGGTGGAAGTCACCTATCAAAAGGTTTACAACACGGGAAAAGGTTGTATGGCTTATACCTTTGTTTCTTATGCTGTTTCTGACATTTTCCCGAAGGGGTTGGTGTGTGATACCGCGATATATGAGTCCGGCGATACCGGTTATGGCAATATTCGCGTGTCAGTTTTTTCACTTTGACTTGAAAGAGCGGGCCGAGATGGGCAAGAGCTTTGCGATTTCAAGAATGGGATTTGGAATTATACTGGCGGCAGCGGCTTTTATTATTGTTATTAGTTCGTTCGTACCGAAGATTCATAGCTGGGCATTATATTATAAGCTTGATGAGCCTCTGGTGGGTTTTCCGAATTTGAAGTACCAGAGGTTATCGCCGGAACAGCTGTTTTATGCACTTGCGATAATACCTGTGGCGGTGACGGGACTTTTGGTAACGGCTCTATTGAGCAGGAAGCGGGGTCTTGCGACATTGTTTTTCACCGCGCTGTTTTTGTTCGCATTGATGCTGCCCGGTTTTGCAGACGGTAAACAATTAATGGATACGGCGGTTGTGAAGAGCCGGTGGAGGTATGAGGCTTGCAGAGTTTTTGAAGACGATTTCGAGTTCGACAAAGATACCAGGATTCTTATCTCTGAAAATGTTCACAGCCGGACCTGGATGCTCGGGCGAGAACATAAGCAAATGTGCTATAGCGCCTATATGTTTAATATTTATTTCAATGGGAAATTCGATTGCGACCAGGTTTTTATCGGAAAAGAAGCAGATATTTTGAAAGCTGATTATGATTATGCGATTTTGATTGCCGACGAGAAAACGATGCAGCTGATGCAGAGAAGTGAATTCCGTGAGTTGATGACAAGATATGAATTAAAGCAAAAGGAAGCTTTACATCCCAGCGGCAGAGGTGCTGTACCGCTTATTTTGCTGAAGAAGCGCTGAATTGTTTTTGGGTGTAATTTTATGAGGATACTTATCGAGGTTACACATCCTGCACATGTTCATTTTTTTCGTATCGCTATCGGTGAATTCAAAAGACAAGGACATACGGTTAAGGTAACTGCGAGAGATAAGGATGTTGCCCTTAAACTTCTTGATGCTTATCGGATACCTTATGAGGTTTTAAGCAGAAAAGGCAAAATTAAGTTTGCGCTTTTGCCGGAATTAATTTTACATGAAAGTCGCTTATTTGGAGTCTTGCGGAAATTTAGGCCTGACATAGTTTTGAGTATAAGCGGGAGTTTTAATGTACATATAGCTAAGGTTCTCAAGATTCCCTCGATTGTATTTTCTGATACCGAACATGCAGGATTATCGAACAATTTTACGTTTCCTTTTGCGGACGTTATTTGCACGCCTGCAAGTTTTTTTAATAATTTGGGTCGCAAACAAATACGTTATGACGGATACCATGACCTTGCGTACTTACACCCTAACTATTATGTACCAGATTCGACAGTACTCGATTATCTGGGGGTGAAAGAGAATGAAAAATATGTTATCATGCGTTTTGTTTCCTGGGGAGCTTCTCATGATATAGGTCATCGTGGATTGAGTAATAAGGTGAAAAGGGAAGCTATCAGGGAGTTTTCAAAATATGCAAAAGTTTTTATTTCATCAGAGCAGGATTTACCAGAAGATTTAAGGCAGTATCAGATTAATATACCTATAGAGAAAATACATGATGCCATGTATTATTCTGTGATGTACTTTGGCGAAAGCGGAACGATGGCTTCTGAATCTGCTGTTTTAGGAACTCCGGCGATTAATATTTCGACCTCAGCACGGTTTATAGGCGTTTTTGCTGATATGGAGAAGTACGGTCTGATGTATGTTTTGCCCGAGGAAAAGAAGGCTTTGTCAAAAGGCATAGAATTATTAAAGCAGAAAGATATTTCTGAACAAACAAAATTCCGTAGGAAGCAAATGCTTTCCGGTAAAATCGATGTTATGAAATTTATAGTCTGGCTGGTTGAAAAGTATCCTGAGAGTGTTTCAATTTTGAAGAAAGAACCGGAGTATCAATATAATTTTAGGTAAGGTGGGTTCGAATAATGCATAAAAACATATTAATTCTTTCACCGCATGGTGATGATGCGGAATTGGGCTGCGGCGGAACAATACACCGTTTTATCCGAGAAGAGAAAAATATTCTATGGGTGGTTTTCTCAACTGCAGAAGAATCATTGCCGGAGGGATTACAGAAAAATACGCTTGAAATTGAGTTTAATCAGGTGATGGAAAAGTTGGGCCTGACAAAAGGACAGTATATGATAGAGCGGTTCAAGGTTAGACATCTGCCAGCTGAAAGACAAGTGATTTTAGAAAAGCTTGTGAAAATCAGGCAGCAGTTTTGCCCCAATATGGTCATCGGTCCATCGCTAAACGACTTTCATCAGGACCACCAGGTCGTTTCAAATGAGATGATAAGGGCTTTTAAGTCTTTCTGTAGTATAATTTGCTATGAACTTCCCTGGAACCATATTAAATTTGAAACGCAGATGTTTGTAAAATTGGAGCCGGAAGATATCAAAAAGAAGATAGAAATCTTGAATTGTTACAAATCGCAATTGAGCAAGAAGAAATATTATTTTACGAGTGAGTTTGTTAAAGGTTTAGCTAACACCAGAGGTGCACAGATAAATGCCGAATATGCTGAGTCCTTCGAGGTGATACGCTGGATTCATTAAAGGATTTTCGATGGATTGTCTTAGGGTTCTGATAACAGGTTGTGGGGCACCGGGTATCAAGGGCACTATTTATTCCCTGCAAAACAATTTTGATGGAAGGAAAGTAGAAATTATAGGAACCGATATCAGAGATAATGTAGTCGGTAAATATTTGAGTGACAGATTTTATATTATTTTCAGACCTGCGGAGGAGAAAAAGTACCTTCGGCAATTATATGAGATTTGCGAAAAAGAAAAAGTCCGGATAATCATTCCGCAAAATACTTCTGAATTGTCGCTTTTATCTTCTAATGTAAAGGCGTTCAAGAAGATTGGGACGAGAATAGTTATTTCAGAACCACAGGCAATAGATACTGCAAATGACAAATATAAATTAATGAAGCTGTGTGAGCAAATCAATGTGCCTACGGGACGATTTAGGGCTATTAACAGATTTGATGAACTCGTCGGTTTTTCAAAAGAGCTCGGTTGGCCGGAAAAACGGGTAGTTGTCAAACCGCCTGTTTCTAACGGTTCGAGGGGATTAAGGATAATCGATGAGGACAAAAACCTCAAAAAAGCTTTTTATGAAGAAAAGCCGACCGGTTTGTATATAAAAATGGAACAGCTCAAACAAGTTCTAGGTCAGAGCTTTGCCGAGTTAATAGTGACCGAATATCTTTGTGGAGATGAGTATACGGTTGATTGCCTTCGAACTAGACAGAAGATCGTAGTAGTGCCTCGAAAAAGAGATGTTATCAGAACCGGTATTACTTTTGAGGGGACAACGGAATTTCAACCGGATATCATTGAATATTCGAAAAGGATCGCGGAGGCTTTGAACCTTCAATGTTGCTTTGGCTTTCAATTCAGAAAAGACCAGGACGGCGTTGCGAAAATCATTGAATGTAATCCGAGGGTTCAGGGGACTATGGTTCTTTCGACGATTGCTGGTGCGAACCTGATTTATGGTGCTGTTAAGTTGGTGCTTGGAGAAGAAATTCCCTCATTTGATGTTAAGTGGGGGACGAAATTAATAAGATACTGGGGCGGCATTTCCGTGTTAGGTGAGAAGTATACGGCGGGAATATAATGAAAATTTGGCGAGCATTTCGACAATACTTGTCCACGGGGCAGTGGCATGTTCATACAAATTTTACAGATGGCGAAAACAGTGTATTAGAATATGCAGAATCTGCTGTATCTTTAAATGTGCCCCTTTTAGCTTTTCCCGAGCATGTAAGAACGGAACTTGACTATAGTTTTGAGCAATTGCTGTATGAAATTGAAAGAGCCAGAGCGGCATTTCCACAATTAATTATATTATCGGGGTGTGAAGCAAAAGTGCTGCCGGACGGTACGTTGGACTGTAGGCCAGAAATCTTAGAAAAAGTAGATTATAGGTTATTTGCATTTCATGCTTTTCCGAGCGAAGTAGAAACATATTTGTATGCACTAAACAAAGTGCTCAATGAAGCACCAGTTGACGCATGGGCACACCCCGGGTTGTTTTTTGAAAAGCATAAGGATTTACATCTTGATGATGATGAGTTGAGAAGGATTTTCCAGGTACTTGAACAGAAAGAGATATTGTTAGAAGATAACTTTAAATATAAATTGCCTAACAAGAAATGGATTATGAAATATATCGAAACAACAAAAAATAATTTGTTTATATCCGGGGGGGATATACATAGTGTTGCCGAACTATATGCTAGGTATAGCTGACGGATTGGACAATCTATATTAAAGAAGCTGGGTAGAGAGGCAGGAACGATTGTTTTGCTTGGCTTAGGCGCTTTAGGTTTTTTGCTCAAAAGACGAAATATTATTCAAGTATTTGAAATCTATATTTTTTCTTTAAGAATATTTACTCGGTAAGTAAAATAAAGGTAAGTTCACATCACTTGTTAATGATTTTTGTTCTCATTGTCTTATAGACAGGGGGGAATTTCCCTGTTATACTCATAACGCTTTTAGATTTTAAATATTAGATAAGTTTATGTTTTCTTGTATTATTTAATCGAGAGTTCCTGAGAAAATATTAAATGTGTGCTGTGGCGATGAAAAAACTAAACCAAAGGATTTTTATTATAACAGGGGCATTAGAATATATCATTTAGTTGGAAATTACGCTTGATGTCAGGTTTTTTTAGAAAAATATACGGTTACAAGGAATATATTCAGTGGGGTTGTGCTGTACTATGTATAATTTACATAATATATTATCTTGCAGATAACAGGGAAGATTTAAGAACTTTACATAAGCTTAATATATATTATTTAAGCTTAATAATTATGATATATTTTATAGCTCTTTTATTCCAGAGTTTCCGGTATCGTATTGTTATTAATAAGTGCAGCGGCAAGCATATACCTTTCTTCGGGTGGTTCAAAATATTTATTAAAGGAAATTTTCTTAGCAAATTGATACCGCAGTCGGGTGGTATATATCGAGGTGCCGTTCTTAAGAAGTCATATGGTGTTTCTTATACAAGTTTTATCAGTTCGTTTACATCTTTTGCCTGGCTCGATTCGCTGCTGAGTTTGTTTATAGCTTTGCTGCTTATCATCTTATTTAATCCGCAGCTTTCCTTTGGGTACATACAAGGATATTTACTTATTTTAGTGTTATTTATAATTTTATTTATTCTGCCGTATTTTATGTATTTAGTTTTGTCTCGTATCAAAGTAAAAGGCAAGTTTTCCAGTTGGTTTCACTTGAAGATATCCGAGGTATTTAAAACGACTGTTAGTAATACAAGGGATTATAAATATATTATTAGCTTGTTTTTAACCGGTTTGCTTTCCATGTTTAATTCCATATTGATTTTTTATATTTGTTTTCGCGGGCTTGGTGTTAATGTGGCTTTGCCGGTATTGGCATTGTTTGGAGCGTTGCTGAAAATAAGTAATCTGGTCGTATTAACACCGGGTAATCTGGGTGTTAGGGAAATAGCTTATGGTTTTCTTGGTTCATTTGCAGGTATCAGTCCGGGTCATACATATTTGGCTTCTTTAATCACAAGGTTAATAGGTACGTTGCTCATTTTTGTTTTAGGTGTGGGTTTTGGTGGGATTGGTATATTAAGAAAGGCAAAAGTTTCATCAGAAAATAAAGGAGAAGGCTCTACAACTTTTCAGGAATAGCTTGATAGGTTATTAAATGATATACCAAAGGTATTTTTTATTTTTTTCCAGTTGGAGTGTTTAGCCTTTCCCACGAGTTTTCCAGCTCCATAAATTCTTTCTGTATCTCAGGACTACCATGATTTTTTACATATACTGCGGCTTTATCATAATAAGAATCGCCCATCTCTTTCAATGCCCTAAAAGCGGCATATCCAAATATACGTATATGGTCTTCTTTTCCTTCTTTCATCAACAGATCAGTTAAAAAAGATGCCGCCTCTTCAGAGGGAAATTTAGCTAATAAAGAAATTTCCCGAGGGGATAATTCATTGTCTTTTCTAGTTTTAATTATCTCCAATAATTGTCCCCCTAAGTCGGCCTTCTTGGATTCTGGAAATTTTGTGAATTTCGCAAGAGATTCTAGTGCATACCATATAAATTCTGGGTCCTGCTCCTGTAGAAGCTCAAATAAAATATCTATTATCTGGTCTGTTTCTATTGGTTTTAAGGACATAGCGACCAAACCAACTCTTTGAAATCTCCTGTTTGGTGACCTGAGAACGGATATTATCTCTGTTTCTGTCGGCTGTTTTGCTTGGAGGAATTTCCGCTCTATTTTGAGCACCTTGTTATAATCTTGTAGAGCACCCCCGCTTGCCCAGATCTTACTCATTGCTTGGTCATATTGTAATGCATATTGAAACCAGTTTTTTCCCTCAATCCCAGACTTAGATGAACATCCTGAGATAAAAAGAGAGAGCCCAATAACAAACCATATCATATACCAGATGTTATTGATTTTTCTCATGCTCATTTTCTTCTTTTTTTTAATATACACAATCGCAATTTTTTTTATAAGCATCTGACCGCAAAATTTTAGAGCATACTTCCTCACATTCTTGAACGTTAGCAGCGGTATCACCGGGGACTCCCGGAGGCAGACTAGGATTGTCTTCCCAAACTTGCAAACAGTAAGCTAAAACGCTTACATTGCTAGGAATACGTCCTTGTTTACAAGCCCGCCCAGCACGAGCAGCACGTGCCACAAACCTTCCTGCCTGAATGTCTGGTAACGTTTTTTAGTATCATTTCGGTTCTAATCCGGAATTCAGATGGTTTTCTATAGTGTCTATGACGAAGTTTTTTACGTCGATTTTATCATGCAGAATCCTTTCGCGTACAGCATTTGCACTTTTTTTGCTGTCAGGGTCTTCAAGTGAACCGATAGCATATTCCAGAGCCTTGTCGGTGTCGGTTGTCTGTTTCAAGATTCCGTAATCTTCCCACATATTTATATAGCCCAGTTTGAGAGTGTTAACGTATATTGTGGGGACACCTAAAATGGCCGATTCAGAGGCCATAGTCGCTCCTTCGCTGATGCACAGGTCCGCGAAAGCCATCACATGGTGGATTTTGTGCAGCGGTATGTTTAGCTGATACTTTTTGAGTTCGTCGGGCAAGCCTTTTTCGCCTGAGATATATACTCGTGTGTGTTTTTCGATGGTCTTAATAAAATCGAGTGTTTTGTTCTGTTGTATGCCGTGCTGGCCTATATCGTGAAAGGCCATCCATGCGCTGAGCCTGATTATGCAGTATTTTTCGTCCGGGTCTATTCCCAGATGTTTAACGGTTTCTTTATCGGCGGTGAAATTATTTGGATGAAGATAAGCCAGCTCGTGACAGCCTGCATAAAGGTGCTGTTTTTTAATCGGCGGAAGCGTATAGCAATCCGGGATGTAAATAGCGGTTGCAAAAGGCCAGGTTAACCTGTGGTTCAGTTTATTATGCTCGGTGTCTTCCCAGATGAGGGAAGGTTTCCGCAGGAGGAATCCGACGTGAGGTACAAATGGTGCTATCATGCCGACCAGTATATCGGGCTTGAACTTCAGGCAGTATTTCCACAACATAAAATCTCTCATAAACAACCTGTACGGTGCGAGCAGGCGATGTGTGCTGCCGGGAGTGAGTGAAATGTATGGGATATCGAAATTTTTGAGCAGTTGTGAAGTGATATTTGTGTCCCTGATGGTGACGGCTGTTGTGTGTCCCCGGTTTTCAAGCTCCGTTTTTATCAGGCGAAAGAAATACACATGTGATGGATGCGCAATATCTATCAGTATTTTCATATTTTTAAAAACCTGTAAACGTTCGGTTAATCTTGCAAAGCAGTTATTATAGGATATTCGAGAATCGAATAAAAGTGAAATTATTGCAGTTTGTTATTATACAGGGCCTTACAATATTATGCTTTTCACAAATGCTTTTATTTCATCGCGGACGCGGCGGAATTCGGCTAAAATTTCCTGTTCACTGCCGGTGGCCGATGTCGGGTCATTGAAGTTGTGGTGAACCAATTTTACTTTTCCAGGGAAGACGGGACAGCTCTCTTTGGCCTTGTCACAAAGAGTTACGACATAATCGAAATCGATGCCAGCTAAATCGTCGATGGATTTTGAATAATTGTTTGAAATATCTATTCCAGCTTCGGCCATAACCTTGATTGCCCGCTCATTGACTTTGCTCGGGTTTACTCCTGCAGAGAAGGCCTCAATTTCGTCAGGCCTTAAGGTGTTTGCGAAGGCCTCGGCCATCTGGCTGCGACAGGAATTGCCTACACATAGGAACAAAATTTTTATTTTTTCCTCTTTTGCCATTTGTGCTTCTCAAGTTTTCAGCAGCTTTTCAGCTATAATTTTTGATGCGTTTTTATTTGCGATGACTTCGCAGTTTTTTTTCATTTCGGCCAGTTTACTATCATTGTTCATCAGCTCTTCGAGCTCTTCGGCGAGCCATTCGCAGCGGTCTTTCTCATCAGGCACATCATCAACGATGACAGCGGCACCTGCTTCAACGAGTTTGCCGGCGTTTAAGTACTGGTGTATATCCCTGTGATAGGGATAAGGAATGCAGATGCTCGGTACAGATGCAGCGGCGTACTCTGCGATACTCACAGCGCCGCTTCTGCCGATAACCAAATCCGCTGCAGATAAGATGTCAGCCATATCGTCGTAATAATCTACGATTTTATGTGCAATTTTTGCGTTCGAGTATTTTGCCTTGACCTGTTCGAGATTGTTTACGCCTGTTATGTGCACTATCTGCCATTTGTCGGCGAAGCGGTCAAGAAATTCAATCAGAGAGCAAATTGTTTTGTTGATGTTCTGTGAGCCGCTTGATGCTCCTGTTATCAGCAGAGTTTTTTTATTTTTATCGAGATTGAAGTGTTCGATGGCTTTTTTAGGATTGGGATTCTCGAAGGCGGCTCTAAGGGGACAACCGGTGACATTTATTTTATGTTTTTGCTTATTAAGATATCGGACAGAGTCCTCGAACTGTACGAAGATTTCGTTGGCCCATCGAGCGATTAGCTTGTTTGCCCGGCCGGGGATAATATCGACGTTTATTAATTTGACGGGTATTTTTCTTTTATATGCGGCCCGGCATACCGGCGCTGCTGCGAAGCCGCCGATACCAACTACAACCGGATTTTTGGTTTTATCGAGGATTGGCCCTGCGATTCTGGCGCTTTTGGAAAAAGTTTTTAAGAATCTGAAAAATTTGTTCGGACGCAGCGAAAAAGCTTCTGCCGGCAGTTTTGTAAATTCGAAACCGGTTTTTGAGAAGATTTTTGAGTCGATGTCACGGCTGCTGCAAAAGAAATGTATTTTTGCTGTTAGCTCAGATTCAATGATTTTTTCAGCAACAGCGATTGCAGGGTAGATATGCCCACCCGTACCGCCGCCGGCAAAGAAAAATGCTTTGTTACTCATTTTTACATATACTCCAGAGCCTGTAGAGTAACAGCAGTTTCATTTGTTTGCAATGGTTTGCTTGGTTGTTCTTTGCTGGTTTGTTTTGCGATGTTCAGCAGTATTCCGACAGCGGCGGCGGACAGGAGCATAGAAGTACCGCCGGCACTTACAAAAGGCAGCGGTATTCCCTTTGTGGGCAGAACGACAGTGACAACGCCTATATTGATGGCAGCCTGAATTGCTATTGTCAGCACTATGCCGGCGGCAAGGATTTTGCCGAAATCGTCTTTAGTTCTTTTGACAACGAGAATTCCCAGCCAGAGGAAAGCTATAAATAACGTAATTACCGTTGCGGTGCCGACAAAACCAAGCTCTTCGCCGATTATAGCAAAGATAAAGTCGGTGGTATCTTCGGGCAGATGGCCGTATTTGCAGATACCGCTACCGAGTCCTTTGCCGAACAGGCCGCCTGAGCCGAGCGCAATAAGGGATTGATTTGCCTGATAGTTAGCTGAGTCGGCAAGCTCTGTTGGTTTTAAAAAGGCAACAATTCTTTGCATTCTGTGCGGATAGAGCCAGAGAATGAGGCAAAAAGCGATAAGTGCAAATGGGAGAGGGGCCAACATATGCCGCCATTTTGCCCCTGCGATTATGAGCGTAGTAGATGCCAGCAGCGCAATAAAGGCGGCGGTGCCGAGGTCTTCGATGATAATCAGGCCTACGACAATGGCTATAATAGCACAGAGCGGTACAAATCTTTTGCGGAATAGCTGTAGATTGAAACCTTCTTTTGCGCAAATGCCGGCGAGGAAGAAAACAATTGCCCATTTTGCAAGCTCTGAGGGCTGAAAGCTGGTTGTTATCGGGCCTAAAGGTATTTTGAGCCATCGATAGTGGTTATGTATTTTGGGTATGAATGTAGGAAAAACCGGGTGGAAACGCTGATATAAAACGATAGCGAGGAGGGCGATACTGAGGGCTAAAGCGTAAACGGCAGGTGATTTCAGCAGACTTTTTTTGAATTCGAACCTGTTATAGTTTATTGCCGAGGCTGCGAGCATAATGAGGATTGCGAGCGGGAAAAAGAGGATTTGTCTGAGCGACGCTGAGTTGTAAAAATGACGTAAGTCTATGTCCTGGGAGATGTTGGCGGAAGCTGAGAAGACAAAGACGGCGCCCGTCGCCATAAGCAGAATAACGCATATGGCGATTTTATCAGCGAGAGCAGTTTGTTTTTGCAGCTCGGTCATATTAAGAAAAAGCTCACGTAGACAATGTTCGGGAGAAACAAGCTATTATTTTTTCGGCTGATGCGCCGGAAAAGCAGTAAAAAAAGTCTGTAATGCCGCCGTCATCTGGTTATTTTTTTAAGTATTCGATTCTTTGTTTTGCTGTTTCATAGTTTTGTTGGCTGAGACGGCTGAAAGGAGGGCGGTCGGGATACATCTGTTTGAATTGCGCTCGGAAGGCATCCTCGATTTTGACAGCCTTTTCATAGTGTTCGAGTGCGAGATTCGTTTTCCCGAGCTGCTCTGCTATCTGGGCTAACGAGAGATGCAGTCTTGCTAGGCCGGGATAAAGCTCGATTGCCTGCGATGCGGCATCGAAGGCCTTGTTCAACCATTCGGTTTTTAGCGGTTCGGGTTGAGACTGACTAAGCAGTAAATATATATCGCTTAATTTTTCGAGGTAAGAGTATTTATCAGGGTCTTGTTTGATTGCGGTCAGGTAGCAGGTTTCGGCCTGTTTGAGCGGCTCTATGCCGGAACGTGGATTTGAGCTGTAATTTTGCTCGTAAAGTTGGCCGTTGAGATATGATGCAGTCGGACTTAAGGGGTCAGCTTCTGCGGCTTCATTAAAAAGGATATGCGCGTGCTGATAGCTGCCGGTGGCTTCGGCCTTTTTGGCGGCGGCTATCTTCGAAGAGCTTTTTACAACAGGGACAATACAATAATAAAGAAAAGCGAAAATTACAGTAAAGCCTGCAAGAGCTGTTATTATTTTTATTGTTGTGTTGTTTTTCGGATGAAAGCAGGGCTTCTGCCGGGCATTCAAATCAGAGGCAATCAGGCAGGCGAGGAAGGCACAAAAGGCTGTGAAAACAGGAGGCTCGAAGATGGCAAAGTCTATGAGGTTGTGTATGAGCAGACCAAAAATAGCAGAGACAAGAGCGGCTATAGTTATATTTATTTTGTGTTCGGTTTGTTGCGTGTTGTGCAGGGTGCCGTTGGTTATCAAAAAAAAGCCTATAATAAATACCACTATGGGCATTATAAAGATTATGAGTATGCCGGCGGCAATTTCCCGAGCAGAGACGTTGTTTTGGATTGGTAGTAACAATGGTCTGAAGATTAATAGTGCAAGCGGGATGAAAATGATGAGCAGCTTTTTGAGATTTTTGTGCGAATTAGTTTTGACAGGCGTCTGTGGTAGTTTAGTTATCGGATTTATCTTCCAGAGAGGCAGGCAGATTATTGTAAGGAAAGCTATAAGGCCGAGCGGGCCGTATTGAGTTAGAAGGCTCAGGATAAAGTTGTGCGGGTCAGATACGGTTTCTATTGCTTGGGGAAGTTTGTGATGCAGATAAGCAGTTGCGAAGTTGGCTGGTCCAATGCCAGTATATGGATTTTCTGTAGCGATTTTACCGGCGGCGCACCAGTATTGCCATCTTACGAGCATAGACTTACCGCCGGGCAGTCTGTTGTGAGCAAGGCCGTAAGAAATGACGGCCCAGGTAACGGCAGCAATTACGAGCAGACAGAAGATTAAAATTATTTTTTTGTGTGAGTATATCCAGCTACCGAAAAAGCAGAGTGAGGCGAAGAGTACTGATGCGAAAAGGGCCGCGATGATTGCACCTTTGCTTCGGGTAAGGAGCAGGCCGATAATGACTACTATGAAGACTGCGCCAGATGTTAAGTAGTGCCAGGGGTCGGCGTCAGGTCTTTTACGGTTTTTTATTTTGTCGATGAATAAAACGGCAGCGGCGAAAAGTGCAAGTATCATAAAAGAGCCGGCGGAATTGGAGGTGGTAAAGAAGGATTTTATATCTTTTGAATAGAGCCTGTGTTCAAACTGAAAATGTTCCAAGGAACCGGCCTCGATACCTAGAGGCTGGAGCATTTGGGCTGGATTTTCTTCATATTGTTCGATTAGCTTTTCGTTGGTATCGTAAAACTGTTCGGAGCACTGGTAGGTACAGAGGAATCCGGAAGCGGCAATGACGGCCAGTGTTAGTTTGATTTTAAGAGGGGAATCGAGAATTTGAGCGAGCAGGACGGCCATTAGTAGCGGTGCGATAAAAATGACCGTAGATGTGATTGCAGCCCGTGTATTCGAGGCGGCTAAACCTGAGATTACCGAGGCGATAACCAACAGCAATAGACCGATTTCGAAGCTAGTGAACCTGTAGAGAAAGTGCTTTGTATAAAAATTTAAAATGAGCCATATCACAAATGCGACAATCAAAACAGCAGAAAGAATCAGGCTGTAAGTGACAGTCTTCAGAATGCTTATCTTTTCTGTTGATTGGGGAAATGGAACTTCGGTAAGCGTAGAACGCAGAGCGATTAGACAAAGGCAGAGGATAAGTAAAAACAGCTCAAAAGCAATCAGAGATTTGCTTTTTGATGAATTGAGGGCGTTTATTTCATTTTTCATTTTTTTGTCACTTGATGTTAAGTTTGAATATTTTTTTAACGAAATAAGTATAGCGTTTCGATGGTTTATGGCAAGAGAGCAATTCGGGTGGACGGATTATTCCGGAAGCGTATTTTTCAGGTGAGGCTTGACAAACATCAGGTTATTTCAAAGAATGTGCTTAAAAATACAAGGTGATTTATGGAACAGGACAAATTGTGCATATATAAAAGCATTAAGCTTGAAAAGCCGAAGCTGCTTATTGGTTTTCAGGGTTGGATGGACAGCGGGGAAGTTTCGACGGGCACAGTCAAATATTTTGTGGAAACCCTCGGTGCGGAAAGAATTGCTGAGATAAGGCCGGAAGGTTTCTATATCGAGAATTTCCCGGGTACGATGGATTTTGCGGCAATGTTTCGCCCCTTTGTAAAGATCGAGAAAGGCCTTGTAAAAAAACTCGAATGGCCGAGAAATATTTTTTACGTTGATGCAGCGAGCAATCTGATATTGTTTATTGGCAAGGAGCCAAATTTCGCTTGGAAGGAATTTTCGGAGTGCATCTTTTCGGTATGTAAACAGTTTGGTGTCGAAGAGATTTATTTTGTCGGCAGCGTATCGGGCTTGGTTCCTCATACACGTGAGCCTTTATATTTTTGCTCGGTTTCAGACGAGCGGTTCAGGCAGGTTTTCGAAAAGTATGGTATGAGATTCAGTGACTACGAGGGCCCGGCTGGTATTGTCACTTACCTGACAGCAAATGCGCCGCGGTATGGAGTAAGTATGGTGAGCCTTGTGGCAACGGTGCCGGCTTATGTACAGGGTAATAATCCTATTTGTATTGAGTCGGTTGTACGCCGAGTAAGTACTCTGCTGGGGGTGCATGTAGATACGCAGCAGCTACGCAATATCAGCGAGGAGTTCGAGAAGAGATTGAGCGACGTTGTGGACGGTCAGCCGGAACTGGTTGGTCATATCCGAAAAATGGAAGAGAACTACGACAATGAAATTTTCGACGACCAGATGGGGGATTTGAAGCAGTGGCTTGTACAGAAAGGTATAAGACTGGATTGAGGCAGCTTTCTTTGTACCTGTACAAGAAGCTCGCTATGAGGTTTTTTCAAGTATTTATTTCTTTGGCATCTGGTTTAGCTTTTCGACGCAGGAGCCGAAAATGCCTTTGAAGAATTCAACGGCATTTGGGTCCCGCGCATTACCACCGAGCGGGTGTGCACCAAAGGCGCCACCGCCGAGTGCGTAGTAGCCAAAAGCGCCGCCGCCAATCGCTATTGTTCCGATTGCCAAACCGCCGACAGCAATTAAAAGACCGATCGACAGGCCGCCAAGGGCGAGTAGCCCTAAGGCCAATCCGCCGATACTGATAAGGCCGATTGAAAGACCTCCGATGGCAACGCCGCCAATGGCTACGTTTCCGATTGCGATAATGCCTTTTGCAATTCTGATTTTACCCGTTATTGGATTTAAACCGAAGCCGGTGACGATATGAACAAGGGGCAGGCCGAAAAGCTCTGTCTTTGAGCGGTATTCATAGCCGCCTAAAAACTTGGCGACAGGGCTGAAACCGCATTTTGGACAGGCAAGAGCCTTGTCTGATATTTGATTTCCACATTCGGGACATTCGATGAGGGCCATAATTAACTCCTAAAGCTATAACAGCATAAATAACCTTAATTGTAGTTTCTATCAAGGATGAAGATTTGTCAAGGTGATGTAAATAAAGATCTTATATACGGGCGGCCTTCGAAGAAGGGAACTGTGGATAGAAGTTTTCGGCTATTTTTGAGTGTTAAGTCCTTGTTGTTAAAAGACTTGTGGTGTTTTAATTTTACCTGTGTTTTGACTTCTTTTTATTTTGGCTTATTGATATAATGTTTTGGTTGTTAAGCCGTGACGCGAGCTGTTCCGGATGGGAAAAGGTTAAGAGGATATCCAAGCGAAAGCCTTTTGGTATGGATAATAATGAGGCAGAAAAGAAACCTGTCGTAACTTCCAAATCTTTGTTGACGGTTGGGCCGACGCTGCATTACAGCCATAATAATGTTTTGATGTGCTGGTTCATCGCACTTTTAGCTTTCGGGCTTTGTTGTGTATTCTGGACGAAGTTGGTCAGGGGCGGTTTTGTATTTTTCGATATCGGCTGTTTTATATCGTCGGACGGCTGGTACCTTGGCGATTTTGTGATAAGCGGCGTGAGCATATTTGAATATCCGTGGCAGATTCTTGTGCTTGGCCTATTGATGGGTATTCTCGCTGTGGTGCCGGTTTTGATATCGCAGTTAATGAGCTTTAGCTACAGCCTGCTTTTTGTTTTGGCGATAGCTTTTCTGGCGAATCTGCCCGGTTTAGCCTTGTCAGTATTGATAAGCTGTTTTGCAGCGGCGTGCCGGCCATTTCGTTTTCGGTCGCGTTTTACATCGATAGCTTTATGTATGTGGCCTCAGCTTTTATACTGGGGCTTTTTTGGCGGGGCCAAGTGGGCAGAACCTATTATATGGGGTTATTCTTATACGCCCTGGATATGCGCATGGCTTGTTAGTCTGAGTGTAGCTGGTATTGTCCTTGGGATAGGCCATTTTACCCGTTACAGACCCGGCCTTGTGTGGGTATGTACGGTTCTTTTATTTTTTGCAACTGTTATCTTGTTCGAGGTAGAGATAGGCTTCGATGAGCTGGATTATCAATTATATGTTGCGGGAAATAACCCGGAGCAGGTTGACCAGTTTCATACGCATAGCATAACCAGGGCACTCGATTCAACAATTGCCAATGAGCTGGTTATAGAAAATTTGTTGAAGGCCTACTTTTATCCGGAAGACAAGATTGAGCTTCGCAATGTGCTGAAACGTGAAATTATTAGTAGTCTTGATTATGACAGCTGGCCCTGGTGGTTTATCGTGCCGGAAGAGCTGAGTTATCAGGACAAGCGTGAGGAATTGCTCAGACAGTATGATAAGTTTATCAGCAAGCGTCCGGAGAGCGGACGTATGCCGATTGCTCTTTATTATGAGGCTATTCTCCAGGAATATAGTCCTGACATAAAGCATCTTGAGCAAACCGAAGAGCTTCGTTTTTATAGTGACTATCCACATGAGCGGGCGAGAGGTATATGGCATAGATTATACAGGGATTTTCCGCGAAGTCCGGAGTCACTCGAAGCGCGTTGGCGGATAGCCAAGCACTGGGCAGGGCTTGGCAGATTTTCGCGTGCGGACAGTCTTCTTGCCGAGGCTGAAATTATGCTCGTTGAGCTGTTACCTGGTTTTGAAAAGAACGGCCCGACGAACGATAATTTGTTCAGCCCTTTCCGACCGCCGGCCAAATCAACAATGATGGAATTTAAACTGAAGGAGCTTCAGGGCAGGCTGAGTCAGCTTCGCAGCCTAATCAGTTCGCAGAATCATATTGATGAGCCGGATTCAGAGAAACGGCTGGCTAAGTTTGTTATGCTCAATCCTCACAGCAGTCAGTTTGTCTGGGAGCTAGCCGAGCTTCTCAGACAAATGGGTGGAGAAGATGCTCTTCGTGACAATGTTTTACTGGCTCAGACTATGCTGATAGCCGACGAACAGCTTCGGGCAGAAAAGCTGGCTGAGCTTCATGAGAAGTATCTAAATACCGATGGTGGGATGGAGGCGCTTTATGAGTTCGGACTTTTGAAAAAAAGGTTATGGTCTCAGCAGGAGACTAGTTCGGAACAGAAAGCAAAGCTGCTCGGTGAGACAAGAAACGTCCTTACAAAATTTATCAATCTGTATCCCGACAGCATTTATGCCGAGCAGGTAGAAAAGATACTCTCGGGCCTGCCAAAGGTTGAGTAAGTTTAGAAGGGATTAATTATCATTTTTTAATGTATAAAACAAGGCAATCATGGCCGCATAGGCCTGTTAGATTACTTTCGTGGGCTTGTTTGTTATGAGCCTGTCAATAGTTTTAGCAGAGGCTGTGTTTGGATTTAGCATTGATTTTTTTGGTAATTTACGCTAAAATATTATATTAGATAATTACATATGATACTGAAAGGCTGGACGGGTGATTCCGGTTGTCTCCAAACGGCGGTTAGGGATATCATGATATAGATTTTTCATTGTTGGAGAACGACTTTTTTATTAATGAGTTAGTTAGTTTTCACAGCAGTTTGAGCTGGGCTTTGAGAAAATGAGTGTTAATCAAAAATTTTGGGAAAGAAGTAAGAAGATTTTGCTGATTGGCGATATTGAGAGGGTTTTTCCAAGCAGCATTACAGACAATAAAGCAGCTCTTGAGTATCATTACGATGTGCCTTCAGGTATAAAGGCAGCCGAACAACAGGAGTATCAGGCTATCGGCGTGGTGATGACAGGCACAGCAGAATTGAATTCTGCGCTGCAAGCTTTAAGGAGAGCCGATCCCACGGCGAGAATTATTCTTCTGGCTCAGATGCATGAAGAGCCGCAGGCGATGCAGCTTGTTAATTCCGGGCGGAATGGCTCTTCGATGGCTGATGAGTATTTGATTTGTCCGGTTTGCGCAGAAGAGTTTTATTCATTCGTTTTGTCATCTGAGGGCCGAGGTGCCGAATCAGCGAAGAAGTCTGCAGGCTATGATTTGGCTAAGGACAGGAAGATTAAGATTCTTGAGAAGCTTGCCACTACCGATGAGTTAACCGGTCTTAAAAACCGAAGATATGTGATGGAATTTTGCAGGCAGATTATCGAGCATGCAAAGCAAAGAAACGGCAGGGTGACGGTTTTGATGTTTGATCTTGATGACTTCAAGCAATACAACGATGTTGTTGGCCATTTAGCGGGCGACGAGATTTTAAGGCAGGTTGCTGTTTTGTTGAATCGCTGCAGTCGGTCACACGATATTGTCGGCAGAATCGGAGGGGATGAATTTGTGGTGATTTTCTGGGATGACCCGAAAATAATTTCGGCTCAGGTAGAGTCAGAGAGACGTTCATTGCAGAAAGAGCATCCGAGGGAAGCGATTTTTATAACGAGGCGACTCCAGAGAGAGCTGAAAAGGGCGGAGCTGCCTCTTCTTGGTCCTGAAGGCAGGGGGGTTTTGACAATAAGTGGAGGTCTTGCGAGTTTTCCGCGTGACGGCTCAACCGCAGACGAGCTTTTTGCACAGGTTGACAGGGCTTTGCTCGAAGCTAAGAAAAGCGGTAAAAACAGGATTTATATAGTCGGCGGCACCGCCAACGACATCGCTAATATAGAATAAAGTTTTGGACAGACGTTAGGTTCTGTTTGTACAAAACTATGATTTATTTTCTAAGATGACAGTTTCCGTTGGGCCTATGAGTTTGTATTTTATTCCCCGCCAGCAGATGGTTCTTCCAAATGCTGAAGCTATAATTAAAATAAGCATAAGCAGTGACCATATCCAGAAGCCGAGAATATCAGCGGCGGCAGCGAGCTTCATCTTCGGCTGTTCACTTTTGAGTAATTTGCTAATCATTCGTTGTCTGAGTATTGCTCTGATAAGCTGGCCTGTAAAAAATATGAGAGGAACAGCTACAAAGAGTCCAAAGTGTTTACTTTGCCTGCTGTAGGCATATATGGCAAGAAGCAATCCTGCCCACAGGCCGAGTATGGAATAGAGATTGCCGAATAATGCAAAGAGCCATACCTTTGGTGCGCTTATGCGTGTTATCAAAAGTTGTCTTCTGCCGAATTCGAACAGTTGCGACCAGTTGATGGATTCGTAAGAGGCAACGAGACAAGCGGGTACGTAAGCTATTCTCAGGCCGGTCTTTTTAACGATGTAGGTCAGCGAAAGGTCGTCACTGACGGTTTTTGCCCATATTTTGTCGAGTCCCATTTTGCGGAAGTTATCGACGGTGATGGCCATAGAGCCGCCCCAAGCCTGGTTGAAGGGGGTGTTGCCGAGCAGCTGAGCGACCTTTGCATTCAGTGCCGAAAGGGCAAGGGAAGCCAGGTTGTTTTTTGCGGGGACAAACCAGCGGTAACCGCTGGAAGCACCGTATTTTTTATTGTGAAGCGGATACACTATCTGGCTTAGCCAGTCTTTGCGAATGCAGACATCGGAGTCCGCAAAGGCCATTACCTCGATATCATCAGTGATTTTACTGTAGCAGTAAAGCAGGTTGTGAAGTTTCTGGCTGCAGGATTGACTTTGACCTGCAACGAAAATCTGTACGTCGTGTGCCTTTGTGGAAGCGGTGAGCTCTTTTTTTAATTGACTCAGTTTGTTGTAGGCAGGGTCTTCTTTGTCGGCTACAACAAACCACAGCAAAAAGTCTTCGTAATCCTGGTTAAAAAATGAGGCAATGTTTTTTTCAAATGCCGAGTCGACACCTTTGCAGGGGACAATCATTACGGTTTTCGGCCGATACCAGCTACGGTCTATTTTGTGTTTTTTCAGGACATAGCGATAGTTGCGATACATCTGTACGAGAAAGAATAACTGTGATGCGATTGCAAATATTGCTATGTAAAAGTACCACTGCATATTTTAACTCACGTTTTTAATGTTTGCCTTGATAGTTTAAGGCAGTTTTTACCATTGAGGGTTTAAATTGTCAAGCAATAGAAGCGAGCGACAGGATTGAGTCCGCGAGCTGCTTTATTGTGTATAATTTTGACAGGTCTATAGGCAGCAGGCAGCCGTGATTGTGGTCGGATGCAATGATAATCAGGTTGTTGCCTGCCAGGCTGAAACCAGCCTGCTGTCTTTGGTGACCGAGGATGAAGATATCGACATCGAGCATCTCTGCCATTTTGTCGAGAGTATGCTGGCTGTGCCTTCTGCCCCAGGTCAAAAGATAAGCCGAGCCCGGCATTGCGGTATCCTCAAATTTAAGTTCCCTGTAGAAAATGCTTTTGTCGAAGCTGTCCAGATACCTGTCTGCTGGCAGGGAGTGTGACAGCCAGATTCTGTTCGGGCATTGTATTGCCAACGGCTGGGAGAAGAAAAATTGAGTTATAGCTGTTTTGATATCGTGGCTGTTTTCCTGAAATTCCCTGTCAAGGGCCAGCCTCATTGAGCGATTCATTTCTTTGCCGTTTTTAATAACCTGGCCGTTATTTATGAACGTAGTATCGTGGTTTGCCATAATGATATGAACCTGGTTGGGAAATCTGAGTTTATATTCGACAGCATCAAAAAGCAGCTTATACGATAAGCAGCCGCCTTCCTCGTCTACGGGCCCGCCGTGTATGATTTCCTGAAGCAGCAGATGTCTGTTTGGGTTGTTCTGCAGGTCTGCAAACCTGATAATTTTTTCAAAATTGTGCTGATGTCCGTGTATGTCACCTGTTGCAACAAGCTCGGCATCGGATGGCAAAAGGACTAAGTTTGCCTTCCTGTATTTGTCGGCATAACTGGCATCGGCGCCTTGTTTCAGCAATCTTATTGTATTTTCAGGCATTTTTCAGCGGTAAATCAATAAGTGTAATATTGGTTGAGTTTTGTTCATACATTATTAGCTTTTGTCATTTTGTTGCTTTTCCCGGGAATTTTTGTTTTTCAGGCTGCCCCCTAATATACCGTGAATTAGCATATCAAGCCTTGATATGGTTTCCATCATGTTACGGGGTCTTTGAGCGGGGTCTTCTTTTACGCAGTCCATTACAAGATTCGAGATGGGCTCCGATATCTGGCTTTTAATTTCATGAGGCGCTCTTAAAGGCTGTTTTATGAAGACGTCAATTGTGTCTTTTTTCGGTATTAAAGTAGGCACGTTTTTGCCCGTAAGAGCCCAGTACATTGTGGCGCCGAGATTGAAGACATCGGTCTTAGGCCCGAGTGGTGCGCGTCTGACCTGCTCAGGAGCTATATAATCGGGTGTGCCCTGGATTCGCCTTTTTATGGTTCCTATTTTACAGCTCTGGCCGAGATCTATAATCCTGATGGAGCCGCTCTTGTTCAGCAAAATATTGTTCGGCTTTATGTCACAATGCAGGTAGCCATGCTGATGCATAGCATTGAGTCCGTTTGCGACCATTCTAAATACAAGCAGCACGTCAAGCAGGCTCAGGTTTGGATGCTCTTCAAGTGTGACACCGTCAAACAGCTCCATAGAAAGAAGCAGCTCTTTAATCTTGAACATACTGCGGATTTTTTTGAGCTTGTAGCATTTTCTTAGGTACGGATGGTCTATCCGCTGGGCTGTTTTGAATTCATTTTGCACCTGCTCGAAGACTCTGGCATCTTCGGGTCTTTCGTAGATAACTCTTTTGAGGGCAATTGTTGTGTTGTCCTGCTCGTCGATGGCCTCATAAATTGTGCTACGTGCACCGCTGCCGATGCGTTTTATTATTTTAAAACCGCCGACTTTGAGTATATCTTTTGCCATATCCTGTAAAACCTGTTATTAGGTATTTATTATGACATTACAATGGCTTTTTTATGCTTTCACCTTATTTTTTACAAGCTCATCAATGTACATAATTATCGCATAATTGTCCAGTATTTGGTTTATTTTTTATATATCGGTCTTGATAGAGCAGAGCTTGACAAGGTAGTTGAAATTTGGATAATATCATAGCTTAATTTTGACGAAGTTATATTTTTGCAGGATATAGCCTGCGTTTGAGCTGAGAATCCCCGATAGCTCAATTGGTAGAGCGAGCGGCTGTTAACCGCTAGGTTGTAGGTTCGAGCCCTACTCGGGGAGATTGCTTATCGGCCAAGATTGCGGTTATTAACGTGTCTTGGCCGTTTTGATGTCTATGGTTGTCTATGAGAATCTCTTGTTTTTCACGGTTGGTGTCCAAGCTGGTGGACAAGACAAAATTACCGAAGTTCGGTAAAAAACTAATCGCTCTTTATTCTGCTTCTGGCAATACTCTGGCATAAGTATTGAAGGTTAATTTTGGGTCGCTGTGTCTGGCAAGTTTCTGAATGACTTTTGCCGGTGTGTTGCTGTTGGCAAGGAAAGATATGTAACTATTCCGTAAGCTGTGAAATACTATTTCGTTTCCGTTCACCCCTCTAACTCTCTCTTTTTTATATCGCCAGAAAACTCCCTCGCGTGTGTGTGCGCGTGTAAAAGCGTACCATTATTCATTGTTTTTTATTGTTAAACAATGCTCATCCTCTGTTTAAGCCTATTTTACAAGTTTCTGCTATTTACCTGAGAAGAGGCTTTTTGAGTGGCGACATTTATCTGTTTTTAATTTTCTAACATTGTTTCCCTATAAATAAACGCCTTGACCTGAACCGCTTATAATGGCGAAAAATCAGCTTTTTCTTGTCTATAAGTCAGTCAAAAACACTCATTCGTAATTTTAAAGAAAACAATAGCAAGATATTTTTCTAAGTTTAAAACATTTCTTCTATTTTTTTACTTGACAGAGCCTGTTCAAAGCTATATAAGCAGAATGAGATTCTGGGGGACAGGAGAAAGTAATGATAACTGTAAAGTACACCCTGCAGTTGTTATCGCAACTCGCAAATAATGTTCATTCCAAGCTTAATCAAACCCATTTAATTCAATTGAAGGAGGTCTATAAATGTTTAAAAAACTTAGGCTTACGGTATTTTTCTGCATTGTGTTAATGGCAAATTACGCCCTTGCTGATACTGAACTTGAGCAGGCAAAGAAACTCGTCATAGACTACATAACTTCAGGTAAAGATGCGGAAGCGGCTGAGGCTTATAAGAAGCTCATTACCGATTTCACAGGTGATGAGAAGCTTCCCGGAACTGTATTTGATATAGGTGAGCAGTATCGTCACGCACGCAAGTTTCAAACCTCAATAAATGCTTATAAATATATTTTGGACAATCACCCGGCTTCTGAGCGGGCTATCTGGGCACAAACGTTCACGGCTGTAGATTATGTAGCTTTGTCGGATATGGAAAAGGCACAAGCTGAGACGGAAAAGCTTTTGCGGCAGTATGATAGTGATCCTAACTTGGCTGCTGCTGTAACTGAGATTGGAGGGGCATACCACTGGTTCAAGAAGTATCCACAGGCGGATGCGATAAATGAGCTTGTGTTAGAGCGATGGCCTGACAGCCAGCCGGCATTATGGGCAAGGATGAATCTTATTACATCGAAGATTGCTATGGATGAATTATCCGAAGCCTCGGCGGGGATAGAGCAATTTTCGAGTAAATATTCGGATGACAAACGGTTGCCCGAAGCTCTTTTCTATATTGCCGGCAGTTACGAGCATTCGAAGAGATACGATGAGGCAAAAACTATATTTCAGAAGATAACTAAGCAGTTTCCCACAAGTGCCCAGGCTAACGATGTACCTTTTGCCATTGCACGAATAGACGTCTTATCGGCAATTGATACGAATGAGCCTAATTCACTTCAAGTCATAGATGGGTTCGTTGCGAATTTTGAGGAACATCCAGCTTTACCTGGAACGCTGGTACATACGGTAGTACACCAGATTTACAATAAGGCATTTGAGATGGAATCAGATGGCCTTGAGGGTCAATCGAAAGCTTATTTTCAAAAGGCAATTGAAATTTGGGGACAGTTAAATGTAAGCCATCCTGAACTCACTCATACAGCCAATATTTATTATTATTGGGCTACCTGCTATCGCGAACTCGGTGAATACGAGCAAGCCATAGAGCAGTACGGCAACTTAGTCGATAGCTACCCCGATTATGATATGGCCTGGGATGCACAGTTCAGGATCGGTTATTACTATCAACAACTCAAAGATACTGGTGCTATTAATAAATCCGTTGCCGATGAAAAGACACAAGCTGCCTACGAAAAGGTGCTTGGAAAGTATCCGGATTGTCCGGCGGCCAAGGCAGCCGGTAATTGGCTTAAAAGACATCGCAAATAAAATCGAAGGAGAACTAAAATGAATAGGCGCTTTTTAACAGGCATTGTAGTTCTGGCTCTGGCACTTTGCATTCCTTACATAGCTTATGCCTGCTGGGAGCCTGATGACGACGATGTTGTCGTTGAGGCAGAACACGATCCTAATGACGCGAATGATAACGATTCGAATACTGTAGACCCCTGCGGCGTTGATGAGCAAGCCGCAGGCGGTGACCCAGTATTCTTGGCAACCGGAGAATTTTGTAGGTCTGTTCGGGATGTATTTATCCCAGGCAGGGCATTAGATATTCAAATAGAGCGCCGATACTGCAGCCAGCCTACTGGTTCTCGTGGAACTGTAACTTTTGATGCAAGCGGTACTTACTTCGCCCTAGGAAGTAAATCCTGGACTTGTGATGAGGAGTATGATTACGACTGGGACTTCCCGCCAGAAGCTTACGATATAGAAATATATGGTGAAGACGATTGTATGGCAAGATGCAAGTTTCTTCCCGGAGGCCCATACACAGTCAAGCTGACAGTTACAGTTACTGGTCACTGGACGAAATATTCATCGTGTAGTGAGCCATTCGAAGTATCGAATAGCAAGCAATACACAGTCTATGGAAGCGGTTATAAATCCCGCTTCGGTCATGAGTGGGACATAAACTATAACATCAAAATCCACGAATCCGACGACCCCGATGTATTGATTTTACTCAATGGCAGATGCCGCAGGTTAAAATACACAAAGGTTGCCGGTTCCAGTCCCGCCAAATACAAGACACCCGGCCATTATGATTATATTTTGGAAAATGGAGATGATTATATACTCTTCGAAAAATACGGCAACAAGAAGTATTTCGACAGTGGGGGCAGACTTGAGAAAATCGAGGATAAAAATGGTAACAGTCTGGTTTTCGAGTGCAATCCGGACGGCACACCAACGAGCATAACAAATGATTTGGGGCGCAAAGTCAGTTTCACCTATAATGGAACTACCGGTTTACTGTCTGATATTAACGATTTTGCAGACAGAACCTGGCACTATGCTTATGACGACTGGGGCTGTCTGACTAGCGTAACCGACCCCAATGGTCTTATTACCAACTACACATACACCGAAGA
The DNA here is from genome assembly GCA_964493425.1 of uncultured Pirellulales bacterium. Classification (GTDB taxonomy): domain Bacteria; phylum Planctomycetota; class Phycisphaerae; order Sedimentisphaerales; family Anaerobacaceae; genus CAYLMG01. Next base: position 161,150 of record CAZBMW010000001.1, read on the forward strand.
GCATGAACTTGATACGGTCAAGGACCCGAACAGCCAAACTTACTTTGTTAACCATTATGATTCTCTACACAGAGTTGATTACCAGTATTATGGAGATAACCGCTTCGATTTCTCATATGGAAGTGGAAATGCTACAATAACTCAGCCTTACAGAGATATAGAAGAAAATGTCTCTTACAATGATACAGGTCAGGTTGTTAAGGAGGTAATATCGGGCGATGACGGGCCTGATTATACCGCTTTTTATGAATATGACCCCAATATGAATATGACCAAAAAGATTTTTCCTGCGGGCAACTGCATTGACTACACCTACGATGCAAACGGCAATATGCTGAGTATAGCCGTTGACCCTAATAACGGTTCAGACCCGAATATAACAACAAGTTTTGATTACGATTCTAAGTTCGATTTTGTAACAGAAGTAAATGACCCCAGAGGTAATATAACAACATTCCAATACAATTCCTCGAACGGCAATCTGGAAAAGACGACCTTCCCCCAAATTGACACTCCTGACGGGCCAAAAAATCCACAGCTTAACTTCACATACGATGCCAATGGTCTGGTGGAAACTGTTACCCTGCTGGACAATATAGTAATTAAGTACGAATACGGTGATGACCAGCAGAACGACCCGAACAATTACGGAAGGTTAGTGAAGGTAATTTACGATGCCAATGAATCGGACCCAAACAGCCTGAAAATAGCCACCGAGTACGAATACGATATCAAGGGCAACGTAATCGAGGTCAATGACCCCTGTGGTAATGTTACCAAATTCGCATACAACGTTATCGATAAGCTAACAAAAATTACCGACCCCTGCGGACACATAACCAACTTCTATTACGATAAATGCAGGAAGATTCGCCAAATCGAAAAAGAGAGAACCGGCGATAACCAGATTGCTAAATTCGGCTATGATATACTTGACCATATCGACAAAATAACCGACCCGTGCAACTATATTACAAACCTGGACTACGACTACGGCGGCAATCTCTCAGATGTAAACGATGCCGAAGAGCATAATACAAGTTACGAATATGACGAAAGAGACCTGTTAGTGCAGGTTACCGACGCCAACGGCGGCATTACTAAATGCACCTATACCCCGAACGGGGATATCAATGACATCAATGACCCCAAAGGCAATATAACCAGCTTCGATTATGACGGCTACAGCAGGTTAATCAGAATCAATTATCCTGACGACAGCAATGAAGAGTTCGGCTACGATGCCGCCTCTAACGTTACAAGCTTCAAGAACCGCAATGATGAGACGATTTACTACGAATATGACGCTTTGGGCCGCCTTGTGGTCAAGAACCGGCCATACGACCCTAATATTACATTTACCCATAATATTGCAGGCAGGGTCGTTGAGGTAAATGACGGCCGGGCAGTATCATCAGGCGGGGGCCTGACTACCTATTCCTACGACCGTATCGGCAGGTTCGTCGAGGTTAATGATGTCTACTCAAAGGTCGTTAAATACGAATATGACGTAATGGGCAGAAGGACAAAGCTCACCTATCCCGATGACAGCTACGTTACTTACGAATATGATGAATTGAGCCGGCTGACAGAGGTAAAATATAACGGCAGTACCATCGCTGAATACGAATACGATGAGCTTTCCAGAAGAACGCTGCTGACTTACGGCAATGACGCCAATATTGTTTACGAATACGACATTGCCAATAAGCTGGAAAAGATAACCAACAACTTCAGCGGCTCAGATACGAACAGTTTCGAATACACCTACGACAAGGTCGGCAACCGGCTGACTATGACGGTCGAAGGCACCGATGAGCACGAATATGATTATGATGCTCTCTATCAGCTAACCGGTGTTGACTATCCTGCCGGCTGGCCTGATGACGTCGTAACGTACAATTATGATGCTGTCGGAAATCGTACGAGCGTCGTCAACGGCGGTACGACAAGCTACGACACCAGCTTGCTGAACCAGTATACCTCTGTAGGCGGGACTAATTACAGCTACGATGACAACGGTAATCTGATCCATGATGAGACGAGGATATATAGTTACGATTGTGAAAATCGCCTTCTTGCGTTAATATATCCCTATTCGCTTTATAAAAATGATTTTTCAGGCAGGCGGGTAGGAAAAATGACTGGCGGGGTTACTATGACTTATTGCTACGATGGGGCCGAGGTTATAGCTGAATATGAGGATGGCACGCTGGCTCGCAAGTTCATTTATGGGCCGGGCATAGATGAGCCGATTTGTATGCTCGTCGTTGACGGCGGGGAGACAAGATATTATTATCATTATGATGGCCTTGGTTCCGTCGTTGCTCTTTCGAATGTTAATAATGAAGTGGTTGAGAGTTACTCCTACGATGTCTTTGGCACACCGGATGATGTCAGCTCTGTCGGTAATCCATATATGTTCACGGGCAGACGTTATGACAGCGAAACGGGATTGTATTATTACCGAGCAAGATATTACAAGCCATCAATCGGCCGCTTCCTGCAAACCGATCTAATAGGTTACGCCGGCGGATTAAATCTATATACCTATTGCTGGAACAACCCGGTCAACTGGATTGACCCGTGGGGCCTTGATGGCTATATGGTAATTGAAATTGACGATGACGGAATACGTATAGGTAGGCCCTATTATCCTGATCCAACTGGTTTTCCACTTGGGCATCCCTGTGGACCAGCAAGTGTGGTTTATGATCCATATAGTCATCCTGGGCCTTCTTTATGGGAACCGATTGGGGGAGCCATAAAAGGAATCTCAAGAGCCTTTGTCAGGTACGCTGCAAAACAAGGTATGAAAGAAGTAAAAAAACGTGTCGTGAAAGAACTTGACCCATTTGATGATGACTCAGTTTTTGGTGGTCCAGGTCGGTTGATGCTGATAGAAGAACTTCAAAAGGGAACTGATGAATTTTTTGCTCCAGTTCTGGAAGAAATATTAGGATCTGATGATACTGCTGGATCCGGACCAGGTGGAGGAGGATCTGCCAGACCAGGTGGAGGAGGATCTGCCGGGCCAGGTGGAGGAGGATCTGCCGGACCAGGTGGAGGAGGATCTACCGGATCAGGTGGAGGAGGATCTACCGGATCAGGTGGAGGAGGATCTACTGGATCAGGGGGGGGTGGAGTCAAAAAACCATTTTAAAGTAGGATGAACACGGTTTGCATATTATAAGATAACATTGAAAAAGATAAGAGAAGGAAATTGTTGAAAATTTGGCTCGTACCTTTGACATTACGCAGTATCGAAAAGAAACGGGTTAATAAACGAGATAAAAGGCGATGACTATTTACCAACAATACACAAAGTAAGGAAAATCAAAAAAAGTTGGAAAAGAGATTAACATATGAGTAAGGTTTCAATGAAGTTTTACAAATATGGATTGCCACCCAAAAGCGTAGCTATTAAATAGGCAGGATTAGGGTTGTTTTTAGTCCTCGTTGTTGATAGGACTTTCTTACATGTTTAATTGATAGCAGAAAGTTCAATGATATTTTAGATAAAGCTGTGAAATCAATTGTATAGAAAAACAGAAGAAATGAAATAATTTTTAGTTAATATGAAGGTAAAAATGAGGATAAAGACTCGGGAAATAAAGAAAAATTTGAGAAAAACAGACAAACCAAGTTAGTCACAGGAAAACATAAAAGTAGCGTTAAGCTAGTCAAAGAACATTCAATAATTATCCGAAGTTCTTTGCTAGGTTTTCGTTCTTTTCATATGATATGCTTCTGATTGAAAAAGATTTTGATATAGAACAAGATAATATCAAGCAGACCATTCCATCAGAGATGAATCCATGGAAAGCTGCTAGTATATCATGGCTTATACCTGGTTTGGGGCACGCATACAGTCATCATTGGTTAAAAGCACTTATATTTTTTACTATTTATATGTCACTATATGTGGTAAGAATTTATGCTCTCTGTTATTCAATCTTTTTAGCAGCAATTACGCTTTTTTTCCAATTTTATATTTTTCCCTTTTGTGCAGGATTGGATGTAGTTCATTGTTACAAAATTTCTCGGAGTGATTCTGTTGAGAAAAGTTCAATCCCTAACAAAAATCCTTGGTTAGCAGTATTTCTTTCTTTAGTATTACCAGGCCTGGGTCACGCCTATCTTAAAAAATGGTATCTAGCTATCTTTTTTTCACTTACTTACCTTTCACTTAATCTGCTACCTGTTGGCCATTTGTTTATGGTTATATTTACTATACTATTTAAAATCTTAGTTTGTATTCATGTCTATAAAGTTTCTATCAATACATCTTTGAGAAAGGACTTTTATAAATTTGTTTTTTTTTCTATTCTGGTTCTATTTTCCGTTAGGATGGCACTCCCATCTTTATCCGCAACATATTTGATTGAAGTAACGAGTCTTAAAGATGCCACAAGTATGAATCCAACCATCGACGAAGGAGACCTGATTGTAATTAACAAATTTGCTTACACTTTTTATAATCCGAAGGTTGGAGATATTGTCGACATTGACATGAGTTTTCTTGAAAATTCAAGATTGACGCCTAAACGTTACTTTGTACTCAAGAAGATGAATTATAATTTTGTTATTAAACGAATTATTGCAGTTGGCGGAGATCTTGTCCAAATTAACAACGAAGGTATATTTATTAATGATATACTTCAAAGAAAATTTAGTACTGATGAATGTATCGGACCTAGCTCACTAAAGATTAGCGATTCAAATGAAATAAAAAGGTTGGCAGTTTTTGAAGACTTTAAAGTGCCTAAAGACTGCTTTTTTGTTCTTGGTGATAATATTGAGGACAGTTTTGATAGCCGTGATTTTGGTGCTGTTCCGAAAAGCATGATAGTTGGAAAAGTAGTAAAAATATACTACCAATGATAATACTTAATTTAACAACATTTCGCCTAATAATAATTTGGTAAAGGAAAGTAAAATCTGTATAGAACTTTGATGTGCTGGGAAATTTCGTTGCTCTTTTGAATGTTAATAATGAAATGGTTGAGAGCTATTCCTACGATGTCTTTGGCACACCGGATGATGTCAGCTCTGTCGGTAATCCATATATGTTCACGGGCAGACGTTATGACAGCGAAACGGGATTGTATTATTACCGAGCAAGATATTACAAACCATCCATCGGCCGATTCCTCCAGACAGACCCCATCGGCTACTACGGCGGCTTAAACCTGTACAGCTATTGCTGGAACGACCCGATTAATTGGATTGATCCATTTGGATTAATTACTGATATGCATGAACCTTGGGGCAACCCATTTGATCCTGAATCATGCAGAAAGCAATATGAACTAAGGAAAGCACTTGCGAGAAGGAATGAGGAGTTAATATTCCGTGCAGGAAGCGCTATAGCTCATGCAGGCCATGTTATTCATCATAAACTTAAGGCGAGCGATTATATGATCGAACACTACTTTGCAGAATATCTGCGAGGCTTGCTTGAACAAGGTAGATACGTTAGATTTTTGGGAGACTGGGTTTATATTCCCCAAATACCAACATATTGGGGTACAACCCCCGAGATGCATATCCCAACTGGTTTTATTGGAAGAGCAGTAGACTTCCTTTACGAGAGATGGGAACCAAGATTATATGAATGGGAAAATTGGTCCCAAAAGCAAGCTAAATGGCACTGGGAGCAAAATGAAAGGGATAAGAAAGATAGCAATGACAGCTAATAATTCAAAATATAAAACATATAAAGTGGATTATATGCATGAATCTTTATGTCTGGAGAGTAAACAAAAATGAGCGAAGTATTGCATAAAAGATGGAATGCGCCTCTCGATGTGAAAATCGTTGCGTGGTTAGCCATCGTAGTTGGAATTATAGTTATGCTTCTTGGTATATTGCTAATTACAGGAATTGCTCATTCTCTTCCAGGCCGTCCAACGAAAGTTTTTTTTGGAATCATCACTCTCACGTCAGATACCACAAGTGCAATATATACTTTGATAATAGGAGCGATGAATTTTATTACCGGATATGTTCTTAAAAAGGGCAAAAAGATTGGTTGGTGGCTAGCTTTTATAGGTGGTATATATGGTATCTCAAATTACATATCATTGGGATTTTCAGAACATAAAGTAAGTAACTCAATTGGTATTTTATTAAGCTTCGGAATTGTCATCTGGCTAATTTTACGGAGGAGACTTTTTGGCATAGTCATTAAACGTGAGATTAATAGCAATTCTTAAAAAATGCGAATACTACAAGCGTAGTTAATGTCGGCACAACAAGCTACGACAGCAACTCGCTGAACCAGTATACCTCAGTAGGCGGTGTCAGCTATGAGTATGACAAAAACGGCAACTTGATAGATGATGGCAGTTTTGTTTATATTTACGACTGTGAAAACCACCTTATCGAGGTAAAGCAAGGCGGCCAGAAGGTAGCTGTGTACGCCTATGACTATCTCGGCAGGCGGGTCATCAAATATTCATATTCTGCATCTACGACACCAACATACTATTACGATGGATACGAAGTGATAGAGGAATATCAGGACAGAGGAGAGAGAACAGGTCTTTTTATTTACGGGCCGGGCATCGATGAACCGATATGTATGATAGATATAAATGATAATGTCTATCACTATCATTATGATGGCTTGGGTTCCGTCGTTGCTCTTTCGAATGTTAATAATGAAGTCGCTGAGAGCTACTCTTACGATGTCTTTGGTACACCTAATAATACAAGCTCTGTAGGTAATCCGTATATGTTCACTGGTAGACGTTATGACAGCGAAACGGGATTGTATTATTACCGAGCAAGATATTACAAACCATCCATCGGCCGATTTACCTCTAGAGATCCTGTTATCTTCCTGTTTCCAATGTGTCTCCAATCATAGACTTTTAGGGAAAACGGCAGAGACTTGTATATTATATTAAGCGAAAAAACCAAATTTTAAAAATTTTTACAGGAAAATAGAATTTAATATCCGTTTTAATAATAGCCCCTGCGCTGCCAAAATTCTCGTCTTTTCCTGCGCCTCTCAGCCCAGTCATAAACCCAGCTTGGACAGCGTTTGACCCGGACATAATGTTCCCTGCACCACCTCTGCAAAGTCCTTCTGGGTATTCTTAGGATTCGGGCTGTAGCTCTTATCCCATACTCCTTTATCAATTCAAAGGCATAATCCTTTTGTCTCTGGGTATAGCGCCCACTATCACCAAAGGCTCGAAACAACTCTCTTTTTTCCTCGTTGAATTCCTCGGCAAGCGATTTAAACATCAGTTTATTTTCAGTGTATCCCATTATCTTATTGCCTTTTGACAATATCGAGTATGGCTTTTCTATCCTGCTTTAGAAGCTCCGGCCAAGCGGTTATTATCTGGCCGATTTCGGGGTATTTTTGCAGTAAAATGTCCAAGCTGGTGGACAAGATGGAACTTGTGTTTTGTGTAAGTTCTTTATTATCAACAGGTTGTCGATTTGTGCTTGTAGGTTCGAGCCCTACTCGGGGAGTTGCGGGCCTTGGCTTATCCACAATTTGGCTGAAGCTAAGCTGTAAACTAATCCTCAACTGCAGAAAAAATCCAAATTATTTCCTTGAACATAATATACCCTGGGGGGGTATATTAAATGTATATATGAAAGGGCCAAAAGATGAGCAAAAATCCAAGTCATAAAGATAATCTCGTTGCGTTGAGGCGAGTTGAGGGTCAGGTTCGCGGTGTCCAAGCAATGATCGAAAATGGCGAGTACTGTATTGATATTTTGAATCAGATATACGCGATAAAAGGGGCTCTTGGTCGCGTAGAAGAAAAAATTCTAAAAAAGCACTTTCAGAACTGTGTGACTGAAGCTGTTAAAGGAGCCTCTGAAAAGGAAAAACAGCAGAAGCTGGATGAAATTCTCAAACTGATACACCAGACGCGTAGATAATGAAATGTAGTGGTTAGAGAGCAACTGATTTGTATAATGAAGAAGTAAAATCATATCAGATTAAGGAGCTGAGAATATGAATAGACAGGTTCTTAGGATTATGGGCGTGGTTATGCTTGTTTTGACATCGCCTGCTGTGGCTTCGCAGCAGCCAGCTGATGTAAATGAATTGCAAGTGCTTGCCGATTATCTACGTTATGCTTGCCTTAATAATGCTGAACTTAAAGCAAAGTTTGAGGAATGGAAGGCTGCTGTTGAGCAGGTTCCGCAGGCCAAAGCTCTGGATGACCCTAAGTTCACATACAGCTATTTCATTGAAGAAGTTGAAACTCGAGTCGGCCCACAAAGGCAGAAGTTCGGCATAATGCAGGTATTTCCTTGGTTTGGCACGATCGAAGCGAGAACCGATGCGGCGTCTGCAAATGCAAGGGCTGCTTTGAAAAGATACGAGTCGAGCAAGTTAAGACTTTACCGGCAGGTAAAGGAAGCGTTTTATGAATTCACCTATCTTGCTACAGCGATTGAAATAGCAAAAGAGAATCTTGAACTTCTTCAGCATTTTGAAGAAGCTGCGCGAGCGAAATACCGCGCATCCGCTGCGACGCATCCTGACATAATCCGTGCACAATTAGAGCTGGCAACGCTCGAGGATGTACTGAAAAGCTTAGAGCAGTTCAGGGAGCCAACGGTTGCCAAACTTAATTCGGTTCTTAACCGGCCGGCAGGTGCCGAGCTTGCCTGGCCAGTAAAAGAAAAGCCGGCAGAAATTAAGCTCAACCAGCAGCAAATTATCGAGGCGTTAATAAAGAATAATCCTCAGCTTGCCGAGTTGGACTGGCAGCTCGAGGCTGCACGGGCTAAAGTTGAGCTCGCAAAGAAAAAATTCTACCCGAATATAGGTATCGGGCTCGACTGGATTCAAACAGACGGTGCACTTACGCCGGGCGTCAGGGACAGCGGCAAAGACCCCATCGTGCTGATGTTTTCAATGAATATTCCGTTGTGGCGGGACAGCTATAGCGCAGCGGAAGCGCAGGCAAAGGCCAATGTAAGAAACGTTCAGCATAAACAAATCGAAGCGGAAAATGTAAAGATTGCCCGCGCGATTGAGCTGCTGTATGATATCGAAGACAATCAAAGGAAAGTAAACCTCTATGGGGATGTGCTTGTTCCAAAAGCCGAGCAGTTAGTGCAGGTATCGGAGACAGCGTACAGGGCAGGGACGGTTGATTTTCTCAGCCTGATTGATGCACAGCGTATGCGGCTTAAATATGAGCTGGATTATGAGCGGGCCGTGACAGATTACCAGCAAACAATAGCAGAGCTCGAAATGCTCACAGGTTTGGAATTTTAATATTATCTCATTGAAAATTTTGTATTTTTTTGGATTTTAACCCTATTAAAACAGTATGGATTTAAAGGGTTTTATTATGAAAAAGCTGCGATTAAAATTTTTGTTAGCTATTGCGATAATAGCTCTAATTGCTGCATTTGCCAGCGGTTATATAATCAGAGGCTTTCAGGATAAGAGTGGTTCTTCAGGCGGCGAGCAGAAAAAACAGGCGGCATCCGAAAAACAGCAGTGGTGGACGTGCTCTATGCATCCGCAGATTCGCCAGCCGAAACCGGGTAAGTGTCCTATCTGTTTTATGGATTTGATACCGATGGAAACCGAGGCGGGCGACACAGGCTCGCGGGAAATATCCTTTTCAGAAGATGCCCTGAAGCTGATGGAAATTGAGACTGCCGCTGTGGAACGTAAATTCGTAGACTCTGAGGTCCGGCTGACAGGAAAGGTCGCTTACGATGAGACCAGGCTCAAACACATCACTGCTTGGGTACCAGGGCGTATTGACCGGCTTTACGTTGATTTTACAGGGACACAGGTTATTAAAGGCGACCATATGGTCTATCTTTACAGTCCTGAGCTTATAAGCTCACAGACCGAGTTGCTTGAGGCTTCAAGAGCGGTAGAGAGTCTGACAGAGAATACATCGGCGCTTATTAAAAACTCAACTCGTGCTACGCTTGAGGCTGCGAGAGACAAATTGAGACTTCTGGGATTAACGGACGAACAAATCGAACAGATAGAGCAAAGCGGCCAGGCGACAGACCATATAACCATTAATGCACCCATAGGCGGAATCGTAATCGAAAAACATCTTACCGAAGGTCAATATGTCCAGACAGGCGCCAAGATATATACAATTGCCGACCTTTCCGAGCTGTGGGTACAACTGGATGCATACGAATCGGATTTGATGTGGATTCGCTATGGGCAGGAAGTTGAATTCACAACCGAGGCGTATCCGGGAGACATTTTTACGGGGAGGGTCAGCTTTTTATCGCCGACAGTTGACCCAGAGACAAGGACAATCAAGGTGCGTTTGAACGTTTCGAACCGGCGGGGAAAGCTTAAACCTGATATGTTCGTCAGGGCTGTGGTCCGGTCAAAGATAGCTATGGGAGGGAAAGTAATGGATGCCGATATGGCAGGCAAATGGATTTGCCCAATGCATCCTTCGGTTATCAAAGATAGTTTTGGAAAGTGTGATATATGCCAAATGGATTTAGTGACGACAGAGTCGCTCGGTTATGTTACAGACGCAGTTCCTGAGCAGGCGCCTCTTGTAATACCGGTATCGGCTGCCCTGGTTACAGGCAAACGGGCGGTAGTTTATGTGAGGCTGGACGACCCGAATAAGCCGACCTTCGAAGGCAGAGAAGTTGTCCTCGGGCCAAGAGCAACGGATTATTATATCGTCAAAGAAGGGCTTAATGAAGGAGAGGTTGTTGTAAGCAAGGGTAATTTTAAGATAGATTCAGCACTCCAGATACAGGCTAAGCCGAGTATGATGAATCCTGAAGGCTCTTTGCCTATGACTGAACATCAACACTAAAAAATAAATGTTAACATTTTTTAAGGAGAACTAAAATGAAACGGTCAAGAAAACATATCACACTTCTAATAATGGTTTTCTTCCTGATTACGGGTCTTGTAGTACTTGCCAGCTGCAAGAAGAAGTCGGGGTCCGGAACATCAATGGGAATTGAATCGATAGCTTCAGGCGAGGAAATCCTTCAGAAGAATTGTCCTGTGATGGGTGGGGCGATTAACAAGGATATTTTCACAGAGTACAAAGGTAAGAAGGTTTACTTCTGTTGTGCCAGCTGCAAGGAGGCGTTCGAAAAAGAGCCGGAAAAATACTTATCGAAGCTGCCGCAATTCAACGAATCAGATTAGTCGGTAAATTAAAAGGTGTAAAGTATGCTGAGTAAATTGATACGTTTGTGTCTCGAGAACAAGCTTGTAGTGGGGCTTATCCTGCTGGTATTAGTCGGCTGGGGTTTGTCGGCGGCGCCTTTTGACTGGGAGCTTGCTTTTCTGCCGAGAGCCCCTGTGCCGGTCGATGCTATACCTGATATAGGTGAGAACCAGCAGATAGTCTTCACGGAATGGCCTGGCAGGTCACCCCAGGACGTTGAAGACCAGATAACGTATCCATTGACGGTATCCCTTTTAGGTATTCCCGGCGTCAAGACCATTCGAAGTCAGTCGATGTTCGGCTTTTCGAGTATTTACGTGATTTTCGATGAAAGAAAAGATTTCTACTGGTCGCGCAGCAGGATACTCGAAAAGCTGAACTCGCTTGCTTCGGGTACAGTCCCCGAGGGTATTCAGCCCGCTTTGGGGCCTGATGCCACCGCCTTAGGCCAGGTATTCTGGTACACACTTGAAGGGAGAGATAAGGATGGAAATCCTACAGGCGGATGGGACCTCGATGAACTAAGAAGCATTCAGGACTGGTACGTTCGTTATTCGCTGATGAGCGCCGAAGGGATAAGCGAAGTGGCCTCGGTCGGTGGGTTCGTAAAAGAATACCAGATAGATGTTGACCCGGATGCGATGCGAGCTTTCGGTGTCGGGCTCGATGAAATATTTATGGTGGTAAAGCAGTCGAATGTTGACGTCGGCGCACGAACGATTGAGATAAACAAGGCTGAATATGTTATTCGAGGGCTCGGTTTTATCAAGGGCTTAACCGATATTGAGAACACCGTAATAAAGGTCAGGGATAATGTTCCTGTGTATATTAAGAACGTAGCTAAAGTTTCATATGGGCCTGCGCTGAGACGCGGGGCACTCGATAAAGGCGGGGCTGAAGCGGTCGGCGGAGTTGCGGTGGTACGTTATGGTTATAACCCGCTGCAGGCTATAAAAAATTTAAAAGAAAAAATAAAGGAGCTCTCGTCGGGATTACCCCAAAAAACCCTTGCCGACGGAACGGTTTCACAGGTTAAAATCGTCCCTTTTTATGACAGGACCGGACTTATCTACGAGACCCTCGGCACGCTGGAAACGGCGCTAACGCTGGAAATACTGGTAACGATTATTGTCGTAATCTTTCTGGTTATGCACCTGAGAAGCTCGATACTGATTAGTGCAATGCTGCCGCTGGCGATACTGATGTGCTTTATAGCGATGAAGCTGTTCGGCGTCGATGCCAATATCGTTGCGCTGTCGGGTATTGCAATTGCAATCGGAACTATAGTCGATATGGGGATTGTGATATGTGAAAACATTCTGCGTCATCTTAACGAGGCAAAACCCGAAGAAAGCCGGCTTGAAGTTGTTTACCGGGCGTCAAGCGAGGTGGGCGGAGCAGTACTGACGGCGGTTGCCACAACGGTTGTGGGATTCCTGCCTGTATTTACGATGACCGGCGCAGAGGGAAAATTATTTAAGCCATTGGCATATACAAAAACATTTGCTTTGATAGCATCGGTTGTTATAGCAATTACGATTATCCCGCCGGCGGCACATTTACTATTCGCAAAACGCTTCGGATTCGAGAGGACAGAAAAATTAAAAGCTCAAAGAGCAAGTAAGAAAAACGTAATACTTAATATTATTGCGATACTTGTAGTAGGTATTATCTTGTCGGCAAGGTGGCTGCCTTTAGGGCACGGCAAAGGGATTGTGCTGAACTTTATTTTTGTTGCATTGATGATAGGCGGGCTGCTTGTCTTTTTCAAAATCTTTCAATATTTCTATCCGATGATTTTAGGCTGGTGCCTGAAACACAAATTGATGTTCCTTTCGATACCAGCAGTTATTGTTATTACAGGGACAATTATATGGTCGGGGCTTGGTAAAGAATTTATGCCTTCGCTGGATGAAGGTTCATTTCTATATATGCCGACGACTATGCCGCACGCATCTATCGGGGAGGCACTTGATATTCTCCAGAAACAGGATGCTGCCTTTGGTTCAATACCCGAAATCGAATCGGCAGTAGGCAAGATAGGCCGAGCCGAAACGGCTCTCGATCCGGCGCCGATATCGATGATTGAAACAGTAATTAACTACAAAAGCGAATATATACTGGACAAGGACGGCCGGCCTGTGCGGTTCAAATATGACAGGAAGAAAGAGGAATTCGTACGAGACGCGAACAATCAACTGATAGAGGATAGGTACGGCAGACCCTTCAGACAATGGCGAGATCATATCAATAGCCCGGACGACATCTGGGATGAGATTGTAAAGGCGGGCAAAATTCCTGGGACAACGAGTGCACCGAAGCTGCAGCCGATAGCTGCGCGGATTGTTATGTTACAAAGTGGAATGCGGGCACCGATGGGGATAAAAATAAAGGGACCTAACCTTGAGACAATCGAGAAGGTTGGACTTGAATTTGAGCGTCTTCTCAAAGAAGTCACCTCGGTGGAGCCTTCTGCCGTTATAGCTGACAGGATTGTCGGCAAACCCTATCTGGAGATTGATATAGACCGCGATGCGATAGCACGGTATGGAATCAGCATCCGCAAAATACAGGATGTAATAGAAGTTGCCATCGGGGGCAAGCGTATCACAACAACTGTTGAGGGCAGAGAACGTTACCCTGTGAGGGTAAGATATGCCAGAGAACTAAGGGATCAGATCGAGACTCTTGGTAAGATTCTCGTTCCAGCTGCGGATGGTTCACAAATACCGCTGATTCAGTTAGCTGAAATTCGTTATATACGTGGGCCACAGGCAATAAAAAGTGAGGACACGTTTCTTGTTGGGTATGTCTTGTTGGACAAAAAGCAGGGCTTTGCAGAGGTGGATGTTGTCGAAGAGTGCGAGAAGTTTCTCAAGGAAAAGATAGAAACTGGCCAATTAGTCATACCTGAAGGCGTCAGTTACAGATTCTCGGGAACATATGAAAATCAAGTCCGTGCCCAGAAGACGCTTATGGTCGTTGTTCCGCTGGCATTATTTGTAATCTTTATGATTTTGTATTTTCAGTTTAAGTCAACAGTTACGAGTCTTCTTGTTTTTTCCGGGATTATAGTTGCCTGGGCGGGCGGATTTCTGATGATATGGTTTTACGGGCAGGAGTGGTTTTTGAATTTTAATGTTTTCGGTGTTTCTATGCGCCAGCTTTTTCAGATTCATCCGATTAATATGAGCGTGGCGATATGGGTCGGATTCCTGGCTCTTTTCGGAATAGCTTCTGATAACGGGGTAATTATCTGCACCTACTTGGAGCAGCGATTCAAAGGAACACCTGTGACGGACAGAAATCAAATTCACGAGAAGGTCATCGCAGCGTCGCAGAGAAGAATACGCCCTGCCCTTATGACAACAGCGACGACTATTCTTGCGCTGTTACCGGTTCTGACCTCGAGCGGCCGAGGTTCGGATATTATGGTGCCGATGGCTATACCGTCCTTCGGGGGAATGACAATTCAGATACTCACCGTTCTTGTGGTGCCTGTTTTGTATTGTTTGGTTAAAGAACTAAGATTGAAATTCAAACTTCGTTATAACTCTTCACTTCCAGTGACATAAAAAAATTATTAAATCATTGTTGCCACGCATGATGTAAAACTCGGCTCACAAACCAACCGCGTGATATCCTTACAGGACGGAAAAATTGTTTCAAACGATGTATATAAAAAAGGAATTTCAGAATAGCTGAATGATTTATGCGTTTAGTTTCCCAAGTGTTAACCAGGCCAATAACAAGGAATAAAAACTTTTTATAAGAACATAAGCAAGCTTACAGCCATAACTGCCATGCCTGCAACCAGGCCGTAAGCAGCTAAGTGGTGCTCTCCATATTCCTGGGCGGTAGGTAGCAGCTCATCAAGGGAGATGAATACCATTATTCCTGCTACCGAAGCAAAAAGGACTCCAAAGACAATATCATTAAAAAATGAAAACAAAAGTGCGTATCCGATCAGCGCCCCGAGCGGCTCGGAAAGCCCCGAAAGAAATGAATAAGTAAAAGCCTTGTTTCTATTGCCCGTTGCGTAAAATATGGGAACTGAGACAGCAATGCCTTCAGGGATATTGTGTATTGCTATGGCAATGGCGATTGGTATTCCGATTTTTACATCTTTTAATGCACTGGCAAAAGTGGCAAGGCCTTCCGGGAAATTGTGGATTGCAATAGCAATTGCAGCGAAAAGACCCATTCTGTATAAGTTTTTGAAGTTAGATGCTCTGGAAGTGTCACCCATCTCTTCGACCTTGTGTACTTCATGGGGATTTTCAAAGGACGGCACGAGTCTGTCTATAAGGCCGATAAAGATAATCCCAGCGAAGAATGACAATACAGTAATCCAAAAACCGCCGACCTCGCCCAATTGAACAGATAGACAATCTTTGGCCCTGGGAAATATTTCAACAAATGAGACGTATATCATTACGCCGGCTGAAAAACCGAGAGAGGCAGAAAGGAACTTTGTATTAGTGCGTTTAGCAAAGAACGCAAGGGCACTGCCAATCCCCGTGGATAGACCCGCAAATAAGGTTAATCCAAGTGCAATCAGAACATTTTTAGGTTCCATTGTTTCCTATCATTTCCTTAGGCGTACGACGAAAGCCGAGTTAGGCCGATACTAAAAACCATAAGACGACCCTATATAGTTAACGAAGTTTAGCTTTTTGACAACTGAAAACCTGTTAAATTTATGCCGTTTTACGCTCTAGTTTGGGTTTTCAGCCGTTATTTGGAAGAAAATGAAATTTTTAAGGTTTTTGTTGAACAATAAGAACAATTCTTATATAGTAGTAATTAGTAAAAATAGTTCCAGGCTTTTTTATCAGGTGGTAAGATGCTGCAAAAGAATAAAAAAGAACTTATGGCTGAATTTCGAGACAGGTGTAAACAACACAATCTAAATGTAACGCCCCAGCGTGTTGTGATATACGAGGAACTGATTAAATCAAAAGACCACCCCTGTTCAGAAGATATTTTTGAGAGGGTGAGGAAGGTCTTTGCCGACATTTCCCTTGATACGGTGTATAGAACGCTGTCAACCTTTGCTGAAATGGGTCTTGTTCATATCGTTGAAGGGTATGGCGAGGTAAGACGATATGACCCGGATACGAGTCCTCACCACCATTTCAGGTGCCTGGAGTGCAATAATATAGTCGACTTTCGTAATAAGAGCTATGATAACCTGAAAATTCCTGTGCAGTTTCAAGAGAGCTTCAATGTTATGAACGTAAAAGTAGTTCTGGAGGGCAAGTGTGTAAGGTGTATCAAGAAGTCTTAATATTTTTTTTGTTCAATTAGTAAGAGTAATTACTATGTAGGATAAATTACGAAAAAAGAGTTGAAGCAGTATGATAATATTAATGCTGTTCGTATAATTTAGTTTGTTTAATGACACTTAAAATAAGGAGAAAACAAAATGGCAAAAGTAGCAAGAGAAATGGTTGAAAAGACAGGAATAAATGTTGACGATTTGTTGAAACTACTCATCAGCAATGCAGCGGCGGAGTTAACAACCTTTTACTACTATACAATCCTTCGGGCCAATCTAATCGGCTTGGAAGGTGAAGGTATCAAAGAGATAGCTGAAACAGCCAGGATTGAGGACCGCAACCACTTTGAGGCCCTGGTCCCCCGTATCTACGAACTTGGTGGTGAATTGCCCAGTGACATGAAGGCCTTCCACGATATATCCGCCTGTCCACCTGCGTCTTTGCCGAAGGACCCGACCGACATCAAGGCAATGTTGACTGTTCTGGTGAATGCGGAAAGATGTGCGGTGCGCGGGTACACTAATATCTGCAACCTGACAGCCGGCAAAGACCACCGCACCTATGCCCTTGCTCAGGCAATTCTCAACGAGGAAATTGAGCACGAATCCTGGTTCTCGGAGTTCCTTGGTGAAGGCCCGTCAGGTCACTTCCTGCGAAGGGGTGACACTTCACCATTCGTAAGCAACTTTATGAGGTAGAAAGAAATTGGGGGATAGGTAAGCCTTTGGTAACAAAGGCTGCCTATCCCTGTGTTTGTCATCTGGCTGTATAAAAAAAATCTGCCCGGCAGATATAGAATTATAAAGCTTGAAAAGGAGCTGATAAAAATGGCAGTTAAAAAAATTGAAGCAGAAGTGGCCCGGGCGTTTGGCAGGACTTTTGTAAAAGGCAATATTCCTGAAATTAATCCTGTGCGCTGCTTGGGTTGCTCTCATTGTGCTGTTCTATGCAAAAAGCTCGGGCCAAATGTGCTGGAGATTAAAGACGGGATAGCAAAGGTTGTTAGGCCTGAAAATTGCATTGGTGACGGAGCCTGTATGATGGCTTGTCCTACCAAAGCTATCTTCCTGATGAGTAAATATGAACCCTCGTCCGCTCCTGATACAATATAAGCACCTTTAGTGAACCAATGGTGATTTTTATAAGACGTAGAATCGCCAGGGTAAAGCCTGGCGATTCTACGAACAGAGTGTTATTGTATCAGGTTGACTGATATATCTCTTAACAAGTAGTTTTACCAGGGCACACTTAAAGTATACCCGGCTATTTGTTTTGTACTAAACAACAGATTTTCTTTTGCGGAACAGATAGAGAATAATACCCAGAGCTATTAAGCCTACCAGTCCGTTTTCGCCCAGAGTGCTAATTAAAGTGGTCAGATTGGTAACAATTCCGGAGGTGAAGGGCACATGCTGACCGAAGAGGATTTCTACTGTGATTCCGAGGGCAA
Source organism: uncultured Pirellulales bacterium (assembly GCA_964493425.1). Lineage (GTDB taxonomy): Bacteria > Planctomycetota > Phycisphaerae > Sedimentisphaerales > Anaerobacaceae > CAYLMG01. The sequence continues at coordinate 179,059 of CAZBMW010000001.1, forward strand.
TCAGCAGTAAAAAGATTTCGGTGACTTCGCCCAGCCATTTTTTAATTTCCTGTAAAAAATTCATCTTTTGCTCTCCTACTATCAAGTATTAAAAAGTTGGAAGCTCCAAACTTCCTGCAATTTTTTCGGCTTATCTTTTTGTATTACTTCAATAATTCGTTCCCGAAAATATTAATATTTTTTCCTTAATGGAATCTTTTCCCGTTTAACTGTTTGTTGGTAAAAATAAGGGAAAATGGCGTTATCAGTATTGAAATTAGGGAAATAGAAATTTTTCGGATACAAACAAAGTAATATCAAACTAAATCGGAAGTAATTTTTTTTGGTGGATAAACCGGTGTAAATTTTTCATAAGTCAAAGCCACCTTGTCTGTTTTGCAGATTAGCCAAGCGGTTATTACAGCTAAAATAATAAAGAGATTGGGATAATTTATTTGTCAATTGTTAATATAGACAAGTTTTAGCTTGACTTCGTTTGTTAAAATAGGTTATAATTATTTTATGTTAGCTGACTTTATATCTTTTGCTTTACGCCTATCTGTCATAGTCACTTTTTGGGTGTTCATATGGCGGCTTGTAGTGCCCCGCACCCAATTTATGCGTTTATGTAGAGCTGCACTCCTTTTGACAGGGCTCTTGGGTATTCTTGTCATTTTGAGGGTTGCAGGGCTGTAAATTCACCTTTTGGTTTTTCTGGGTTGCTCTGTGCAATAACTGCTTATTTTAAGGCTTGTCAGCCCGTTAGTACATTAGAGGGCGATGATTCTAAAATCAAGCAGAGGTGTTACTTCTTTTTGACTCTGGGTTTACTCCTTGCTGGTTTTTTCGCTTTTGATTTGGTTTTTTTTCTTTTTGATTTGGTATCCGCAGGTTCGACGCATTTTTGTTGCCTTTCAAGGTATTATTTTAAATTTGAGATTTTGAAATTCAGTAACGTTTGGCTTTTTACGCATCCATTCTCTGGGCTCAGGGTAAAAGAGCTGGTAATTTTTCATTTATTGACAGGTGGAAAAATATTAATTATACTGCCTGTATGAACTGCGGGATAAATCCTGTTACAAGGGGAGTAATTGACATCGGAGGCTGTTTTTTTAATTATCGTTGAGGCGAGGGTGTGCATTTTGAGCTTAACGGCTTGTGGATTTGTTTGTGTTTTTCAGCCGCTTTTAAAAGGCTTCTGTATAAAATAAAGACAAATGAAATAGATATAAAAATAATGAGTAGATTGCTGATAGTTTCCAACCGGCTGCCGGTAAGTGTCGCTAAGCGCGGCAGAAATCTTTCTTTTCAGCCCAGCGTGGGTGGTTTGGCGACGGGACTTTCGTCTTTTTGCAGTTCGCACGACAGCCTCTGGTTCGGCTGGCCCGGTATATCGAAGGATATACTCTCAGAAAAGCAAAGGTTGCAGATTACTCAAAAGCTTAAAAAGCAGCGTTGCTATCCTGTTTTTCTTTCTGCAAAGGAAGTCCGCAATTATTATCAGGGTTTCTGTAACAAGACGATTTGGCCTCTTTTTCATTATTTTCCATTTTATACGTTATACGAGGACCGCTACTGGCAGGCGTATAAACGTGTGAATAGAGATTTTTGCCAGGCTGTATTAAAAAAGGCCAAAAGCGGTGATTGTATCTGGATTCATGACTACCAGCTTATGCTTTTACCTGCTCTCATACGCGAAAGGCTGCCCGATGCTAAGATCGGTTTTTTCCTTCATATACCTTTTCCGTCCTTCGAGTTGTTTCGTTTCCTGCCCTGGCGTGAAGAGATTCTTAGAGGACTTTTAGGTGCAGACCTTATAGGTTTTCATACGTATGATTATGTTCGACACTTTCTCAGCAGTGCAGCCAGAATCATAGGAATCGAGCATTCTATGGGATTGGTTACCATGGATAACAGGATTTTGAGGGTCGATGCATTTCCTATGGGTATCGATTACGAAAAGTTCTCAAATGCTCTCGGGGACATAAAAGTCTCGAGAAACCTGAAAATAATCCGCAAAAAAGTAGGTGATAGAAAAATAATCATATCAATAGACAGGCTGGACTATACCAAAGGGATTATCCAGCGAATAGAAGCTTTTGACCTCTTTTTGTCGCAGAATCCTCAGTATAGAGAGAAGGTAACGTTAATACTTCTTGCTGTTCCTTCGAGGACCGGGGTTGAACACTATATAGAATTGAGACAGCGGCTCGAATCGCTCGTGGGAAGAATCAACGGAGAGCATGGGACAATCGGTTGGGTGCCAATCTGGTATTTATACAGGTTTGTGCCTTTTGAGAGACTTGCCGCACTTTATAATATCGCAGACGTTGCACTTGTTACACCTCTGCGTGATGGGATGAATCTGATTGCGAAGGAATTTATAGCGACCAAGAAAGACGGCAAAGGCGTTCTCATTCTTAGTGAGATGGCTGGTGCCGTCAGTGAACTCGGAGAGGCGGTTGTTGTTAATGCTCAGAATAAGGCAGCTATAATCGAAGCCATAAAAAAGGCTCTCGAGATGCCGGTCGAAGAGCAAATCGAACGTAACAGATTAATGCAGTCCAGACTTTCACGTTATAACGTAATCCGGTGGGCCAATGATTTTAACCAGACTCTAAAAGATGTAAAAAAAACTCAGCAAAGGCTGTCTGTACGTTACCTTAATGAGACCCTCAAAGGGCAATTAATTAGAAAGTTTACAAAAAGCTCCAGAAGATTATTTTTACTTGATTATGACGGCACATTGGTGGGTTTTACGGGAAGGCCGAAACAGGCGGGACCTGATGTCGGCCTGTTAAAATTGCTGCGGGCCATACGTGGCGACAGAAAAAATGAGGTCGTAATAATAAGCGGCAGAGACAAAGAGACGCTGGAAAAGTGGCTTGGAGAGCTCGCGGTCTCCCTGGTTGCCGAGCATGGTGCCTGGATTAAAGAGCGTGGTACAGACTGGCGGGTAATAGAGCCTTTGCGAAATGACTGGAAGCAGATTATAAAGCCTATCTTTGAGCTTTATACTGATAGAACGCCGGGCTCTTCCATTGAGGAAAAGGATTTTTCTCTTGTCTGGCATTTTCGCAGGGCAGATCCTGAACTGGCTTATGCCAGGACTCAGGAGCTGCGAGATACCATACTGAGTCTTACTGCTAATATGGGTGTAGGTGTTTTTGAGGGCAGCAAAATTCTTGAGGTAAAGAATATGGGTGTGGGCAAGGGAAGGGTTGCAAAACAGTGGCTTGAAAAACGGAGGAACAGTTTTATCCTTGCAGCAGGTGATGATTATACCGACGAGGATTTATTTTCTGTTTTGCCGGAAAAGGCATTTTCAATTAAAATCGGATATGGTATTTCAAAGGCACGTTTTAGTCTTGGTTCGGTTTATGAGATGAGATTATTACTTGAGCAGTTGGCAAAATAAAAAATTTGTTTAGGAGTTGTTATGTTAAGTCTTGAACATTTTCGTCACATTGTACCTGATGAGACATTGGTAGAAATTTACGCAAGGGCAAGAGGTTTGTACGGCAGAAATATTGTTCATCTTAATGCTACTTATCAGGGAGGTGGAGTGGCAGAGATACTTTACTCTCTTGTTCTGCTGATGAATGATGTTGGTATAAATGCCGGCTGGAGAATCCTCCACGGCAGCCAGGAATTCTTTGAGATAACAAAAAGCTTTCATAATGCACTGCAGGGTGCAAGACTGAATTTGTCCGAGAGGAAGAAACGTTTGTATCTGCAGGTTAACGACAATTTCTCGAAATTTACACATCTGGACCACGATTGTGTAATTATTCACGACCCCCAGCCGCTTGCTTTAATCCGCTCGTACAGGAAAAGTCAGCCTTGGATATGGCGTTGCCATATTGATTTGACCGAGCCTAATAAAGAGCTGTGGGATTTCCTTAAGGGCTTTTTGCTAAAATACGACCAGATTGTTTTTTCAAGCGAAAAATATTTCAAAGAGGATTTGCCTGTAGACCAGAGACTTATGTTTCCAGCTATCAATCCGCTCAGTCAGAAAAACAAAGAAATCAGCAATGAGATTGTTTTAGATCAGATGAAAAAAGTCGGTGTTCCGACGGACAAGCCTGTTATAACTCAGGTCTCAAGACTTGACCCCTGGAAAGATCCTGAAGGGGTGATTGACGTGTTCAAGCTGGTTAAAGAGAAAATCGACTGCAGATTGCTTTTCTGTTACAACGTGGCAAGTGACGACCCTGAAGGCCTGAGAATGTATGATAAGGTTTATCGCAAAGCCGACAAATTTGCCAAAAAAGGTGACATACTTTTTGTCATCGGTAATAATGAGATGCTTGTCAATGCTGTCCAGAGATTTTCCAGCGTGGTAATACAAAAGTCTATAAGGGAAGGATTCTGCCTGTCTGTCACCGAGGCGATGTGGAAAGCTAAGCCTGTTGTAGCGTCAAATGTTGGTGGGATACCGGTCCAGATTGAGGATGGAAAGAACGGCTTTTTATTCAAGCCGAACGATATAAAAGGATTTGCCGACGAGATTGTGCATCTACTAAAAAATCCCGATGAGGCAAAAGATATTGGGCAAAAAGCCAAAGAAACGGCGAGACAGAAATTCCTTATAACAAGATTACTGTCGGATTATCTGTATATGCTGAATGCCATGTTGAACGAGTAGCTTTATAGGTTTAGTTTATTTACACAGGCGATTGGAGGATTGAAAGGAGGCTTTAATGTTGGGATTAATCAAAAGCTGGCAGGGGCTTATCTGGCTGTTCGGACTTGCTCTGGCATTTGGTCTTGTCGGCCATTACTTTATTTTTAGAGTATTGCTGAAAGTTAGCGGGCGGACGTCGAGTCCTGTGGATAATTCTTTCATTAATCATTGCTATCGGCCTTTATTGTGGATGGTAGTTTTGGTTGTTGTCAGGTTGCTTTTACCCTATTCGCTTGGCGGCGGTGCTCTCGACACTGCCAGGCACATTTTCAGCCTTGCTATTATAGCTCTTGTTTGCTGGCTGATAATAAAAAGCACTTATGTTTTAGATGATTATATTTTGAATCGTTTTCAGGTTGACAGAAAGGACAATCTCAGCGCCAGAAAAATCCATACACAATTGGGTGTTTTGAAGAGAATAGTAATTGTGGCAGTTGTTATTTTAGCACTTGGGACAATGTTGATGACCTTTGAGAAGGTACGTCAGCTTGGCACTACCATTCTGGCGTCAGCGGGTATCATTGGCCTTATAGTCGGTATGGCGGCTCAGAAGACCATAGGGACCTTTATAGCTGGTGTTCAGATAGCTTTTACCCAGCCGATTCGCATAGATGATGTTGTCATTGTTGAGAACGAATGGGGTCGAATAGAAGAAGTAACTTTGACCTATGTGGTTGTTAGGATATGGGATTTAAGGCGTCTAATTGTGCCTATAACCTATTTTATAGAAAAGCCGTTCCAGAACTGGACTCGAAAGACGGCAGATTTGCTTGGCACTGTGTTTATCTATGTTGATTATACGGTGCCCATCGAAGCTATTAGACAACAGCTGCAAAGTATCTTAAAGGAATCTGAGTTTTGGGATGGAAAGGTATGTGTGCTGCAGGTTACCAATACCTCCGAGAAGACAGTTGAGCTGCGTGCTCTTATGAGTGCTTCGGATGCGTCAGCCGGCTGGGATCTTCGCTGCCATGTTCGAGAGAAGCTGGTTGAGTTTATTCGCCAGAACTATCCTCAGTCTCTGCCGAAACTCCGGGTTGATTTACCCCAGCCTGTTAAGAGGTAACAAAGTTTTGCCCTTAAAGTATTTATTTTATATCTCAAAGAACAACTGATAAGAAACAACTGTGTCAATCTCCATTGGGTAGCATACTTAATGTCCAGTACATATTTACTGTTCTTATCGCCTCGACGAACTGCTTGTAATCGACCGGCTTTGTAATATAGCCCGCAACTCCCATTTCAAAGCTTTCGATTATATTCTGGTCAGCATCGGATGTGGTTAATACTACCACGGGTATTTTCTTTAAGGTTTCATCATCCTTTATGTGTTTCAAAAAATCAAAGCCGTTCATCCGAGGCATATTCAGATCCAGAAGTATGACGCAGGGCTTCTCAACATCATCTTGCCTTAAATAATTCAGCCCGTCTTCGCCGTCGACTCGGTGTATTAATTCGTTTGTCACCTTGATTTCACTGAGGGCACGTTTTGTTGTCATCGCATCCACGTCGTCGTCTTCAACCAACAATATTGGTTTGGAGTTTCGCATGTTTTTTTACCTCCATTTTTTGCTTTGGCAAAGTAAAAAAGAATGTGCTTCCATGCCCTAATTTTGATTCCACCCATATTTGTCCATTGCACATTTCAATGATTTTTTTGACCATTGTAAGGCCTATGCCTGTGCTTTCGACTTCATCTCGTCTGGAAAGAGTCTGGAAAATTTTGAAAATCTTCTCGTAGTATTTTTCTTCTATACCGGCTCCGTTGTCGGAGACATAAAATTTCCAAAAATCGTTTTCTTCGACACAACCGATTTTGATAAGACCCTGTGGTTTATCTGTATATTTTATTGCATTACTCAGCAGGTTATGGAAAAGCTGGAGTAATCGTGTTTTTTCAGAGATGATAGTTGGTAATTTGTTTTCTACTTTTATTTCTATGTTCTCCGGTGGCGAAATGCTTGATATTACTTCTTCTACTACTTGATTGAGGTCAACTTGTTCTTTCACATTGCTGAACCGACCAACTTCAGAGTATTTGAGGATTCCGTTGATAAGCTCGCTCATTCGTTCCGTTCTTTGTATAAGAAGATTAAGTTTCTTTTGGCCCTGTTCATCCAGCCTGTCTTTATAATCTTCTACAATCATACCAGCCAGACTGCCAATAGCCCGTAGCGGAGCCCTTAGGTCGTGAGCTGCTATGTGGGCAAAATCAGCAAGTTCGATATTGGCTGCTATCAGTTTTTCTACTGTTTCTTCCAGTTCCTTGTTTAAGTTTTCCAGCTTTTTGTTGGCATTCATTAAATCCGCTGTGCGTTCCTTGACTCGAAGCTCCAGCTTTTCATTAAGATGTGTAAGTTCCAGGTCGCGTTCCTGTATCTCGTATAACATTTCATTAAAGGCATCGATTAGCTGACCTACTTCATCATTGTTGTTCTTTAGTGCTCGTGTTGAATAGTCCTTGTTTTCTGAAACATCCTTTGCAACTCCGGCTAAGCTGAGGATTGGCCCGGAAATAATCTTCTGAAGTTTTGACGAGACAAGAAAGGTTGCAAATATTATAATTGCCGCGATGGCTGACCCGATTGTTGCCGTTCTTGTTACTCCCCGTTTTATTTCGCTAAGGTCGCTTTTCAAGTAAATTGTACCGATTTTTTCATTGTCGAGTAAGATGTTTTTTTTCATATTTAGGGAATAATGGGTTAAGCTATATAACACATCCTTAATTTGTAGAAGATGTAAACTTGTGTCGTTTGGGTCTTTATTAAAAATTGCTAAAGTGTCGTTGTCCTTGGTAGAAATTCGAGCATGAATAATAGAAGGAGCTGCACGGAGAGCGCTTAAAATCTCACGGGCATCATCGGCGTTTTCATAAACCACAGCCGCTTTGGTATTATCAGCTATTATGGCTGCATGCGTTGAAAGGCTTGCCAGCATATTTTCCTTGGTGTCGAAGTATTCCCATGTGATAAAGGCACTTAGTCCAATAAGCAGCGCAGTAACACTTGTCAGCATTATTATTGCTGTTAGCTTGTTCTTTATTGTTATGTCTTGAAACCTGGGAATAATCATATTTCAACCCTACTTATTTATCGGCTTTTTTTGTTTCCTCCTTTTTCTGTATTACTTTTTCTGCCAGCCGCAATAGCTGAGAGCTGATTTTCAGGTTTGATGTATTTGCGGCATCGAGGTTGATTTCAAAACGGACCTTTTTCTCTTCGAGCACAAAATTGATAATTCCGCCGTTTTCAAGAAAATCATCAGTTTCACCGACGGTAAGAATATTGTCAGTCTTAATAAGGTCGATTATCTGCTTGAGATTTTTATTCTCCGAGGAACAAATAAACAATACATGGAGTTTTTTAAGCTCGTTTATTTTATCTTCCAACTTTCCATTTTTCTTTAATTCTTTGAAAGTCTTTAGTCTTCTTATGACAACTCCTTTTCCTTTAATCTTCTTGCTCTTGAGCGATTCAAAGACACTTCCGAAAGGGTCTTTGCCGATGATACCGATGATTATCGGCTGATTACTGTCAGCCACTTTCTCCTTAGGCCAGTCAACGAATTGTATAAAGTTATATAAAAAAGCAGCCTTGATTTGATACTCCTTACTTTCAGCAGCCTGGACCTGCTGGACTTGCACTGATGCCAGAAGGCTCAGGACAAGAAGCACAAGTATGTAAGTTCTACTTCTCATTTCTCTTTTTGGTATTAAAGCCACATCTACTGACTTTTTTAAGTCAGGATTTTTCCTTGTCACCTCTCTCTACAGTTTTTAACGCGCGGATACTGTGAACTTTAAGATTAGTACAATTAGCAAGTTCACGAGCACCTTTTTATGGGTGCTAACCGAAATTTGTCCGAATCTAAATAAAGGCTGCGCTCCTTAATACATCAGTCATCGTTACCGCTTCCAGCTCTTCTCGGCCTCGCTTAGTTTTTTAACGAGGGCATTATCAACAAGCACTTATGGTGATACCAGAAAGATAGTTGAGTTGCTAAAGACAAAGAGTAACTTGTCGAGGTAGTTTTTTAAAAAGCACGACAGTACCCCCGAAAAAATCGTAATATTCGTACGGTTAGCCTTACATTTATTATTATTTTCGGTGATATTTTTTTGCAGCTTAACGGTTAGCGAATAAAAGAAACGACCGGAAGGAATAGATTGAATGTGTTTAATTACTTATGAGGTGCATATTATCGGTTGTATTGCAGCCTGTTTTTAATTTGCGTGTTCTTTCATATTGCCACTTCGTCTTATAATAGTAAGGCCAATTTTGTTTCCGACAACATACTTTTAGGCAGGGTAAATGTATCTTTGATAAAAGCAGATTTTACACTAATACTGCAGCGTTTTATGATAGAAGACAAATAATTTTTTGAGATATCACGTCGCAGATAAGTTGAAGGTTTTGTTCACTGTTTTCGTATACCTTAATCGCATCTTTGAACTGTTCTGCCTCAGGGACAAAATCAGTCAAGAGGTTTTGCATTTTTGAAAGGAGGTTTTCATTAAAGATAACATCTTGTTTTTGGGGAAACAAAGCTATATAAAAAATATCACTTTCAACAAGGTCATTGAAAAAGTGTGTTCCAAAAGAAAGCTCCGGCATCAGGTTGCTGCCTTCATATGCTATTTCCACGATAACAGATATATTGTTGATTTCTGCAAAGTTTACCGGCACACCCAGAGAAGGTGTTGTTGTTCCCCACCTGCCCGGTCCGATTAGCATGGTCGGCGTTGTTTCTTTGTTGGTTATTTGTCTATTTAATTTCCCGACAATGCGTGCGATTTCATATTTTTCTGAGAGGTTTTTTTCGATATAGTTTTTAGGCTCAATGTAAATCATTCTTTTGATAGGTTGCGAAATGCTTCCTCCCATGGTGTAGCCGCGGGATTTAATTAGTAGTTTATTTTTTTCAATATTATCCGGGATTCGCACATTTGCCCTTAAGCCTTTTGTCTGCAGCGGCCGGCACTGAAGCAGATTAATTTTGAATTGGTTGTCCTTTGTAAAATTGGTGGTAAACTCTATGTCGATAGGATATTGGTAGTGATTCTCAAGTGTTTTTAACATTCTCTGTATAATTTTCGGAAAATCTGTTTCTGATAGTAATTTCTTAAACGTCAATATCCAGGCCCGTTTTTCTTTCATTCCGAGTTCTTTCATTCTTTGCTCTGTTTGATGGTCCGGCGTTGCTATTAAATCAATATCAAAGGTCAGTTCATTGATAAGCTCTGGTGAGCTCAAGGTTGTCAGACTGTTTTGGTTGGTATCAATGATTTCAGCACGATGCTGTGAGAACCTTTTAATATCCTCCGAGTCTGCATAAGGCCTGAACAGGGGTTTATCAAGAGCGATTATTTGAGGATAGTCATCTTCTACCCGGTCCACTGCACGGGTACCGAGGCCGATTACCAATCTAATCATACCTGCTTTTGGGTCAAGACTCGGATGCCAGGTAAAAGTATTATAAGAAATTCCAACGCCTGCAAGGTCGGGGAAGAAATGATGATTATGGTAAGAGCCGGAAACTCTCTGGACCAGCAAAGCCATCTGTTCATCCTGCTGAGCCAATCCTCTTTGCAATCGGTAGGTTAATGCATTTTCGTCCATTGTGCTGGCGTATATTTTCCTGACCGCCTCTTCAAATTGAGCGTGCCGTTGCTGTGGGCTGCCCTGGTTGGCAAGAAAAATACTCTCGTATTTGCCCGCGAACGCGTTGCCAAAAGAATCTTCCAGAAGTGAGCTCGAACGTACGATAATGGGTGACTGTCCGAAATATTCTATCATCTCCTGGAACCGCTCACGTATCTGCTCCGGAAATTTACCCGTAAGCATCTTTTCCTTTAACAGTTCGGCGGCTGTGAAGTAATCATCCGGTGTTTTCTGTTTCATAAAAAGTTTCCACCAGCCGTTTTCGACGATGTAGGTATAAAAAACATCTGAGCCGATATAAAATGAATCGTGCTGCTCAAGATATTGTTCCCAGTCCATAGATTTGTCGTTCAAAAGAATCTTTTGTGCCAGAAGCATCCCCGCAGCTTTCCCGCCGATGAATCCGCTGCCCAGAAGTCTGGATTTGATGTTGATAAGATTTTCAAGGGAAAAGTATTTCTGTGCTAATGATGAAATTCTCCTCTCCCTGCCGATAATTATTTTACAAATCTGTTCGATGTTTCTCGTAACTTCTTTCGTGTCTGCAGGTTTAGTTAATAATTTCTCTGAGTCCATGAACAGCCTGTCCCAGTGGTCGAGGATTCTTGCAGAGCCGTCTAGGCCTTTTTGAGAGATATGAGAGAAAAGCTTTGCTGCATCCATACTGCTGATAATTGGAATAAAATCCTCACCTTTCATCTGGTGCGGAAGGAACATAGTAGGTGAGTGGCGGTTCCATACCTTTAAGGGGTGTACGTAGAAGTTGCCTTCGAAATTATATACGTCCAGCAGCAATTGAGTTGTATCGCGGATTCGTGCAATGGTTTTGAAGGAGTGGCGGTTTCTAAGTATTGCAAAATAGGTAATCGTCTCCAGCTCGAACAGATAAGGGCAGGTGACCATAAAAAAGTTGCCAATCATCAAATCCGTAGCCCAGGCGCTGAGCAAATCCGATAAACAGTCGAACAGGTAATAAGTCTCTAATCCGTGCTCTGCAATTATGTTATGCACCTGTTTCGTAAAGGTCTCGAATCCGCTGTCAGCGTTCAGTTTGTACATAGTAACACCGGATTGCTGTTCTATAAGAGCTTTATGCTGTGCGAAACGCATATAAACAATATTGCGTTTGTCCTGCAGTGCTTTTGTAATGTATGGATTCACGAAATGCGTATAGTCTTCTATACTATCAACCTGCCAGACGATGTTATCGCCTTTTCTCAGGTCACCGAGTATCTTATCTAGGCCGTGAACACCGGTGCTTGCCCACGCTGTCATAATCAGCTCCTTTTCCTGCGATATTTTTTATAGTCTATTCCGAGTTCTTTGATTTTGTATCCTATAATCCTTGCAGTCGAATTAAGGTCACGTGCTGCTGCTGCGATGCTGCCGTTGTGTCGCTTTAAGGCGTCGATAATTACATCTCGCTCAAAAAGAGCCACTCTATCCTTCAATGAGCCGATGCCGATAGTGTCTGAGGCTTCTGATGTTTGCAGTGTCGGCGGCAAATGGTGGCCGTGAATCACACTGTCGGTGCTTAAAAGTACTGCCCTTTCGATGCAGTTCTCCAGCTCTCTGACGTTGCCCGGCCAGTGATAGGCAACCATCATATTGATTGCTGGCGTGCTTATCCGCCGGACGTCTTTATTCATTTTCTTCGAATACTTTTCTACAAAATAATCTGCTAACAAAAGGATATCGTCCTTGCGGTCGCGCAATGGTGGCAGAAAAATCGGAAAGACATTTATCCGGTAATAAAGGTCCTGGCGAAAACTGTTGTTCTCAACTGCTTTTTCGAGGTCACTGTTTGTCGCAGCTATGATTCTTGCATTGGTTTCGAGGGTTTTGTTGCTTCCGACGCGTTCGAACTGACGTTCCTGGAGAACACGCAGCAGCTTGACCTGAATGGCTTGTGAAAAATCCCCGATTTCGTCGAGAAAGACCGTTCCGCCGTTTGACTCTTCCAGCCGGCCTTTGCGGCTCTGAATGGCCCCGGTGAAGGCTCCTTTTTCGTGGCCGAACAGTTCGCTTTCCAGCAGGTTTTCGTTGAGGGCAGCACAATTTACTTTTATAAACGGGCCGTTTGCTCGCGGACTCGAGTAGTGAATAGCATGGGCTGCCAATTCCTTGCCTGTGCCCGATTCACCTCGTATCAGGACTGTGGTGTCACTTGCTGCGACCTGGTGTATTTGTTTGTAAACATCGCGCATAGCATTGGAGTTGCCGATGATGTTTTCCGGCCTGAACCGGTCCTCGAGCTCGCTGCGAAGCCTTATGTTTTCGTCTTCGAGCGTTCGGCGCAAAGCCTCTTCCTCTCGCTGGCCTCTTACATTATTTGCTATCATACTTGCTACAATACTTAATACTCGCAGGTCGTCTTCGAGAGGGATATTTTGATTATATGTCCTGTCAATTGATATTGTTCCTATTGTCTCCTTGTCTATCGAGATAGGCACACAGATAAAGCTTATTTCTTCTTTTGTTTCTTGTCCCCTGCCGAACCTGTTGAGAAACAAGGGTTCTTCCGATACCTTAGGCACTATCATTGCCTTGCCGGTTTGTATAACTTTACCGGTTATGCCTTCTCCTATTTTGTAGCTTACTTTTGTATTGCGGTTTTTAGGCAGTTTAAGCGTTACTTCAGTTGTTATTTCATTCCCGCTCGGCGACAAAAGGGTTATTGCTCCTCTTTTCATCTCAAGTTCATTGTCGAGCAGGTCAAGCACTTCAGCCAGTGTCTGTTTTTGATTTAATCCTGAAGCAAGAATCTGGCTGATTTTATATAGGGTATCGAGGCTATTGGGGAATTTTGACTGTTTTATGATATTCGTGTTGTTATTGGAGTTCATCAAACTCTAATCCTTACAGAAACTACTTTATTAAGTCTCATTATATAATATACTACATATTTGTATCATAAGCATATTAATATTTCAAATATGTTGCAGCCGAATTTTTAATTTTTTACCTTAACTTCTTACATATCAAAAAGTTATGATTTTTGTTTTCTTTGGCATTAAAATTGCATAGTGAGAATAATCCAGTAGATTTAGCTTTTTTTGAATTAATGTTGGAAGTTTTGATTGAGTGCCAAGATGATAAGAAAAAATATATTGTGTTTGTTGTATCTTTTTGCTTTGTCAGGATTTGCTTCAGCGGAAGGTGACCAGGATATCTCGGTTGATTTATCCCTGGATTATGTCGGCAAGTATATATGGAGAGGGCAGAATGTAGTAGATGACCCGGTGCTTTGGCCTAATGTTAACATTGGTTTTGGAAAATGGAAAGCTACATTCTGGGGTAATTTTGAAACTACAAATATAAATTCTCAGAACGGTGAATTCACAGAATTTGATTATATTCTGGATTATTCAGATGACCTGCCGGGCTTTGAAGGCGTGGGTTTTTCTTTCGGTACGATTTATTATTACTTTCCGAGTGCCGGTGATACTACCGAGATTTACTGGGGCCTGAACTTCGATCTACCACTGAATCCATCTTTTACCGTATATCACGATGTTCACGCTGCAGCCGGTACGTTCGTCTCGTTCAATCTTGAACATTCAATCGATAAAATCTTCGAGCTCGGCCCTGATTTGCCGGTTGGCTTGACTCTTGGCTCGGAGCTGACCTGGGGTTCGAGCTCGTACAACCATGCTTATTGGGGAGTTGACGATGATAAGATGAATTACTGGCAGTTGACAGCCTCGTTTCCTGTCGAGCTTTCTGACGGCTGGACGCTTGCCGGAAACCTGTATTATGTGACGCTGTTGGGTGACTCGATTCGAAAGTCGGATGCCTTTAGAAAAGGAAGTGATTATTTTTTCGCAGGCATAAGCCTGTCAAAAAGCTTCTAATGATGAAATATTATTCATAAAGCCGAGGTATATTTCAAAATTTTAGCATGAGCTAACAATAAAAATACAATTATGTTTTATGCAAACATAAATATTACAATAATGTTATATATTAAAAAGCTTTTCTCTCCTTATCATTTTTGTATCTCTTTGAATAATAAGACCTTAGATTAATTTATAGATTATGGCACGGCTTTTGCGATTCTAAAATTATTAAAATTCTATTCGTAGAGCTAATAATGAATGGAGCATTCTATGAATATTAAAACTGATAAGATGTTATTTAGAAGAAGCATTCTGATAGTTGTATTTGCTTTTCTTTTTCTATTAGCAAAGCCGTTATATGCTTCGCAGCTTTCTATCGATTTATCAGATATCACTACAGGCCTTGATACTGTCTGGGTGCTTATTGCTGCGTTTCTGGTCTTCTTTATGCAGGCTGGTTTCGGAATGGTAGAAGCTGGCTTCATCAGGGCCAAAAATACCTGTAACATACTGACGAAGAACTTTCTTGATTTTTGTATGGCTTCACTTGGTTTCTTCCTTGTGGGCTATGCACTTATGTTTGGTGATGGTAACGCTTTTGTTGGAACAAAAGGTTTCTGTCTTACAGGTATCGGGAACGAAGCCAATGGGATACCGTTATATGCCTTCTGGCTTTTTCAGGCTGCATTTTGCGGAGCGGCTGCGACTATCGTTGCAGGTGGTATGGCTGAAAGAATGAAGTTTCCTGCTTACCTGATTTATTCGTTTTTGATGTCGGCCCTGATATATCCTGTTGTAGGCCACTGGATATGGGGCGGCGGATGGCTAAGTAAAATGGGATTTGCCGATTTTGCAGGCTCAACCGTTGTTCACACTGTCGGTGGTGTCGCAGCTCTTGTAGGGACGATTATGTTGAAACCAAGAGAGGGCAAGTACGGCCTGGATGGCAAGCCCAATATGTTGCCCGGCCATAATATACCGCTGGCGTCTTTGGGAGTTTTTATATTATGGTTCGGCTGGTTCGGTTTCAACGCAGGCTCTACTCTTGGGGTGGGGGATGGCTCGTTAATAGCAAGAGTTGCGTTGAATACGAATTTGGCGGCAGCTTTGGGCGGCATAGCTGCTATGGCTACTGTCTGGAAAAGATTCGGAAAGCCCGATTTGTCGATGGCTATGAATGGTGCATTAGCCGGCTTGGTTGCAATAACTGCACCTTGTGCCTATGTTGACCCTTGGGCAGCTCTGGTTATTGGTGCTGCTGCAGGATACATAGTCGTAAGGGCAGTGGAGATTTTAGACAAGTTGCAAATCGACGACCCTGTTGGCGCTTTTCCGGTACACGGTGTTTGCGGAATCTGGGGAACTTTATGTGTTGGCATTTTTGGCAAAGCATCGCTTGGATTGAAATATAACGGCTTTGTATATAGTGCGAATCCTATGCAGCTTGGCTGGCAGATCATAGGTATCGTAAGTGCCGTTGCGTTTGTTGCGGTTAGTATGGGAATCGTGTTTAAGCTAATTGACCTTGCAATCGGGCTCAGGATAGGTCGTGATGAGGAATTAAGAGGTTTGGATATCGGCGAGCACGGCATGGAGGCTTACGGCGGGTTCCAGATATTCAGTACCACATGATTTTTTAGAAGGGAATTTTTATGAAGCTTATAATTGCTTATATTCAGCCGCATAGGCTTAACGATGTCAAAAGAGCTTTATATAAATATGAGGTGGGAAAAATGTCTGTAACCAATGCTCTCGGTTGCGGCGAGCAGCAGGGCTACGAAGAAAGCTATCGAGGTGTTAAGTTTGAAGTTAACCTGCTAAAAAAAGTCAGACTTGAAATCGCGGTTAATGAAAATTTTGTTGAAAAGACAGTTAATGGAATAATAGAAGGTGCGAGGACAGGCCAGATTGGAGATGGGAAAATCTTCATAGTCGATCTGCCCGAATGCATTCGTATCCGCACCGGTGAAAGAGGAGGCAAGGCCATAGGGTAATATGAATTTTTTAATGAAATGCTTGAGCGCCAAATAGATTGCTCAAGTGATGGTGGGCTCTGAGCCACGGCTGCCAGAGCCCCCATTTTAACGTAAAAAACACAATAATGTAGTAATTTTTTAATAAAATACAAAAATGTATCTTTATTCTATACAGGCTCCGAGCGGTTTGTAAGCTTAACTATAGCTTTTACAGCATCTTATGTAAATATAGCTTTGAAAAATCGACTTGGCACGTTCATTGCTAATATTTAATAAGCAGCCGTTTTCTGTAGTTGCAAAAAGGTTTATTCAAAAGCAACCGTCAAGGAGTAAAGAGGAATGAAGGTAACACTGACTTTAATAGTGATTCTTTTATTAACCACTGGCATAGCGTTTTGCCAAGCAGAATCATCGGGTGAAGAAAGTTCTTTGACAAGTCAAAATCCTGCAATCGACACAGGAGATACAGCGTGGGTATTAATGTCAGCGGCGCTTGTGTTACTTATGACACCGGCACTGGCATTTTTCTATGGTGGGCTGGTGCGACGAAAAAATATGCTGTCGGTCCTTATGCAGTGTTTTATGATTCTGTGCATAATAAGTTTTCAATGGGTAATATGTGGATACAGTTTATCGTTCGGGCCGGATAAAAGCTCTATTATTGGTGGCCTCGATTGGTCGTTTTTGAAGAACGTGGGTATGACGCCAAATGCCGACTACGTCGCAACGGTCCCGCACGAAGTCTTTATGATGTTCCAGATGATGTTTGCCATTATAACGCCGGCGTTAATAATAGGAGCTTTTGCCGAGCGAATGAGATTTTCGGCACTTGTAATTTTTACATTGCTGTGGGCAACCATCGTATATGACCCGATTACCCACTGGTTCTGGGGCGCAGGTGGTTTTTTGAAAAACGCCGGTACTCTTGACTTTGCCGGAGGAGCGGTCGTTCATATCAACGCAGGTATGACGGCTTTGGCGGCTGCATTGATTCTGGGAAAAAGGCAGGGATATCCATCCGCCATATCACCTCCGCATAACTTACCTTTTGCAGTTTTGGGTGCTGGTTTGCTTTGGTTCGGCTGGTTCGGTTTTAATGCGGGCAGTGCACTGAAGGCGTCCGGTCTGGCAGGAAATGCCTTTGCCGTAACGCATATTTCAGGAGCAGTTGCAGGAACAACATGGTCAATACTTGATTGGCTCAGGTATAAAAAACCGACTACACTGGGTATGATTACCGGCGCGGTTGCCGGCCTTGCAGCAATTACTCCGGCCTCCGGTTTTGTTACGCCAATGGGGGCAATATGGATAGGTATAGGCGCAGGCGTTTTTCCGTGGCTGGCAGTAACTTGTCTTAAGGCAACGCTTCATTACGATGATTCATTGGATGTTTTTGGTGTGCATGGAATCGGAGGTATCTGGGGTGTGCTTGCAACCGGTATATGGGCCACGAAAACGATTAATCCGAATGGCGCAGATGGCTTGTTGTATGGCAATCCGGCGCAGTTGTGGATTCAGGCAAAGGCGGTTGTTATCACAGTTGTGTATTCATTTCTTGTCGGCGCCTTACTTCTAAAATTCGTGGATGCTGTAATGAAACTGCGGGTGAGTGAGCACGAAGAACGGGTGGGTCTGGACTTGACGCAGCATCGAGAGGCCGCTTATACTATCATCGACTAAACGAGAAAGGAAGAAATAATGAAGTATATAGTAGCTGTTATTCAGCCGGACCGACTTGATGAGGTTCTTAGAAGATTGACCGAAAAGGAGATTCATCTTGTAACGGTATCGAGTGTTGTCGGCCGAGGCAGACAGAAAGGCATCGCAGAAGTTTATAGGGGACATAAGGAGCAGGGCAGCTTGCTGAAAAAAACAAAGTTGGAAATAGCAGTGAACGAGGAGTTTGTCGAGCCGACCGTAGAAGCAATAACCGAAGGAGCAAGAACAGGTCAGATAGGTGATGGCAAAATATTTGTTGTGGACTTGCCGGAATGTATAAGAATTCGTACGGGCGAAAGAGGCGGAAAAGCGATAGGCTAAAAACAGATTAAACAAATTATTGAAAGGAAAATAGAATGACCCCGAAAGAGTTTTTTGAATTTGCAAAGAAAAATAATGCGAAAATGGTCGACTTGAAATTTACCGACCTTTTAGGAACCTGGCAGCATTGTTCTTTTCCTGTTGATACATGGGATGAGGACACTTTTGTTGATGGTGTCGGTTTTGACGGCTCGTCGATTCGCGGCTGGCAGGGAATCCATGTCTCGGATATGCTGGCTGTGCCTGACCCTGATACAACTGTGATAGACCCGTTCTTTAAAGAGCCGACTGTAAGCATCATAGCCAACATAGTTGACCCTGTCACTAAAGAAGATTACAGCCGCGACCCGCGTCACGTTGCAAGAAAGGGTACGGCTTACTTGAAGAAAACCGGTATTGCTGACACGTGCTTCATAGGGCCGGAACCGGAGTTTTTTATATTCGATGAGGTTCGCTATGAGCAAAATCAGCATACGGGGATGTATAAGATAGATTCCGTTGAGGGGGCCTGGAATACTGCCCGTTTTGAAGAGCCAAACCTTGGATACAAACCAAGTTTCAAAGGTGGTTACTTCCCAGTGAGCCCGACCGATACCTATCAGGACCTTCGGGGTGAAATGGTGGCTGAAATGAAAAAAGTCGGTATTGTTGTTGAATGTCACCATCATGAGGTGGCTACAGCCGGACAGAGTGAAATTGATATGCAGTTTACCGACCTGTTGAAAATGGCTGACCAGTTTATGTGGTACAAATATATTGCTAAGAATGTCGCAAAAAGGAACGGCAAGACGGTAACATTTATGCCAAAGCCGGTTTTTGAAGATAACGGCAGCGGTATGCATACTCACCTTTCGCTTTGGAAAGGCGGCAAGCCATTATTCGCAGGGGATGGTTACGCCGGTCTTAGTATCATCGGTATTTATGCCATAGGCGGAATCTTAAAGCATGCACCGGCGATTTTGGCTTTTGCTGCTCCGACAACGAATTCGTACAGAAGGCTCGTCCCTGGTTTCGAGGCACCTGTTAATCTTGTGATGTCACAAAGAAACCGTTCTGCTGGTGTCAGGATTCCGATGTATTCGGCAAGTCCGAAAACCAAGAGACTGGAGTTCCGCTGTCCTGACCCTACGTGTAATGGATACCTCACGTGGACTGCTATGCTTATGGCTGTTCTGGATGGGATTCAGAATAAGATTGAACCTGGAAAGCCGTTGGATTGTGATATCTATGAAATGACGCCTGAAGAGCTGGCGAAGTATCCGAAGACACCGGGTTCTCTTGCTGAGGCATTAGATGCACTTGAAAAGGACCATAAGTTCCTTAAGGCTGGCGATGTTTTTACCGAAGATTTAATTGAGACCTGGATTCAATGGAAGAAGGATAACGAAATTGATCCCTTGGCTCTGAGACCTCATCCTTATGAGTTCCATCTTTATTATGATTCTTAAGTCTTGGTAAAAGAGCGTATAATTTTTTCGGGGTTGTGCTATTGGTTGGCCCTGGGTAGAGATTTATCTCTGCTCAGGGCTTTAATATCTTATTACTTATTCTGATGGTATTAGTATTGTTGAAAATTGATATAAAGATAATTAACTGCCTGAATCTTTCAAAGAATAGTATATTTAATTAGGCGTTCTTATTGCGTAATAAGTATAGTGAATATGGATATTGATTATTAGTTAAGCTTATAAAGGTAAAGTGGAAGCAAAAGGGTTATATAATCCGGCTTTTGAGCATGACGGCTGTGGTATTGGTGCGGTTGTTGATATCGCTGGCAGAAGAAGCCATTCCCTAATTGAATATGGCAAGGAGATTCTGTTGAATCTGCATCATCGTGGAGCCGCCGGTGCTGATGAAATAACAGGTGATGGTGCGGGGATTTTGTTTCAGATGCCTCATCAATTCTTCACAGCCGAATCTAAAAAAATCGGTTTTGCACTCAGTGAACCGGGCAGGTATGCAGTCGGGATGGTTTTCGGTTCGAAGGATAAGGACATTCGTACAAGCTGTGACGAAGTTCTTGAATCTGCAATAAGACATTATGGTATGAAAATTCTCGGCTGGCGCTCAGTTCCGACTAACAGCAGTTGTCTCGGAAAGATAGCTCTGCAGGCCGAACCTTCGATAAGGCAAATCTTTGTTGATGGTTGCGGCCGGCAGGGTGAGGATTTCGAGAGAGACTTATATCTTGCTCGCAAGAGAGCGGAAAGAATCGTTGGGGAAAAGGCAATAGATGCTGGTAATGATTTTTATATTGCCAGCCTGTCGTCGAGAACAATCTGCTACAAGGGTATGTTTATGGCGCACCAGTTGTTCGCCTATTATCCCGACCTTTCTGACAAGAGATTGAAATCAGCCCTTGCTGTTGTACATCAAAGATACAGCACGAATACCTTTCCGAACTGGCAGCTTGCCCAGCCTTTCAGGTGCATCGCTCACAACGGCGAGATAAATACGCTCAGCGGTAACAGGAACTGGATGAAAGCGCGTGAGCCGAAGATGCAGAGCAGAATCTTCGGTGACAATATCAGTGACCTTTTTCCGATTCTCAGAGAAGGTGCCAGTGACTCGGAATGTTTCGACGCTGTTTTAGAGCTGCTTGTACGCTCGGGCCGTAGTATGCCGCATTCTATGATGATGATGATTCCGGAGGCTTTCGGAACCAGCTATCACATCAGCACAGACAAGCGTGCTTTTTATGAATATCACGCTGCGGTTATGGAGCCGTGGGACGGACCCGCTGCTATGGTTTTTACCGACGGCACTGTAATCGGTGGAGTGCTTGACAGGAACGGCCTTAGGCCCTGCAGGTACTTGGTGACGACTGACGGGCTGGTGGTTATCGCAAGTGAAGCTGGCGTCATTGGTTTTAAGCCGGAAAAAATCCGGCAGAAGGGCCGGCTTCGGCCGGGACGTATGTTTCTTATTGATACCGCTGAAGGAAGGATTATTACAGACAACGAGATAAAGAGCAAAATTGCAAGGCAAAAGCCTTATCGTCGCTGGCTGGAGGAGAACAGAATTGAGTTGCGTGGTCTTTTTGATACGCCAAGGCTTGTGCGCAGCGACCCGCAGACCGTCTTTAAGAAGATGCGCTCCTTTGGCTATACTCGCGAAGGGATGAAAATGGTTCTTACGCCAATGGCAGTTAACGGCCAGGAGCCTGTAGGCTCGATGGGTGATGATACACCACTCGCTGTTCTTTCGGACAAGCCGAGATTGTTATTCGATTATTTCAAACAGCTTTTTGCCCAGGTGACAAATCCGGCTGTCGACCCCCTTCGTGAAGGATTGGTAATGAGCCTGATGGTTTTTACCGGAAAAAAGCAAAACCTTCTTGATGAAGGTCCGCTTCATTGCAGGCAATTGAAGCTTCCGCATCCTGTTCTTACGAACGAAGACATTGAGCGTTTGCGAACAGTCAGTCGTGATGATTTTAAATGTGTAACCATCTCGGCGTTGTTTGACGTGAATACTGCTGAGCCGGCCGTCGCTATTGAAAATGCGATAAATGACCTCGTCGATTCTGCGAAGCGGGCAGTCGAAAACGGAGCTTCTTTTATAATCATCAGCGACCGTGGTATAGATGAGTCGAAGGCGGCGATACCTTCGCTTTTGGCAGTATCTGCGGTTCACCATAGTTTGCTCGATTGCGGACTTAGAAAGGAAGTTGGCCTTATTGTTGAAAGCGGTGAGCCGAGAGAGGTTATGCATTTTTGTTTGCTTTCGGGCTTTGGTGCCAATGCCGTTAATCCTTATCTGGCTTTCGAGGCCCTTGATGAGATGCAGCGACAGGGAGCTCTGCCCGCAGATATGGAGGCGATTCAAATCGCGGACAACTACATAGCTGCTGTAAAAAAGGGAATCTTAAAAACGATGAGCAAGATGGGCATCTCCACGCTTCGAAGCTATTGCGGTGCTCAACTCTTTGAAGCCGTCGGCCTGAATAATGAAATCATAGAAAAATATTTTGCAGGAACGAATTCTCGTATCAGCGGAATCGGCCTGCGTGAAATTGCACGGTATGTAGTCGCTCTTCATAAAGATGCTTTTCAGCAGCGCCCTGCCGGGGCGCTTGAATTACCATTTGGTGGATTTTATCATTTCAGAAGTAATGGTGAGCATCACCTCTGGAATCCGACCACGGTTTCCAAACTTCAGCATGCCGTAAAGTTTGATGACCCGCAGGCCTATACCGATTATGCCAATGCCGTCAATGACCAGGCTGAAAAGCTTTGTACGCTAAGGGGGCTTTTTGATTTTGTGCCGGCCGAAAAAGTGCCGTTGGAAGAGGTGGAACCCGCCGGTGAAATCGTGAAAAGATTTTGTACCGGTGCGATGAGTCACGGCTCTATAAGCAAAGAAGCGCACGAGTGCCTCGCTATAGCGATGAACCGTCTGGGTGCTATGAGCAATACCGGTGAGGGCGGCGAAGACCCCGCGCGGTATGTCCCTTTGGAGAATGGTGATTCCAAAAACTGCGGCATCAAGCAGGTTGCAAGCGGCCGATTCGGTGTCACCATTAACTACCTTGCAAACGCAAAAGAGCTGCAGATTAAAATAGCACAGGGTGCAAAACCAGGTGAGGGAGGCCAGCTTCCGGGCCATAAGGTCACCGAGGAAATCGCCCGGCTGAGACATTCCACTCCGGGCGTTACGCTTATTTCGCCGCCGCCCCATCACGATATCTACTCCATCGAGGACCTGGCGCAGTTGATTTATGACCTCAAGTGCGCAAATCCCGATTCTA
This sequence comes from uncultured Pirellulales bacterium, assembly GCA_964493425.1. GTDB lineage: Bacteria > Planctomycetota > Phycisphaerae > Sedimentisphaerales > Anaerobacaceae > CAYLMG01. Next base: position 201,993 of record CAZBMW010000001.1, read on the forward strand.
AAGTCTCGGTAAAGCTCGTTGCTGAGGTTGGTGTCGGTACCATTGCCGCAGGTGTTGCCAAGGGCGGTGCGGATGAGGTTCTTATCAGCGGCCACGACGGCGGAACCGGTGCAAGCCCGTTATCTTCTATCAAGCATACAGGATGCCCCTGGGAGCTCGGACTGGCTGAAACTCAGCAGGTGCTTGTTATGAATAATCTGCGGGACAGAATCAGGGTGCAGGTTGACGGCCAGTTGAAGACCAGCAGGGATATTGTTATTGCAGCCCTGCTCGGTGCGGAGAGATTTGGTTTCGGAACCGCAGCCCTTGTCACGCTTGGTTGTACCCTGCTTCGAAAATGTCACGAAGGCGCCTGCCCTTTTGGAATCGGCACACAGGATGAGCGGCTGAGAAAGAGATTTGCCGGCAGGCCTGAATACGTTGAGAGGTTTATGTATTTTGTTGCAGAGGATGTTCGTCAGATTATGGCTGAGCTCGGCTTTAGGAAATTTGAAGATATGGTCGGCAGAGTTGACAGGCTAAAGACTAAAAAGGCTGTCGAGCATTTCAAAGCGATGGGGCTGGACTTCTCGGCTGTATTCAGAAAACCCCAGGCTCCTCATGGCTCAGCTTTAAGGCAGGTCAATCCTCAGAAGCGCAGGATTGATGACCATATTGACTGGCGGATTATCGAAAAGGCAAAAGCCTCTATCGAAAATAGAACAAAAACAGCCGTTGAGCTTCCTATCAAAAACACTGACAGGGCTGTGGGTGCAATTCTGAGTAATCGTATTGTCAAAAAATACGGCCCTGGGGGATTACCCGAAGACAGCATAGAGATAACGTTTCGGGGTTCAGCCGGTCAGAGTTTCGGGGCATTTTTGGTCGCCGGAGTGACGCTGAAACTTATCGGCGAAAGTAATGATTATCTCGGCAAAGGTCTTTCCGGCGGGCGAATCATTGTTAAGACTCCTGGAAAAGCTGCTTTTCCCGCTCACGAGAACATCATTGCTGGAAATACTCTTCTTTATGGTGCTACCAGCGGCGAGGTCTTTGTCAACGGTATTGCCGGCGAACGCTTTTGCGTCCGCAACAGCGGGGCAGTAGCGGTAGTTGAGGGGGTCGGTGACCACGGCTGTGAGTATATGACAGGCGGTACGGTTGTTGTGCTGGGCAAGACCGGCTGTAACTTTGCCGCGGGTATGAGCGGAGGTGTTGCCTATGTGCTCGATGAAATGCAGCTTTTTGACACGCTCTGCAATCTCGACCTTGTGGAGCTCGAAAGCGTCTGGCAGGAAGATGACAAGAAGAGATTGTATGATTTGGTCAGCCGACATTACGACCGGACTCAGAGCAAAAGGGCACAACAGGTTCTTAATAACTGGCAGGATATGGTTGGAAAGTTCGTGAAAGTTGTTCCAATCGATTATCGAAAGGCCATAGAGAAAATGAGAGCCGCCGAACAAAGGGACACTGAAACGACTCCTGCTACCGAGGAGGTCTTCTATGGGTGAGACTAAAGGTTTTTTACGATATAAACGTCAGGTGTCGGGCAAAAGACCTGTTCAGGAAAGGATTTATGATTTCAATGAGCTTGAGTTGCCTTTGACTGCGGAGGCGATTTATCAGCAGGCCGCAAGATGTATGGATTGCGGTATCCCTTTCTGTCACGGTGCAGGCTGTCCTCTCGGAAATAATGTGCCGGAGTTGAACGAGCTTATTTATAATAACCAGTGGCAGGGGGCCTGTCAGCTTTTGCATTCGACAAATAATTTCCCTGAGATTACAGGCAGGGTCTGTCCCGCACCCTGTGAGACGGCCTGTACCCTGAGTATAAATGACGAGCCTGTAGCAATCAGAGATATTGAGCTGCAGATAGTCGAACGCGGATTCGACAATGGCTGGATTAGGCCGTTACCTGCTTTGCAAAAAACCGGAAAAAAAGTTGCTATTATAGGCTCGGGGCCGGCGGGTCTTGCCTGCGCTCAGCAACTCGCAAGGGCAGGGCACAGCGTAGTTGTTTTTGACAAAGATCTCAAGCCCGGCGGCCTGCTTCGATATGGCATACCCGATTTCAAACTCGAAAAAAATATTATTGACCGCAGATTAAAGCAACTGGCTGCTGAAGGTGTGCAGTTTCAGACCGAGGTCGATGTCGGAACAGACATCTCCGCACGTTATCTGCAGAAAATGTTTGATTGCATTTGTCTGGCAATGGGGGCTGCTCAGCCGAGAGACCTCACTGTTCCGGGTAGAGGATATGACAATATTATCTTTGCGATGGACTTCTTAAAGACGCAAAATAAACTCAATGCCGGCGAGCTTATCGATGATTCTGAAATAATAACAGCGAAAGATAAGGTTGTAGTCGTCATAGGTGGTGGTGACACCGGGAGCGACTGTGTGGGAACCGCCCGCAGGCAGGGCGCAAAACAGATTTATCAGCTTGAAATTTTACCCAAACCGCCGGATTCTCGCCCGCCGGATACACCCTGGCCAACCTGGCCGCGCGTTATGAGAACATCATCTTCTCACGAAGAAGGATGCGAGCGTATCTGGTCGGTTTTAACGAAAAGTTTTTCAGGCTCGGCAACAATCGTAAAGCAGCTCAATGCCTGCAGGGTGCAGTGGATAGAAGATTGCGGAAACTGGAAGATAAAAGAGCTGGCTGGGACCGAATTTATCCTCAAGGCCGACCTTGTCATTCTTGCTCTTGGTTTTATGCATCTCGTCCATAAACCTCTGGTGGATGATTTGGATTTGAAGCTTGATGATAAAGGAAATGTCTTTGTAAATAATTACCAGACAAGCCGGAGCTGGGTTTTCGCCGCAGGTGATGCGATTAGCGGAGCCTCTCTGGTTGTTAGCGCAATCGATAGCGGGCGCAAAGCTGCTTGTGCTGTTGATAGATGGCTAAAGGGACAGTAGAACAGATTTTGTTGCTGCTGGAATTTTTTTCGTCTTATAAAAAAATATCGATTTAACTGGTATACTTTTTTGTGACACTTAATCAAGTCCTATCGGACTTTCAGTAACTGCACTTTTTTGTTTTCAGTTGATTTGATTGTTACCCGATTATTATTTATAGTTTATTTTGGCGGTTTTTAAGACAGCGTCTGTATGTTTTTAGGCCGTGATTGGAATGTTTTTATCAGGCTTTTGTCCGTGTGGTCCGAAGCATTCTGACTTCTTGACACCGTGGTTTGGAGGACAAGTTTCTTTATAGATGACTTGGAATCAGAAGTGGCGAGTGTGGGAAAAAAATCCGCTGTTTTGGGTTTAGTGTTATTGTTCGCTGGTGCAGCAACACTCGGATGGGGACTGCTCGAGCAGAGAAAGGAAAAATGGCTACTCGAAGATATCAAAACACGCCTTGAAAAAATGGATAAAGTAACAGCCGATGAAATTGATATCCGCTATCTGGCCGACATTTTCTCAAGTGATGACTGGCAGCAAAAGCTTAATGAGTATAACACGCAAAGACAGAGCAAAGGCCTTTTGATTGATACTTCAGCTGTATTTATTCTCACGGGGGGTGCAATTTTTATATGGTTGCTCTTGTGGTTTGCTTTCAGGTTCGTATATCGTCATTTATTCGGTTTTAGGGTTATTTCTTCTTCAGAAGTGGTGCATCAGGGCGGCGGTGAAAATCTTCAAGCGCAGCAAAGACCGCATAAAGCAGTTGAATCACCAAAACGAAAAACTGACAATCAAAAAGCCAAACAGCACGTTAACGCCGAAATCCTTACAAGTTCCGGCTGGTCTGACTTCAGTAAAGGGTCGTCCAAACGCGGCAAAGCCGACCATGTCTATTCCGAGACTACTTTAGAAGCTCAATCTTCTTCTGATTCCTCGGCAGGCGGCTCCAAAGACATTAGTTTGATGTTTTCCGATGGCCGGGCTGCAGAGTCTAAAAAGTCCTTGAAGCTCAAGGGCGACAGGCTGAATCAAAGATATAAGTCACTGACGAAGCGCAGGATATTTTCGGAAACCGACGAGGATACGGCTAAGCTCGAGAAAGTCCTAAAGGCTCAGAGCAAGAGTCTGGAAAAGCAGTTGGCCGAATTCAGGCAAATGGCTCGGACTCTTAAGCAGGTAACTCTCGACCGCTCACGCCCCTCCGATGGCACCATCAGGGAACTTATGCAGCAGGTTTCTGCAATTCGAGAATATGCCCTGGGTCAGCAGGACAGAATCAAAAAACTCCAGGACGGCTACGACTGGAATATAATTAAAAGTTTCGGCCTTAAGGTTATTCGCTGCATCGATAATCTTGAGAACAGAATAGAGCAGCTCAGGAAAAATGGTGTTGATACAGCCGACCTTGAGGAAGTAAGAGACGAGCTCATTTTTTCTCTTGAATCCAGCGGTATTGAACAATATAAGCTGGAAATTGACAGTGATTACAACGGCCAGGAAAAAATTGCTGAAGCCGTGAAAGAAAAGGTCAGTGCTCCGCAGCCTGAACTAAAAGGTAAAATCGCTCATCTCGTAAAGCCGGGGTATCGTCATTTTATTGACGATGAAAACTTCAAAGTTGTGCGTACAGCGAGGGTAAAGCTGTTCGGTTAGAGTATTCTGACAGAACGAGGGGATAACAAAATGTCTAACAATGCCTCGAAAAAATCTGCCATAGCGGGCATTGACCTTGGCACAACATTCTCGTCTCTGGCGGTACTGAACGCTATCGGTAGGCCTGAAATTGTCCCGAATTCGGAAGGTGAAAGGCTTACTCCGTCGGCGATTTTCTTTGACGAGGAAAACTCAGAGGTTATTCGTGTGGGTCTTGAGGCAATTAACTGCCGGCACCTCAATCCGGAAAGGTCTGTGCGATGGATAAAGCGGCATATGGGGGACGCCTCATATAGAATAAACATCAACGGCAGAGACTGGACCGCTGTCGAGCTCTCTGCGCTTATTCTAAAAAAACTCAAAGAGGATTGCTCTGTTCAAAATTACTGGATTCAGGATGTTGTTATTTCCGTCCCTGCTCACTTTGATGAGGTAAGGAGGAAGGCAACAATGGATGCCGGAGCTATCGCCGGGCTTAACGTTATCGGCATTGTCAATGAACCCGTCGCTGCCGCTTTGTATTATGCCACTAACTGTACCGTCTTCGGAAAAGTGCTCGTCTACGACCTTGGTGGAGGCACTTTCGATGTTACAATAATGGACGTGAAAGACCGTCAGATGGACATTATTTGTTCGCAGGGAGACCATAAGCTCGGAGGTATTGACTTCGATAAAAAAATTCTTGAAATCCTCGAGCAGAAGTACAGAGACAAGTTCGCAGCAGAGCTAATTAGTTCCGAAGAGGAAAGGGCAAGATACGAAGACGAGGCTGAAGACATTAAAAAGACGCTCTCGAGGAGAAAAGCTTCGAAAAATATAATCTATAGTGAAGCCGGCAATATGAAGGTTGAAATTACACGTGAAATGTTTGAGGATGCAATCTCGCACCTTATCTCACGAATCGGTATTATGCTTGAGGTTGCCCTTGAAGAAGCAAAACTTAAACCGTCACAGATTGATAAGATTCTGCTCGTTGGCGGAAGTAGCAGAATCCCCGTCGTTCAGCAGCGACTCGAAAAAATATTCGGTTTTAAGCCTGAAATTGCCGTCAATGTCGACGAGTGTGTTACTCTCGGAGCGGCTATCCACGCTGGATTGACCCTTGCGAGACAAAGCTCCGATGCCTTGCCAGACGGTATCGCTACAGGCCTGAAGCATATCAGACTTACAGATGTTTGTAATCACAGCTACGGCACAATCTGCGCTCCCATAGATGAAAAAACGGGAAAAAGGGTAGTTGAAAATCGTATAATTTTGGAGAAAAACACTCCCTTGCCCTGTCAGGTGACTAAAACTTTCTATACTGTTTCCGAGGGACAGACCGAGTTGGAGATAACCATCACGCAGGGAGAAGACACCGATGTCAAATTCGTTAATAAAATCGCAACGCACAAACTGAAGCTGCCGCCGGGAAGACCTTCCGAATGTCCGATAAGGGTTACTTACAGCTACGATGTAAACCAGAGAATGCACTGTTATTTTGAGGATGTCCAGTCAGGCAGAGCTGTCGAGGCGAAATTTTCTCTCGATCGGCAGGGAGATATGAAGCAGCAGGATTTAAAGGAAAAAGCCGAGCATCTGCGTTCGGTTAAAGTCCAGTAATACAACGACAAAAAAATGCAATTCAAAGGCGTTGAACAACTTAAGTCTTGGATCTGGGGCAAATTAAAAGACACCGGTCTGTTTGAGCATCACCGGCGGGAAAATCAACTTGATTGTTCTATATCATCGGCTGCTGAAAACCGTCAGCAAAAACAAAAAGATGGCTTTGTCGTTAAAATCAAGGGTTCAATCCGTGCGCCCAAAGACCGTCGGCACACCATCGCGCAAATTGTTATCACTGATGTTACTGATGGGATCTCCAAGGCAAAACCGGCCCATAGTAGTCTCGAAAGATGGCAGATGAATGATTCGTCTGTTTTTTGCTATTCAACTGAGCTTGGCAGACTTCCGAAGGCTGTTACAAAGCTTTCGGACTGGATAACTGTCGCAAAGATTAATGCTGATTGGCTCACTTTGCCCAGAAGAGGAAAAAGAGATTTGTTGCTCGTCGTTTCAATTCTTGCAGGCAAAAGCGGTGAGAAAATTGCTTCGACATATTGCAATTTCATCTACGAAAACTCAGCGTTGGGTTATATTGATCTGCAGGAAAACATTGAGCATGCGAAGATTCTCGCTATAACGCTGGCCTTTGCCGTTGCTATTGCAGATAATGACCTTGCTGATTGTGAGCTTGAGCTTATAAAGAGCTGGGCTCAAACGAACATCGCTGCCTTTAATGGCTCCAACAGGTCAAAACGGCGACTTGAAAAGGCGTTAAACAGGACTGTCAGCCTTCTCAATCAGGGCCGGCAGATCGATATTCCCAGCGTCTGTGCAGAAATCGTCAGAATAGCTGCCCACCAGCAGCGACAGGATATCCTTCAGTTATGTATGTACGTTGCAAAGGCTACCGGCACTGTCACCGAAGGTAAGTTTAACACTCTAAGCGACATCGCAGAACGCCTTGAAATTGACAAGGGACTGTTCTTTGAGATGACGGAAAGATTTTTGCCTCCGGATATCTGCCAGGTCGAAGACATCGGCCTGCTCGTCGGAGTTACCTCTGATATGAGCAAAGACCAGGCACGTGAGCGGCTTAACAAACAGTACAGAAAATGGAGTGCTCGCGTAACGAACTTCGACCCCGAAATTCGCCAGCAGGCTGCCTCGATGCTAAAGTATATCGCAAAGGCAAGAAGCGAATATATAGAATAAAAATTTAGCACCGAAAACTAAATGCTTAACACTATTTCCACTCCCCGTCTTTTTTCGTAAACTACTCTTTAACTTATATGCCGTAGGCCTATTGCAAAGCCGAGTAAAACAGCGTATAAATTAACCTTTATGGCAAAAGACGTAAAAAAGCAGATTGAGCGGCTCCGCAGAGAAATCCGTGGACACGACTACCTTTATTATGTTCTCAATCAGCCGAAGATAAGCGACCGTCGGTATGACAAGCTCTTTGCTGAGCTTAAAGAGCTTGAAAAAAAGCACCCTGAGTTAATCACAGCCGATTCACCGACCCAGCGGGTTTCTGAAAAACCGCTCGAAGCTTTTAAAAGTGTCCGCCACGCGGTGCCAATGCTCAGCATAGACAATACTTATAGCGCCGATGAGCTGCGAGAATTTGACAAACGTGTTGCCAAAACTCTCGGTAGCAGTCATTACGATTATGTCGTCGAGCTGAAAATCGATGGCCTGGCAATCAGCCTTCGATATGAGAAAGGTTCACTCATTACCGCTGCAACGCGAGGCGATGGAACGAAGGGCGATGATGTCACTGCAAACGTCAGAACCATAAAAGCTGTGCCTCTTGTCCTTGTGGACGCCGGCAAAGTCCCTGAAATCATTGAGGTCCGCGGCGAGGTCTATATGCCGACGAAATCTTTTATCGAGCTCAATCGCCTTCGTATCGAAGCCGGTGAGCCTGCCTTCGCAAATCCTCGTAACGCTGCAGCCGGCTCATTGAAACTGCTCGATGCCCGAATTACCGCGCAGAGAAATCTTTCTTTTTTTGCCTACTCGGCCGGCGAGGTCTCTGAGCCTGTTGCCGCCGAGCACTTCCAGCTTTTGCAGAGATTTAAAAAATTCGGTCTGCCCGTTAATCCCAATATAAGGAAAGCAAAAAATATTGATGGAGTCATTGATATCTGCCTGAGTTGGGCCGAAAAAAAATCGAAGCTCAATTATCAAGTTGACGGTATGGTCATAAAAGTCAACCGGCTCGACCAGCACGAGCTGCTCGGCGCAACCGGCAGGGCACCACGATGGTGCATCTCTTTTAAGTTCCCCGCAGAGCAGGCGGAAACGAAAGTTGAGTCTATCGTCGTTCAGGTTGGAAAAACCGGAACCCTGACTCCCGTTGCACACCTGACGCCTGTTCAGCTCGCCGGCACTACGGTTAAAAGAGCAACTTTGCATAACTTTGACGAGATAAAGCGCCTCGACGTCAGGGTCGGTGACACAGTTATAATCGAAAAGGCCGGTGAGATTATACCGCAGGTCATCGAGGTCAAAAAGAAACTGAGACCGCCGAAAGCTAAGCCTTTCCGGATTCCGAGGAAATGTCCCAATTGCGGCGGAGCCGTCCAAAAGGACGAAAACGGCGTTTACATTCGCTGCGTAAATCCTGACTGCTTTGGCCAGCTCAGAGAGCGCCTGAGATATTTTGCAGGCAGAGGGCAAATGGATATCGAGCATCTGGGAACAGCTTTGGTAGACCAGCTTGTCGACTCTGGCCTGGTCAGGAGCTTCGCAGATATTTATAAACTGCAGAAATCCGACCTTATAGATTTGGAAAGGATGGCTGAAAAGAGTGCTCAAAACGTCATCGACGCAGTAGAGAAAAGTAAGACTCAGCCGTTGTGGCGCCTCATTGCCGCCTTGGGTATCCGCCATATCGGCGGCGAGTCCGCGCAAATACTGGCGGAGCATTTCGGCTCGCTCGATACTTTGATCCGTGCCGATATTGGCCAGCTCGAGGAAATTGACCAGATAGGCCCGACTATGGCTGAAAGTATCTATGAATATTTCAGGAATCCGGCCAATAGAAAAATAATTGACGAATTGCTTGCTGCAGGGCTGAAACCAAAGCACCATAGAATGAAGCGCTCTGATAAACTGGCAGGCAAAACTATCGTTGTCACCGGCACACTTGAAAACTTCTCTCGCCAGCAGGCAGAGCAGGCTATTAAAGAGGCCGGCGGAAAATCGGCATCTTCTGTAAGTAAAAAAACGGATTTTGTCCTCGCTGGCGACAATCCCGGCAGCAAGCTTGATAAGGCTAAACAGCTCGGCGTCAGGGTCATAAACGAGAAACAATTCCTCGAAATGATTGGCAAAATATAAAATGAAGACAATCGACGAAAAATTTATGCTCACCGCGCTCAAACTTGCCGAGAAGGGCATCGGCTCTGTCGAGCCGAATCCGCCTGTCGGTGCTGTCTTGGTTAAGAGCGGCGAAATAATCGGCAAAGGATACCATAAAAAGTTCGGCGGCCCGCACGCTGAAATAAATGCAATTGGCGATTGCATTAAAAAAGGCAATGGCCCAAAAGATTCTGTTTTGTATGTTACCCTTGAGCCCTGCTGCCACTTCGGCAAAACACCGCCCTGCGTTGATCGGCTGATACAGAGTAAAATCGCAAAGGTTTTTGTTGCAATGCTCGACCCATCGGAGCACGCCTGCGGCAGGGGGGTGGAAAAACTAAAAGAAGCGGGAATCGAGGTTGTTACCGGCCTGTGTGAAAAACAGGCAAAAATTCTCAATGCACCTTTTCTTAAATTTGTCAGAACCGGCCGCTGCTGGGTCATACTGAAATGGGCGCAATCAATCGACGGCAAATTGACCTTTGCTGAGCAGGGTAGTGGGAAAAATAGAAAATGGATTTCGAATGAGCAAAGCCGAAAAGATGTCCGCAAATTTCGCCGCGGCGTTGATGCGATACTCGTCGGCGTAAATACCGTGATAGCCGATGACCCCTTATTGACTGCCCGGCCGGGCAGGGCGAAAAGACCGCTGAGAATCATCCTCGACGCCGGCTTGAGAACACCGTCGGATTGCCGGTTGCTTGAAACAGCCGACGAAACAGCTTTACTTTTTGTTACAAGCGAAAAAGCCATTACCAAAAATCCTGGAAGAGTGCGCCGATTCGAGAAGAAAGGCGTTCGTTTTCTGACTGCTCCTGTTGTTCAGGGAAAATGCGACCTTGATTTTGTGATTGACCAGTTAAAACATTATGAAATATATCGGCTTCTTGTCGAGGGCGGCCCGACGGTAATCGCATCTTTTCTCTCTGCAGGTCTTGCTGATGAACTGATTGTTTATATTGCGCCGAAGATTCTCGGCGGCGGGTCGGTATCGATAGATGAGTGTCTAAAGAACAAAGCTGGTGAAATTGTCCTGCATTACGTTGACATAAAAAGTTTTGGCGATGATGTACGAATAAAAGCTTTGTTGAACAAGGTTGATTGAACAGGCGGCAGCCGTTGCCAAAGAGTAGCGCTGCTAAGCGAGTTATTTTTTCTTTCATTTTCATCATACTTGCCCTCCAACAAGACTTGCGGTAATTATTTGTCTTTGAGCATTTTTTTGTCTCTTAAGATATGATGATAGTGCTGTGCGAAACGATGTGCCTCGTCGCGGACGTATTGCAGCAGCTTGAGAGCAGCCGATGTTTTGGGTAATTTGGCCGGCTTGCTGCTGCCAAGAACGTAAAGGTCCTCCTCTTTTTTTGCAAGGGCGGCCAGTTTGACATACGGTGCATTCATTTTTTTAAGCGCCTGTTTTGCTGCATTTAGCTGTCCCAGACCGCCGTCAATTAAAATTAAATCCGGCCATAACTCCTCGCCGGCCATTGCATATTTGTATCTGCGCCTGACAACCTCGGCAATCATCGCATAGTCGTCAACGCCTTCGACGGTTTTGATTTTGAATCTTCTGTAGCCGCTCTTGAATGGCCTGCCGTCAATGAATTTAACTAGTGAGCCGACTGATTCAGCACCTGATATATGCGCTATGTCGATACCCTCGATGAGCCGTACCGGCTGGCTAGTTTCGAGAAGTTTTTGAAGCTGGCTTAGTGCCTCTGTCGGCTCGGCTGCAAAGACCTCCGGCTGAACATCCAGCTCCGGCTGGCCGCGGCGGTCAAGACGTTCGATTAATCTAATTCGGTCGCGAAGCATTGCTGCCTTTTCATATTTAAGGTTTGCTGAGGCCTGCTCCATCTGTTTTTTCAGTTGACGAAGGACGGTCGAGCGTTTCGATTTCAAAAACTTGATAAGGTCTGCGATAATTTTTTTGTAATCGGCTTTGCCGATTTTATCGGCGCAGGGCGCGGTGCATTGCTTGATGCTGTATAAAAGACAAGGCCTAAAAAAGCGCTTCTTCGAATCGGCTGCTGTAATATCAAGCCTGCATGTTCTGAACTTGAAGATTTTCTGAAGAACAACAATGACCGCTCGCAAATCCTTCGCACCGGCAAACGGGCCGAACAGCCTGCTGCCTTTGGTTCGCGGTTTTCTCGTGATATAAACTGCCGGGAAATCGTCCGACGTTGTGATTTCGAGATATGGAAACGTTTTGTCATCGACAAGGTCGGTATTGTACGGCGGGTGGGTATCCTTTATCAGCCGGGCCTCCTTGAGAACTGCATCGACCTCGTTTGCCGTCTCGAGATAATCTATCACAGCTACTTTATCGAGCATCTCAGCGATTTTAGGCCCGCGTGAGGCTGCTAAATCGCCAGCTGGTTGAAAGTAGCTTGCGACTCTGCTGCGAAGGTTCTTGGCTTTGCCGATGTAAAGGACCTTGTCGTTTTTGTCCTTCATAAAGTACAGTCCCGGCCCGGCCGGGAAGGCCTTTATTTTTTCGCGGATGTCGCTGAATTTATCGTTACCTTTCGAATTCATAGCGCTATTATACAATTCTGTCAGCCGTTTTACGGCAATTTTCGGTGAAAAACAAAGCCGATATTTGGAAAACGAACCCAATTTTGGGCTAAAATTGGGTTCGTTTTGGGTTCGTTTGGGTTCGTTTTTTGGGTGGAGAATAAGCCAAAAATCGCCATATTCCTTTGTATCATAGGCACTTACGTAAATTCGGTCGTTTTTTAAATTGGGTTCGTTTTGCATAAAAATAGTTGATTTGTAGAGATCTCTCGACAGTTGTAGAGGTGCCTTATAGGCGCGTAAGTAACTGGATTCTCGATACTTACGCCTTCGCAAAGACTCCGGTGGACAGGCGATTTTCGTAGTGTTAAACATTCGCTACTCCTTGTCTGAAAAGAGCTTACGAACTAAATTTTGACTTGGCCTGCTGGCCTATTCGTGCGGGACTCCGCAGCCCCTTATTTGGGGCCTCCCCCAGTTAAAAAGATTATATCACTTTGTATGATATAATCAATTAAAAAGTAAAATTTCAAAAGTAAAAAGTGTAGAGTCGCTTCGCGACAATGAGTGTTTCTGCCGGAGGCCGCGATGAGCATTCGTTAGTGTTGAGTTTTTAGCTTTTAGTTTTGAGTTGAGGAATGCGAGCCGCAGGCAGAAACCGGAATTTAGAACGTAGAACTGAGAACTTAGAACTTTCAAAAAAAGAAAAAATCACGGATTGCGCGGATTTACGCGAATTACGCAGAGGGAAATTAAAAAAACAGGTGAGCGTCCTTAATATTCCATTGTACACTTGAAAGGTTTTCCTTTTGTCTGGTCTTGATCGATATGCTAAAATTCAAACCTCAAGCTTCCGGTGGAGACTGGATTAATGAATAATATTATTGGTATAATTAGAGCTGATGAAATACTTTCGATTCTACTCTATGCATCTTTGGCGGGGATTGGAGCCAGCCTTGCCGTAAGTCAACATCTTCACAAATGGCCTTTGTTATCTATCCAACTATCAATACTTATAACGACAATGATATATCCGTATTTTTGTGATTTGATTTTGTATATGAGTGGAGAGCTTGAAAATATTTTTAATTATGAAAACAGTATAATCTCAGGTAATATTGCTTACCCGATTATTCTCGCTGCTCCTTTTCCCGCCTGTGTTTTAACAAATTTAGCTGCTGTTTTATATTACGAAAAAAAGGTCGTGAAAATAAAAGAAAATTTCGAAGAAGAACCAGGCGAACATAAAAGCTGGTTTACCAGGCGTAATTTCGTATCTGCTGCAATATGCCTTATAGTTTTTTACTTTGCGGCCATATCAATTGATTATAAAAAAGAGGATTTCAGCAGCTTCAGCGCATACGCTTTTTTAAGCCTCAGGTTGTTGGCCGGCCTGATATTTTCAGCGGGTCTCGGCCTAATAAGCTCAGTTATTGTTTACGGGATGCACCGCTTATTATTTAAAATTGAAAAAGGTGAAATTGATTGAAAGAACCATAAATCGAAACTTCAATAGACACCGCGGATGTGGGATTTTACTTTTTGCTCGTAGAAGTTTTTCAATTTTTTGTGTAAATCATCGTCCAGCGGCGGGAAGTCGGAGGTTTTTGCGTTGTCTATAGCGTGCTTCGGTTTGCTAGCGCCGGGAATAATTACGGAAACGGCATCATAATCGAGAATCCACCGCAATGCAAACTGGGCCATTGTCATACCTTCAGGGACATATTGTTTCAATTCATCGGCCAAGTCGACACCCAATTCGAAGGGCAGGCCTGCAAAGGTCTCACCGACATTGAAAGCCTGGCCATCACGATTGAATGTGCGATGGTCATTTTTGGCAAAGGTAGATTGCTTTGTGAATTTGCCCGTTAAAAGGCCGGAAGCAACCGGCAGTCTGATTATAAGAGCGATATTTTTTTCTTTGCAGGTTTCGAAAATCGTATCGATGGGTTTCTGGCGAAAGATATTGAATATAATCTGAAGCGAAATGCAATCGGACTGCTCCATACACATTAAAGCTTCATCCATTGATTCGACGCTTGCACCCCAGTTTTTGATTTTGCCATGCTGTTTTAATTTTCTCATAAGCTCGAAGATGTCAGCCTGCTGCAGGAGTTCAGGCGGGACGCAGTGGAGCTGCAGCAAATCGAGGCAATCGACGCCAAGCCTTTTCAGTGAGCCGTCAACACAGGCTGTTACATCTTTTTCAGTATAGTTGTCAGGATACAGGCTGCTGTCTTTGCCGACCTTTGTCGCGACGAATACATCTTTTTTACCTTTTTTGAATTTGCCGATGAAGTTTTCGCTTCGGCCATTACCGTAAATGTCGGCGGTATCGTAGAAATTTACGCCGTTTTCGTAAGCGGCATTAAGTATTTTCATTGCGGTATCATCAGGGACATCGCCCCAGGAAGTGCCAATTTGCCAGCAGCCCAGGCTGACCTCGGAAGCATTAAAACCAGTCCTGCCGAAAATTCTATATTTCATTACCTGCTCCTTTCTGCAAATTTAATCCGGTAAACGAACATTAAAATCTTATCTACCGTAAAACAAAAAATCGAGAAAAAAATTTGATTGACAAAACATACATTTTCAGAGATTACAGGAAAACTTGTCAGTTGCTGGGTTAGGTATGATTTTGAGAAAATTCTTTTAGGGGATGTAGAATTGGGCAACAATGCTGCAATCGAACAAAACCAAAGAGGCAAAGGATTAAATATTTTCGAGAAGTACTTAACCGTCTGGGTAATACTTTGCATTATCGGCGGGATTGTTCTGGGCAAGCTTGCGCCGGATTTTGCAAAATGGCTTGATGGCCTTGCAATAAGGGTGAACGGCGCTCCGGTTGTTTCGATGCCGATTGCGGTTTGTCTTTTCTTTATGATGTACCCGATTATGGTGAAGATTGATTTTGCGGAGGTGATAAAGGCGGGCAAAAATATCAGGCCTGTGAGCCTGACGCTTTTTATCAACTGGGCGGTAAAGCCGTTTACAATGTATGCGATTTCACTTTTGTTTTTGGGAGTGTTGTTTATTGGTTTTATCGGTGCGGATGCAACGGATATCGTTAAACTTCCGTTAGGCGCCGCAGCCGAGGTCGGCAGCAGATACGGTGACGGCACCGTGATTATGGTAGAAGGAGTGAAAATGCTCGAGGTGCCTTTGTGGCGAAGCTATCTTGCCGGCTGTATCCTGCTGGGAATAGCTCCGTGCACGGCTATGGTTCTGGTATGGGGATTTCTTGCGAAGGGCAATGACGGCCATACACTTGTTATGGTTGCGATTAATTCTCTTACGATGCTTTTTCTTTATGGGCCTCTGGGAGGATTTTTATTAGGCGTGGGCAGGTTGCCGGTACCGTGGCAGGCACTTGTATTGTCCATAAGTATATATGTGGCTCTGCCGCTGGTAGCAGGGTATTTTACGAGAAGGTCTATAATCGGTCACAAGGGTGAAGAATGGTTTAGGGAGAAATTTTTACATGTTCTTACGCCGATTACGATTATAGCGCTTCTGATAACACTTGTTTTGCTGTTCAGTTTCAAGGGTGAGACGATACTAAATAATCCTTTTACGATTTTTTGGATTGCGGTGCCGCTTTTTATACAAACGCTTTTAATTTTTACTCTCGGCTATGTGCTGGCGAGGATTCTGAGATTGACTTACGAGGATGCTGCACCGTCGGCTATGATAGGGGCGTCTAATCACTTTGAGGTGGCGATTGCGACGGCGACGATGCTTTTCGGCTTAAGCTCGGGTGCAGCACTTGCGACGGTTGTAGGAGTTTTGATTGAGGTGCCGGTAATGCTTATGCTCGTAAAAATTTGCCTTAAAAGCCGGGGCTGGTTTGCAAAAACTTAGAAGAGTCATCGCCGCAGGTATCTACTATTATCTTGCATACGTTTTCGAAGTTCTTTAAAGTAATTAGGTATTACTTATGGGGTTTTTAAAAGATGGATTCGTCAAGTGTTGAAAAATACAGTTCGGCGATTAGCTTATCGGATATGGAAATGTTCGTATTTGGCGAACTTATTTATGCGCTGGTTCTGGCGAATATTATGAGCCCGATTATATGGCGATGGCGGGAGGAAGAGTGCTTCAAAAAGCTGGAAGGAAAAGAGGCCTATAAAAAACTATTGCGGCTTCGCCAGTATATTATGGATAACTTTGATTTCAATCTCGATTTGGAGACGTGGGGACTTACCGACAAAAAGACGGAGATTGACAGATTCAAGGATTTTATGCCGGCTGAGGAAATCGCGAAGAGCAATGCCCTTTTCGGCTATGAGGGTGACAAATATTATTTCGATGTCGATATCAGAAAGCATTTCGGCTTGGACAAGTATACTACTGAGGCGATTCCGTACTGGAAGACGGAGACGGTCGAGGCAATGTACGCATTTCGGCACAAGCAAAATTATCCTGTTGGTGCGGGTGAGTGCGTGTCGCTTTCCACGCTTTACGCGGCTGCCGCGTTTATCATTTGCAGGATACCGCTAAAAGATATTTATATGATTTTGACGCCTCTTCATTCGCAGAATTTTATCGATATAGCCGACGGTGTGCTGACCAACAACAGAAGACTTATAACGAAGACGATGTGGTTTAACGGCAGTGAGATTTCCAACAAGGCTCAGCGTGCCCTGCGAAATGAGAATGTAACAATGGTTGCTCATAACACAGGTTACGTACACTGCCTTTACGATAAGGCGACGATAGATAAAAAAAGGTACGAATACTTTATTGAGCAGCTCAGCGGTTATCTTACGGCTGAGCTTACACTGCAGAGCTTTGCGAGCTTTCTGCGGACATATAGACGGTATCAGGAATTTTTTCAGCTCTGCAGGGACTGTCACGGGCAGGCGAGATTTTTAAAGGCGGAGACTTTATTTCACTATGAGCACAACAGCAAATACAGGATAGCGGAAAGCACGCATAATAAGCTTCTGGAAGAGGTTTCCGACGAGGATTTTTTGACGTATGAACTGCCCGGCAGAATCCGCTGTGATGAGTTCGAACAGTTTTTACAAAAACGAAAGCCGGACCCAAGAACAGCTGAGGGAAAAGAGGCTTTGATAAAGGCTTTGAGACCGAATATTGCAGATGCCGAGCAGATGGTTGAAAAGCTGAGTGACTTTCTGCATACGGAGGCGAAGCTGCCGTCGCCGGAGAAAAAGTATCTGCCGTCAGAGCCTATAGAGATAGATATTGATATGAGCAGAGAAGAAATTATTGATTACCTAAAATCAATACGTAAGACGAATAAGGTTGCGGACCTGGCTTTCTATGCTTTTCGTGATATGGTTAATTGTGATTGGCAGCCTTTCGTAAAAGCGGCGATTGAGAGAAATCCTGTTTCGATTGAAAAGTATAAAGAGCAGACAATCGAGCAGATTTATGAGCAGTTGAAACGGATTGAAAACGAATCGATATATGACGGCAGCCGGCTGGCTCAGCCGGACGAAGTTGTTAATTATAACCGGGGCGACGGTCTGGAGAAAGCGTTTGTGCTGGCAAATGTCATTAAAAAGAGGGAGCCCGAACAGAAGTTAAAATTAATTGTAGATAATAGTAGGGTAGTGCTTCAGCAGGATGACGTTGGATATAGCTTTGATTCTCAGAAAGGACTGAAGAACGAGTTGAGCTTATAACTTTTTGAAGGTGATTTTTAGTATGCCGTTTGATACGGTTTTTACATATATAAAGCAGATTGGCGTCGAGTTCTGGGCGGTACTGGCTGAGATGTCGCCATATCTGTTGTTTGGTTTTTTTGTGGCTGGTTTGCTATCGGTACTTATCTCCCAGAGGATAGTGGAAAGGCATCTCGGCGGGAAGGGATTTTGGCCTTTAGTGAAGGCCTCTGTTTTTGGTGTTCCGCTTCCTTTGTGCTCGTGCGGCGTGATTCCAGTATCAATGTCACTTCATAAGCACGGTGCGAGCAGAGGCTCGACCGTATCTTTTCTATTATCAACACCGCAGACCGGCGTCGATAGTATTTTTGTAACTTTGAGCCTTTTGGGTCCTGTCTTTGCTATATTCCGGCCCTTGGCGGCGTTTGTGACGGGGATTTTCGGTGGCGCAATGGTCAATGTTTTCGGCGAAAGAGAAAAGCAGGAAAAAGAGAAATGCACAGACGAGTGCTGCAGTACTGAAGTGAAAAGTAATAAGCTGGTTCGGGGCATGAGGTTCGGCTTTGTTGTACTACCTCGTGATATCGGCAGGGCGATGCTCATAGGCTTGGTTATAGCGGCGTTCATCTCGTCTGTCGTTCCGAAGGATTTTTTTGCCCAGTACCTCGGCACGGGCATTTTTGCTATGGTGGTAATGATGGTTTTGGGGATACCGGTTTATGTGTGCGCGACGGCGTCGGTGCCGGTGGCGGCGGCTCTGTTAGCAAAGGGGATAACGCCGGGAGCGGCGATTGTGTTTTTGATGACGGGGCCGGCAACGAATGCGGCAGCTTTTGTAACGATATGGAAAACGCTCGGCGCAAGAACTGCGGTTACTTATATAATTTCGGTTGCAGGCTGTGCACTTGCAAGCGGTATTATGCTGGACTATGTAATTTTCAGCGGCAACTTTGAGTCGGTTGTAAGGCCGCCTGCGTGGATGTTGCCGAGCCTGGTTAAGTACATTTCGGCTGTGATACTTTTAGCGATACTGCTGAGCGGTATTTTCAGGAAAGTCAAACATACCTAAAAACATAAGCTTTTGTGAAAGCACGCGGCGGGCAATTTGCGTTTGACGCCGGGTGGGAATTTGTCTATCATATCTGCTGGTATTTTTACTTTTTGAGAAAGGTTTATGGTTTGACTGCGGAACTTCGAAAAAAACTCGCCGGCAAATTCATTGTGCTTGACGGTCCTGACGGCTGCGGCAAGAGTACACAGGTCGGATTGTTGGCCAAATGGCTACAGGCAGAAGGATTAGACGTTATAAGTACAGTTGATCCTGGTGGGACTGACATAGGTGATAAAATCAGGAAACTTCTCAAATATGGATCTGAAGGTATTAATGTTACGACGGAATTATTGCTTTTTATGGCTTCGAGAGCTCAACTTGTAAGCGAGGTCATAAAACCTGCTCTGGATGAATCTAAAATTGTGATATGCGATAGATATATATCATCTACCTGTGCTTATCAGGGTTCTGGCGGATATCCCATCGAAAAAATATTAGAATTAGGGCGATTGGTTGTGGGTGATGTTTGGCCTTCTCTGACAATAATCCTTGACCTACCCCCTAATATTGGAAGAGCAAGAGCCGGAGTAACGAGAAGCAAAAAGGGGCAAAACGACTATGAACAGAATCACCTCTTCGATAGCCCGACACCAGACATGTTCGATCTCAGAACTATGGAGTTTCATAAAAGTGTAAGAAAAGCTTTCTTGGATTTAGAAGGTCAATATCCTGGAGTTGTAAAAATTATTGATGTCAGTACAAGTGATGTTTCAACTGTACACGAGAAAGTTAAAAAAGTTATTTTAGAAACGAAGTTTTAGTAGATGTCACTGAAAGAAATATTTTGTCAGGAAAGGGTAATTGAGATTTTGCAGCGTTCGTTCGCCGCGGGCAAGACGTCTCATTCCTATATCTTTGCCGGCAAGGACGGAGTGGGCAGGTTCAAAACAGCCTGCGAATTTGGCAAACTGCTGCTGTGTGAAAAGCCTGTTAAGCAAAAAGGTTTTTTCGATAGCTGTGAGAAGTGTCCGTCATGCAGGGCCTTCGAGGCCGGCTCGCATCCGGATTTCCATCATATATATAAAGAGCTGCTTGAGTATACAAGAGACGGCAAAGGCAAAAAAACGCCGGTTAAATTTCCGATAGACGTTATTCGAGAGTTTCTGATAGAGAAGGTATCGAACAGGCCGCTTGAGTCGGAGAGGAAGGTTTTTGTTGTAAGTGAGGCTGAAAAACTCAGTATCGAATCCCAGAATGCGCTTTTGAAGGTTCTTGAGGAGCCGCCGGCGTATTGCTGTATTATTCTTATTTGCACGAGGCTTGAAAGGCTTCTGCCGACCACGAGGTCACGGTGTCAGATGATGCGTTTTGGGCCTGTCGATGAAGAGAAAATCGCCGAAAAGCTCGCCGAAATCGGCCTTGACAAAAAAAGCTCCCAATACTTTGCTCGGCTGGCTGACGGCAGTATTGGTATGGCAGTCGTTTGGGCCCGGCTTGAGCTTGCCGGAGCGAGCTTGTATGAAACAAAAAAAGAGATTGTAAAATCGCTGGCCGGCTGCGAATACGCAGACTGTCTGGATTTGGCACAGTATTTTTTGGATGAAAGCAAACAGATAGCGACGGCCTGGACCGGGCTGGAAGAGACGATTAGCAAAACCGATATCACTCGCAGAGCTTCAAAGACGGTTATTCAAATAATCATATCGGCTTTATATGACGCGATGAAATTGAATGTCACCCCAGAAAGAGCGATAATCAATTTCGACCAGAAACAACAGATACAAAAAATCGCAGACAAATTCGGCGCTGAGCGAATAAACGAAAAAATAAACGAGGCTTACAGAATGCTGCAATGGCTCGATGCGAATGTGAATGAGAGACTTATTTTCGAGCATTTATTGTTAAAGCTCGCTGGTTCTGGTAAAATAGAGGTTTTGTAATTGCTATTTTAAGATTTAATAAAAAGGTATAGCAGAGATGGTGAACGCTGCTCCGGTAAAATCCCGGCAGGAGAAAAATAAAAAATATATGCTGGTTCGTTACGGCCAGATGCACAATCTCGGTATATTCGAGCACAACGAATCCAATGTACCGAAGAAGGCTGCACGGGTGGTTGTGAAGAGTGCTAAAGGCCTTGAACTGGGCTACATAGTAGGGCATTTCAGCCATTACAAGTCTGGTCAATTTAAGATGGATAACAAGCAAATCAAAAAGTATTTTCAAGATAGTATGATAGATTTTGACACCGAGCCAAGCGGCAAATTTATCCGCTATGCAACCGCTGAAGACATAAGCGAAGAAAGGCATCTGCAGAGAATAGCGAAAGAAGAGCTGAAATTCTGCAAACAGCTTGTCAGAGAGATGGCTCTTCCGATGCATGTTGTCGATGTGGAACATATTTTCGGCGGAGAGCGAATAATTTTTTATTTTATGGCGGACGGCAGGGTTGATTTTCGCGAGCTTGTCAAGAAATTGGCACATGAATATCAGTCTCGAATAGAGATGCGACAGATCGGCTCACGGGATGAGGCAAAGCTGCTCGGTGACATTGAGACGTGCGGCCAGGAATGCTGCTGTATTAAGTTTCTGCAGGCGCTCAAACCTGTTAATATGCGGATGGCGAAGATGCAGAAGGCGACGCTCGACCCGTCGAAGATATCCGGTTATTGCGGCAGACTCAAATGCTGCTTGCGATACGAGGATGCGACCTATACCGAGCTTAAAAAACGGCTGCCTAAAAAGAGAGCAAAAGTTAAAACACAATATGGACAAGGTAAAGTCGTTGATACGCAGATATTGACTCAGCTTGTAATGGTTGAGCTGGAAAGCGGGCAGCAAATTGCTGTTGGTGTCGACGAGATTGAGATACTTGAAACACCGAAAGCTAAAAAGAAACGGCAGGCCGGCGAAGAGCAGGATATTAAAGATAGGGACGGTAGCGATAATGATATGGAGCAAAGTGGAATCGAGGCCGATGAAGATGACGATATCGAGACGGAAGACGGGGAAAGTGACGTAGAAAGTAACAATGAGGAGCAGGGAGGTTAATTTAAGGACGAATTATGCCGCGTAAAATCATTGTAACGTCAGCATTGCCGTACGCGAACGGCTCGATACATATCGGCCATCTTGTCGAATATATTCAAACCGATATCTGGGTGCGTTTTCAAAAGATGTGCGGCAATCAATGTTTGTATTTTTGCGCTGATGATACACACGGCACACCAGTTATGATAAGTGCAAATACAGCAGGGATAAAACCGGAGCAGCTCATCGAGAAGATGTACAACGAGCACAGGTCGGATTTCGACGACTTTCTGGTGGAATTTGACAATTTCTACACGACGCATTCGCCGGAAAACAAGGCTTTGAGCGAGCTTATTTTCGAGCGTCTCAACAAAAGAGGCTCGATTGTCAAACGCAATATTGAGCAGACCTACTGCGAAAACTGTAATATGTTTCTTCCGGATAGATTCATCCGGGGCATCTGCCCGCGATGCGGTGCCGAAGACCAGTACGGCGATTCCTGTGATAAATGCGGGGGGACATATCAGCCGACCGAGCTTATTGATGCGCACTGCGCAACCTGCAAGGCAGTTCCTGTCCGCAGAGAAAGTGTACACTATTTTTTCAGGCTGTCAGATTATGAGCAGCAGCTAAAGCAGCTTATCTCTGCTGGCCATACTCATAAGTCCGTTGCAAACAAACTTGATGAGTGGTTTAAGGCAGGCCTGAAAGACTGGGATATCTCGAGGGACGGGCCTTATTTCGGATTCAAAATCCCGGGCGAAGAAAATAAATTTTTCTATGTCTGGCTCGATGCTCCAATAGGTTATATGGCTTCGCTGAAAAATTACTGCGACAGAAAAGGTATTGATTTCAATGAAATCTGGCCCGAATTGGAGCCGGGGGCAAAGGGCGGCTATGAGATTTACCATTTCATCGGCAAGGACATAATGTATTTTCATGCCCTTTTCTGGCCTGCTATGCTTATGGGCTCAGGATTCAAAACGGCTGATAAGCTCTTTGTGCACGGCTTTTTGACGGTTAACGGCGAGAAAATGAGCAAGAGTCGCGGGACGTTTATAAAAGCAGCGACGTATCTTAAATATCTCGAGCCGGAGGCGTTGAGATATTATTATGCGAGTAAGCTGACCGGTGCGGTGGAAGATATAGATTTAAGCACGACCGATTTCATTAATAAAATAAATGCCGACCTTGTAGGCAAGTTTGCGAACCTTGCATCCCGTTCTGCGCCGATGCTGACGAATAAACTTGATTCGCAGCTTGGTTCACTGGATGAAAAGGGCAGGGAGCTGATAAATAAACTTACAGCAGCCAAGAAAAAGATTATCTCAGATTATGAAAACCTCGAATATTCAAGCGTAGTGCGAACAGTAACAGGACTGGCTGACGAGGCGAATCGGTACGTCGAACAAAATCAGCCTTGGGTAACAATAAAAACCGATGCAGAGCAAACACGAAAGAGCCTTACTGCAACGATAAATGCTGTGCGAATCCTGACGATTTATTTGAAACCGATTGTGCCGAAATTCGCCGGCAAGGTAGAGAAGTTTCTCAATATTAGCGGCTTGAGCTTTGCCGATGTTGAAGATGTTCTGGAAGAACATAAAATAAAGAGGTTTGAAAAATTATTTGACAGAATAGAAGAAAAGAAGGTGCAAGCGATGATTGATGAGAGTAAGGAAACACAAGACGCCGAACCAAAACAAATTGAAATTGAGCCGATAGCGCCGCAGTGCACTATTGAAGACTTCGCAAAGGTAGATATGAGAATTGCAAAGGTAACAAAAGCGGAAAGAGTCGAAGGTGCCGATAAGCTGCTGAGATTAAAGCTCGACGTCGGTGGCATGCAGCGAGAAGTGCTGGCGGGTATCGCACAGGCCTATACGCCGGAAGAGCTGGACGGTAAAATCGTCATATACCTGGCTAATCTAAAACCCAGGCAGATGAAGTTCGGCGTTTCTGAAGGAATGATTCTCGCCGCCGGCACGGGGGGAAAAGATGTATTTATGCTTTCGGTAGATAAAGGCGCAAAACCCGGACAAAGAGTGAGCTGAAGAGTTTTCAGGTAAATGAAAAAGAAGCTTTCACAAGTAGCTGCCGAGGACGGCCGGTACGGCCCGGGCGCTTTGAAGTTCGTGTACGAAGGACTTGTCTATATGAAGAAAGAGGGCATTGTTGAGCCCCGGCATGTGGACGGCCAGAGTCTTTGCGAAGCTTTACGGCAGCTTGCTTTAAAAAAATGGGGCAGGCTGGCTATGCTCGTATTGAACAGCTGGAGTGTAAAAACGACTCGCGATTTCGGCGAGATAGTTTATCTGATGGTGGAGAATGAGTGGATTAGTGCACAGCCCGCCGATTCTATTGACGATTTCAACGGTATTTACGATTTCAAAACTGTTTTCAAAGAGCAGTTCAAATTTTAGAATTATAGGAAGCGATATAAAAATGGGCTTTGGAGATTATTTCCAAAGCCCATAATTTAGACCACTAACAAACAAACTTATGATTTTCAATCACCTAAACCATCCTGATAAAGCTGCCAAACTTCCTCGTCAGTCAAAGCCCGATTGTAAATTCGAACATCATCAATAATACCGTTGAATGGATAATGTCCGGTATTAACTCTGCCAATTCTATAATTCACTGTATTGAGGTCAATATCATATACGGTTTCACTGTTATCCAGATGACCATCAATATAAAGAGAAGAATACCCATTTGAATCTCTTGTAATCACTATGTGATACCAATGGTCTATCAGTATTGGTTCGGTAGATGTCAGATAAGTTACTCCGCCGCCTTTGGGTCTGTCTCCAAAGTATATTATATTGTCGTGGTAAACTCGGAGCCAATTTTCATAAGAGTAACCCACGTATGAATTTCCCTGATTTCTTCCGAAAATGGTTTGGCTTTCGTCAGAACCATAGGTTTTCACCCAGACGGAAATCGATATCGGCTGGTCAATCTCATCGAGCGTTGTTGTTTCCACATAGTCGTCGGTGCCGTCGAAATCCAGTGCCCATCCGATTTTTCCTGTTATCCAATTCGCTCCGTAGATATTACCGTGGTTATCACCTGCTGAATCGTATGCGATGTCGCCTTCGCCTTCATCGAGCTTCCACCAGCTGACTAAATAATCGTTGGTATCGCCGCGAGTGGAAAAACTCCATATGTCGCCTTTGTAAATGTCCGGGTTGGTTATCTCATCAATCCGCCAGTAATAAGTGGAGTTGAAATCTAAACCGCAGGGATCCCAGCTATTGATGCTAAAGCGGCCCTTGTATTCATTGGAATCGGGAGTCGCCTCGTTAACATCGTTAAAATCAGTTCCGAAATATACATCGTGCTCAACAGCATCTTTTCTGGGCGTCCAGCTAAGAACAACATTGGGATCTACAAGGTCGGCGCCATCTTCAGGATAGGGATTAGAGGCTTTATCACCTAATCCTTCTTGGTAAATCTGCCAGATTTCTTCATCAGTCAAGGCCCTGTCATAAATGCGAACATCGTCAATAAGCCCGTTGAATGGATAATGTCCGGTATTGACTCTGCCTATCCTATATTTGACGTTTACAAGGTCAATATTAAATACGGTATCATTGTTATCGAAGCAACCATTAATATATAACGTGGCAAAACTATTTGCATCTCTTGTAACAACTATATGATGCCACTGGCCTATTTCTATAGGTTCAGTAGATGTCAGATATGTTACTCCACCTCCTGGCGGCCGGTCTCCAAAGTATACAAAATTGTCTTTTGAAATTCGGATACAATTCTCGTAAGAATAACCCACGTATGAATCTCCCTGATTTCTTCCGAAAATAGTTTGAGTTTCATTAGATCCATAAGTTTTAATCCAGGCAGAAATCGATATCGGCTGATCGATCTCGTCGATTGTTGTCGTTTCCACATAGTCATTAGTTCCATCGAAGTCCAGTGCCCATCCGATTTTACCGGCTGTCCAGGTTGCTCCGTAGATAGTGCCGTGGTTATTACCTATTGAATCATATGCGATGTCACCTTCGCCTTCATCGAACTTCCAGTGAGCAACCGGCTCTAACCACCAGGGATTTTCAAATAGCCAGTTTTCTATGAGAAGTAGAAAATCATACCCATTAACAGCGCTGCTGAAATCCAAGTCACTTTTGCCGCACCAGTAAGGTATTGTGCAGTCTGTTTCGAGCCAGCAGGCAGCAAAGGCAGAATAATCCCAGAAGTTTACTATATAGTCTCTGTTAAAATCTCCCAGAGGCCAGCATATAGGGTATTGGCTTAAATCACTTTGCTTGAATAAGACGGGAGGCAAACCAAAGCCTTCGGACAGGCCTGCAATAGAAGCGGTTGCATCGGTGTCGAGCCAGGCAATGCACATTTTGCCGTTAACAAGGTAGAGCTCTATCTGGAAGCTGTTTTTTGCAGTTTTGTCACCATACAGCGGCACATCCCGGTATGTAACGACTATTCTGTCGTCAAGCTGCTTATAAGAAATATTCTGCTCGCTTGATGGGTTAAGGTCGGTAAATAGTCCTGCTATGCGCGGTATTGAAAAATGGTGTTCCATGCTCGTTTCATATTCAGTGTCACCCTCACCGAATGTGATATAGCCGTTGCTTCCTATATAGAAACGGTCGTACCAGTTGCCGTAGAATAAAATCTCGTTGCCGTCATTCAGTATGACTTCACCATAATCATCATCCCACAAGGTAATATTTGTTCCTCCGTTGGGGTCGGTTGGAAATTCACTTATTTTTTGCCTGCAGGCCTCATAATAGGCACTTGAACCGTCCGGCATAAATGTCAGCATCAAACCTGTTAAATCGTTGTAGCCGTCGAAGATTTCGGCAAAGCTGTCCGGCGGTTCGACAGTGAGGGAGACTGTTCTTCTCCTTATGCAGCCGCTGTCTAAATTCTCGAAGAATACAGTGTCCTGGTATATATTGGGGTCAAGTAAATAAGCGTTGCTTGAAAAACAAACGTTGACATCTACGGTTTCATTTGGTTCTAAGAGGCCGAATTCGGGACTTATCATCAGCCAGGTTTCGGTATTATATGCGGACCAGTTAATATCCTCGATTCCGATATTAGTTAGTGTATATGATATACAGTTAGGCTCAAAAGGCCCGCCCCTTGGGCCGGTGACCTCGAAATCATCTTGCGGCGAAGCTTGAAGGGCATCGGGTATTACTGTCATTGTAACCGGGACAATAATTTCCGGATTATACGGGTCATTTGTAATAATAATAATTTCTGCATAGTATACACCTGGTTCCATTTCGGTTGCATCAAATGTTACACTTATAATATTCGGCTCGTTTGGTTCAACTGTACCTTCTTCGGGCTCGATAACGAGCCACGGCACCTTTGTTTCAAGGGCGGCTTGATATACATTTAGCCTGCCGTTAGATACACATTTGCCATTCAGGCTGCTGATTTGGTCAACAGTACTTAATATAATGTCTTTAGCCTCGCTGTTGCTCATCATTGGATTCATTGACCAGATAAGCGCGCAGGCACCTGCAACGTGAGGTGTGGCCATTGAGGTGCCGCTGAGGTATTGATACTGGTTTCCAGGCTCGCAGCTTAAGATGCTACTTCCGGGTGCGCCGAGGTCAACAGATGTCGGGCCGTAATTTGAAAAGCTGGACCTGTCGTCATATTTATCTGTTGATAATACGGCGATAAGACTTTCGCAGTCGAAGCTTGACGGATAGTGAGGATAAGTGTCATTATTGGTGCCGTCGTTTCCGGCTGCGGCAACGAAGAGCATGCCGGCAGCACCTGCGGCGTCTATCGCGTCTTTTAAGGCCTGGCTGTAACTGCCGCCGCCCCAGGAATTGCTCGATAGATTGGCACCCATTAGAATGCTGTACTCCACGCTTGCAATGGCGTCATCTGTCCAGCCGCTACCTCCCGAACCGAGAAACTTAATTGCCATTAATCTAACATCCCAGCATACTCCGGCCACTCCCTGATTATTGTTGCCGACACCGCCTATGGTTCCGGCGCAGTGGGTTCCGTGATAATGGTCGTCCATAGGATTACCGTCATCGTTACGAAAATCATAACCGTAAACATCGTCCACATAGCCATTTCCATCATCATCTACGCCATTACCCGGTATCTCGCCTTCATTAATCCACATATTGTCCGCCAGGTCGCTGTGCGTATAATCAATCCCTGTGTCGATTACAGCGACTATGATTTGGTCGCTCCCGGTTGTAATGTCCCACGCCTCCGGCGCATCGATATCGGCGTCAACGGTACCTCCGGATTGGCCTGTATTGTGCATACCCCAAAGGTCGTCGAAAAGAGTATCGTTAGGAATAGTGGATAGGGCATATACTTCATAATTCGGCTGTGCATACAAAACGCCCTCAGTATTGTTGAGCTGTTCCACTGCCTGTTCTACAGTCATCTCGGTAGGCAGTTCGATTACATCCAATCCTGGAACAATAGTAAACGTTCGTTTGACGGTTGCTCCGCCTAATGATTCTAGAATAGAAGCTTTTTGCTGCATGCTGACCACTTTACCGTCGGGCTGTTCGGCGAAACGTACCAAAACTTCTCCAGGCTTATACGGCGTGTCATCTATAACGGTAAAATCCCGCTCCGTTGGAATGGAGAAAATCTTATCTTCTGACTCGGCAGCAATTATTTTATTGAGCCGTTCAGTTGAAGTATGAGGGGGAGCGACGGTACGGGTTCGTATCTGAAAATCGAATGTCTCGATGCCGTCGTTGCCGATTGTCATTGTGTCAGATAGAATAAGACCTTCCGTCAGGTTTACATCGTAACTGTCGGGGGCTACCCAAACGCCGCCTGGAAGTTCAACCGTTAAATTAACATCGCGAGTTTCTTCTTCTTCTGAAGATATGTTAAGAAAGGTCAATGTATCGATATAAACCCCTTCTGGTAAAGAGTTGGCTTCGGCAGTCAGACTGACGGTGACAATGGTTGAGGCTGCAGGTCCCAGCGGCCCCCAGTCAGGTTCAATATACAACCAATCGACGGTTTTGTAGACACCCCACCATATCGTATTTGGGCCGTTGTTGGTTAATTGGTAATCTTTGAATGAAGGACTGAACGGTCCTCCCGGCTCACCGGAAGATATAAAATCTTCTTTCGGTGTAACCTCCAGGTCTCCGGCAATAGAGTTTCCTGCAAAAAACACTACAGCCAAGATTATAATCGATAAAACTATCCTGTTCATTTTTGTCTCCTTTTTCCTTTATCAAAAAGTTTAGAGTATTTATGTTTGAGAATTTAAATAATTGCAGTTATGCTTTTGTTTAGAAATCCTCCTACTCGTGTTTCTGGATAGTCTTTAAACAGCAACTGTAATTCAAAATAGGAGTAATAGCAAGAGAATTTTTTGCAGATTTCATCCATTTTAAGCTTTTGGTGAAACGGGCATATTCGTCCTGAAGGACGGCAAGAAGAGGCTTAGGCAGAGCGGGAGAATTATTTTATTGCAAATTACATTTTATTACTTTAAGATTCTTAGAGTTGATTAACAAAGGAATGGATTCTGTAAGAAATGATTTTTACATTGCATAGATATATATTTCGCGAGGCATTCAGGGTGTTTGTGTTTGCCAGCCTTGCGCTGACGGTGATATTGAGTCTGGGGATGATTTTGCGTCCTGTTCAGGAACACGGTGTAGGGCCTCAGCAGGTATTTCACTTGATAGGGTATTTCCTGCCAATCACGCTGACGTTCGTACTGCCAATTGCGGCCTTATTTGCTGCCTCACTTGTTTACGGCAGATTTGCAAGCGATAATGAACTCGATGCCTGCAGGGCAAGCGGTATTGGGCTGACATCTCTTGTTTATCCGGGATTGGCGCTTGCGATAATGGTTACGATTGCAAATCTGATTCTGAGTTTTTATGTGACACCGGCCTTTGTACAGCGAGCCGAAAAAGCCCTCAAGGCTGACGCACAAAAGATAATATTCAGAAACATACAGCGAAGGGGATATTATAAATCGCCTGATGGAGAATGGCAGGTTTACGCTGACCTTGTGGACTCGACAAAAAAGCTTCTTTCCGGTGTTGTTATAACAGAGCTTACAAAAACGAAAATGCAAAGAATTGTTACCTGCGATGACGCCTACGTGCAGTTCAATCCGCAGAGACGTTTTAACGAGGTCCAGATAACGGCGTATAATACGTATATCGTTGACTATATGAATGAGGATTCGTTCTACAATGAGCGCTCGAGTATTATACAGGAGTTTCCGCCTATGCTTGGCGATGACATAAAGTTCAAAAAAATAGATAAAATAAAGCAAATCCAGGCCAATTACATGCTCTTTAATCCTGTCGCCAAGCTGGCTTATGCAACTTATGCACAGTTTACTACCGAGTTGCTGGCGAATGATATCGAACAAAAAATCAATAATAAGGAAGACGAGTTCTATACGCTGCACAGCGGCGAGAAGATTATAAGATTCACAGCTGACAGCTGCACCGTGACGGATGAAAGGCAAATTGAACTTGGAGGAAGGGTCATTGCCGAGGAATACGATGACCTGTCGATGACAGTTCCGAGACGCAGCCTGCAATGCTCGAAGGCTGTGCTGAATACGAGGGGTGAGGAGGATTTGCTGACTCTGACATTCGCCTTTTACGGTGCGCGCTGGCGAAGTTCAGACGGCCTAGGAGGCATGGCAGGGCGGCCAATCGTCATTCGAGGATTAATTATACCGGCTTCGGTAACGAAGGTAACCGACCAGAAGAGTTCTATTTTGGAAGCGGTCAAAGGCCCTTATATGGAACAGTCACTCAAACGAGAACCCGGGCTGCGATTGCTGCAATTGGAAGATGAACTTCAAAAAAAGATTCGAAAAACCGCTGCTCAAATAAAAGCTGAGATACATTCAAGATTGTCTTTTGGTATTGGATGTGTGCCGCTGATTATGATAGGCATAGGGCTTGGTATTATCAAAAAAGGAGGGCATCTGCTCAGCGCGTTCGGTGTCAGTTCAATACCTGCTGCGGTTTTGATAGTGTGTATAATGAGCGGCAAAAATATTATCGAGAACCTCGGCTCGCAACCACAGACCGGTATGGTTTTTATATGGGCCGGCCCGGCCCTGCTGGTTTTACTGGTCGCTGTGATATATCGCGGGCTGCTGAAAAACTGAGTCTGTAAACGGAGTTTAAAAAAAATTGTATTAAGACGGAAACCTGAATGAAAATATTGGACAAATACGTCGCAAAGAATTTTTTAATAGGTTATGCCATTGCCTTTTCTGTGCTTGTTGGACTGCGGATAATTATCGAATTATTCGTTAATCTTGATGAATTTACGGAACATGCAGACATTGGAAGCTTTGCTGTCATTAAAAATGTATTAACTTTTTATGGAATCCGGGTATCACTGTACTTCAGGGATTTTGCGGGGATGATAACGGTTGTTGCAGCGACATTTTCGTTTGGTAAGATGGTGCGCAGCAGAGAGCTGGTTGCCGTGATGGCTTCCGGAGTCAGTCTGAAACGTGTGGTTGTTCCCATAATTGTTCTTGCGTTAATAGCTACCGGCATTTTGGTTATCGACCAGGAATTTATAATACCACCCCTGGCCAATAAGCTCGTTCGAAGCGAAGACGATATTGCAGGCGATGAATCCTACGATGTAAGATTTATAAGTGATGCCAATAGCGCCCTGCTTTTTTCACAAAAGTACGAAGTAAAAAGCCAGACTTTATATAGTCCCACAGTTCTGCCGAGAAAACCAACTCAGAGGCCGGCCATCTGGGAGGTAACAGGCTGGATATCAGCGGAAAAGGCTGTCTATGATGATAAAGCGAAGCGGTGGGATTTGATTGACGGATTCTTTAGTGAGAGGGGCTCGCAGTCTGCCCCTGTACCGGTCAAGTATTACCAAACCGATATTACACCGAGTGACATCCCCATCAGGCGCGAGGCTGCTAACAAGTCTCTGCTGAGCTTCTGGCAGCTGCGTACCCTTGCAGAACAGGGAAAGAAACTAAAGGACCAGGCCCAGCTTTATGCCCAAATGCATTCTCATATCACCGACCCTGTTATCAATCTGGTAATGCTTATGGTAAGCCTGCCCATTCTCATCTGTCGTGACCCCAAGACAATGAAGGCCGCTGTTATGATAAGCTTTGGCATCACTTCTGCGTGCTATATTACAACTTTTGTCTGCAAGCTGCTCGCGACGGAGGTCTTTTTCAAAATGATAATACCGGAATTCTGGGTATGGCTGCCGGTCTTTATCTTTGTCCCCGTCGCCTTTATCGAACTGGACTCAATGAAGACTTAGTTCAGACCGAAGAAGCGGATTTATCTTTTAAGAACTCTCTGATTTCCTTATTGATTCTTAAGCTGCACCATTGCTGGCCGCACATAGTACAGTAATCGGCGCTTGTCACCTGCCTGTCGGCTGCCCTTTCGCAGGCCTCGCGATACATACGCTCTGCTGTTGCCGGGTCGAGAGATTCAGACAGATGTTTTTGCCAGTTGAGACTGCTTCTTGCAATGCTTAGGTTCTTATCTCTTTCGGCAGAGCCTTTCAGTCCTCGGGCGATGTCTGCTGCGTGTGCCGCAATTTTTGCCGCGACGACACCTGTCCGGACATCGTCGGCGTTGGGCAGACCAAGGTGCTCACGTGGGGTTACATAGCATAAAAAAGAGGCGCCGTAAAAAGCGGCGGCCGTTCCGCCGATTGCTGAGGTTATATGGTCGTATCCTGCGGCAATATCGGTTACCACAGGGCCGAGGACATAGAAAGGTGCATCGTGACAGAGCTTTTGCTCGATTTGCATATTGTGCTGTATCTGGTCAAAGGGGATATGGCCTGGGCCTTCGACCATAACCTGACAGCCTTTTTGGCGTGCTCTCAAAACAAGCTCACCGAGTGTTTTTAGCTCCGCAAGCTGCGCCTTGTCGGTTGCATCTGCAATGGCACCTGGTCGCAGGCCGTCACCGAGTGAAAAGCAGACATCGTATTCTGCCATTATGTCGCACAAATCATCGAATAACTCGTACATAGGATTTTGCCTGTTGTGATAAATCATCCACTTAGCCAGCAGTGCTCCGCCGCGGCTGACAATACCGGCTACTCTGTTTTTGACAAGGGGCAGGTATTCTTTTAGGACCCCAGCGTGAATAGTGAAAAAATCGACACCCTGTTTAGCCTGTTTTTCTATTGTTTCGAGGATTGTTTTGCCGTTGATTTCTTCCACTGTCCTTGACTCGATAACCTGATAAATCGGTACTGTTCCGAAAGGTACAGGGCACTGCGACAGAAGCGTCTGGCGGGTTTCGTCGAGATTGCCGCCTGTACTTAAATCCATAATAGTATCTGCGCCGACCTCGAGAGCTGCCCGCATCTTTTCGAGTTCAGCTTCTATTGATGAACCTGCGCTGCTGGTGCCGATGTTTGCATTTACCTTGGTCGTAACCGCACGGCCGATGCCGATAGGTCGAAGATTGCTCTTTATATGCAGTTTATTTGCAGGTATTACCATTTTGCCGGCGGCTACCTGTTCGGCAATTAATTCGGCGCCAAGGCCTTCAGCTTCAGCGACGAGTCTCATTTGCTCTGTAATATTGCCTGATTTTGCAGCCTGTAATTGTGTTGTCATTTTGATTACTCGCTCTTAAAACAAAAAATCGCTCCTGCCGGAAGCGATTCAAATCAATGTCTTAAAATTTTTAGTCCAATCACTTTCCTACGCAGGCATATCAGCCGATTTCAGGCGGACTGTCCTGATCAGGTTCAAAGGGTTTTATCTCAGATTCAGCACAAATCAGGCTCACGACGTATTCGCGCCGAACCACCCCTAGCGAACAGAATTTATTATATATCAAAGGTTATAACAGTCAAATAAATAATCAGGATAACGAATTTAGCAAATATTCGTTGCTGAGAAGTTCTTTATTTCTGCGGAAATCCAGCCTTGTGGCTTGAAACAGAGCGATTTTGATATTAAAATGCACCAACTTTTTGTAAATTTTACCGGATTTATGAGTTATGTTCATACTGCCTATACGGACGAATATATGGCCAAGACGAACACCTTATGCTAACTATGCACTTATACTGGCGAATATTATCATTTTTGCTATTACATACAGTCCGCATATCCGTATCATCGATGGTTATCGTTTTAGAGAGCCAATTCGTCCGTGGGCTGAACAGTTTATGCTTTATCCATTAGCCGGTATCTGGTATCAATTCATAACTTATGCATTTCTGCACAACGATTTCTGGCATGTCGGCTTTAATATGTTTTTCTTGTATCTATTCGGCAGCAACGTCAGTGACAAGCTCGGGACGTTAAAATATCTGATTTTTTATTTTGCGGGCGCGGTTCTCAGTGCTTTAGGTCATATTGTGGTAGGAAAACTTTGGGGCTCGGCTTCCATAGCTGGAAACGTCCCTCTGATTGGTGCGAGCGGGGCTGTCTCGGCAGTAATAGGGGCGTATCTTGTATTTTACCCCCAAACTTTGATAACGGTTTTCTACTGGTTCTACTTTTTTGGGACAATAGAGGTACCAGCTCTTTATTTAATAGCTTTCAAATTGATTTTTGTCGACAACATGCTCTTTCGCGCTACTCACAACGTAGCCCATGATGCCCACCTTGCCGGTTACGCCTTTGGTATCCTGGCGGGTTTGCTTTTACTCGCAACGGGTTTTGTTAAGGTCAGCGGTTTTGACTTGTTCTCGATGATAAAACAGTGGAACCGGCGTCGTCGGTATAGAGATGCTGTCGCAGGCGGTTTAGACCCTTTTGCTGGCCGTCGGCCTGCAAAACAAATAAAGGTGAAGGAGGTAAAAAAATCGGCGGCCCAGCAGGAAAAAGAGGATAAAATCGCCAATATCCGAGGCGAAATAAACAGCCGGGTAAGTCAGCGGAACTTTGCTGCGGCTGCCAAGCTTTATCTGCGGTTAATCGAGCTCGATAGCGGCCAGCTCTTGTCCCGCCAGAACCTGCTCGACATTGCCAACCAGCTTGCCAGTGAGGCAAAATACGAGGACGCAGCACAAGCCTACGAAAAATTTATAAGACATTATGGGAACTACGAATACATCGAGCAGGTGGAGCTGATGCTGGGCTTGATATATAGCCGCTATCTGCAGCAGACGGAGGCGGCTGTGCATTATCTCAAAGAGGCAGAGAAAAAACTTACCGACCCGGGTCAGCTAAAAATGTGCAGAGATGAGCTTGAAAAGCTTTAGAGCTGCCTTGCCGCTTAACTTTTGGGTTCGGATTGAAAAAAAAATTTGACAATAGCTGAGCCGGCTGTTAATTTTAACCGGTTGAATTTCGAGAATTTTGTTTTCAGGAAAGAAACCTCTTTTTGGGAGATAGAAAAATGAAATCACTATTTTCATTTCTGATAACGATATTTTTAATAAGTTTGGTCTCGACCGCCTCTGTCGGGCAGGCCGCCGGTTCAGACGAAGCTGTTGCCGAACAGACGCTTTCATTTCCTTATGTTGCCCAGATTATAGGCGACGATGTTAATCTTCGTTCCGGGCCCGGCACCAACTATTATCTTTGTGGCAAGCTGAATAAAGCTGATGTGGTAAAAGTCGTCCAGCAGAAGTACGGCTGGTCCTGCGTCGTTCCACCGGAAGGTACTTTTTCCTGGATATCGAAGCAGTATGTAGAAATTGACCCGACCAATCCATCGGTAGGCATAGTCTCCGGTGACAATGTGCGTGTCAGAGCGGGCTCAGCCGACAATAATCCTCTTCACTCGGACCAGGTTCAGGGTATGTTCGATAAGGGTGACAGGGTAAGGCTGATGGGTGAGGAGCAAAGTGATTACTATAAAATTTATCCACCATCATTTGCTTATCTGTGGGTAAGCACGCAGTACACAAAGCCGCTCGGCACTGCGGTTGAGGAGGCCAAGCCTGCTGAAGAGGATAAGAAGCCTGCTGATAGCGGCTTGTTTGCCCCTGCGATGGTTCCGGCCACAAAGGACCTGCGGCAGTATTATGCGCTTGAGCAGATAGTCAAGGCCGAGCACGAAAAGCCGGTGCTTGAGCAGGATTATTCTACTGTAAAAGAGGCCCTGCAGCTGCTTGCTGAGAATAAACAGGCCGGTAAAGCCGCCCGTTATGCCGAGTATATGGTCAAACGCATAGAAAGTTTTGAGCTGGCTGGCGAAGTCTCAAAAGCTGTTCAGCTTCAGGACCAGCAGTTACAGCAGACCAAAGAAAATATTCGGAAAGCCTATCAAATAAAACTTGAGCAGCTTTCGAGCCTCGGAAGATTTGCTGTGATTGGCAAAATGCAGACTTCCAGTGTCTACGGCACCGAGCCTGTCGTGAAACATTATAAAATACTCGATAGCGCGGGCAATATTATTTGCTATGCCTTGCCGGCCGGCTCGGCACCGGAGATGGACATCAGCAGATATTTCGACAAAAAAGTCGGACTCGTAGGGACAATTGAGCCGCACCCTGCTACGTCGAGTGCTCTGGTAAGATTTACTGAAATAACCGAAGTGGATTAGTAAGCCCTAAGAGCTAAACGTTTTATCGTGGTTATTGATTGACGTTTCGTTTTGTAATATTGATTTTATTCAGCAGTTTCCAGCCTGTCGGCAGTAACGTCGCCGCAAGAGCTATCTTTATTATATCGCCAATTATGAAAGGATATAAGCCGACCGCGAGTATGCCTTTGGCATCTGTCAGCTTACCCGAAGACGCTAGAACAAACAGCCAGCTCAGCCCAAAAGCATATATAATCAGATTACCAAATATCATTGTCAGGATTGTAGTTTCTATTCGTCTGTCCCAGCCTTTTTCCGCTAATAATCCGGCAATATATGCCGCAAAGATAAATCCTATTAGGTATCCTCCGGTAGGCCCGGCTAAGGCTATGAAACCAGCCTTTCCCTGAGCGAAAAAAGCAAGTCCCGACAAGCCCTCTAATATGTATGCTAAAACTGTAAGGCTGCCTCTTTTGCTGCCGAACAATATCCCTATCATCAGAACTGCAAAGGTCTGGCCGGTAATCGGAACAGGCCAGCCGATGGCTATCTGGGCAGATGCGGCGATAACTAATGAGCCGATGATTATTAAAACAGTATCATAGATTAAGGCTCGAACTTTTTCTGCAGGCCTGAAGATATCGGCACATACGGCACTCGTTAACATAGCATCTCCACATTTTTCCAAATAATAATTTGAATCTCAGTAACGGTAGTGCTCAGACTTATACGGCCCGTCGATGTGGACACCGAGATAGTCAGCCTGTTTGGGATTTAGTTTTGTAAGTTTAGCTCCCAGCCGGCTGAGATGTAATCTTGCGACCTCTTCGTCGAGCTTTTTGGGCAGGGTGTAAACCTTCGGCTCGAGCTTTTCTGTCGCAAGCATAATCTGAGCCAGACACTGATTGGTGAAGCTGTTACTCATAACGAAGCTTGAATGTCCCGTCGCACAGCCCAGGTTAACCAGGCGTCCCTCGGCCAGCATGATAATCGAGCGGCCGGACTCAAGCGTCCACTTATCAACCTGAGGCTTGATATTTTCCTTTTTGCATTTGCTGTTGTTCTCAAGATAGCTCATTTCGATTTCACTGTCGAAGTGGCCGATGTTGCAGACTATCGCCTCATCTTTCATCTTTTCCATATGCTCGCCGCGAATAACGTCACAGCAGCCCGTTGCCGTGATGAATATATCGCTGGTGGATGCGGCTTTTTCCATAGTTGTAACCTGATAACCTTCCATCAGCGCCTGCAGTGCGCAAATTGGGTCTATCTCAGTAATCAAAACTCTCGCACCCAGTGCCCTCATAGATTGTGCACAGCCCTTGCCGACATCGCCATAGCCGCAGACCACCACTGTTTTGCCCGCAACCATAACATCGGTCGCGCGCTTGATGCCGTCAACCAGTGACTCACGACAGCCATAAAGGTTATCGAACTTACTCTTGGTAACGGAGTCGTTTACGTTAATCGCAGCGAACTGCAGCTTTCCTGCAGCGGCCATCTGGTACAATCTGTTCACACCTGTGGTTGTCTCTTCCGAGACGCCTCGCAGGTTTGAAGCGACTTTCGTCCATCTTTTCGGGTCTGTTTTAAGGCTCTCGGCGAGCCTGTTCATCACAATCTGCAGCTCCTTATTATCACACTTTTTTTCAACCAGTGACGGTTCTTCTTCCACCTTCAAACCCTGGGTGACAAACAGTGTGGCGTCACCGCCGTCGTCAACAATAGTATTGGGTCCTGAACCGTCGGGCCAGGTAAGAGCCTGCTCGGTGCACCACCAGTATTCGGCCAGCGTTTCGCCTTTCCATGCAAAAACTGTTGCCAGGCCTTCCTTGGCTACGACGGCAGCCGCATGGTCCTGAGTCGAAAAGATATTGCAGGATGCCCAGCGGATATCAGCTCCGAGGATTTTTAAGGTTTCTATAAGCATCGCGGTCTGAATGGTCATATGCAGACTGCCGGTAATCTTCAGACCGTTGAGTGGTTTTTGAGCGGCATATTTTTCACGAATGGCCATCAGGCCGGGCATCTCATTTTCAGCCAGCTTCATCTCTTTTCTGCCCCACTCAGCAAGAGAAATATCAGCAACTTTGTACGGTAGAGCCGGCTCCAGTTTTAAAACAGATTTGTCAGCTTCTTCTAACATTTCCATAACCAGCCTCGAAATAAACGTCAATCAATATTCAGAAGTATGTTAAGTATAAGAAAAAATCGTTTTCTATCAACCTTTTATTTTATCTGGTTAGCTGAAAATTATCTTCACCCACGAGCTGTTTCATCTTTTTGCAAAAGTCCACATCCGGGTTGACAAATAAAGAATTGTCGGTTTTGGTGTGAATTCTGCCCCTGTCGGTTCTTACCAAAACGTAAACGGGGCTGTTGCCTCTGTGATGCAGGCAGATGCTTTTAATCTCTAAAGCTTTTTCTTTTGTGACATCGTCCGCTTTCAACTGAATCCTGACCTTGGCTGCAAGTTTTTCTCTTACCTCTTTGAGCCTTATAAGCTCATAAGCAAAGATGTTCGGATTCTCTCTTCTGTGGTCAACTTTGCCTTTGACAAAGACCACGGTGTCTTCTGTGAGATAATCTTCGTACTGTTTTAGAGTATCCGGGAAGAGGACGACTTCGGCCTGTCCCTGCAAATCTTCGAGGATGAAGACGGCCATTTTCGAGCCTGCATTTTTTCCTCTTTTTGTTATGAGTGTTCTTTTTTTTGTTATCATTCCTCCGATAGTTATTTGCTGGCCCTGCCTCGCATCCGAAAGCTGTGAGGTATTGAGCGTCGAGTAAATATTTATAATCTCGGCGCAATGGCTCAATGGATTGCTTGTCACGTAGAATCCGAGCACCTGCTTTTCGAAGGCGAGCATCTGTTGTTCAGGCCAGGGCGGGATTTGGGGAAGGCGATTATAGTCGCTGGCATAATCGCTTGTCCCTTCCATTTGGCCGAAAAAGTTCATCTGCCCGTTTTGCCTGTCAGCCTGGATACCGGCACCTGTCTGCATCGCCTTCTCCAGGCCGGCGAGCATTTGAGCGCGGTGGCCGCCGAGATGGTCGAACGCACCCGCTTTTATCAATGCTTCAATAACCTGCTTGTTGGCGGCTCTTAAATCGACATTCTCGCAGAAATGGAACAGACTCTCGAACCTGCCTATTTTTTCGCGAGCGGCAATAATCTGCTCGACCGCTTTTTCGCCGACACCTTTGACTGCTGCAAGACCGAATCTTATCACGCCCTTTTTCTCTTTGCCGCCCTTATAAAGAGGTGTAAAATCAATACCGCTTTCGTTGATATCCGGCGCCATAACCTCGATGCCCATCTGCTTGCTTTCGGCGATGTATTCGACGACCTTGTCGGTGTTGTCCATCTCGTAGGTCAGAAGAGCCGCCATAAATTCGACAGGCCAGTGCGTTTTCATATACGCTGTCTGATAAGCAATAAGCGCGTATCGTGTTGAGTGGCTTTTATTAAAGCCGTAACCGGCAAATCGCTCGATAAGCTCGAATATCTGCCCCGCCTGTCCCTTGTTTAGTCCTTTTCGAACACAACCTGCGATGAAATTTTCTTTGGCTTTTGCTATGGTACGGGCCTTTTTCTTACTGATGGCCTTTATCATCGTGTATGCCTGCCGCAGCGGAATGTCGCCGAGCCGGTTTGCTATACGCATAACCTGTTCCTGATAGACCATTATCCCGTAGGT
This sequence comes from uncultured Pirellulales bacterium, assembly GCA_964493425.1. GTDB lineage: Bacteria > Planctomycetota > Phycisphaerae > Sedimentisphaerales > Anaerobacaceae > CAYLMG01. The sequence goes on from CAZBMW010000001.1 coordinate 241,873, forward strand.
TTCGCTTAGCACTTCGTTCAGAATGGGGTGGGGCAGTGACCATTTTCCGCCGCGTTTGCGGTCGGTGTAGTCCTGTATTAGAATCATCGGTCCCGGCCGATACAGCGCGTTGGCAGCAATCAAATCCTCAATCCTGTCAGGCCTGATTTTCATCAGCAGGTCCTGCATCCCGCCGGACTCAAATTGAAATACGCCTTTGGTTTTTCCGCTTGCGAAAAGCTCAAAAACCTTCTCGTTTGTAATATCTATCTTCTCAAGGTCAATATCGATACTGTGGATTTCCTTAACCAGCTTCCTCGCTCGCTCGAGAACACTAAGGGTCTTTAAGCCCAGAAAATCCATTTTCAAAAGGCCGACCTTTTCGACTATGGGGCCTTCGAACTGTGTTATGATATCATCACTGCCGGGTGCCTTATAAAGAGGAATAAAATTTGTCAGTGGCTCATCGGCTATTACTACCCCTGCTGCGTGCACAGACGCATGACGTGCCAGGCCTTCCAGTTTCTTGCAGATGTTTATTACATTTCTTGTCTGTTCATCTTTTTCATAAGCATTTCTTAATTGCGGTTCCGTCTTGAGTGCATTTTCAAGGGTGACACCTAAAGAGTCGGGAACGAGTTTTGCCAGCCTGTCGGCCTCTGCAAGCGGGACGCCTTTGACTCTGCAGATGTCCCTGATAACCGCTCGTGCCTTCATTGTCCCGAACGTTATAATCTGTGCGACGTGGCCGTATTTACGGCGGACGTAGTCGATGACCTTCGAGCGCTGTTCCTGACATATATCGATATCGATATCCGGCATCTCGTTGCGCTGCGGGTCCATAAAACGCTCGAAAAGCAAATCATACTTTATCGGGTCGACATCACATAAACCTAAACAGTAACCGACAAGTGTTCCTACGCCGCTGCCGCGGGCGCCGACGGGTATATTGTTTTTGTGTGCGAAGTCGCAGAAGTCCCAAACGATAAGAAAATAGCTCGCAAAACCCTTGGACTCTATCACATCCAGCTCTCTGTCGAGCCGTTTGGCTATCTCGTCGGTAACACGGCCGTAAAGCTGCTCTGCTTTCTCGTAGCATAGTTTTGTCAAAAACTGCTCGGTTGTTGAGTCAGCCGGCGGTGTAAAGACTGGTGCGTGGCGCTTTTTCAGGTCAAGTTCGACGTTACAGCTATCCGCAATCGACAGCGTATTGTCACAGGCCTCGGGACAAAAATCGAAATCTTTTCTCATCTCGGAAGGACTTTTCAGGTAGATATCAGGCGGGTAAATCATCCTGTCCGGGTCATCTGCCATTTTGCCCGTGCTTATGCAGCACAGACAGTTATGCGCCTCGAAGTCATCAGCGTCGAGAAAATGGACATCGTTTGTTGCTACCAATCTTAGCCCTTTTTTCTTTGCCAGCTCTATCAGTGCTTCGCGAATATCTGGTTTTTCGTCGGGATGCTTTTGAATCTCGATGAAGAACCTATCTTCGCCGAATATCTCAACAAAGCTGTCCACTGCTGCAATCGCTGACTTTTCGTCACCTGATGCAAGAAGCGATGGAATTTCTCCCTTAAGACAGGCTGATGTTGCAATCAGGCCTTCGTTGAGCTCGGCTAAAAGCTGCTTGTCGATTCTTGGGCGGTAATAAAAGCCTTCGAGATAGCCGGCGCTTGCTAGTTTCAGCAGATTTTGATAGCCGGTGTTGTTCTGGGCTAAAAGTATCAAATGATAAGCAGCGTCGCTGATAGCGCATTTTTGCCTGTCAAACCTGCTGGCAGGTGCGACGTATGCTTCAATACCTATGATTGGCTTGATATGAGCTGCTTTGGCCTTGGTATAAAACTCAATGGCTCCGAACATATTGCCGTGGTCGGTAACAGCTACCGAATCCATACCCAGTTCTTTGCAGCGCCCGAGCAGCTTATCGAATCTGATAGCTCCATCCAGCAGCGAATACTGGCTGTGAAGATGAAGATGTGTAAATCCTTTCTGAGACATAAGTTAAGACATCCTTTTCGAAAGTTCGACTTAGTCTTTATAATAAGCCGTTGCGCTTGGTATGTCAAGAAACTTGCATTGCTGTTTAGCGGTCTTTTTAGAAAAAACTTGCAGAAGCTTTAATAAAGAGGTAATATAACTTTTATAAGAAATTGAATAGGCCAGGGGAGCTTAAAAGGCCGGCAGGCCGAAGCTGAGAAATCTCGAGACCGTCGGGGTGACCCTATGAACCTGATCGGGTTAGGACCTGCGAAGGAAGGCTGATAAAAATTTTGGCACTCTCTTTGCGGGAGTGCTTTTTGCTTTAAAGAAAACAGATGAATGAATTTTATGACAAATTGAAAAAAGCAAAAGTCGGTATTGCCGGCCTGGGCGGGCTTGGCTCGACCGTCGCAGTTGCGCTTGCCAGAACAGCAATAGGTAATCTTGTAATCGCCGACTTCGACACTATCGAAAGGAGCAACCTGAGCAGACAGCATTACTTTATAAATCAGCTCGGCGAATACAAGACCGATGCGGTGATAGAGAGCTTAAAGCGGATAAATCCGCAGGTTAGAGTTGAGGGATGCAAACAAAAACTTACGGCTGAGAACATACCGGAAATTTTCGCAGATGTTGATATCATCGCGGAATGCTTCGATAGGGCCGATGAGAAAAAAATGCTTGTCGAAACTGTTCTTACGAAAATGGAAAGAGTGGTAGTTGTTACCGTCAGCGGCCTTGCCGGTTACGGCCGAAGCAATGAAATTGTAACCAGACGTGTTTCAGACCGTCTTATAGTTATTGGTGACGGCAAAAGCGGTACAGACCTGAATCTGCCCTTAACTGCCGGCAGGGTCTGGCTCGCAGCAAGCCATCAGGCAAACGCCGTAGTTGAAATATTGGTTGACGAAATCATAAAGTGAGAGCTGAGATTAAAAAGATGAATGTATTAAAAATAAATGGTACTGAGAAGAAATTTGAATCGCCGCTGCCGGCAACTTTGTTAGCTTTGTTGGAACAGCTTGACGTCAATGCTGAAACCGTTGTCGCCGAGGTTGACGGCCGGATAATCGAATGCAGCGAGTTCGACAAAACCAAATTGTATTCGGGGCAGGCAATCGAGCTGATTAGATTCGTTCCGGGAGGATGACTTATGGATTCGTTAAAAATCGCAGACAGGGTATTCGGTTCCCGGCTGCTTGTCGGCACGGGTAAATTCGCCGATTGCAGGATTATGGCGGAAGCTATCGCGGCATCCGGCACCGAAATTGTCACAGTTGCGCTTCGCAGAGTCGATATCGAAAACAAAGACGACGATATGTTAAGTGCCATCGACCGCGAAAAATATCTGCTTTTACCCAACACATCCGGTGCAAGGACAGCCGACGAGGCGGTCCGCCTATCAAAGCTGGCCCGTGCCGCAACCGGTATCAACTGGGTAAAACTCGAGGTGACACCCGAGGCTAATTATTTACTGCCCGACCCTGTAGAGACTCTCAAGGCTGCTGAAATCCTGATTAAAGATGGCTTTGTTGTTCTGCCGTATATTAACGCGGACCCCATCCTTGCAAAAAAGCTCGAAGATGCCGGTACTGCAACTGTTATGCCTCTTGCAAGTCCCATCGGCTCGAACCAGGGTTTAAGGACAAGAGCGGCTCTCGAAATCATTATCGAGCAGGCCAATGTTCCTGTTGTTGTCGATGCCGGCCTGGGCCTGCCGAGTCACGCAGCCGACGCTATGGAAATAGGAGCCGATGCAGTTCTGGTCAATACCGCGGTTGCTACTGCCGATGACCCTGTCAAAATGGCGCAGGCTTTTAAGCTGGCTGTGCAGGCCGGAAGAATGGCTTACAATTCGGGGCCGGCTGCCGCCGGTAAAAAAGCGAGCGCTTCAAGTCCATTGACGGGTTTTTTGACGGAGCACTAATATGACTGATTTTAATGGTGACATTAAGAGCATCCTTGCGGGAAAAAAACTCGATGCCGGTTCGCGTTACTGGCTGGAAAAGCTGAATAACATAACTGGCGAGGAAGTGCGAAATGCGCTGAATACTCCTGTGGGGACATACAACCTTGAAAAGCTCGCCGCACTTATTTCTCCCGCTGCCGAAAGCTGCCTTGAACAGATGGCTCAATTAGCTCATAAACTTACCGTTCAGCGGTTCGGTAAGACAATCAGGCTTTATGCGCCGCTTTACCTGTCAAACTATTGCGTAAATAGTTGCCTATATTGCGGCTTCAACAAAGAAAGTAAGGCCGACAGAATCAGATTGAGCGTTGAACAGGCCATCGAAGAAGCTGATATAATCGCTTCGGAAGGTTTCACAGACATACTGCTCGTCAGTAGCGAAGACAGAGAATTTATTACCATTGATTACCTCGTCGAGCTCGCCCGCGGACTGCGCGACAGATTCAGCTCTATTTCGATAGAGATATATCAGCTCAGCCGTGACGAGTATGCCCGCCTTTTTGAAGCTGGCGTTGAAGCTGTCACTATTTATCAGGAGACATATGATAGGAACACTTATTCAGATTTTCACCCTGCCGGCCCGAAGTCAGATTATGACCGGAGGCTCACTGCACCCGATGATATAGCGAAGGCCGGTATGAGAGAAATCAACCTCGGCGCTCTTCTGGGACTGGCTGATTTCAGAATTGAAACTCTCGCCCTCGCCGAGCACGCCCATTATCTTACCAAGCATTACTGGCAATCTCACATATCGTTTTCTTTTCCCCGCCTGCGGCCGGCTTTTATGGTGGGCGAAAACCGGTTCAAATATCTTCTGACCGATGAAAATCTTGTTCAGATGATAACCTCGCTGAGGTTATGTTTTGCCGATGCAGGCCTGGTGCTCTCGACGCGTGAAAGGCCGCCGCTCCGTGACAATCTCATAATGCTCGGCATTACAAAAATGAGTGCGGGCAGTAAAACCAATCCGGGTGGCTACTCAGGCAAATGCAGCAGCCTCGAGCAGTTTGAGATTGACGACAAAAGAAGTCCTGCTGAAATCGCTGAAATGATTAGAAACAAGGGTTTCGAGCCTGTCTGGAAAGACTGGGACAGAGCTTTTCTGGATGTTTAGGAGGCTGGGCTTAATTAGGATTGCTTTTCCTTGAATTGCTTCCAGCTCGTTCGCCGCGTCGCAAGAAGACCTGAAATAACCGTGGCAATTAACATAACCGCATAAACGATTGTCGTAAACCAGTTACCCCACATTGCCTGTTGAACATGGGCCATCTTTATAACTACTGTCCCTATGGCGAAAGATTGCAGGAACATCTTTATTTTGCCGGAAACCGTCGCTGCAAAATTGATCCCTCTCGCTTCTGCTATATGTCGAAGCGCAGTGACATAAGCTTCACGTAAGATTAAAATTGCCGCTACTGACCAGTGAATCAGCGCTAACCAGCCGGCCGATAAACCGAAAAGTCTCGGCTTACCCAGTAGTGCGAAGCAAATAAATGACCCGCACACCAGCAGCTTGTCCGCCAGCGGGTCAATCATACGGCCAAACCTGCTCGTGACATTAAGCATTCGCGCAACCTTGCCGTCAATGATATCAGTAAGACCGGCTATTATAAAAATTATAAATGCGTAATCGAGAAAGGAAGGGAATGGCAATTGGCCTTCGGCATAATACCTGGGTGAGTATAAAATCATAATGAGAAAAATCACAGTCAGGAAAAGCCGGCCAAATGTCAGAATATTGGGTATAAATCTCAGCATAAAAAGAGTTTACTTACCCGCCGCCGATAATTCAACGCTGAATTTCTCAAAATTAGCTGTTTCTTGCAAGCTTTTTCGCTATGAATCACTGTGAAGCCGCAAACGCGTATCTATATTCTTCCATCAGGCCCGCGGATGAACGGTGCAAGAGAGAGTCTGATTTATCTGGTCACGGTTGACTTAAATAAACCAGGCTGTAACATAGATTCGGTTGGCCTTCTACCGGCCGGTAGCTGTTGACTAATTCACCAGTACTGCCGTCTCGAGCTATGGCCAGATAATCCCTTTTCTTTGTGAAAGGCTATGCAATATCAGAAGAGGCTGTATCGAAGGAATTTTTTGTCCGCGGTGACAGCCTTTACCAGTATTTTTGGGGAAATTGAGCAGGTTTGACAATATTGATTTTATAGGATTATACGTCTTAGTCTAACGTATCTCCTTGTTCAACAAGGATTTATAGAAATTTTTTAGTCTGTTCCTTAATATTGCCATACGCAAGTAGCACCTCCTGAGCGTAAATATTCCAAAAAATTCTTCAAAAACCGCTAAATTTGAGCCCTGTTTTACGCTTGAAAATTGAGTCCTAATATGTTATAATAATTTAGCCTGCATATTTGAAACATTAACACTTTGCATAAAGGAGGAAGAAAGTTGAAGAGCAACTTACTCCTTTACTTTTCTTCTTTAATTTTAATACTGTTTATGTGTGTAATAGTTCGTGGTGAGCTGGTTAATCGCTACAGCTTCACGGATGGAGACACTACAGCGGTGGACTCTGTCGGCGGTCAGCATGGCACACTGGAGGGAACAGCTTATATAAGCGGCAATGCGGTCCAGCTTGACGGGGATAATGATTATGTTGATCTGCCGGGCGGTCTGATTACCGGTTTTACAAGCGCGACATTTGAGGCCTGGTTTAAACATTTGCCCAACAGCACGTGGACGCGTGTTCTTGATTTTGGCGATACTAATCCCTCGACCGGTTATGGCCGGTATTGTATCTTTTTTACTCCCGACGGTGGGAGCAGCCAGGCACGTTTGGCCATCTCTGACGCCGACCCCGGATTTAACCATGAGGAAATTGCCCATACCTCAACCATTGACTTTAACGTTCCGGTTTATGTTGCCTGTGTTTACGATGATGTCGCTGACACTATGAGCCTTTATGTTAATGGAGAGCTGGAAGATTCGATTCCAGTAACGATACCCTTTACGGCAATAGATAATGTTTACAGTTATCTGGGCAAGTCAACATACGATAACGACCCTGAACTTGAAGGCTCGATAGATGAATTTCGCGTTCATAATTCCGCGTTAGCACCTTGGGAGATTGAACTGAATTATCTTAATGGCCCGGATGTAGTCAGAGGATGCCCCATAATAGTAGAAGAGACAAACGGTTCGACAGAAGTTACCGAGGGACATGGAAGCCCCGATGAATATACTGTCGCGCTTTCTTCAGAGCCGCAATATGAAGTTACGCTCACAGTTGACCCTGATGAGCAACTGGACCTCGGCAGCGGGCGCGGTAATCCGGTTTATTTCGTCTTTGACGGAGAAGACTGGGATTCCGAGCGTACAGTCACCGTAACTGCCTTTGACGATGATATTTTCGAGGCCAGTCCGCATCCGGGGATAATAAGACACTATATTTCAAGTGATGACCCGAACTTTAATGACAAGCCTTTGCCTATTATCAATGTCTTAATTCAGGACGATGATTGTGGTACTTGGGGATTTCTTATTTCAGACCTGAACTTTGATTGCAAAGTTAATTTTAAGGACTTTGCGGTTTTTGCCTTGTATTGGCTTGACGAGATATTTCCTATGACTCTGGATACTTTTGTCTCGGAATGGCTCAAGACCACTCAACCTTATGCCCTCGATGCTGAGCACGGCCCGGTTGCGGATTCGCCGAACCCGTTGTTTATAGAGCCTGATGAAGTGGTAAGTGATATTAATGAGATGGTCTACGGGCATTTCCTCGAGCATATTTATCATTCTGTCAATGGTGGACTTTGGGGAGAGCTGGTTTGGAACAGAAGTCTGGAAGAATGGTCTGACGGTATGGGGAACTGGTCTCTTGATGGCGATGAGTTGGTTCAGTCGTCGTTAGCGACGGATGTCCGTCTGTTGTTTGGCAATACATCCTGGACGGATTACGAATATACTTTGGAGGCTAAAAAGACAGGAGGAGATGAAGGTTTTCTGATTATATTCCGTTCAGATGGTGACGACGATTTTTACTGGTTAAATCTTGGCGGCTGGGGTAATACCATTCATGTTCTGGAAAAGAGTATCGGCGGAGATAGAGGCCGCGTAGGCCCGGAGGTGGAGGGCAGTATCGCGGCTGACCAATGGTACGATATTCGGATTCGCTGTGAGTATAACAGGTTCCGAGTATGGCTCGATAGTAATGAGATAATAGATTATACGGATACAAACAGCCCGCATCTGTCCGGGCAGGTTGGTGTAGGCACCTGGGCTACTACCGCCAGATTCCGGAACATTACCGTTACAGAAATCGGCAGCGAGGATGTTTTGTTTGAGGGCCTGCCCGGTGTAGAAGCTGGGATTCCTTCATACTGGACGAGTTATGGAACCGGCTCATTCTACTTAAATACGAGCGCCCTGAATAGCGATTACTGTTTGCAGATTGATAATAGTGATGGCACCGAGACAGGTATCGAGCAGACACCGTTTAATGTTACGACTCAACAGTACACAGGCTCAATATGGGCACGTGGAGATGCTCCTGGTGCGATGTATGTAAGGCTTTTGGATGGTGAGGATGTTTTAGGGCAGGATACTTTATCTGCTCCCTCTACAAGCTGGGCCGAATATCCGTTCAGCATAACTTCGACAGGCTCAGCCGAAAATGCCACTTTACAAATTGGAGTGAGCGGTATTGGTACTGTTTATCTTGACCAGATTAGTATGATGGGTCAGGATTCAATAAATACGGGCGGCTATAGGCCTGATTTGCTCCAGGCTATTGATGACCTGCGTCCGCCCATCGTTCGCTGGCCTGGAGGCTGTTTCGCATCTCTTTATTTGTGGAAGGACGGAATCGGGGCACAGTATGAGCGGTTTAAATACCCCGCCTATATGTGGGACGACCAGGATATTAATGCCTATGGAACCGATGAGCATCTCCGGATGTGTGAAATTCTCGGTATCGAACCTATAATCGTTATCAATACCGGCTGGACGGATAGTGCCTGCGGCGGCACGGCTCAATGGAAGCTGCCGGACCCATGCGATTATTTACCCTATGCTCTGGACTGGATGGAATACTGCAATGGGGATGCCAATACAACGTACTGGGGTGGCAAGCGTAGGGACAACGGCCATCCGGCGCCTTATAATGTAACATACTGGGAAATCGATAACGAGACCTGGTGGATGGGCAGCTCGAATTATTCTGCTGTGGTAAATTTGTTCGCACCGGAGATGCGGTTAAAGGCAGAAGAACTCGGTGTTCCGATTGAGATCATCGCTTGCGGCGGTCACAGGAGCAATATGGATTGGAATGAAGATGTGATTGATAATTGTGCAGAAAATATTGATTACATCAGCGTTCACTATTACGAGGGTAGCTATTACGCTTCCGGCCCGACTGATTATGAAGAAGATTATATAATTTATCTTGGTAATTATATCGCAAGCTCTGACAATCCGAATATAAAGATTTATAATTCCGAATGGAACTTCCAAACTACTGATTGGCGGACGGGTTTGTTTGCCGGCGGGATATTGAATGCTTACGAGAGAACATCAGATTTCTTCGAAATCGGCGGTCCGGCTCTGTTCCTGCGGCATCAATCCGCTTCAGGCTGGGATAATGCCTTTATTAATTTCGACCATACCGGCTGGTTCCCCGCTCCGAATTATGTGGTAATGAAGCTCTGGCGTGACAACTATGCTCCTTATAGAATCAGTATGACCGGTAATACCGGCAATCTTAACGCCGTAGCGACCCTTTCTGATGACGGAAGCGAGATTTATGTCAAGGTGGTCAATCCCACTGCCGAAGAAATCCCTGTAAAACTAATTATTTCTGAGGATTTTGATGCTGCAAGCGCTTCTATGCAAATGGTGGCACCGGGTTCGTTATATGCCCGCAACACCCTTGAGAATCCGAACGAGGTGCACGCAGAAGAAGTTTATGTGAGCCTCAATGACCAGATAGTACGATTTACTATGCCTCGTTTATCGGCCGGCGTCGTTAAGGTCAGCCGTAAAGAATAGTTAAGGGCAGCAGGATAATTACTGCTTAGCCTGAAAAGTTATTTGAGAATGTAAGAATTGTGTGATTTTTTAAGTGTTAATATTTAACGTTTAAATAATTTTATCTTTATTTAAAGAAAGGAGTAAAAGATGGAAAGACTAAAGAAAATTTTTATTCCGCTATTTTTGTTGTTTTTTATGTCAGGTTTTGCTTCTGTGACCTTGGCGGACACGGTAGCCTACTGGCGGTTCGACGACCAGACTGTCCCTGACATTAACTTTATTGAAGGTGTTCCTACCGGTGTGGTCGAGGAAGGCTCTGCCCTTCCAGATATAAATGATATAAACGGCTGGGATGCAGGCTGGTGGCGAAAAGCTGTCCACGACTGGTCCGGTAACGGCAATCACCTGACAACCTGGGAATATGCCTGGGCCGGTCATGAGTGGGATTCGAATGTTCCGGCAGCGACTGTAATCCTGACCGGTGCGACCAACACCCTCAGTGTTCAGAATGCCGGCGATTACCCTAGTATGTTCACCTGGTCTGCAAGTAACCCGGACGTGGGCAGTACGGATATCGAGGAAATCGAGCCTGAACAATTTACCATCGAGGCTTCGTTTATGCTGACCGGTAGCGTAACCTACCGTACTGTCGTAGGTCGTGATGCTGCGAGTGTGGATAGCGGAAATGCCGATAATGCGGCGCTATACTTCCAGGTTCGCCCGAACAGTGTAGCAGGTTTTATGTTCACTGATGTTAGTGGGTACTGGCATCAGGCCTATTCTGCCGCCGGGACACTGCTGCAAAACCGGTGGTACAATATGGTTGGTGTCTGTGACGGTCAAACTATGTCACTGTATGTCGAAGATGTCAATGCAGGCGATGGGTTTCACTTGGTTGCTCAGACTGATTTGACTACAAGCGAAAGCCCTAACATGGCTCTTACCAATGGTAAGGATTCAAGCGAACCAAATGGTACCAACTGGTATGCCGGAACCTGGACCGTCGGACGCGGAATGTATAATGCCGGCCATACTGACAGATTTTTCGGATATATTGACGAGGTTCGTATTTCCGATTCGGCTCTGAAACTATCGGAATGTCTTTTTGCGGAGGCAAGCGATCCTGACCCTGCTGATAACAGCATCCAAACCAGTACGAGTTTAGACCTTACATGGGAGCCCATATCCTGGGCGGACGCACATGATGTTTATTTCGGCACAGATTTTAACGATGTTAGAGATGCCAACAGGGCTAATCACAGCCAGCCGGGCTTGATATATTACGTTCCGGACTATGATTCCAATAGTTATCCTGTTTCATCCCTTACGACCGGCGAATATTACTGGCGTGTTGATGAGGTTAATGATACTGTGGTGGACTCAAAAGGAGCTGTCTGGAGTTTTCTGATTGCACCTCTGGAGCTGACGGTACAACCTATAAATCGCTATAGTTTTATTGACGGTGATGCAGTCGCAGTTGATGACATCGGCGATAAAGATGGAGCCTTTGATGGAGATGCCGCTCTTGTCGACAACCAGTTGGCGCTGGATGGCAGTGGTTCTGTGCATCTGCCGTCTGATACACTTGATACCGGCCTTACAAGCGTTACGATTGAAGCCTGGTTCGAAATAAGCGGCACTTCTGGTTGGCAGCGTGTGTTTAGTTTTGGCGAAACAGATGCGGGTGGTGCTGGTGGAAACCTCTTATTCTACACACCTACATCTGGTGGTGGTGACTCAAGATTTGTTATTGGTACCAACGGTTTTCCCTCATGGCAAACGGGTGAACTAATGGTTACTGGCTCTGCAATCACTGTCAACACCCCGACACATATTGCCTGTGTGTATGATGGCAGCGTTCCTGAAATCAGACTCTATCAGAACGGAACATCGGTAGGTACAACACCTGTAACATCGCCTCATAGCCTGGCAGATGTCGCGAGGGATAATGCGTATATTGGAGATGCTTCATATGATCCTGATCCGTACTTGAGTGGTGCTGTAGAGGAGTTTCGTATCTATGATGTGGCTCTTACGCTTCCTGAAGTTGCAGCCAGCTATTTAGCAGGGCCGGATGTGTACAGGGCTACAAATCCGAATCCGGCTCACGGAGCCTTTACGTCACGGGATGTAACACTTAGCTGGGACTCCGGTGCTAAGGCCGACACACACGATATCTATATAGACATCGATAAAGCCGATGTGGTCAACGCCAGCAAGACTGACCAGACCGGCTTGCTGTATTATGATATTGGCCGTACCTCCAATAGTTATACTCTTAGCGATTTAGATCCAGGCGAAACCTATTACTGGCGTGTTGACGAGTATAACGACCCTAATCTCTGGCGGGGCAATATATGGAGATTTACGGTTTCGCCGCTAAAGGCCTCGGAACCTTTACCTTATAACGGCGAGATTTGTGTTTTCAACGACCCTTGCACAATCCTAAGCTGGAAACGTGGTAATGAGGCACTTCAAAGCGAATTGTACTTCGGTACAAGCCCGGGTTCCTTGTCTTATGTTACTACAATAACTCAAGACGGCAACGATCGATATAGTTATACAATGGAAGGTGGAGAAAAACTTGACTTAGGAACTGATTATTACTGGCAGGTTGACGAAGTCAACGATGGCAACACTTGGACGGGAGATATATGGCACTTCACAACGATACCCGACATACAGGTTGAAGACCCCCATCTTGTAGGCTGGTGGAAGTTTGATGAAGGCCCGGGCAAGGCAATTGACTGGTCCGGACTGGGCCAGCACGGCACTATCTACGGTGGCGCAGAATCCGTGGAAGGTTATGATGGGGACGGTATAAGTTTCGATGGCTCAGACGATTATGTCGAGCTGCCTATCGGCGCGACTATATCTACGTTGGACAGCATAACAGTAGCTACATGGGTGAACTTTGAGGACGCTGGCACATGGTGGCAGCGAATCTTCGATTTTGGATTCCGTGATGAAGACGACGAAGGGTACGGCTATATGTTCCTGACGGCACGTGGGAATCCTGATGGAGTATTGCGTTTTGCTATTTCCGAGACTAATTATAGCGGTGAGTCTGTGGTCGCGGCTTCTGATGCGCTGCCAACCGGATGGCACCATGTGGCCGTAGCGATAGATGCAGATCGAGAGGAAATAACATTATTTCTTGATGGTGCAGCTGTGGCTAACGAGGTCACGGAAGTACTTCCAAGCGATCTTGGTACTACTGCCAATAACTGGCTCGGCGAGTCGCAGTACGCTGTAGATGCACTTTTTACCGGCATACTGGATGATGTCCACATCTACGACTTCGCAATGACAGAGGAGGACCTCAAGACGGTAATGGCTTCTAAGGTGGCCTCACAGCCGGATCCGGCTAATGATGCGAGAGGCGTGGACCGTTATCCTGTTCTGTCCTGGGAGCCGGGAAAATATGCTGTCGATACGGATGGGCATAAGCTGTACTATAGCACCGAGTTCAACGATGTGAATGAGCGCATTGGTGACCCTGTTGTCCTGACCAGTCCGACCTATACTATTCCCGGCCCGAATGCACCGTATGAGTCGCTTCAAGTTGTATATTGGGTCGTAGATGAGGTTAATGACTCTCATCCCGACAAGATATGGTATGGTAATGTCTGGCGGTTTACGATTAAAGATTACTCGGTTATTGACGACTTTAATGATTACACCGATACGGGCAAGGCTTCTCCGCCGCCGGAAGGCAGTTTGAAGAGTGTCTGGGTTGACGGCAATTATGCATTCGTGTTTAACCCGCCACAG
>CAZBMW010000002.1:0-114029 GCA_964493425.1 uncultured Pirellulales bacterium
GAGATGTCCTCCGTGCAAATATAATACGCCAAAGCCTGAGTCAATAAATCCCACGCTCCATCTGCCAAAATGGCATAGAATAAGGTGCGAAAACAACCCGAAAAGTGCCCCACCAAAAGCTAAGTTCCTTGAAAACAAGAGCTTATCCGCTCGGGAACCTTTGGAGGCTGTAACTGGCACAGCTTTTGCACATCTTAAAGACAAGAAATATAGTACTGATACCATAAGCGAAAGGGGTTAATTATGGCAAAAATAATTGGAATAGATTTGGGTACAACAAACTCCGTCGTTGCTGTGATGGAAGGTTCTTCACCGAAGGTGCTCATCAACTCTTCCGGCTCGAGGCTTACACCATCGGTTGTTGGTTTCACCGACAAATCCGAGAGACTGGTCGGTCAGATTGCGCGCCATCAGCAGGTAACAAATCCGGAAAATACCGTCTTCTCCATCAAGAGATTTATGGGCCGACGCCACAATGAAGTATCCTCGGAAGAAAAAATCGTGCCCTATGAAATAGTCGGTGGTCCGAATGAGCTGGTAAAGGTATCTGTCCGGGGCCATGAATATACACCGCCGGAAATCTCCGCTATGATACTGCAGGACTTGAAAAAAACCGCTGAGGATTATCTCGGCGAAAAAGTCGAGCAGGCTGTGATTACAGTTCCGGCATACTTTAACGATTCTCAGCGGCAGGCAACAAAAGACGCCGGACAAATTGCAGGCTTGAAGGTCGAGAGAATCATAAATGAACCCACTGCTGCAGCTCTTGCATACGGCTTGGAGAAAAAGAAAAATGAGAAAGTCGCTGTCTTCGATTTCGGCGGTGGTACATTCGATATCTCAATCCTCGATATCGGCGACAACGTTTTTGAAGTCCTTAGCACCAACGGCGACACCCATCTCGGCGGTGACGACCTCGACGAACTGCTGATTAACTATCTTGCTGACGAGTTCAAAAAAACAGAAGGTATCGACCTGAGAACTGACCCGATGGCTCATCAAAGACTTAAGGAAGCCGCTGAAAAGGCGAAATGCGAGCTCAGCACCCAGATGGAAGTTACGGTGAATCTGCCCTTTATAACCGCTGATGCCAAAGGACCGAAACACCTTCAGATTACAATCACGCGAAGCAAATTCGAAGCCCTCGCAGAACCAGTCTTCGAAAGACTCAAGACACCCTGCCATAAGGCGCTGGAAGATGCAAAACTCGAACCTTCGAGCATCCAGGAGATTCTTCTTGTCGGTGGCTCAACGAGAATCCCGAAGGTCCAGCAAATCGTAAAGGAAATTTTCGGCAAGGAACCGAACAGAAGCATTAACCCGGACGAAGTTGTTGCCCTCGGAGCTGCCATCCAGGGAGCAGTACTCGCTGGTGATGCCGGTGTTAAAGATATTTTACTGCTGGACGTCACTCCATTGTCACTCGGCGTTGAAACCTTAGGCGGAGTTATGACAAGACTTATCGAACGCAACACAACCATACCAACAAGCAAAAAGGAGGTATTCTCAACAGCCGCAGATAATCAGACAACCGTCGATATCCACGTCCTTCAGGGAGAACGCGAATTCGCAAAAGATAACCGGACCCTCGGCAGGTTCCAGCTTACCGATATCCCGCCTGCACCAAGAGGAATACCGCAAATCGAGGTCGCCTTTGATATCGATGCCAACGGTATCCTCAACGTCTCCGCAAAGGATTTGGGAACAGGAAAGAAGCAATCTATTGAAATCAAATCCAGCTCGGGGCTAAGTGAACAGGAAATCGAGAAGATGAAAAAAGAGGCCGAATCCCACGCTGAAGAAGATAAAAAGAAAAGAGAGGTTGTTGATATAAAGAACCAGGCTGACCAGATAATATACTCAACTGAAAAGACCCTCAAAGAGCACGGCGATAAGGTGCCAGCTGATACCCGCAGCAATATTGAAAACGCCATCAACAACCTGAAAGAGGCCGTAAAAGGCGAAGATGCCGATGCAATCAAAAAAGCCATCGAAAACCTCTCAAACACCACGCAGGAGCTCGGCAAAAAACTCTATGAGGAAGCCGCTAAAAAACAGGCGGCGGCCTCAGCCGACCAGCAGGGCAAAACACAACCTCCGCCGGAAGGAGAGGTCAAAAGAAAAGGCGGCGATGATGTAATCGATGCCGAATTCGAAGCCAAAGACAAGTAATCGAGAAATTACTTGATAACCATACAATTCTTGCAGCCGGTCCCCACTGGGGCCGGCTCTTTATTTGCCTATGCAGAATCGGCTGAAGATATTCTCAAGAATTCTCTCGTCGATATCCTGCTGCTCAATATCACTTATCGACTGGTAAGCCGCCCTTATTAGCATCGCTGCAACCTCATCGCCGGCTTCTTTGAGGGTGTCTATTGCTTGGCTGAGGCTTTCTATCGCCTCCGTCACCGACTTTTTGTGACGTGAAGTCAATCCTACCCAGCTTTTTGCATCAGCCTCGCCGCCGCCACGGCCTATCACAGAAGTCGAGGCCACTAGTTTTTTGTCTATTGATTCTTTCAATCTATCAATACCAAAACCTGTTTTCGCGCTTGTAGCAATAAAATCGAGGCCAAATTCTCCGCTAAGCTCTGTGATACGATTCTCAACCGATGCCGGCTCAAGCAAATCTGACTTTGTCCCTACAGCCAGCAGATTTTTCTGACTTATAAGTTTTCTAATGGAAATGTCCTCAGCCAGCTTTTTACTATCCTTAGATATGTCCACGCAGAACGCAACCACATCGCTGTGCCCAAGCGCTTCAACCGCAGCCTGCTGGGCAAGCTTCTCGATAATACTTTCAGCATTACTTATCAAACCGGCACAATCAAAAAGTACACATTTGTTTTTCTCAAGTGACAATTGACTGGTCAGAATATCCCTTGTAGTTTTACGATGCCTTGAGACAATACTGCGTTTTTTGCCCAGCAGCCTGTTAACAAGCAGACTTTTTCCCGCATTCGGTGCTCCTGCCACTCCAACCGAAGGCAAATCAATCACCGCTTCATAACTGACGGAAGCGCCCAGCATCTGTTCAAGCTCTGTTTTGATTTGCGAGAGTCTGCTGACAGCGTCATCCCGCCTGATAAACTCTATTGTCTGGTCGCTAAAGTCCAGGCCGGCTTCTATCAGGCTAAGACAATCAAATAACTGTGAACGGTTTCTTGTCAAAGCCTCCCCCAATCTGCCGCTTAGAAGCCTCTGTGCTGCGGCAAGCTGAATCCTGTTGCTGCTTACTATAATCTCATTGACCGCCTCGGCCTGTGCCAAATCCATCCTTCCGTTAAGATAGCCCCTGGCGGTAAACTCACCGGGCCCGGCCATTCGAACGTCGCCTGCCATAAGCCTGTAAACAACAACCTCTGCCACGGATGAATTGGTAAAAATATGAATCTCTACAACATCTTCTGCTGTATATGAATGAGGAGCTAGAAAAAGGTAAAGCCAGCCCTCGATTTTTAATTCTTCATCGATGCAGACGAATCCTTTTGTTATGCCAGGCTGATTCTTTGGAAAAGATGGCTCGAAAATTCTGCTCGCTTCTTTAACTGCCGCCTGCCCGCTCAACCGGATTATAACTTTGCCGTCCGTGGTCGGTGAACTCACCGCCGATATGGTATCAGACAGTCCGTACATCTTTTTTTACATTATCGCCACAAAATTTTGCACACGAAGCAATAAATAAGACAGCTACATATTCCTAAAGAAAGGCTTAGGCTTTTTCTTTTTAACCTTTCCCCCGGTCTTGCTCGTCGCCGAAACCATTCCTATGGATTCGGCCTCTTCTTTTTCTTTGATATGCTTGCGAATAAAATACTGCTCAACAACGCCGGCGAATACGCTCGACATAATATAGAGATTCAAACCCGACGGTGAATTATAAAGCAAAAGCGGAAACAGTATCGGCATCATAACCATCATCATCTTCTGCTGCTGAGCCATCTGCGGGTTTGTCGCTGCCGCCGCCTGCTTCGGCATCAGCTTCTGCTGCAAATAGAACGCAACTCCCATTAGAATCGGAAGCAGGTTAAGGGATTCAATCTTGCCTAAAAGAGGAATACTCACCGCTGGAAATCTGAACAGCGCATCCGGCGCGGATAAATCAGTAATCCAGAACGGCAAAAACGCTTGACCGCGAAGTGAGACACTTGCCAGTATCGAACTGTACAACGCAATCCATATCGGCATCTGAATGAACATTGGAAGCATCCCCGTAAAAGGCGACGCGCCCTGCTCGCGGTAAAGTGCCATTATCTGCTTATTAAGCTCCGCTTTGTCGTTGGCGTATTTTTTCTTTATCTGTTCCACCCTTGGTGCGAGCTTGCTCATTTTGCTCATTGAGACCTGCCCCTTCTTCGTCAGAGGATGCAAACAAAGCCTGACAACAAACACAAGGATGATTATTACAACGCCATAATTCGGTATAAAGTAGTGCATCCACTCCATCAATGCCAGTATTCCGAACGCCAGAGGCCTGATTATCGCAGCAGGGCAGCAGCAGCACGGCATCAAGGTCAGAATATTATTGAAGCCGAGCTTTTTATAAAGCTCGTTCTTGTCAAAAAGTCTCTTATCCTTGGGCCCGAGGTAAAGCTGAAATCTATAACTTTTTGTGCTTCCGGCCTTAAGCTGCTCTGCCGCGCTTGCAAGCTTTATCCCTATCGTCTCATCACCGCTTTTAGCCTTATCATCTCCATCAGGATTATAGAACTGACAAGTTCCACCACTTATCCATTCACAATATTGCCGGCCTTGCTGGGGAACCGGTCTTGCAACAGCAGTAAAATATTTGTTCGACGTCGCCGCCCATAATAATGGTTGATTTTTATACTTGGCTGGCAAATTATAACCTATTCGCAACTTCTTATATGCCTCGCTAATTTGTATCTGCCCGCCGGACCGCAAGGCATTGTTATACTCTTTCGTAGTGGACTTCAGGTTAACTCCCCCTGTGAAAATATTCATAGGAAACCCGGTTATAAGGTCTCTTCGTGACGAAACAATTCTGCCGTCATCGGCCAGAAATGCGCTTACGACGTTCCTCATATCTGTACGACGGCCTTCCCTGCCAATTCCTATCGGGCCATTGATATTAAATTGAATCTCCTCGTCGCTTTCGGCAAGATTTTCAACCGTCATAACACAATCCAGCAGGTAACTTCCCCGGACAATTTTATACGTCTTGGTCAGCTTTATAACCGCCTTTTTGTCTGAGGTATTTATAATTTCAGCCTCGAAACCGGCTGTGGCGGAACCCTCCTCACCCTCTTCAGTCCCCAAAAATTTCCAGTCAAGCTTATCTAGTGAAAGATGCTGTTTTTGCTCAACGAAATAGAATCTGCCATTCGCCATCGTAATCATTTCACCGCCGTCATTAAGTTTTAGCGGTGGAAGCAGAACCAGGGGCTTTGGATTTTTATAATCGCAGTCATCAAAGCCCTTACCGCCCCCGTTGCTGAATGTAACTTTTCTTATCCCTGCCCCCTTCGTGCTAAGTTCCAGTTGGTACCTGTAACCGGTCTCAGGGTCTTCACTGCAGGGATCCTGCGCGCCGAAAATAACCGTACACGGGTCACTGTTAAACGCCCCAAACGAGGATACAGCAGTTTCTTGCTCCGATAAATCCTCCTGACTGCTGGTATTCGATTCTTCACCGTCGTTTTCGGTTATTGTAGATTGTTGCAGAAATATGAAATGTTTTTGCTGTGGGAGGTCAGCTTCGAAAAGACCGCTATCGGCAACTAAAAAACCGCAAAAAACAACAAAACCGGTCACTATCGAAAACAAAAATGCCGGAAGTCCAAGTTTCCCGCTCATATCAATAAAATCCTCTCTTTATCTTCTTACATATCCATAATAACAGGCAGGCTGAGGCAAACAGCCTTTCATCTGCCTTCCTTAAGACGCTCAGCGTGAAAATCATCAAGCTGCTCTATCGCTTTTATCTTCTCGACGGTCTTGTCGACATCATACTCCACCCTTACAAAGTGAAGCCTGTTTTCATCAACATACGCATAACTTGCCCGCCAGTCCTTGTCTCTCGGCTGACCCACCGAACCGATATTGATAATCGCCTTCTCATTATCAACGATAGGATATACATTGTTCAGCTCATCGGGCAGATAAAAGTCCGGCTCATTTAAGAATACACCGGGCACGTGAGTATGGCCGACAAAACAGATGTGACTAACACGCTCGAACAGCACACGGACCTTAACAGGATTGGTGTAAACATCATCGGGGAAGATGTATTCATTAATAGGTCGGCGGGGCGAAGCGTGTACAAAATCGAATGTTACAATCCGCCCTGCAAGGCGAGTTCGCAGGCTGCGGCGCATCGGAAGTATCCCCAGGAAACGCCACCACTTCCTACTTGCCTTGGTTGATTCAGCCCGCTCCATTACCTCCCGGGTCCAAAAACTTGCCTGCTCTGCTGCATAGTTAAAGTTCGTAGGCTCATAAAAAACCGCATAATCGTGGTTGCCCAGTACACACCATTTAGTCCTCTCAATTACCAAGTTGAGGCATTCGCCGGGATTGGGCCCATATCCGACAACGTCCCCAAGGCAGTAAATGGTCTCAATGCCGCGCTTCTCGATATCATCAAGAACAGCCGTCAACGCCTCTAAATTGGAATGTATATCGCTTATAACAGCAAACATAAACCACAACACCTAAAAAGCCTCTGCTTTACGCATTTACAAAGTTTTATTTAATAACAGAAAATCAGATAAAATGCCAGAACATTTATCTGCCAGGCGTAAAAAGGGCTATGAGTAAAAATCCTTGGTAAAAAGCAAAGCTGGCCGCTATTTATTTGCTTTGGGACGGAGCATTGTTATAATAACTGCTAAAAAGTACTGAAGAACAATATAAAAGGTAAAGCAGAATGAACGATTCTACTCTTCTTGAAACTCACGAGCTGGTAAAAAAATACTCCGGCAGAACGGTCGTCAACGAAATCTCACTCACGATCACTCGAAACTCCATCGTGGGACTGCTCGGCAGAAACGGGGCAGGAAAAACAACAACCTTCAGAATGATTATGGGTATGATTGCCCCCAACAGTGGCTCGGTCGTATTCGAGGGCAATGACATTACTGTCCTGCCGATGTACAAAAGAGCCCGTCTCGGAATAGGCTACCTGTCACAGGAACCGAGCATTTTTCAAAGGCTGTCCGTAAGAGACAACCTTCATGCTATCCTTGAAACTATGTCCTTGACCTCGGAAGAGCGAACGAAAAGAGCAGATGCGCTAATAGAGCGATTTGCACTGACGGAAGTCGCCGACAGCCAGGGAAAATTCCTCTCAGGCGGGGAACGAAGAAAGCTGGAAATTGCACGTGCTATGGTAACAGAGCCTTCACTGATACTGCTCGACGAGCCGTTTAGCGGTGTGGACCCCATCGCTGTCGAAGACCTTCAGAAGCAAATCCGTCACCTCGTCGCCTCCGATGTGAGTATTCTCGTAACCGACCACAACGTCGAAAGGACTCTTGAGGTTGTCAGCAAGGCTTATATCATTGACCACGGAAAGGTCATAGGCTCAGGAAGCCCAGCCGAAATCGTCCAGAACCAGACCGTAAGAAAGCTGTACCTCGGCGAATCATTTACTGCACACTATTCATAGAGAAAATAACAGGCGATAAGAAATTGATTGATATTGAGAAATGTAAAATAACGCATTACCCGGCTGACGTGCTGGCCAAACCAGCCGAGCCGGTCGGGCAAATCGACGAGTCGATTCACAAAATCGCCGATAAAATGATTGACATTATGCTCGAAAACAAGGGTATGGGTCTGGCGGGGCCGCAGGCTGGCGTGCCGCTTAGAATTTTTATCATTACACTCGACGGCACCAGAGAAAATGTGAAAGTATATATCAACCCAACAGTAACCTGCGAGGGAAAGCTCGACTCAGCCGAAGAGGGATGTCTGTCTGTGCCGGGCGTATATACAAAGGTAAGAAGGTGCAAAAAATGCACCGTGATAGCCACTGGCCTTGACGGAAAACAGTTCACCGAAGATGCAGAAGGATTATACGCAAGATGCCTGCAGCACGAATACGACCATATCGAGGGCTTAACAATCGCCGACAAAATGTCAACTGCCGCTAAAATAGCACATCGAAGAAGATTAAAAAAACTTACGGAAGAAAAGCAGTCATAAAAAAATGAAAATTGTTTATCTCGGCAGCGGCCAGTTCGGTATCGAGTCCTTAAATGCACTGGAAGAATCCAGCCACAGAATCGAACTAACCATAACCCAGCCTCCTCAGCTGGCAGGCAGAGGAAGAAAGACAACGCCGACTCCAGTAAGTATCTGGGCAAAACAACACAAGATAAAGCTCATCGAAACCAAAGACGTCAACAGCCCGCAGATAATAGAGACCATCACCGCATCAAAACCTGATATTCTTGTAGTAATTGCTTTCGGCCAGAAGCTCGATAATAAACTGATAAACGTTGCTCCTAAAAAAGCAATAAATGTTCACGCATCACTGCTGCCGAAATACCGCGGCGCCGCTCCAATTAACTGGGCAATAATAAGCGGCGAAAAACAGACCGGTATCAGCATAATCACGCTCGTCGAAAAAATCGATGCCGGCCAAATCATAAACCAATTGGCAACCGATATCGCTCCCGACGAAGCAGCAGGAGCTCTTCACGACAGATTAGCCAAAATGGCTGCCCCGCTTCTGCTCGATACCCTTGCTCTGATTGAAACAAACAGGGCAGTTTATAAACCTCAAGACGATTCAAAAGCAACAAAGGCGCCGAAACTAAAAAAAACCGATGCCTTTATCAATTTTGCAGAGCCCGCAGAAGTCATCAGAAAGAAAATTCTCGGCCTGTGGCCCTGGCCGGGAGCGACTGCTTATTACCTCGCGAAAAAAACAACGAAAACCGAACGCACCACAATCGCCGATGCAATAACAATACCTCACAGTAATCCCAAAAACCTCCAACCAGGCACACTTGATGAAAACCTGGACATTATTTGCAGCCAGGAAGCTCTTAGAATTACAAAAATAAAACCGGCTGGTGGAAAACTTATGCATTTCAAGGATTTTGTTAACGGCAGAGGTTGTCAGCCGGGTGACATGTTCACAAATATAGAAAAATAGCCTATGGCTAAAGCTGCTAAGAAAATTTCAAAATCCTCAGCTCGTTTCGTAGCAGTAACCGTATTAAATCAGCTCGACCCGAAAACAAATTATGCTGAAAACGTCCTTGACAAAATTCTGTCGCCGACAGGTCGGCCTCAGCAGACTACAGACCTTGTTTACGGCGCATTAAGAAACCGTCAGGCTATTGATATGGTTATCGCTAAATTATCCGGTTGCCCGATTCGAAGAATATCAGCTCAAATCCTTAACATTATACGAATCGGCGTTTATGAGCTTATCTATTGTCCGAATACAGCCGAATACGCAATTGTCAACGAAGCAGTAGAAAACACGAAGCGTATAGCAGGGAAAAAACAAACTGCTTTTGTAAATGCAGTCCTTCGCAGAATATTAAGTCATATAATAAAAAGACGAACTGAGTTGTCGGATGCAAAACCAAAGCGTACCCTGCCTCAAAACCCTGACTTCGGCTGTGAGTTCGATGTCGATTTGCTGCCGGACTCACAGAGGCAGCCGGACGATTTTCTCGCCAAAGCATTTTCGCTGCCAAAATGGCTGATTAACGACTGGCTCGACGAATACGGCCCGGATAATACCAGGCAAGTCTGCTTCGCTTCAAACCGGAAACCTTCAATTTACTTAAGGCCGAATACTCTTCAGGTAACCGCAGCACAGTTAGCCGAAAGATTAAAGAAGGCTCGAATAAATGTTGAAATCATTGCCAACGAGATGATAAGGGTCAAATCACCAAAACGTATAACAGAACTTGCCGGTTTTACTGACGGTCTTTTCAGCGTTCAGGATTTAACCGCAGCACTGCCGGTAAAGCTTCTCGCTCCAAAGGTTCACTGGAAAATCCTCGATTTCTGCGCAGCACCGGGTACAAAAACAACACAGCTCGCCGAGCTTACAAACGATAATGCACAGATATTCGCAACTGATATTAACAGCAAACGACTTGAGCTTGTTGAAGAAAACATCAAACGGCTGAGATTAAAGAGCATAAAAACATTCAAATTCGAGCAATTGCAAAACATCCTTTACAAAACTGGAAAATTCGACGCTGTCCTTCTCGATGTGCCCTGCTCAAACACAGGCGTACTTGCAAAGAGAGTTGAGCTGCGCTACAGAATTTCAAAAAGAGCTGTCAGCCGCCTCGCTCAGACACAAGCCAGGCTTCTCGATACGGCTGCGGAGCTAATAGAGAAAAACGGCAGAATCTGTTATTCAACCTGCAGCATTCAAAGTCAGGAAAATAATCAGCTGATAAAAAACTTTCTGAAGAAGAACCGAAATTTCAAACTCGAATCTGAAAATCTCACCCTCCCGTCAGCACAAGGCTTCGACTACGACGGCGGCTATACAGCTATCCTCATAAAAGATTAGCTGCATTAAACAGCGTTGTGGTACAAACTGTGAATCCACAACTTTTCCACAGACTCGATTTAGGCTGTGCAAAACTTGTGAAAAACAAATTATTTTCGTGCGCAAACCCAACTGCGACAATACTCTCCAGCAAGTGGAAAAGAAATTCCGAAAAAAGGCATTGAATAGTTTTGCAACCGGCCAATAATAACAACGAGAACGATATCAAAAAAGCTGTTTTTAGAAACAAGGAGCGTTTCAATGCAGACTATAATCACGGATGATTTGTCCTGTAAGGCCGAGTCCCGAATCAGTGCTCTGAACCAGGCTATCGCTGAAGAAATAGGAGCCAAAAAGTACAGGATATGGTTTGAGAACTCGGCCAGGCTTACAATTGCAGAAGGATATGTAAAGATTGGTGTGCCCAATCTTTTTATAGCAAACTGGATTGAAAGCCACTTTTCAAAAGAAATCAATCGGGCTGTGGAGCGGGTAACTGAAGAAAAATTAAAAATAACTTTCGCAATCGACCCTGAACTTGCCGGCAGAGGAAAACAGGCAACTACCGAGCCTGCGAAGAAAATAGTAAATCCACAGCAAGGTAAAGCGGCGCAGTATGCAGAAAAAAAATTTGGCAAGTGCAGAAAATTAAAATTAAATTTGGAAAACTTTGTCGTCGGCTCCTCAAACGAATTGGCATACAACACCGCAAAGGCCGTCGCCAACAACGATAAGGTATCATTTAATCCGCTGTTTATCCACGGAGGGTATGGAGTCGGTAAAACGCATCTGCTGCAAGGGATTTGCAACGCGGTGCAAAAGAACCGACCCGGAACTAATTGGCTGTATCTGTCAGCGGAAGATTTTGTCAATCAGTTCGTGCTGGCCTTGAAGACAAAAAAGCTGGAGGCTTTCAGACGCCGAATGCGGCAAACGGATTTGCTTGCTATCGACGACATTCACTTCTTGGCCAGCAAACTTTCCAGCCAGGAGGAATTCCTGCACACATTCAACTCCATTGACCTCGCCGGAAAACAGGTGGTCCTTGCTTCCGATGCACATCCGAAAATGATAGGCCGGCTCTCAGATAAGCTCGTAAATCGGTTCATTTCAGGTATGGTCGTAAAAATTGAAAGTCCTGACCACAATACGAGATGCCAGATATGTAAACAATTCGCTCTTCAAAAACGTGTGCACGTCCCTGAAAGTGTAATCAAATACATCGCAGAGAACATCCGTTCCAATGTCAGAGAATTGCAGGGTGCGGTCCTGAAACTAATGGCATTCTCCGCATTACAAAATCAAAAAATAAACCTGCACACCGCGAAAGAAATCCTTTCAGAGCACTTATCCAGAACAGACCCCATCGTCCACATCTCTGATATTGAGTCAGCCGTTGCTGCCTTCTTCGGCATTACCGCCGCTGACCTGCACTCCTCGAAAAAAGACAGAACCATTTCGCTTGCAAGACATTTCAGTATGTACCTTGCACGCAAGCATACAAATATGTCCAGCCCGGAAATAGGTAAATGTATGGGTAAAAAGAATCATGCAACGGTGCTTTTGGCCTGTAAAAGAATAGAAGAACAGATTAAGGAAAATGTGCACCTGCACTGGAACAGCTCTGCTGGAAATAAGGTCTCAAAGGCAAGAACAATCCTCGCAAAGCTGGAAAATGCAATTGCAGGCTGACAACCGCGACACCTACCGAACGTAATCTCCTAAATCAAATCAAAAAGGGCGGCCTCCAATATAGAGGCCGCCCAAAATGTTTTCGGAGGAGGGTGACTTATTTCTAAATCTTTTTTACGAGCCGCCGGGTATTTTGTTCGGTAAAACGTCAAAAAACGTTAAGCCCTTATATAAGCCAAACTTACACCCCCCCTTTTTTCTTAATCTATGTACTCAATATCAAATCAAGCTTTCTTCTTTCCGGTAAAGGTAGTTGTGCTTTGCATCGAATGCAATTTTCTATTTCCAGACTCCTTCGTTTTCCACAAACCGGGCATTTGATAACTACCGTGTGATTCAGTGCCAGGTATGTTAAAAGACCTGCCAGATTAAACAGTCCGACAAAGGCAAGCCAGAAAATAAACCGTCCCCAGCTTGTTCTTCGCGACCACCCGTGCCAAAAAGCAAACATGACCATTAGTGAACATAAAAATAAATTGGCAAAACTTCCATCCGCTTGGTTTTGGCGCGTTATCCAGACAAGCTCTCTAATGATTCCAAAACGCCTTTTTGATAATCGCGACATACCGTTCTCAAAAAACCGCCAGAGCAAATCGTAAGCAGGCGGCGAAACTGAAGATGCCATTTTTTTGTACCTTTCATAAAATTCCATTCCCGCCCACAGCACTGACTCATCAATTACCGGCTTGATCCAGTCAAAACTGCTGACTAGCTCAATCTCGCTGGAATCATCAATGCTATAAAATTCCAGGTAACGCGGCTCTGGCTTCTGCCTGTATTCCTTCCAATACCGTTTCTTCTCTTTCTGTGATATGCCAACGGGTGGATAAAAACTTCTCCTATTGCACAAAAGAAAAACCCCCTCATTTGTAGCCGCCGCATCCAAACTGTAGCTGTCAGGATTTTCATTTTTGAACGCATCGATAGTAATCGTCTGCTCCGGTTCTCTCATTATCAAATAATACATATTGTCTTCTGTCCTGCAGAAAATCAGAGGCCTGTATTCGATATCACCTGCTGATTTCTCCGATGGTTTCTGCCTCCAGTTATTCAGCCGTATCATATCTATGTTGCTCTCTGGGCTCTTAAAAAGAACTTGTACCTGCCTTGTTTCAAGATTTATCTCATAGATTCGATTTTCTGTCTGCCAGAGAAAAACGGGATTTAATCCTGAGCCTCCGCATAACGTAAAAAGTTGAAATTCGCCCAGCCCCACAGCTTCGGACTGGCTGACTGCAAAACCAGTCGCCCCGATATAACCAACTACTTCTCCTTCTAGTCCGTAACCTCTAAAAATCTGTCTTTCAATATCATATCGCCAAATCTCTTCCGTCCTTTGGCTTGAATTAACAGGAATATCCAGTACCCTTGAGAGTTCGGGGGTTATTTGCTGCATATATAAAAGTTGGTGGTCATTAAAAGAGCCTCTTGGATACCCGGCCCACTGCAGATACTCGAAAGGCCTGTCTTTTTCTGTTCCCTGCCACATTAAATTGCCGTTCACATCGTATATTTGCTCTTCGCTGTAACCTCTCCTGATATAGCTGTGCTTAGTGGTGTAGACGAGATGAATCGTGCCATCCGCCATAAGTTTTTTACTGCTGCTATTTATCCGCCATTCGTCACTCTTAAATGTATCACTACCGATTGTATCTTTGCTTATAAACAAAAATGTAATTTGAATAAATATTATCTGAACGAATGCTACTATAAACAAGAACAGCAGGACCGTAACAGCAATCCTGAAAGCATCTGTGATATATTTTGTACATTTTGCCGGTTTCATTTTAATAAGCACCTCGACTAAAATTCTTTGCTTTTAAAAGTATCTATAATATCAATCATAAAAACGAAAACGCCTGCGATAATAGCTGCAATTGACCAGCCGATTTTGTAATGGCTGCACGCCGCGACAATAATAAAGATAGAAAATCCCAGTCCGAAGAGCTTTGTTGTGTACCACCGTGCTGTGCTCAGACTCGATTTGACCGTGCCGAGATAGACAATGAAGCCGAAGGCTGTTATAAGCCATCCTTCTATCAAATGTCTCGAGAGCGGACTAACCATAAAAAATTTGTTATGCCCCGCATACCAGTAAAACACGCACCACAATAGACCCGCTGAAAAAGTCAAAGCCGCTAAGGCAGCTATCATTTTCGAAAGTAGTATGCTGAGCCGGTTAACAGAGCGGTGAAGCTCGAAGCCCCAGACCTTTGTAAATTGAGGATACCAGAACTGCCTGACGCCGAGACACAAGCCTAGCCCGATACCCGTTATTAAGAGAAAAGGAGCAGCCGTCGAAAGCGTCCCTGTTCTCGAGAGTTGGTAAACAGTTGAAATCGGCATATCCGGGTCGAGCGATATATACGGATAGCCGAGCTGCCTGTTGCGAGATACCGAATACAGGCTGATTGAGCCGAAAAACAGTAAAAAAATAACAGCCAGCAAAAACCACGGCAGACACTCACGCAACTCTTTTCTTATAAGAGCAAAAAATCTCATTTTTATTACTCCCATCCAAACAAATCTCTATGATTAACGGGCGCGGTATATTCGATAAACTGGTCCTCAAGATTCATACTGACAATCTCATAATTCTGGGCCTTTGACATATTTGCCCATCGCTGGATTTTTTCCTCATCGGTACCGATCAGAACGAGCTCAAGCTCCTTCTCGCCGCGTTTGCAGTGCAACAATCCCTCAATATCAATCTCAGCCGGTTGCTCGCCGGTAAAACTAACTCTTACCTTTTTTACAGCCTTCTGGAACTGTTCGAGAGAGCAGCTTGCCCTCAGCACGCCCTTATCGATGACCGCAATCCTGTCAGCAACCCTTTCAACGTCGCCGAGAATATGACTTGAAAAAAGAACTGTTCTGCCCTGCCGCATAATAAGCTGTATCATACCCTGCAAAAACTGTCTTCTTATCGCAGCATCCAATCCCAGTGTCGGGTCGTCCATTATCAAAAGCTCCGGATTCGGCGCCAGAGCCAGTGCAAGTGACACCTGTGCTCTTTGGCCGATAGAAAGACTTTTCACCTTCTGTTTTTTTGACAGTCCGAAATATTCAATCATATCTGCAAAAAATTTATCATCCCACTGTTCAGGAAAAAACGCCCGCTGAAACTTACCAATCCTTCCGATACTCATCCAGTTGAATAACCTATGCCCCTCGGTAACATAACCTATCCGCTGACGGACGGAAGGTGTTAGATTCTGCGAGTTGCACCCGAGAATCGAACTCCTGCCAGCCGTCGGCTCTAAAAAGCCCAGCATCATCTTTATTGCGGTAGTCTTGCCCGCAGCGTTTCGACCCAGAAAGCCGCATATACAGCCCTTTGGTATCTTCAAATCTAGGTGGTCCACCGCAAGGGTCCTGCCGTAATATTTTGTAAGCCCTTCTGTTTCGATAACTATTTCGCTCATCTTTTTTGTTCCTTGTCTTTTTCTTCCTTACCGAATCCTGCCATTCTTGATTTAAACATCTCGAGTAAATCTTTTACTTCAATTCCGAGATTAAGCCCGCGAACAATTACGTTGTCCATACGCTCCGCAAGCGCGTTAACATCAGCAGCATCTCTGCTTATCATCTTCGGGTCACTCACAAAGGTTCCTGAGCCGGTTTTGGTACTGACCAGCCCGGACTGTTCCAGAATCGTATATGCCCTCGCAACAGTATTGGGATTTATAACCAGCTCGGCAGCGAGTTTTCGTACTGCAGGCAGTTTATCTCCGGTTTTCAGCTGTCCTTTTGCTATAGCCTCGCTTATCTGCCCTGCAACCTGCAAATATATAGGCTCACTTGAACCCGGCGTTATCTGTACCCAAACTGTCATTTACAAATTCCTTTTAAGAGTGATATTAGGCTTTTTTTCTCTAAGTTACATAAAAACAAAGCCTTATAGTGTATTAATACCATTAGTACATTATGTACTATTATTCGGCTTTTTGCAAACTTTTTTTGAAAATTTTAAAAAATTTTATTTTTAGCATTGAAATCTTGTACAAATGTACGATATAATACTTGTACATTTGTAAAATATTAATTAGGAGTTTAAATATGACAGAATTACCGAACGCACCAATAAGTCCTGCTGAAACGCAGGTACTTAGCATCATCTGGCAACTGCAGCAGGCAACGGTCCAGCAAGTGCTGGATAACCTACCCAAAGAGCGTGATATTACTTATGCCACCGTCCAGACACTTCTAAGAAGGCTGGAAAAAAAAGGATACATCAAGCATATATCAAAAGGAAAAGCTCATCATTTCTTTCCCGCTGTGAAACAAAAAGACGTAATCTCAAAGAAGGTCAGCGACTTTTTAGACCGCCTTTTTGGTGGCGATTCTTTTCCTCTTATGCAATACCTCGCTGAACACGGAAAGCTAACCACCTCAGACATAGAAAATCTTAAAAAACTCATAGAAAAAAATAATCCTCAGGATGGGGAGTCGAAATGAACAGCCTAATAAACCAAATAGCAAATTATCTCTGGAATCAAAGCTGGCAGATAGCGATATTGGTCCTGATAGTAGCTTCAGTGACATATATGCTCAAAAATAAAAACGCGCATATAAGATACCTGCTCTGGCTGATAATTGTTGCAAAATGTATCTTCCCTCCCTTACTGACTATTGCCCTGCCGGTTTTACCTCACAACGACATCCCCGAACCGACTGAAATTCAAGCGACACAGGCGCAAGACATAATAATCACAACTGGTTCTCTGCCGGCAGCAAATAACTATCAATCGCCAGCCACTATCGAGCAGAAGAAACAAAGCCGTTTCGGGAGCCTCGCAGAGTTATCGATATCAACCTGGCTTATAATAATCTGGATAGCAGGTGTCAGCACCTTTTTAATAATCGCTCTATTCAGGGCAGTAAGAACACAAAGGTGGCTAATCGGAAACAGGCAGCAGCTTCCTCTTAAATTTCAGAATTATGTTAATGATTTTGCGAACAGGATTACGGTGACTAACAAACCGAACATCTGGATTATTGATTCGATAGGCCAGCCTTTCGTATGGGGCATTTTCAGGGGCAGCATTTATCTGCCGAAATCATTTACTTCAATCAACGACTCGAATCAGAAAAATACCGTATTAGCTCACGAGCTAAGTCATATCGCGCGTTTCGATGCGCTAGTTAATCTTGTGCAAATCATCGCCCAGTCGCTGTTCTGGTTTCACCCGTTCGTATGGTGGGCAAACAAAAAAATACGTGCCGAACGTGAAAAGTGCTGTGACGAAACGGCTATCGCTCAAACTGCTGCCAAGCCAAAAGCATTCAGCAGCGCTATCGTCGATGCCCTTATCACCGAGCATAAATCCGCTATGACAGTACCCACATTGGCCGTTGCAGGACCGGTGAAAAATATCGAAGAAAGGATAAAGACAATTATGAAACCAAACAAAAAATTCTACAAAAAGCCTACTCTCTTAAACACCTTTTTGATTTTCTTATTGGCTTTGGTAATTGTACCAGCGAGTCTGGCTTTAACTGAGAGAAATGCAATAGATAAGACAGTCAAAAATATGGTCGGAACCTGGTACTTTAATAATCCACTCGGCGACGACGAACAGATGTCAATATTCGAAAACGGCTCGGTAATAGTATGGTACTCGAACGGCCACATCGACAAAACCTGGCTAAATGACTCCCTTATAGAGTTGAAAGAGTATAATTCAACCGTAAGAACCACCTTAAGCGACAAAGATACAATCATTCAATTCTCTCCTTCAGAAAATTCAGGATTTGCCAAAGTTTGGAAAAGAATCGACAATACCGCCAACACCTTTTTAATGATACCTTTGACTGGAGAAGAACAGGTATCTGAATATATAAACACAGATGAAACCGCAATAAAAGTAACAACGGATAAATATGTGAAAAGGCTTGAATCTGCAAAAAAACTGGCGGATTTAGGAAAAGTCCTGCTAATCTATGCCGATGACAACGAGGAAAAATTTCCGGATGAAATTCAGGAACTGCAAGCCTATGACATTAGTCCTGAGCAACTGCTGTGGTACAGTAACAATCTCGTATATCTCGGTAAAGGAAAAACACCAATGAATGAGCCTTCAATCGTACTGGCCTATGATAAAATACTACTTCAAACAGACGAAGGTACGAATGTTTTATTTAATGACGGCTATGTGCAATTTGTGCAGGCCGACAAACTCAAAGACCTCGGTGTCATAATACCGACAATCCGAATCGAAGCCAGAATACTTTCCGTACCTGTTGACAATAATGATATCAACGCATTCCTGGACGAAATAGCCAGAACTGACGATCAGCCGCCTGGTACAGACTCTCTCGTTCTCAATGACCAGCAGTGCGAAAAGCTTATAAAATTAATACAAATCATCCCGGATGCAAAAATACTCACAAGTCCGGCGGTAATGGTCTATGACAGACAGTCCGCCACTGTCAAGGTTTCAACTACTGTGCCTTATGTATGTGATGTAGATGAGAATGACCTTGACCCGAACGGCAATCCTAAACCGATAATTGAATATATCGATGTTGGTACGAAACTTGACCTGACCGCAAAACTGCTCAAAGAGGAAAAAATCTTTCTCGATTTTTTGCTCGAGCATACCGAGATAATAGGATACGAAGATGTTACGTTCAGGGAAAATTATTTATATAAGAATCCAACAATCCAGACAAATTCAATTTCATCAAAGGCTACTGTCTTGTCCCGCCGGAACCTCCTTATCAAAACAAAACCAATC
Organism: uncultured Pirellulales bacterium; assembly: GCA_964493425.1. Classification (GTDB taxonomy): domain Bacteria; phylum Planctomycetota; class Phycisphaerae; order Sedimentisphaerales; family Anaerobacaceae; genus CAYLMG01. The sequence continues at coordinate 18,928 of CAZBMW010000002.1, forward strand.
GAAGGCAAACAACTGCTTATCCTGATGAAAACCGAAAAAGCTGTCGGAATTTAAACCCCTGAAGCAAAAACATTCAACCTCGCTGTAAAACAAGCGGGGTTTATTTATTTGAAAGATTTGCTGCTTTTCCTAAAATAAGAAAAGTTCAATGAAAGGTATCATTATGGAATATGCAGTAGGCAAAACAGGCCGAATCATTGCTGCAAGGTTATTCGAAGGCGATGACCTTTACGAATCAATTGAGCAAATCGCAAAAAAGGAAAACATAAAATCAGCAGCGGTTTTTATCACAGGCGGATTCAGAAAGGCAAACGTTGTTGTCGGCCCGAAAACCGAAAAACCAAAAATCGAACCTAATTTCAAACCATTCGACGGCCCCGGCGAAGTCCTCGGCGTAGGAACAATCTATCCCGACAGTTCCGGGCCTAAACTGCATATCCATACAGCTATAGGAAAAGGCGACGAAACTATCGTCGGCTGCCCGCGAGGCGGAGCAGAAACATTTCTTATCCTCGAAGTAACCATTATCGAAATCGAGGGCATAAAAGCCGAAAGGAAACCTGACAGTGAAACCGGCTTTAACCTCCTGCGGTTTGAATGAATCCTTCACTGCCCAAGGGGAATTTTTCTTGTAGGCCCGAAAAAGAGAAATGCAATAAGTATCAAAGACGCTCCCGATAGAAACAGACCGAATCGTCGTCTTGGCTGTCTTATCCTTTCGAGCCAATCAGGAAGCATAACCTCTGTGCTTGCTGTATCGCTGTCTCTCATTAAAGCCGCCCTCGCAGCTGCAAGCTCTTCCGCTGTAGCCCGTGGATATATCGCATTTGCATCCCCCGCTGCGGAGCCCCGCGTGACTCGTGCAGCCCGCCTGAGTAAACCGGGATTTGCCCGGAGTTGCTCCAGAAGCACATCATAATCTTCATCCAATGAACGCAGTTTTTTGTTCGAGGCTTCGACCGCGTTCAACATATCTTTGCTTCGATAATATGAAACTAAGTCATCACAGAGGATAGACAACCCTAAGGCAGACAAACCGATGGTGAAGAAAATACAAAATATTAAAAATCTGATAATACCTTGCATTGGCTCGCACTTTTTCACAATAGACAATAAGTGCACCGGCAGCAAAAATCATTCTAAGCCTGTGCACTTATATTATCGACCGCCATCCTACTTAAACATAAAGCCGGCGTATCTGGCCGCTGAACCAAGCTCCTCGTGAATCCGCAAAAGCTGATTATACTTGCATATCCTGTCCGTACGCGATGCAGAGCCTGTCTTAATCTGCCCGACACCCGAGGCTACCGCCAAATCTGCAATTGTTGTATCCTCAGTCTCTCCGCTGCGGTGGCTGATTACAGCCGTCCAGCCGGCTCTCTTTGCCATATTTATCGCCTCGAACGTCTCCGTCAATGTCCCTATCTGGTTGAGCTTTATCAGTATCGAATTGGCGCTGCCTTTCTCAATGCCTCTGGCAAGCCGCTGTGTATTAGTCACAAACAAATCGTCACCGACAAGCTGTATCTTGTCACCCAGCTTTTTTGTCATCTTCGACCAGCCTGTCCAGTCATCCTCCGCAAGACCATCCTCGATAGAGACTATCGGATATTTATTAACCCAGCCAGCCCAGTGCTCTATGAGTTTGTCGGATGATATCTTTTTCTTCGGCGCGGACTTAAAAAAGCTGTAGCTCTTTGAGCTTTCGACCCACATCTCGCTTGTCGCAGGGTCAAGTGCAATCGCAATATCCTTGCCGGGCTTATAGCCTGCCTTTTTGATTGCGGCCATAATAACTTCCATCGCTTCTTCATTGCTCTTAAGCATCGGAGCAAAGCCGCCTTCGTCACCAACGCTTGTGGCATAGCCTTTACCTGCAAGAACTTTTTTCAGCGTGTGGAATGTCTCTGCTCCCATCTGCAGAGCCTGCGGGAAATCCTTTGCCCCAATGGGCATTATCATAAATTCCTGAAAGTCCACATTATTATCCGAGTGCTTTCCGCCGTTTAAAATATTCATCATCGGAACGGGCAGCAGATTCGCTCCGCAGCCGCCGAGATACTTGTAAAGAGGCAGAGCAGCTGACTCAGCCGCGGCCTTTGCAACAGCAAGCGAAACGCCGAGTATCGCATTAGCTCCCAGCTTTTTCTTATTTGCCGTTCCGTCCAGCTCAATCATTAACGAATCGATTTGCTGCTGTGCCGTTGCATCCAGCCCAAGAATCTCGGCTGCGATTATTTCATTTACATTTTTCACAGCCGTTGCCACTCCCTTGCCCATATAACGCTTAGCCTTACTATCGCGAAGCTCAACCGCCTCGTGTGCACCCGTACTTGCCCCTGACGGCACTGCTGCCCGGCCGAACGAACCGTCATCAAGTAGAACATCAACCTCTATTGTGGGATTGCCCCGTGAATCCAGTATCTCCCGTGCCCTCACATCTATTATCGTGCTGAACATATTCCTTTCCTTTCTACACCTGTTACACAAACATTCTCGCGACCACAAACAGTTTATTAGACGAAACCATTCTTTTAACCGTTTTTGCCCCGCCGGTCAAGTGTGAATATAGAAAGCCTGCGATTGGCATTTTTGGCGAAGATTATGACTCTGCCTGTTGTGCTTTGAATGTATCGGATTGTAACAGGACAATCCGCTGATGTTTAGTGGAAATCGAACAGAGACTGCGTCTTCACTATCGTAACCTGCTCGGGATAGGCTGAAAACGTATGAACATGCAGCTCCTGAGGTCTCGCCTCGAAATCAACATAGCAGAACGGCTGAAGACCAGCCGTCTCAAGCTCGGGAAACTTCACGAAAACACCGCGGTTGCGGGCAAATCGCTCAAGGTCACTGTGACTCTGCTGATAAAGGGCCGGCGTCATCTTCTCAACCTGAAAGTCCGTCATATAGCTGACGCCGCGGCTTAGCGTGCACTTATGGCTCCGAGGCCCGCGAAACTGAAAACGCTCAATCATTCCACGATGCGGAAGAACCTGACCAGGCACACTGACAACCTCACTGAGACAAACATCTTTTGTAAAAACACTAATGACGTGAGTACAACCGGTAACCCATATGTGTGCTTCGTATTTCTCTGTCTTTAATTCTCGTCTGGCATAAATAGTGAAAAGTTCCGGGTGAAGCGGTTTTTGAAACAAACTAAATGTAAGACCTTCAACAGCTACATTAATGCGTGGTGAATCCATAAATTTATCCCTAAACGAAAATTTAATCTATCAAATACAACTTTATTATACTAAAATCGCCATTGTCAATTCAACCCTCATATCAGTATTGATAAACGCGTTCGGCTCGCTTATAGGACCAACATCTCACAACCCACCGGAATAAAAAGAGTAATGGAAATCAAATTTTTTAAAAAAATTTAGCAAAACTCAAAAATGCCCTAATTTTTTTTACCCCCTGTTAAGATATGCCTGAACGAAAACCGCGATGATATTATAAAAAGCGTGTGTGCCGGCTGTAATCCCGAAGCCCCGCACAGCAAAAACAACAGCGAAATAAACCCCCGCGATTGTCCGGAAAATAAACTCTGTCAAATCAAATACTTCCGCCTGCTGGCCGCTGAAAAATGCCATATGATGATGCGCACTGAACAGAGCAGCCGCAATCATAACCGACAGCACAATCGACTTGTTGTGGCTGAGTTTCAGCAAGTCACAAAAGAAAATCATCAAAACACATATCAGTATCAGCCGGAACACAAGCTCTTCATAAATACCTGCCCCAATGCCGGTTACGATGCCCGCAAGGATATTTGAGTGCAAAACTGAATTAATCTGCTCATCTTCACTAATCTTAAAATCACCCTCTTCAGCAGCCAAAACACTCATCTGCGACTGACAATATACAGCACTTCTTATAACGGCCGCACCGGCTCTATCCTGCTGCTCTGCCGGCCGCGCCGATGCAATCAGAAACAATCCCAAAACTATCAAAGGAACGGCAAGAATAATACTCTCAACTGTCATCCACCCAAGGTCAGCCGGCACACAATACCAGCGCTTGCGAGAGGCAACCTGTAGTGACAATAGAATCACAACCACCACAAAAGGCGGTGCTGCCCATGCAAGCTTGCTGCTGAAACCAATATACTCGATAAAATTATGAAGCCATACAAACGCCACCACTCTGATTTGAGCATGTCTTAAGACATCCGTATTGATAAGAATTGTCCCCACCTCATAAAAAACAATGAACGGCAAAAGAAACACCAGGCCGTAAAAAGGCCGACCCGTCCGCTCAAGATATGAATCCTTTGTAAAGTTTAGAAGCTGGCTCGTGCTGTAGCTGAACCTGTTTTTCACTCCATTGCTCTTTGCCACTATCGTAACTCTTTATCACGTAACAAAAACATAAAAACTACAGGTTAATACCGGCAATGCTCAAAAAATTTTATCAGAGTTTACTTAAATTGTCTTAAGATTACAATAGACAAAAAATAATGCAGAAATGCCTACTTTTTTCAGGCTGGTTTTCGTTATGATAGGACAAAAGCTGATTGAAATTCACAATCTACTTTCAGAGCGCTTTGGCCCGCAGCACTGGTGGCCGGCAGATACCCGCTTTGAAATAATTATCGGCGCAATTCTTACCCAGAACACGAACTGGTCAAACGTTGAAAAGGCAATCGCAAACTTAAAATCTCAAAATCTGCTTTCGCCTGAAAAGCTGAACAGTGTAAATACTGAAAAAATCGCCAAGCTAATCCGCCCCGCGGGTTACTTCAATATAAAAGCGAAAAGGCTGAAAAACCTTTTGAACTGGCTCGATGAAAATTATCAGGGCTGGCTCGAAAATCTCGACTCCGTCGATACCGCACAATTAAGACAGCAGCTTCTAAGTATAACCGGCATCGGCGTCGAAACCGCCGACTCGATTCTCTTGTACGCACTCCAGAGGCCTGTCTTTGTCGTCGATGCCTATACCGCCCGAATAGCTGTAAGGCACAATCTCATCGAGCCGCCGTTTGATTATTCACAGCTACAGGAACTTTTTCAAAATAACCTGCCGGAAGATGTCCGGCTTTTCAATGAATATCACGCGCTGCTGGTGAAACTTGGAAAGGAATACTGCCGCAAAAAATCAAAATGTGCCGGCTGTCCCCTCGAAAAATTACCCCACAACATCGAGCAGTAATTTTCCTAAGGAAAAGCCGGCACAAAATCGTCTGTTATTCGAATCTTATTTCACTTCCAAAGAATACAAAGTTGCGCTCAATGGCTCCGGATGTATCAAAATTTTATCAGGAATTCCAACGCCTGATTTTTCGACAAAATCGATTTTTCTCGGTTTGCCCGGCTCGTTATAAGCCTGCGGGTCATCGCCTGTCATAGTCCACATCTTCCATTTACCCGTCAATTCGACGTTCTTGATTTCAAGCGGCATCTCCATTTTCTGCTTGGTCGGATTGACAATACTGATTGTAAGTTTTTTGCCATCGGTGCTTAATGCCGCTGCAACATCCAGAGGTAGAGGTTTTCCGCCCACCTCGACAGGTATCGAGCCGTACTCTTTGCGATAAAGTTTGAGCACCAGACCGGTCGTCTCGAATTCCGCCGCGGTTTTGCTGGTTTTAATGCAGCCGATGACATTAACTGTCTGGGCGTAGTTGGCCATAAAGATGACATCTGTGTTGCGCGTATATTCGTTGATTCCAGCTGCGATTCCTAGGCCGTCCTTGAGGAAGTATCGCGTGCCGAGCTCGCCGAATATGTGCGGACCGTACCAGTAATTCCACTCGTCCATCGCAATCCGAATATCCTTGCCTTTTAACGATTCTATTTCCTCACGATATCTGCGATGTGCGTCACTGATTCTTTTTATATGTTCTGTCGGCCAGGCGATATGACCCATAAGTCCCGGCCTTTCCTGACAGTAAAAATGCTCGCTTATCAGGTCCATATGGTCGGCGCATTTGTCCATCATCATCTCATCCCACCTGCCGACATTACCGACTGCAATAAGCTGTATGGTGGGGTCTGCTTTTTTCATAGCATCGGCGCACTTGTTATGTTTGAGAACGTAATTTTCCAGTGGCATATTACCAAGCTGCCAGTTGCCATACATCTCATTACCCACGCACCAGAACTTGACACCAAAAGGCTCCGCAGCACCGTTTTTAGCCCGCAGCTTACCTAATTCAGTATCGGTTGAACCGTTGGCATATTTGACCTCCTCGGCAGTCTGTTCCACACTTCCCAGGCCGGTATTCACTGCTATCATAGGTTCAGTGCCGAGAATTCTGCAAAACTCGATAAACTCATGTATTCCGAAGTCGTTATGCTCAACACCTGTCCAGGCCGGATTTTTGCGGGGAGGCCTCTTGTCACGGTCCGGGTTGATGCCGTCACGCCAGTTGTAACCGCTCACAAAATTCCCACCCGGCCAGCGATACACAGGCGAGTTAAGCTCTTTGAGAAGTGCCAATGTATCCGCTCGCATACCCTTGATATTATCTGCAGGCATAATCGAAGCAGTACCGACCTTGAATGTTCCTTTGCCCGAACCCACGATTTCCAGCCTGCCGTTATCTGTGGTTGCTTTTGCGATAAATTCGAAGCCGAACTTTTTATACTCATCACTTAAATCATTTATTGTCATCGAATCTCGCTCATGCCCCATTTTTCCCCATACAAGGCTGACCTTAACCGGAGCCGCCAAACTGTCACCTGCCAGAATAACTCTGCCGACATACTTTTTGCCTTCGATAAGAGCAAGCTCGCTTTGAACAATACCAGCAGTCTTACCTTCTTCGACGGTAATCCGCGGAGTATGCTCACCGACATAAGAATTTTCTTTTACCATTTCCACACAGCCCTCGGGCCCAACGATCTTCCATGGTGAATTTCTGATTGCTCTGTACGGGTCGCCTGCCTCCGCTCCCGGGTCGAATTGTTCATCAACCGGATACCAGAATTTTCTGTCCTCGAGCATCTCTGCCCATATCCCCCCGTAAATACATCTGCCGAGATGCTCAATAAACTGACCGTATATATATTTCGATATAGGCTCGCCTTTCTTGCTCGCATCGATTATCGCCTCGGGCTTCAGAGCTGTTTTCGAAAGAAGCGTCAGGCTTATATCATCGAACCACGCCTTGCCCGTCGCAAAGCCCCAGCCACCGTACAGACAATTTATCTGCACGACATCCATACTGTCACTTTCAAACTCGAGATTAATCTCAGTCCAGTCGTTGTCACCTGTAATTGCATCTGAACGGTAATCGGTCCCATGGATACTTAGTTGTGCTCCTCTGCCGGTAGTAGCTTCCAAATTTTCTGTCTTAATCCATCCGGTCAGCCTGTAACGTGAATACGGACTCACCGGCACCTCAGCACTCCAGCTTGCATCGCCTCCCTCCTCTGAACTTATCATAGCGCTTTTCTCTCCCGTCCTGCCGATACTTGCATGCTCAAACTCGGCACTTCCGCCCCATCTTCGTCTCCTCCAGCCCCTCGGCCTGGCACCTCTGCCTTTCTCAAATGACGGATTCATTACAGGATTCCCAGATTTGGCCTTCTGCTCGGAATCACCTGCTGCCTGACAACTCAGAGCAAAGCAAACTGCAAGCAAAAAAGCTGAGACTAAGATTATTCGAGCCTTCATAACTTATCCCTTTCAAAAAAATTAAAACAACAGTAGGACTGTTCTTCAAAACTTGTCTTTAATTAATACCCTGCCTTTTTCCAATTTTAATCAGCTATATAAAGGAAAATGCACCGTTTGTCAAATCTCTTTTACTTTGCAGTTAATGATAAATCGCTCATTCTGGAAATTCTGTTTGATAGTTTTTCTACCAGGTGTATGATATTGATGTGGATTTTAGTGATTGATGGAAAAGCGATGAGCAAATTACATCGAAACCTGCACACAAAAACATTATGGTGGAACGGCATAATCTTTATGACTGCTCTTTTCATATTGTTTGTTTATCGAATACCTGAAACGGCAACGCAGGAGAGCCCCGCGGGCGAACAGCAGCAAACAACTCCCGAAGAACCCTGGACCTTAGTAAGCTTTCCGGATTTTTTTAATTTCGATGTCCCCAACCCCTGGCCGCTCTGGGACGATGCCATTGACTGGTACCTGAGCCAGGTGAAATCCGAAAATCCGGATTTCGTCCTGGTAGCCGGTGACTTGGTCAACGGCCACTGGTGGGATGGACCGAAGTGCATCGAACAGATGGCAGCTTTGTACTATCCCGGCTGGATTCGACGTATGCAGAAACACGGCCTCAAATTTTATGTCGCCGTCGGCGACCACGAACTCGGCGATGACCCCTGGCCGAAAGAAAAACTTGAGCTCATACCTCATTTTGAGCGAGTTTTTGCTCAGCATTTGTGTATGCCTGATAACGGCCCGCAGAATAAAAAAGGCCTCGCCTACCACGTACTGCATAAGAATTTACTGTTAATAACCGTTGAAACTTTCGAACTGCAAAATGATAAACTGCACACAGACGTCTGCGGCGAACAACTCGAATGGCTAAAAGATGTTCTAACAAAGCACAAAAACGTCAAGCACATCATTGTTCAGGGCCACGTCCCTGTCTTCGGCAATCCGCAAAGCCGTTCATCCAGCCGGCTGATGCTCGAAGGAGCAAAGACAAGCCGGTTCTGGCAGGTTATCAAAGATGCCGGCGTTGACCTGTATCTCTGCGGCGAGTTCCACGCTGTCACAGCCGAAGAATCGGACGGTATTTGGCAAATCGTCCACGGCTCATCCTGGGGACGCCAGATTGTAAACACGCAGGATTACCTTGTCTGCACCGTTTTCCCTGACAGCCTGCACCTCGAAATGAAAAGTATACCTCTGCAGGCCAAAGGCGGCTATATGTGGAACCTTCATAAGGACAAAGGCCCTAGGGAAATCGTCGAGATACCAAAAGAAGCTCGACAGCAAGGCCCACAAACAACGGGAACGCTGATAATTCAAAAAACTGAAAACGGCAAAAAATACCTGAACCGCACAGGCATCTTTCAGTAATATAGATACACTTTTTACGAATGCCGGAAAGACTTTTTGAGATGAGCAAAAAAACAATAACCGGAAACAAAAATATCTCATACCTGTATCTGCCCTTCGTGTTTTTGATTTTGATTTGTTCCGGCTGTTCCGACTGCCTGCTCGATGAACGAAAAGAATCCGAATGCGTCACAAAAGAAACCAATAAGCCGGTGGTTCGCAGAGGCATTGACAAGGCAGCCGCGAACGAAAGACCCGCCGATGTCTCCCTCGTTAAGAAATATTTTCCGGTCTATAAATTCTCTGCAGGCGAGAGATGGTATCCGTGCAGTTTCTATTTTAATAAGAATTCTGACACTGCCCCCGTTTGGCCCGACGAGCTGTACAACAGGGCTGACTATGACAGCTACTGCGATTCGCACGGCGGGGCGCCGTCGTATTATGCCTTCGTTCATATAGCCGAGGATGACGAGTACAAAGCGATTCAATACTGGCTTTACTACGTCTGGAACCATCACTGGCTTAACTTTTTGCCCTTTACTGACTCTGACCATCATAGCGATTGGGACTCTACGGTTTTCGTCGTACTCAAAAAGGGCATCGGTGAACTAAAGCCTGAAGAGATTTACTACTTTTTCCACCAATACAAAAAGCGCCTTTCGTGGGACAATTGGCCGCAAAAGCAGGATGACACACATCCGGTTATCTACGTTGCGAAGAACAGTCACGGCGCCTATCCTGAGCCGGGCCGTTTCGAATGTTTCGACGAGTGGAAAGACAACGGCAAGGTTCTTGAGGAAAAAGACTTCAACTGGTACCTTGTAGCCGGTTTTACAGGCTATGGACTTGATAAAAACAGATTTTGTCGTATGAAAATAAATTGGCTGCAGGGGCAGCCGCAGTGGGAGTTTGGTAACGACTATTGGTGGCCGAGAGAATTCCCGGAGAACAAAAATTCATATATGGACGCTCCCTGGCACAGAGTGCATTGGAATCTCACCCGCCCGCGATAGCTTTGTTTCATAGCCACTAATTAATTTGCCGTTTTTGCTTTTGTATAAATTTGCAAAAATACTATCTTAACGTTACTGAGCCGAAGCTGGTTCTCAATCGCAAGCTTCCGTTACCTTCGCCGATTACACCCTGCAATTGCTTGTTACCTGTCTTACTTTCCACTGTAACAGGCAAAGCGGTTTCTACCGAGCCGTAACTGGTGCCAACCTCAACCTCTCCCGCAAACCGTGTCGGTGCCTTAAAATCAATGCTACCGTAAGCTGTATTTACATCCGCCTGCATATCAGCCGATGCCTCATCTGAACACCTGATATTGATGCCGCCAAAATTTGAATGCACATTCAACTCATCGAATATAATGTCATTGCAGTCGACACTGCCGTAAGCGGTTTCCAGCTTAATCCCGCCATCAATATCCCTGCACCCGATGGAGCCGAAGCTCGTAAATGTATCCACGCTGCCTTTAAGACCGCTTAAGTTAACAGAACCGTAAGAGCTTGCGGCTTCTACGTTAGTTTGTCTCGGAACTGTTATCTTGTAACTTATTCCGATTGAGCGGTCCTCTTTCAGGCTGGGCTTGTCGGCTTCTACGGTCAGTCTCTTAGCTCCCGGCTTGAGCCGTATTTCGACCTGTTCTGCAATCTCAGCAGCCTCGGCTTCGGTAGGAGCATTTACACAAATTTCGGCAATCACGCTGCAGACGGCAACGTCATTTCCCTCTACTGTAATTGAGCCGAACTCGGTTTCAGCCTCCAAAGTTGAACCAGCCTGCAATGGCGCCTGAAGCTCTATAGTTTTTTCATACTTTTCTGCCTCCGACAAGTCACATCCGTAAAAATTTCTTCCAGTTACAACAATCACCAGACCAATGAAGTAAACAATAAGCACCTTTGTCAAAATTTTACCTTTCATTTTTGTTCTCCTTTTTAATTCTGATTTTATTTTTTTGAAAAAGTTAATTTCCAGGTGTTACCGTTTTATTACCATTTTGTTTCATTTATAAAATTTTTTACATCCATTATATTTAAGGCGCAAATACAGTCGAAAAATTACAAGAATTCCCGAAGATTCTTCCAACTTTTTTCTCCTCTAGACCAGCCTCAAAATAAATTTTGTTGTAAGGAAGAACTTACGAAATATAATTTAGTATTCGTTTACTTTTTGGAGAACAAGGTCAATGGCTAAACGAGCTTTGGATTTGACGGGCGAATGGCAATTTAAGGAATTCCCAATCTTAGCTCGCAGGATGCGCGAGCTCGAATCTACCGGCTGGCACGATTGTAATGTCCCGGGCTCAATATTCAATAGCTTAATACAGGCAAGGTTAATAGATGAGGCTGAACTTTATGCAAGTCCCGAAAATTTCGCTTACATAAGCGAAAAGCCCTGGGTCTATAGAAAAATCTTTGATGTCCCCGAAGAAATCCTGCAAGCCGACAGAATCGAGCTTGTTTTTGACGGTCTTGATACCCTGACAAACATCTGGCTCAATGAAAAGCTCATTGCAAAAACTTCAAATATGTTCATACCTCACAGATTCGACGTTACAAAGCTTCTCAAAGCAAAGGCAAACAGCCTTGTCGTCAAATTCGAGCCTGCGGAAGAACATGCAAAAAATTTAATGAACCGCTATACTAAATTCAAGGAAACCGATTTTCTAAATCCCCATCGCGTTTATATCAGAAAGGCCCAGTACCAGTTCGGCTGGGACTTTTGCCCATCCCTGGCCGGCTGTGGAATATGGCAGCCCGTCGGTCTTGAAGCTTTCAATAAGGCAAAAATTGACGACATCCACATCGCAACCGTCGATTGCAATAAAGAATACGCTGACATAAAAATCGCTGTAAAACTCGATAGAATTTCGAACGAAGATTTATCCTGTAAAATTAATATCGACGACGACAAGCAAAAAATAGAGCAAATCCTTGATTTCGGAGCCGGCGAAGATTTTCACTCGACCGTTATTCGCGTCGACAATCCGAAACTCTGGTCACCAGCCGGCTACGGGGAATCCCATCTTTACGAAATGGATGCTGAGTTGCTTTGCGGTGGACAGACGATTGATAGTCACCGGACGAGCTTCGGCATCAGGATTGTAAAGCTGAACCGTTCGGAAAAAGAACGTAAATTCCAGTTCGAGATTAACGGTCAATCCGTTTATGTCAGGGGCGCCAACTGGGTCCCGCCTACACTTTTTGCCGGCTCAGTGACAGACAGTGATTATGAGAACCTCTTGACCGCCGCTGCCGATACAAATATCAATATGCTCAGGGTCTGGGGCGGCGGATATTACGAAACAGAAAGATTCTACCGGCTCTGCGATAAGCTCGGCATTATGGTCTGGCAGGACTTTATGTTCGCCTGCGGATATTATCCCGACAGGCAATGGTTTACCAAAGGTATCGAAGCCGAAGCCGCCTCAATAATAAAAAGGCTCAGAAACCATCCCTGCCTTACCATCTGGTGCGGAAACAACGAAATCGACCGGATGCACTATAAAAATGAGATGGGAAAAGGAAAAAAATTTTACGGCAAAGCAATCTTTCACAAGCTTCTGCCTCGTCTTGTCAGTGAGCTTGACCCTGTCATCCCATACATCCCGACAACACCTCTCGGAGGCAAAGACAGCTTCAAAAACAACAAGACGCTGACGACACATCAGTGGGACATCTGGACCGGCCACAAACCTGTTCGCGAATACAGATGCCGGCCTGAAGGTACACCTGCATTTGTTACTGAGTTTGGCCTGCAGTCAATGCCTTCGTTCGAGACGATTGAAAAACTCTGCGCGCCCCAGGCACCACGCCTCGGCAGCTTCCGGTTCGAAAAACAAAATTACCAAATTGACGGTAACAGCCGACTCTACCGATACGTCACCGACCTTTTTGGCCCCGTCGAAAATACCGAGAAATTTACATATTATTCTCAAATAGCACAGGCAAGAGCAGCAAAAACCTACGTAGAGCATCTCAGGGCTGGCGACAGAAATGCCGGCGTCTTATTCTGGCAATTCAACGACTGCTGGCCGGCAATAACCTGGTCCGCAATAGACTTTTACAAAGAGCCCAAAGCCCTTTACTATTATGCAAAACGCTTCTTCGCAAAAGTGCTTGTTACAGCTCTGCTGCAATCAGAGACAACAAAGCTCAATCAATATCAGTCCCTGAATCCATCCAACGCTATAGTTATAAACGACACTGACCAGCCGATAACCGCCACTCTTAAATGTGCCCTGACCGACCTTAATGGAAACATCATCGACGATATCACTTTCCCCTTGACCGCTGCACCCTTCAGCACGACGGTGACAATGAAGCTGCCGAGAATATTCACCCATCCCAAAAATCCGGAAAAAACCGCACTGCACCTGCTTATGGAAAAGGAAGGTATGAAAATCGCTGAAAATCTCCTGCTCTATCTGCCGGACAAATTCATTGACTGGCCCAAAATTACAATAGAAAAGCATCTCACCAGGATCAACGACAACCTCTGGAAAATAAAGCTAAAATCGAACGCAATCGCTAAAGATGTGCAAATAAAAACTGCACCGTACTTTCGGTGCAGTGACAACTTCATCGACTTACTTCCGGGCGGTGAGTCTGAAATAAACCTGAATTGTCCTCTGAAAAATGCTCAGCCGCAATCTCTGCTGCAATTTCGAGCAGTCAATGCAATCGACCAATAAAAGCTTCTCCTGGAACGGTGTAATCATTTTCTCTGCGCCTGCTGGATACGTTGCAGCATCTGCTGCTGCATCTGCTGCTGTAGCATCCTTAATCGCTCATCCTTTTCAGCATCTCGCTGTGGTTGCGTTAGCCGTCGTTGGCTTCTGCGTCTCAAATCCGACCACGCCCTCAGAGGCTCTTTCGCCTCTTTTTCCGATTGCCTGACTTCACTAAATAACCTTCGAACCTCCGGAGGCCAGTAATCCTGTTTAATCGGCATCCGGTAAATTTCCGCACCGTCATAACTGTAAAGCATCTCAGTATAATATCTCTCGTAAAGATTTGCTCTGCCGGCCCAGTCGTTCACGTCCACAACGTCAATCAAAATCGCGTCGGTGGAATAATCAACTACCACAGGGCTGACAACAGTTGCACCCAAATATGTGCCGGGCAATCCTGTTGTTCCGGGAGAGGTTAATTCAGCTTCTTCAATCTCGGTTTTTGAAAGCTTTACGGATTTGCCTATCTTCTCTCCGGGCTTAACCATAAAATCCTTGGTATACCAGTAACCCAATGTCTTACGGCAGACAGTCACCGTAACAGCCTTTTCTGCCTTTTGAACATCCCTCGCAAAGAAATAAAGCCTGCCAGGAACCGACAGCACTTCCTCAGCCTCCGCATAGTTGCTCCACAAAATAACAGTATTCTTTTTTGGGTTATTTGCATTCACGAACTTCTCAGTACCAGCTATGGGATTGAATACTCCAACACGAATCCGATAATGATACTTCTTCTTCTGCTTGATAGTATCATCGAATGCCCAGACTAACATCGGCTCTTCCAGCTCGGATAAATCCGTATTTTCAGTAATCGAAAGCCTTTTAAGCTCATCATAAAGCTCATTAATCGACTCTCTAACTTCCCTTATCTTTGTTGATGTTGTCTGGTCGGTCGAACCACCAATTCTACGTAGTCTGACTATTTCCTCCGCAAGAGCCGCGTTGGTATCGTCTCCCCTGGCCTCTGTTCTTCTGCGTACCGCCTCGTTAGTACGGCTTTCGATTTGTTCAAGACGTTCCAGCTCCTCCTGATATTTCTTGTATTTGCTGTGCAGCGAAGGAGGAAACCACTGTTCGTCTGACGAAGCTATCCGGTACACCTCGGGCTGAAGAAGGTCAACCTGTACCTGTTTATCCTTAAAATCAAGCAGCCTGACCTTAATTCCGCCTGGCGGCAAATCTCGCACATTTTCTACTATTCCAAACCTCTCTTTTCGGTTGTCTATTCTGCTGCGAGGTACATCCACCCAGTCGCTCCAGCTGTCGTCTTTGAGTTGCTCTTTCCTCTGCAGTTGAACCGCGGCGAAAACAGGCATTCCAAGTGACCCATCTCGCCACTCAGGCTTGACGTTAGAACCGGCGAACTGCTCCTTGAAACGCCGGTAAAGCTCCTTAACGTCAAATTTCGCCTCCACGGTAACCAAATCAAGGTCGTTCGGTTCGGAATTAAGCCGGCTGTACACATTATCTTCACTAATCGTACCTTTTGGTAGATAAGCCACCGCACTTAAAACATCAACTGCGGCATTCTTCACTTCCACCATCTCAGGAAGTGCATATTTAGGCTGGACGCCAACGTCTTTTAAATTCGGCGGAATCTTCGGGTATATATCTGTCCTGAGATCAATTGATGATGCCATAAGCCTGTTAAAATCATCTTCCTTGGACTCATATGGCCCGACTATGCTGGGCTCCCTGTTCAGCCTATGCTCCAGTTCATCGGCTTTTTTATCGGATATATACTCATCAATTTCCAACGGTGTAAATTTCTTGTTATCGTAGGTAACTTTTGTCGGGCTGAAAATTACAAACACAACCAGAAGAAACACGCAAATCACGCCGGCAGCAGCCAGGGCAATCTTCTCTATATGCTCTTCAAAAAAGTTGCTTTCTCTTGTTATCATTTTTTATCTCTCAGGTATCGATTCTTCCTTCTTTTTTTTGCGCTACAATTTAATCCTGCAACGCTGAAAATCTAAAATAATTATCTGATTTTATAAAATTCGTCCTCCTCTTCTGTTGACCTCACCGGTGTTGTTCTCGCCGAAGTCCTGCCTGCTGCCGGCGTTTTGCTTTGTGTCGCCTCTCTGAGCATCTCTTTAACCGACGAAGGCATCACTTCTTCATAACCTTTCCTATTGAAAATATATTCACATGTAAGCTCCAGCTTTACAACAGCATCCTCACCGTATCTGTACAGCTTGTGTTCGTCATCGGTAGGGTCTATCGCCTCATAACTGCTTTTCAGAATTGTTATCTGATTATGCTGAAAAGTGCGTTCTTCTTCGTCTCCTGAGAAACCTCTGAATTTATGTTCCTTAGCGCTGCAGAGCTCCCGGAAAAATTCCGGCAATACCCTCGTATCTATCACGACAACGACCCTGAAATGCACAACATCTACACTGTCATCGCATTTCCTCGCTGTCAAAGGCACAATCAGACCATCTTTGAGCGAAACAACGTAACGAGGACTATCGCCTGTTCCGCGCACCCCCGCCCTCCTGGCACCTGCCTTCTTCTCGGTTGCCGTAAAGCTTACAGAAACAATCCGTTTGACAGGAGAGCTGAAAACACTATCGGAATGACGGTTAAGTTTTCCTACCGTCGCCATCACATCCTCGGTAATCCAGTAACCAATCTGCCAGTACCAGCAGTCTTCAACTGCCGTTTCCTTTCCGGGGTATTCATATCCCTGCCAAAAATCGTATCCTGCTATTTTTGAAGGATTAATATAAACTGAAATTGACCGGGCAATATCTGTGCAAAGGTAGTCGACTATTATCTTGTCACTTTCACCCAGGTTTTCTTCGCTCCTCTTGACAGCATGCCCATATGGATTATAAATCACAGGTTTCTTCAAGTGCTTATCCAGCTCGGCTTGCGTCGGACAATCACGCCCGTTTAGCCGGGTTATTATCCCTTCAATGCCTTTGCGGAAATTGTTGCCGAAGTCTCGGTAGATATATTGCGAAACCTCGTTCGGCGGTGCCGGAAATAAATTGCCTCTTAGAAGCTGTCGCCGGCTGCTGTTCTCCGCTAAAAACGATATCCTTTGTGCATCCTCCGCGAAAGCATCCTGAAACTCTTCCTCCTGTTCCCACTGATGAGCGGAAAGAGACCCCTGTCTTAAAAGTGACTCAACTCTCCTTCCATTATCCTGGATACTTTCATTTTCTATCTCCGCCCTAAGATTCCTCTGCATCAGTATGGTGGGTATAAACAAAAGACCCGCTACCACCGCCAGAACAGCCGGTACCACAAGAGAAGAATAATCACCTAAAATACTTAGCTTTTTTAAACTATTTTTTATCTCCGACATTCCCATTGTAGCTCACCAAAATCTAATCTCATCGACCCCGGAACAAAAAAACAAGCTGCTATTTTCCTGCCGTCAAAGTCGCTATCTCTTTCGGTGCATCCAGCCAGAGTAACTTAGCCTTCAGCACAAACCAGTAGTCATTGGTTTCATAAGTTATGTTGCCGGCATCATTTATTATTCGTGTCCCGTCCTCATTGTACTTCGCCAGTTTGCTGATAACCTCCTTGGTCATAGGGTCAATCAGAATCCGCTCAGTTATAAACGTCTGAGTTTTTTCGGGTTGACCCGGAAATGTCATCGCACTGCCGGCAGCTTCGGACTTGGTTTCTATCCGCCTCTCAGACTCAATACCTATCCCCACCGGCGGAGTATCCACATCTGATTCCAAATCAATAGGATGTATATCTAAGCTGAAATGCTTCGGATTAGCCCTCTCAAACAGCTTAAAAGGACTATTACCGTCAACTACTACGTCAAGATTTTTCAAACGTGTTATAAAGCCCCACTTGTCACGATCATCGCCGGCTTCAAGTGGGTCCATCAGCTTATGAATGTCTTTATATGGGCTGTATCCGGTTATAGTTACTAGGAACCCCGCACGGCTTTCCATCTGCTCGATTTCTTCTCCACGCTCTTCAGCCTCTATCGTTCTGTCAGCCATTTCCCTTAATCTCTTAGCCTCATCTTTTCTCCTCTTTAACTCCTCCTGATACCTCCGGTACATCTCCTGTGCGTCGTACTGGGAACTAACTGTCGAAGTCGGCATTGTTGTGGTGCTAGCCCTGCGCCTTTGCTCAACTGCGAATTCTTCTGTCGAAATGTCACTTTCGAAACGAATCGACATATTCGTTATAAATATCTGTTTTCGCTCCTTGCGGTCAATCTTCGTAACCTCTTCTACATTACCCGCGGCAAACGCACGATATAGCTGTCTTTGAGCCTGTTCCGAAGTGTTGTGCTCGTTTGGCAAAGCTAAAATTACTGTCTGTATCAGTTCCGGCACAACCTCCCGATACCTAAAAATACCAAGATACTTTTCCATCATAGATTGTGTCTTCGGCTGTCTCTGTTTTTGTTCCTCGAGCCTGTCATTGGCAAGCTTCGCTTTTCTTACAATATCAGCCACCTTATCCCGGCTTCGTTGCTTGCCGCGGTAGCTGGCTTTGTCGAAAAGAACCCTCCCGAAAGCCAGTACTGAAACCACCAGCAGCAAAGCCGCCGCCGTTGCAAAATATTTCGCTTTGCTTGCCCAGGACATAGAACGTGCTATGTGACGGGGAAGAAGATTGCTTTCTATCTTACCGAGACCCAAAGCCTGCAGGCCCAAACCATAAACAACGCCAAAATCGCATACATTCTCATGAAAACTCGCTGCCGAAACACCCGCACCCATCGAGAGCTTCTCAAAGGAATCTGTCCTCTCAATCGGCATCTGAAGACTCTGCTGAAGATATTTCACAAGGCCGCGCATCCTCGTCCCGCCTCCCATAGCCGCTATCTTGACAAGCTTCGTATCGGGATTGCTGCTTTTATAAAAACCTATCGACCTTTGAATCTCCGATGCCAAATCGGCAAAAACCGGCTTCATCGCCTGCAGTATCTGCCTGGCGTATTTACTCATCGGGGCATTATGTTTGAGCTTCTCCGCCTTCTCAAAATTAATCTTGAATGCATCTGATATCGCTTTGGTAAATGAGTTGCCGCCCATCGGAATACATCTTTGCCACACACTCGTTCTCGTACAAATTACAAGGTCCGAATACTCCGCACCTATATTAAGAATAACAATGCCTTGCTCAGCCGACTTCGACAAATCTGCACGGTCATAAAGCGCATAATTATAAAGTGCCATCGGTGCCATCTGTATGAACCTGACCTGTATATCTTCTCTGCCGAAATGCGCCAGCATTGAAGTTATAACTTCGCTTTTAATCGCAAATATCCCCACCCTGTTCTCTTCGCTGCTTTCGCCCTCCATTAACTGCCAGTCCCACTGAACGTCGTTAATATCGAAGGGAATCTGCTGAACCGCCTCGAACCTGATTATTTCCGGAATCCGCTTCGGCTCAACGGGCGGAAGGGTAATAAAGCGGGCAAAACTGTTCTGGCTCGGAAGGGAAATTATTATATCTGACTTCTCAAGGTCATGTTTCTGTACAAACTGACGAAGGGAAATCGCTGTCAGCTCCTCTCTCTCTAGGTCCTTTACATCTTTTCCCGTAAGAATCTTACCGTGTTTTATGTTGTCAAAATCTATTACCTCAACAACACCATTTACATCGGTCAACCGAAGTGCCTTCAGGGAGCTGCTGCCTATGTCTATTGCCCAGATTGAGCTGCTGACAGACGCCATTACTAACCCTTTCTTTGACAACCCAATTACGAACCAACCTCAGACTTGTCAAACCTCACGTACGACTATAAATTATACCATAAGATGAAGACTTTTTCCATAAATACTCTCGGTTGTAAAGTCAATCAATACGAGAGCCAGCAAATCCGCCAGCTTCTCGAAAGGCTCGGCCTTACACAGGTTTTCGCCTCTGAGAATCCCGACCTCGCCGTTATCAACACCTGCTGCGTAACTCACACCGCCTCTGCCAAAAGCCGCCAATACATCCGAAAGGCAGCGAAAACCGCTAAAAAGTCCACAGTCGTATGCGGCTGCCTGCCGGCCGTAAATACTGCTGAACTCAGCGGTTTAGACGAAAAAAACATTCACATTATTAGAAATCGATTCAATCTTGCAGCCACTTTAACCAAAATAGTTCAAGCCGGAACCCCCTCTTTGACAAAACCTCCTCATAGCCTGAATAACGTAACAACAACAATTAAAGCAAAAAACAACCTCAAAATCAAGCACCAACTGCCTATTTTACACGGATTTGACAAATTAACCTCATTTAACGGCCATACAAGGGCATTTTTAAAGGTTCAGGACGGCTGTGACGGCCCCTGTAGTTACTGCATCATCCCGAAGGCCCGCCCCGATATCTACAGCAAACCAGCTGAACAGGTAATAAACGAGGTTAAGGTCCTTGTGGCATCCGGTCATAAGGAAATTGTCATAACCGGTGTATGCCTCGGTGCTTATGGCCAGAATACCGTTAAAAGAAAAAAGTGGCCGAAACAAAAAAACGCTCAATTGGCAAAGCTGCTTGATAAGGTAGCTGCGGTAGAAAATTTAGCGCGAGTAAGATTAAGCTCATTAGAGCCTGCTGACGTAACGGAACAGCTTCTCGATACTTTCTGCAGGCACAGTAACATTATGCCGCACCTGCACTTATCGCTGCAGTCCGGCTCCGATGCAATCCTGAAAAAAATGGCAAGACAATATAGAATCGATGACTTTTTAAGGACCGTCGAGCTTATAAAGAGCAGGCTCGACAGGCCCGCAATCACCTGCGATTTGATTGTCGGTTTTCCTTCTGAAACAGACTCTGATTTTGAAAAGACGGTCGATGTCGCAAAGACAGTCGGCTTTTCGAAGATGCACATTTTCAGCTTTTCACCGCGAAAAGGAACAGCCGCTGCCAGTATGCACCCCTGCATAGATTCAAAAGTTATAAAGCAGCGCTCGCAGATTCTACGAAGATTGAATGACGAATTAGGCTATAAGTTTCGCGAGCAGTTCACTGACGAGCTTGATACGATATTAACAGAATCGAAGAACGGCAAAGTAATGGGCAGAAGCCGCAGATACTTTTACGTTAATATCACAAATAACCACAGCCTGAATAAAAACGAGCTTGTAAAAGTAAAGCTCATCAAGAACTGTCAAACCGATATGTTAGCAGAGTTAGTTATGTTTCAGTGATAATATTTAAGGTAAAAAAATCAGCCACAGAGAAAAATAGGAAACGTTTACCATTTTCCTTATATATCTCGGTGTAATCCGCGGTTAAATAAATTCGTGCCTTTTCGTGGCTATTTCTATGTGGTTTCTGCCTGCGGTTCGCATCTTTTCTTACGCACTTCGCCACTTGCGTGCCTGCGTGCTACTTTGCGATGCTCATCGCGGCCTCCGGCATAAACTCACATTGTCGCGAAGCGACTCCACACTTTTTACCTTTTACCTTTGACTTTTTACTTGATTCCATCGCCTTAACTGGTACAATATTTCCGTGTGTTAGCAAACACACGTAATGCGGAGGCCCGCACAGAAACGAACAGCAGTTCAAGTCAAATTTAAATTCTTTTGTATTAGGGACTTGCCTATGTTCAACATTACGAGAATCGAGTATCCGGTATCGAGAATCGGTAAATTAATTAACAAATTCACTAATTCGCCAATTAACTTGCTACAGAGAGCGCGCAAAAAAAAACAAAAATATGCAAAACGAACCCAATTTTAAAATCACCCGAATTAATATAAGCGCCTGTATTACAAATAGTTACGGCAATCTAATTGCCCTTGAAAGCTCCAAAAACGAAGCCAAACGAACCCAAAACGAACCCAATTTTAGCCCAAAATTGGCTTCGTTTTCCCCAATATTGGCTTTGTTTAGAGGCAGCTCTTACCAATGCAGAAACTGTCAGGTTGGCAGAAAAATGGGGGATTTGGCAGATAGCGGCGAGGCAGGCAGAATTTATAAGACCATACCAGATAAGCAGTTAGCAAAGGGGAGCCTGGCGAAAAAGGCATTGGCACAAAATTTGCACATCTGCAGACGGTTACAGTACAGGATTTATTTTATGGCTGGTGGATTATTAAAACCTGAAGATATAAACGTCCTGACAAGCGCTGCTGACTGGGCGTGGCCTGAAGCGCTGCACGATATATTCGAGCCGCGAGGGGTGACGCTGATGGTGGCGGGCAGCGCTGATGAGTTCGTCAACGTGTTAAGGCATAGACGGATTCACGCGGCGATAATAGATATCGACTGCGAGGCAGGCGGGCTGGCAACGATAAGAATAATTAGAATGGATTACCCGCGGCTGCCCTGCCTTTTGCTGAAAGGCAGAGCGGACGAGCAGCTGCTCGGAAAGGCGCTGAAGCTGGACGTCTTCAGCGTACTGGATAAGCCGATAGATATGGCTGTCCTGCAGCAGCAGTTGAACAGGCTGTTTATCAAGTACTATAATAGTAATATTTTTGCATAGCGTAAGGCGGCTATTCGTATTATTATCTTTAAGAAGCTATTTATAAAAATGTAAGGAAAGGAGTAGTAAGAAGATGAAGATACGGCCATTAGGTGATAAAGTTCTTGTACAGCGGGTAGAGGCGGAGAACAAAACGGCTGGGGGGATTGTGCTGCCGGACACGGCGAAAGAAAAGCCCCAAAGGGGCAAAGTCATCAGCGTTGGGGACGGCAAGATTACCGAGGACGGGACCCAACAGAAGATGCAGGTAAAAAAGGGGGATATGGTTCTGTTCACAAGCTATGCCGGAACGGAGATAAAGATCGAGGGCAAGGAATACCTGATTATGAGCGAGTCGGATATTATGGCGATTATAGAATAGGCAGGCGGGTTTAGGATAACGAAAGAAAAAATTTAAGCATAAAAGGAGATAAAAAGAATGGCAGCGAAAAAGATAGCTTACGGCAGTGACGCGAGAGCGGCGATACTCGACGGCGTGGAAAAATTAGCGCAGGCGGTGAAAATTACGCTTGGGCCTTGCGGGCGGAACGTCGTCTTGGAGAAATCCTACGGCTCGCCCACGGTTACCAAAGACGGTGTTACGGTAGCTAAAGAGATAGAGCTCGAGGATTCATACGAGAATATGGGAGCACAAATGGTAAAAGAGGTGGCGAGCAAAACGTCAACGGTCGCCGGAGACGGGACGACAACAGCGACCATCCTGGCGGAGAGCATCTTCAAAGAGGGTCTGAAAAATATTACTGCGGGCGCAAATGCGATGCAGGTCAAGCGAGGAATCGATAAGGCCGTGGATTCAATAGTTGAACAGCTCAAAAAGGTAAGCATACCAATTAAATCGAGCAGGCAGATAGAGCAGGTTGCAACGTGCTCGGCGAACCAGGATACTGAAATAGGCAGCAAGCTCGCGGATGCGATGAACAAGGTCGGCAAAGACGGCGTGATTACGGTAGAAGAGGGACAATCGCTCGAGACGACGGTCGAGCTGGTCGAGGGTATGCAGTTCGATAAGGGATACCTTAGCCCGCACTTTATTAATAACTTGGAGAATATGACGGTCGTGCTGGAGAAGCCTTATATTTTAGTCCACGAGAAGAAGATAAGCTCGGTAAAGTCAATGGTGCCGCTGTTAGAAAAGGTTGCCAAGCAGGGAAGACCTCTGCTGATTATCGCCGAGGACGTCGAGGGCGAGGCTCTGGCGACGCTGGTTGTTAACAAGCTTCGCGGCGTTCTGCAGGTGGCGGCGGTTAAGGCGCCGGGTTTCGGTGACAGACGAAAGGCAATGCTCGGCGACATAGCGGTGCTGACCGGCGGTGAAGCGATATTCGAGGATTTGGGGCTGAAGCTTGAGAATATCGAATTGGGACAGCTCGGAAGGGCAAAGCGGGTGACCATCGATAAGGACACTACGACGATTATAGAAGGTGCTGGTGATACAGTACAGATTAAAGGCAGGATTGAGCAGCTGAATACAGAGATAGAGAAATCCACGAGTGACTATGATACGGAGAAGCTCCAGGAGCGGCTCGCAAAGCTCGCCGGCGGCGTCGCACAGATTAATGTCGGGGCGGCAACCGAGGCGGAGATGAAAGAAAAGAAGGCGCGCGTTGAGGATGCTCTTCACGCGTGCAGAGCCGCGGTCGAGGAGGGAATACTGCCGGGTGGAGGAGTGTCAATGCTAAGAGCTTTGTCGGCGCTCGATAAAATTAAATGCGCAGGCGACGAGAAAATCGGCGTGGAAATTATCAAAAGGGCCATCGTAGCGCCTATAAAGCAGATAGCTGAGAACGCCGGTCTCGACGGCTCGATTGTGGCACAGAAAATAATGGAAAACAGTGAGACGAATTTCGGTTATGACGCGATTCGAAAGGAGTACGGTGACATGGTCGAGTTTGGGGTGATAGTACCGACAAAGGTTGAAAGGATAGCGCTTCAAAACGGTGCGTCGATTGCATCACTGCTGCTGACCACGGATGCGATAGTCAGCGAGATTCCCGAGAAAAAGGAAACTCCTGCAGCAGGTATGCCGCCAGGCGGCGGGATGTACTAAGACGGTGATTAGCCATTAGTAATAAGTTATGAGTAATTTTTGGGACGGCCGAGAGGAATCGGCCGTTCCGCTTATCAGGGAGATAAAAATGAGTTTTAAATCTTATACAAATATGCTGTCGCTGGCATCGAGGCGGATGGCTGCGGGAATTTTTATCTTAGGAATGCTGCTGACAGGTTTTGGTTTTCTGATTTATCTTCTGCCGAAACTTTTTGCAACGCTCGCAGCGCTGTTTTTTTTCTTCTTGGGAGCCGGCTGTATCGTGATGGGAATAAAGCTGCTGTGGGCGCAGCACAAATTCAATAAACTAAGCAGGGGCAATGGAAACGAATATCGCCGGAACGTTCGGATACGCGTCGAAGATTATGAACAGTAAAAGGAGGAGAGTTCGGGGGATTATATTTGTGATTGAGAGCGGCGCAGGCGGGGAGTATAATCTACATTGATGCTGGAAGGCTTTAAGAAACAAATACTTAAGTACGTCGGGCACAGCGAATACCGGCCTGTGAAGCTGTCGAAACTTGCCAAAGGGCTTGGTATAAGCAGCGAGGATTACTCCGAATTCAAGAAGGCGTTCGAGCAGCTCCGCCAATCCGGTCATATCATTATCGGCGAGAGAAGCGCTATAGAGCTTCGGCCTCTAAAGGGGCAAATCACGGGGACATTCCGAGCGAACCGTCAGGGATTCGGATTCGTCAGTCCTCTGGTACCTGATTCACACAGTGATTTATTCATCCCGCCCGGCGACACGGGAACGGCGGTGACGGGTGATATCGTTGCGGCGAAAATCGTCAAGCGAGGCAGGCGCGGCGGGCAGATGCGTTATGCGGGTAAAGTAATCGAGATACTTCAGCGGTCAAGCAGCAGGATTGTGGGGACGCTGAGTAAAAGCAAAGAAGGCTGGCTGGTCCGGCCGGAAGGCAAAGGTTACGTCGAGCCTGTCAGCGTCGGTGACGTGAGTGCAAAAGGGGCAAGAGAAAAGGATAAGGTCGTTGTCGAGATAGTGAGCTGGCCGACAGAGAAGTATTTCGGGCAGGGTGTAATTGTTGAAGTACTCGGCAGAGCGGGACAATACGAGACAGAAATAAATTCGATTGTTCGGCGGTGTCAGATTCCGTCTGAATTTGATGAGGCTTGTCTGTCAGAAGCCAGAGAAGCTGCGACGAACTTTAGTGATTTCGATGAGACGGACAGAGAGGATATAACAGGCACGGTTGTCATAACGATTGACCCGCCCGATGCGAAGGATTTTGATGATGCTATAAGTCTCGAGAAAGATAACAACAGTTGGGTACTCGGTGTGCATATAGCAGATGTGAGTTTTTTTGTGGGTGAGGGGGCAGCGCTCGATGAAGAGGCGAGACAGCGGGGAAACAGTGTGTATCTGCCGGGACGGACTATAGCGATGCTGCCGGAGGTTTTAAGTAACGGGATATGCTCGCTTCAGCCGGGACAGAAAAGGTTCGTCAAAAGTGTCTATACGAGATACGACGGTGAGGGAAAGGTCCTGGGCAGGAGGTTTGCAAGGTCGGTTATGAATTCGGCGCAGAGGCTGACATACGAGCAGGCGGAAAAAACACTAAGGGGAAAGACAGGCGAGGTTAAGAGTGAGGTGGTGACACTATTAAAGGATATGGAGACGCTTAGCAGGATAATTGAGAAGCGAAGGATTAAGAACGGGATGCTGCATCTGGATTTGGCGGAGACCGAGCTTGAGATGGATAAAAGCGGCAGGGTTGTCGATGCACATCCAGCGGATACGAGCTATCCTCATACGATAATCGAGATGTTTATGGTCGAAGCTAACGAGGCGGTGGCAGCCCTTTTAGACAGTTTGAATGTTACATTTATGCGGAGAATTCACCCTGAGCCGGATGCGATGAGCATAAAAGAATTAGCAAAACTGCTGCGGACAGTTGGTTTCAGTTTTCCAAAATCAGGTGGTCGTGCAGATATACAGGCTCTGCTGGAGTCGGTCAGGGGGAGGGATGCGAGTGTTGCTGTGAATTTACTTGTTCTGCGGAGTCTCGAAAAGGCTGTATATTCGCCGAGAAACGTCGGCCATTACGCGCTTGCTTCGAGGCACTATTGTCACTTTACCAGCCCGATACGACGGTATGCGGATTTGCTTGTGCACAGGCTCTTAGATAATTACCTCGATGGTAAAGGAATGCCGAAGGGGCAGGAGCAGAACTTAGCGGAGGTCGGCAGGCATATAACGTTTACCGAGCAGCGTGCGGAAGATGCAGAGGAGGAGTTGAAGACGGTTTTGATTCTGCAGATGCTCAGTGAGCATATCGGCGAGGAGTTGGATGGTGTCGTTACAGGACTGGCGAATTTCGGAGTATTTGTTCAGAGCAAGAAGTTTGGGATTGAGGGATTGATTTCGACCGAGCAGTTGGGCAGCAGGTGGGATTATTATCCTAAAAGTCACTGTTTCGCGGAGGATTCGGGAGCGACTTTACACCTTGGAGAAGGGATTAAAACGAGGATAGTTTCGGTGAATCTGGCTGCGAGACAATTAAATCTCGTACCGGCTGGGCCTTTGAGTAAAGCCACTACAAAAAAGAAAAAAGGGAAAAAAGAAAGAGGAAAAGGTAGAAGAAAAAGAGGCGGTAAATACAGATGAGATTCTACCAAAAAGGATTTTAAGGAAGCGGACAGCTTTGGATTTCTTGACATTGGTGTGTTTTTTTAAGATACTATCCATTTTATAAAGGTAAAAGTTTGTTGTTTTTTTGGAGAACGATATGAAGGCATCCGAGATGAGAAAAGGTCAGACCGTGATAATCGACGGCAAGCTGTATGCGATTGTGGATTATCAGCATGTAAAATTGGGCAAGGGAGGAGCGGTTTACCAAACGAAGCTGAAGAGCCTTTCGGACGGCACGATACGGAGCATTCGCATCCGGTCGGAAGACACGATTGAAGAGGCATTTCTCGACAAGAGAACGTACGAGTACCTGTATTCTTCGGGCAGCGAACATATCCTGATGGATACGACGACATACGACCAGATTACGCTCGACGATGAAGCGTTCGGCGACGGGCAGAAATACCTGAAGCCGAACTCGCGACTGCAGGTAACGATGTACGAGGGCAGGCCGGTAATAGTCGAGCTTCCAAATACGGTGGATTTAGAGGTTACCCAGGCTCCGCCGGAAATAAAGGGGGCAACGGCGACGAACCAGAACAAGCCGGTGACATTAGAAACTGGACTCGTGGTGCAGGCGCCGCCTTTTATCAAGGTCGGCAACGTAATCAGGATAGATACACGAAGCGGCGAGTACGTTACAAGAGTTAAGAGTTAAAATTCGAAATACGAATGACAAAAATACGAAACGGGAAAAAATCTGTTTTATAGAATGCAGATATGGCAGGCAAAATCGGTAAACTATTACTTAAGGTTTTTGGCAGCCGCAATGAGCGTCTGGTAAGAGCGTACTCCGTAATCGCACAGCAGACGAACGTTTTCGAGGAGCAGATTAAGCAGCTCGATGACGAGGCGCTGAAAGCCAAGACCGAGGAATTCAAGAGCCAGCTCAAAGGAGGCGCCAGCGCAGAAGAGATTCTGCTGGAAGCGTTCGCGGTCGTGCGGGAGGCGGCGAGACGCAATGTCGAGATGCGGCATTTCGACGTTCAGCTTATCGGAGGAGACGTTCTGTACGAGGGCAAGATTGCGGAGATGGCAACCGGCGAGGGCAAAACGCTGGTTGCGACGCTTGCGGTTTATCTTGTTTATCTGACCGGCAGAAAGGTGCATATTGTCACGGTAAACGATTATCTTGCGAAAAGAGATGCGGAATGGATGGGGCCTGTATATAAAGCGCTTGGGCTTACGGTCGGCGCGATACAGGCGGATATGGATACGGCTGGCGACGAGCGCAAGCAGCAGTACAGATGCGACGTGACTTACGGGACGAATAACGAGTTCGGCTTTGACTATCTGCGTGACAATATGAAGCTGAGCCTTGAGCAGATGGTACAAAGTGAGCTTCAGTATGCGATAATAGACGAGGTCGATTCGATTCTGATAGATGAGGCGAGGACGCCTTTGATAATATCAGGGCCGGCCTTCGACGATGTGAGCAGATACAAAAGTGCGGATGGGGTGGCGCGAAAGCTGATAGGCCTTCAGGGCAACTATGACCGGATAAAAAAACAGATTGACTCGGCCCAGCGTACACTTGCGAATGCCCAGGGCGAGCTCTCGGAGGCAAAAAAAGATAAAGACGAGCAACGCATAAAGAAAGCACAGCAGACGATAGCTAAAACGGAACCGGAGCTTGAGGTTGCAAAGGCGAAGTTGGAGGGCATTACCCAGTATTACGAGGTTGAAATCGACAGAAAGGCTGTCCATCTCACGCACGAAGGAGTCGGAGCGGCGCAGGATATAGCGGGCGTGGGGTCGTTTTTTACGGGCAGCAATATGGAATGGCCACATCTATTGGAGCAGGCGCTGCGGGCACACGTGACATTCGAGAAGGAAAAAGATTACGTTGTGATGGACGGCAAAGTGATAATCGTGGACGAATTCACGGGCAGACTTATGCACGGCAGGCAGTGGTCGGACGGGCTGCACCAGGCGGTTGAGGCGAAGGAAAACGTCGCAGTCAAGGAGGAGACACAGACGCTGGCGACAATAACTTTGCAGAATTTCTTTAAGCTGTATGACCAGATTGCAGGGATGACGGGTACGGCTGCGACGGAGGCAGAAGAGTTTGTGAACATATATAAACTTGAAGTTGTGGTGATACCGACAAACGAGCCGTGCATCAGAGACGACCATAACGATGTGATATATAAGTCAGTCCGCGAAAAATTCAATGCAATAGTGGAAGAGATAAACGAGATAACCGGAGCGGGCCGGCCTGTACTTGTAGGGACAATCAGTATAGAAAAAAGCGAAGCTCTCAGCGAGGCCCTTACGAGAAGATACGGAATAGAGCATGAGGTATTGAATGCGAAACAGCATGCTCGCGAGGCGCTGATAGTAGAGAAAGCCGGCCATCAGCATAATACAAGGGACGGGGCGGTTCGAGGCAATGTTACGATAGCGACGAATATGGCAGGTCGTGGTACGGATATAAAACTCGGAGACGGAGTTGCGGAAATTGGCGGGCTTCATATTTTAGGAACCGAACGTCACGAGGCGAGACGCATAGACAATCAGCTTCGAGGCCGGTCTGGCAGGCAGGGAGACGCGGGGTCGAGCCAGTTTTTCCTGAGCTTCGACGACGATTTGATGCGGGTATTTGCACCGGATTGGACGGTGAAGGCGTTGAGCTGGATAGGCTGGGAAGAGGGTCAGCCGATTATGCACAAGAGGATAAGCAAGGGAATCGAGAAAGCGCAGAAAAAGGTTGAGGAGCGCAACTTCGAGATTCGAAAGAGTCTGCTCGAATACGACGAAGTGATGGATTATCAGCGCAAGATTTTCTACTCGCGGAGACGGCAGATACTCGCGGGCAAGGATTTGAAAAATATTATAGAGGATATGATAACAGCGAGCGTTACCAAGAGTTGCGAGAGTATCCTCGACAAGCGATATCCTTTAAAATGCATAACTGAGTGGGCGAGGAGCAGCTTTGGAGTTGAGCTGAGACAATCAGATATCGAGGGTAAGGGAGCGGATGAGATTGAGCAGCTAATCAAGGGGCGTGCAACGGATAATGCAGCGAACAATATATCGCTGTCACTCGGCGAATATCTTGAGGATTACAGTGACTCTGCGACGTGGGATATAGCGGGTCTTTGCAAGTGGGCGATGAGCGCGTTCAGTGTGAACTTAAGCGCCGGCAAGGTCAAGGGCCAGAGGCCGGAGGAGATAGAAGAGCAACTTGTAGCTGCGGCAGCAGAGCAGATAGAGAAGAAAGACTGCTCCGCTGTTGCAGGTTTTCTGGAAGGTGACTTTGCTTTTAGGACATATACCGAATGGGTGCGGTCAAAATTCGCCATAGAGCTCGACATCGAACAGTTAAGAGAGCTCGGAGAGGCGAAGATACAGGAATACGTGATAGAGAAGACAACAGAAAAGTACAGGCAAAGAGAGATTGAATATCCGGTTGAGTTCGCGATGAATATGGTTTACGGGCCTGAGGGTGCGAATATATACGGATTCGAGAAGCTGGCAGAGTGGGCGAACAAAAAATACCAGGCGGGTGTGTCGGCGGAACAAATACAACAGCTCAAGCCGAAAGTTTTGTATGAGAGACTGCTGGAACTCAGCAAAAGCTTCAGCAACGGCAAGCTCGAAGAACAGATTGACGAAAGAGTCGCGAAGTTGAATACAAGTGAACTGGTCGAATGGGCAAACCAAAGATTTAATGCATCCTTTACGGAGGAGACAATAGGTGACAGAGAGCAGATAAGAGAAAAACTTGTCAAATCAGGCAGGGAGTTTTTGAGAAGCGAGCTCAGTGACCTTGAAAAATATGTTCTTCTGCAGGTTTATGACAGCGTGTGGAAGGACCATCTGTATGTGATGGACCATTTGAAGAGTAATATTCATTTTCGGGCGTGGGCGGAGAAGGACCCGAAGACCGAGTTTAAGCGGGAAGGCTTTCGCTTGTTCGAGGAGATGTTGGGGACGATAGAAGAGAGGGTGGCAGATATAATCTTTAAGGTGCGCCTTGAGGCTGGAGCGAGGGCAAGAAGCGTATGGAACGTGAGTAGGACAAGTCACGACGAGGTCGGCCAGTTTGCGATGCAGGAGAGACAGCGTGCGGCGGCACAGGCTCCGCAGGGTGAAGTGAAGGTAAAACAGATTGTTCACGAAAAGCCGAAAGTCGGCAGGAATGAGCCGTGCCCGTGCGGCAGCGGCAAAAAGTATAAAAAGTGCTGCGGAAAAAATTTATAGCAGCAAGGATTGATTAAAGCCTTACCTTTTTCTAATCCAGCGGAAACGAAAGACATTTCTGATTTTTTCGGTGAAACTGACCCCCATTTTCTGAGTGCTGGTTTCAAAATCGATTTTTTTAACGTCTTTTGGTTCGGGTTTCGGTTTTTTACCGAAGGCAGTAAGAATTCTTCCGGCGATTGAGCCGAGAAATGTCTTTTTGTTTAACTTCGGTGACATTCTGATTAGTTATCTTTGAACAGCAACTTTCAGATTTGCGAGAAGCTCGGTACCTGTCCGGCTTTCTAAGGATGTTTGTGCAAACAACTGATGGCGTTCGAGGATTTTCGGGTTGTCATCATAGTATTTCTGGACGGCGGCAGTACCGCCTTCGGCGGAGCCGGCGGTTCTGTAGTTATTATCCAAGAGCCAGCGGCTTATTTCGTCATCATACTCGGCTGGGTAGATTAAAGCGGTTGCGAATTTTTCGTCCGAGTATTTTGCGAGATGGACTTTTGCTCTGCAGACAGGTGCCGAGCCGACCGCGATTTTGACGAGATTATTGAAATCATTGCGGGCGGAATCGAGAGAAGTTTCATAGAAGAACATACCGGCTTCGAGCTGAAAGGTTTCGTTGCGAACACCTTTTAATTCGAGCCGGCCGTCAGGATACGCGTTGTGGATTTTATATACTTTGCAGTCTTTGTACTTTTCGCTGTCGAGCAGTTCAGCGACCTCTTCTGCGGTAAAGCCGACAGATGAGCTCTCACCGAAATCGACGACATACAGGCCGACATATTTATCAGGTTGTTTCAGTTCAGGCAACTTCATACAAATATTATAGCCAAAAAATTTAATAGGCTTTAAGAGATTTTTATTTTTGCAAATTTTCGTTTTCCGACCTGGATAACCATACCATCTTTAGGCGTGATTTGTTCATTGGGATCGGTTTTCTTTTTCGAGTCAATACTGACAGCGGACTGAACACACAGGCGTTTCGCCTCTCCGCCGGTCTCCACAAGTCTGCAATTAACCAGAAGCTGCTTAACTATAACAGGCTCGGCAGGAATTTTAATTTCCGCAATTTCATCGGGTAGTTGTTTCTGTGCGAAGACTTTTTCGAAGTGGTCGGCGGCGGCATCGGCGGCTTGTGCATCATAAAACTGGGTGACAATAGTTTTGCCGAGCAGGACCTTGGCTTCTTTGGGATGGGTTTTTTGCGGGTCGGTCAATTCAGCAATTTTTTCGGTGGGGATGTCGGTGAGCAGAGTAAAGTAGTTTTCCATCAGCTCGTCTGAAATACTCATAACCTTTCCGAACATATCGTTCGGCTCGTCGGTAACGCCGATATAGTTGCCTTTGGACTTGCTCATTTTTTCTGTTCCGTCGAGGCCAACGAGGATTGGTGTTGTGATGACAATCTGGGGCGGCTGGCCGTTGAGCCTCTGCAGGTCTCTTCCGACAAGATTGTTAAAGGTCTGGTCGGTGCCGCCGAGCTCGACGTCACTATTAATATTGACGGAGTCCCAGCCCTGCATAAGCGGGTAGAGCATTTCGTGCAGTCCGATAGGGTCACCAGCTTTATGTCTGATATCGAAGGTGTCCCTTTCGAGCATTCTTGCGACGGTCATATTGCTGGTCAGCTTAATAATGTCGGCGAGGTTCATTTTTGCCAGCCATTCGGAGTTATGACGGACTTCTAGCTGAGCGTCTGAGATATCGAGGATTTTTCCGGCCTGCTCAAAGTATGTTTTTGCATTTTTCTCGATTTGCTCTGAACTGAGCATCGGCCGGGTGGTGTTCTGTCCCGATGGGTCGCCGATTCGTGCGGTGTAGTCGCCGATGATAAGGACAGCCTTATGGCCGAGGTCCTGGAACTGGCGCATCTTGCGCAGGACCACGGTATGGCCGAGATGTATGTCGGGGCTGGTGGGGTCGAGGCCGAGCTTTATGCGGAGCTGGCGGCCGGTCTTAGCAGCCTCGGCCAGTCTTTCGGCAAGCTCGGCTTCAGTGTAGATTTCGACAGTGCCGCGTCTTAACAGCTTGATTTGTTCGTCAATTTCTTTCTTCATCTTTCCGGCCTAACAGCATCGTAAAAATGATGCTCGAATTATAAAGAAAAGCAATATTCATATCAAGCTTATAAATAGATAGTTGTTGATAGGCTGGGACAGTCTTATTTTTTACATTCATTTAATCGAGCGGTTATGAAGTTGAGCAGCAGCAATATAATAGCTGCGAGCCAGAATGCAAGGCAAAGGGTTTTGACGTCATCGAGAGCGTTAATATGCAGCAGAGGTTTTGCTTTTGACGGCCAAAATGGTTCCACATCCCAGTGAGTAAATGAATCAATAAGTATGTGGAACCAGGCTCCGAGTATCGACCAGATAAGGATTTTCAGAAAGGTAGGCTCGTAGGGCAGGCGAAAAAGGTACATAATTTTTTTTAGCAGATTCCGCACCGGATACAGTACAACAGCTAAGGCAATTGCGACGGCAGTTGCTCCCAGAAAAGTGTGGCAGAATCTATGGTGCGGCTGGCCGAGGTTGCTGAATATAATTATCAGCGGCTCGATATCGACAGCGACATTCGCGAGGACGAAGGCTGGTATATCGACTCTTTTTTTGAAAAGCAGGCCGATAAACCCCGCAGGTCCAAAGTGATAAGGCGTAAAGGGCATAAGTTTCCTTTTTAAATTACAACAGCGATTAGGTAGTTTGATAAACTTTTATTGGCATTTTTTATTTACTCGTTTGTCAAACCCCTAAATAGCTGCTTTTCATCAGGTAGCTTTTTACGTAGTCGGAGATTGCGTCTTCAAGCGTAGTGGTTGGTTTTTTGTATCCGACTTTTTTGATTTTTGAGGTATCGGCTTCGGTGTAATACTGATACTGATTTTGAAGCCTGGCTGGCATATCGATGTATTCGATGTTCGCAGGTTTGTCCATAGCGGCAAAGACAGCTTTTACCAAATCATTCCAGGTTCGAGCCTTGCCGGTGCCGATATTGAAAAGGCCATTGACCTTTGGGTTATCGAAAAAGAACAGTGTCTGCTCGACGGCGTCTTTTATATAAATGAAGTCACGGACATATTCACCGTCGGCATATTCGGGATTGTGAGATTTGAACAGCCGAACGGAACCGCTATTTACTATCTGCTCGTAGGCCTTTATGACGAAGCTACGCATATCTGCCTTGTGGTATTCGTTGGGGCCGAAAACGTTGAAGTATTTCAGGCCTGCGAATTTTTTTAACAGGCCTGAACGCTTAGCCCATAAATCGAAAAGCTGCTTGGAGTAGCCATATATATTCAGGGGTCGCAGGATTTCTATTTTTTCTTCGTCGTCGGAAAAACCGGCAGAGCCGTCGCCATAGGTAGCTGCACTGGATGCATAAATGAATCGTACACGCGAGTCGGCTGACCACTGGGCAAGGAGCTTGCTGTATTCGTAATTGTTCTTTATAAGGTAGGATGCGTTTGTCTCGGTGGTGTCGGTGCAGGCACCCACATGAAAGAGAGCATCAACGGGCGATGAGATTTTACCATCCAGCAGAAGCTCAAGAAAATCATTTTTTTCGATATAGTCTGCGAATGAAAGGTTAAGAAGGTTTTTCCATTTTTCGTCTGAACCTAATTCATCCACAACCAGGATGTCATCGATGCCGCGAGCATTTAGTGCGGTGATGATAGCTGAGCCGATAAAGCCTGCCCCGCCTGTGACGATTATCATAGAAAAATCCTTAAATTCCAGAATAAACCCTATAAGGTTAATTTCGGGAGGAGTTTATGTCAAATGTTAATAGTACGCGCATAAAAAAAACCGCTGATAACAAGCGGTTTTACTCAGTGAGAGAGACAAAAGTTGAATATGTCAGCAAAGAGCAATATAGCTTGCGATTGCTAAAAACAGAATTCGCTTTTTGCTGATAGTAAAGGGAATCCAGAATTTGTAATAGAATTTTTTCATCACCACCACCGAAAATAGCCAAGTTCCTAACAGGTTTATTATAGCAGAAAAGGTATGGCTAAGTCAAGAAAAAAGGGGTTGTTCGTACACTAAGCTACTATATAACAAGAGGTTATGTAAAAAAGAAAACCCCGGCTCAAACCGGGGTTGATATGCTTAAATATACGGTATTTTAAGCTAATTTTCGCACTGCCTGGCTCATTATTTTTGCGATGGGCAGGTGATTGGGACAGAGCTTGGCAGCGAGTGAATAATTGGCAGTCAGCAGCTTCGCCTTCGCTGCTGCCGGCAGCAGAGTGAAATTTTCCTTTGCGAGCTTTACTTCGCCATAGCTGTTGTGGTACATCATATACCGCATAACCTCAGCGATGTAAGGCATATCGGGACAGGCGGAAGAGCAGATATGAGCACAGCCTGAACAGTAGTCACTTTTTGTTTTACGGGCATAGTCTGCAAGGACCTGCCGGTCGGCTCTGGTGAGCTCCGGTTTGACGACAACGGCGTTTATGTTTTCCTCTAATTCGGTGACGGATTTTACACCGACGCAGGCGGATGCGATTCGGCCGTCGTGGAGAATCGCCTTGATTCTTGCCTGCACCTCGGTGTATCCTTTCTCCATAAAGTGCTTATAGATTTTCTTGTCTTCTTCGGTGAATTCCTCGCCGGGTCTGACTCTCAGGCCGAGACTTTTCATAGCAACCAGTCCGATGCCGGCCTTATGACAGGCGTCGACCGCTTTTTTCATATCATCATCGAGCATCAGGCGGAAGTTATAGCTTGTCATTATCGCGTCAATCCAGCCGAGCTTTGCGGCGGCGGTCAGGCATTGCGGCATATTCCTATGCACGCTGAAACCGAAGAACCTGATTTTCTTTTGCTTTTTTGCTTTCTCTGCCCATTGTTTCACTTCATCGGTGAGTACCGAAGGGTCGGAAGGGCCGTGGAGCTGATAAAAATCGACGTAATCAGTCTTCATAGTTTGCAGAGAATCATTCAGATGACTTTCAATTTCCTCAATGGTATGTGCGCGTGAAGCCTTGGTGACGATGAACAGTTTCTTTCGCAGCTTCGAGTCGCTTTCGATTAGTTTGCCGATTGTGGCTTCACTGCCGCCGCCCATATAGTTTCTTGCTGTATCGAAGTAAGTGACATCGTTTTGAATTGCGGCCCGTAGGATGACGAGACTATCGAGTCTGTTTCCGCCGATTGAAAGACAAGGTACTTTGACACCGGTTTTACCGAGTTTTCTTAAAGGTATTTTTGATTTTTTCTCGGCTGGTGCATTGGGGTCAGGGATGTTCGGCTCGCCGGCGAAGATTTTCGAAAGCTTAGTGAAAAAAGGCAAAGCCCCTGCGGCGCCGACCGATTTGAGGAACTTTCTTCTGTCGAGCATTTTAAGTTGCCCTCCACTTTTAAGATTTACGAAAAGTTTTATGCTTTCAGACTTATGCTAACTTTGCTGCAGCCTCTTTCATAAGGCTTCTTATGGGCAGCCTGTTCGGACATTTTGCTTCAGCAAGTGAGTAGTCGGCGTTAAGCAGTTTTGCCTTTGCCGAAGAAGGCAGTTGAGCGAAAAGGTCTCTGGCCATTTTGCGGTCGCCGTAGCTGTTATAGTACATCAGGTAGCGCATAATATCGGCGACGTAGGGCATAGCCGGTGCTGCACTTTCACATATCTTCGAGCAGCCAGCACAATAGCCGTCGCAGTTTTTCCTTGCATATTTAGCAAGGAAAGCGACGTCTTTTTCGTCAAGCGGAGTTTTGTCAAGGACAGCATCAACGCCGAGGACAAGATGCTCAATGCTGCCCCTGCCTACGCCGACGCAGGCTGAGCAGAAGCGTTTATCCTGCAGGACGATTTTTACCTTTGCCTGACCTTCAGTGAAGCCTTTTTTGGTGAAGTGCTCGATGAGCTCTCGCTCCTTATCGGTCCGCTGTCTGACTCTTCTGGCCTGAGTCTTCATAGCAATGAGAGCGATGCCTTTTTCGTGACAGGCTTGGACGGCTTCCTGCATTTTCGTATCCTGCATTACATTGTAGTTGTAACTCGTCATAACTGCGTCAATCCAGTCGGTCTTCGCTGCGGCTAACAGATGGTCGGCCATATTGGAATGTGTGGTGAAGGCCAAATATTTGATAAGTTTTCGTTTCTTTGCGCTTTCCGCCCATTTTCGCAGGCCATCGTTGAGCTGACTAGTACTGCGAAGTCCGTGTACGCCGAAATAAAGGTCTATATAGTCTGTATTCATTCTCCTAAAGGATTCGTGCATACGAGCTTCAAGTTCCTCGGGTGTGCCTGCGGTCTTTGATGTAAGAAACATTTTTTTGCGAAGCTCGGGCTGTTTTTCGAGAATTTTTCCGATACCCAGCTCGGCGTTGCCGTTCGCATAGCTGTATGCGCAGTCCCAGTAGTGAACTTCGAGCTGGAGTGCTTTTCTGAGGACGGCCTGCTGCTCAAGGGCGTTGAACATTACTCCGAGCGAAAAGACTGGGATTTTTAAATCGTATTTGCCGAACTTACGCAGGGGTATTTTGGGTGTTTTTGGTTCTGCCGTGTTGGGGTCGGCTGTGTTTGCATCAGCTAACAGTCTCTTTGAGAGAAAAGCGGAACCTGCACCGGCAGCGGCTACGGTTTTTAAGAAGTTTCTTCTGTTTATGGCATTTTTTTCGTTCGACATTTTTCTATTCTCCTAAATTAGAGAAGTAATTTTCTATCTGTGCTTCTGCTTTCACCTTCGGCAGAGACTCTTATAGCTTTTTTACCGCTGACGGGGCACTCGTGTTCGCATACGCCGCATCCGATACAACGTTCAATGTCAACATAGGGACGCTGCAGACGTACCTGGATGTGGATTTTTGAACCTTCAGCGGGAATTTTCGTAAACTTAACTTCCTTTGAAATCGTTATAGTGTTATTTGTATTTGCTACTATTTTACCCTTTTGACCTCCCTCAAACTGACAATAGTAATCACCGGTTGCGAATTTGTCAAGTG
This sequence comes from uncultured Pirellulales bacterium, assembly GCA_964493425.1. Classification (GTDB taxonomy): domain Bacteria; phylum Planctomycetota; class Phycisphaerae; order Sedimentisphaerales; family Anaerobacaceae; genus CAYLMG01. The sequence continues at coordinate 56,926 of CAZBMW010000002.1, forward strand.
TTAAATTATTTTCAACGGTTTCAATTGTATTTCCAATAAACTTTTTGATGGTAAAGGCGCCGTCTCTTACAGTACTGAAAAATTCCCTTGTAAAAATTGCCTTTGGGCTGAGCGGGCAGTTTTCCTCGCAAACGATGCAGGGTTTGTCGAAGGCCCAGGGCAGACATCTGTTTTTGTCAACGAAAGCAGTACCTAATTTAAGAGGGCCTTTGTCGGCAAAGCTGCCTGTGCCGAGTTTTTCATCGAGAGTTATTGGTCTGATTGCAGCAGTCGGACAAATTTGTGAGCAGGCTGTGCAATTGAGCTGACAGCCGCTGGTGCCTATGCGATTATTAAGGACGGGCGTCCATAGCGCTTCGAGGCCTGCATCGAGACCGGCAGGCTGGAGGACATTCGTCGGACAGATACGCATACACTGTCCGCACTTGATACAGCGTTTGAGGAATTCAGGCTCAGCCAGTGAGCCGGGCGGACGTATTAGCTTGTGAGGCCAGTTGGCTTTGATTTTTCCTGCGAGTCTTACCGCAGGAACGGCGAGAAAGCCCGATGCGAGTGACAATACAAATCCTCGTCTCGATACATCCGGATTAGTGACTTCACCTGCAAGTGAAGGTTTTGCCTGATAGCGGATTACATTGTCTTTTGTTTTGCAGTCCTCGCGGCAGTTGAAACAAAGGACACATTCGGCAATTTTTATTTCCGCTGAGGGCTCGCACGCTCCTTCGCAATGCTGCTCACAGAATTTGCAGTTTGAGCACTCTTTTGTGTTCTTGCCGATACGCCAGATGGAAAACCGGCTTAAGATAGCGAACAATGCGCCGAGGGGACATATAAAACGGCAGTAGAATCGCGGGATTACAAAGTTGAGTAAAACAGCGGCAAGAAAGAATGCGAAGATTACAAAAGTAGTTTCGTAGAACCGCCCGATTACCGAGAGAAGATTGGCGGAGCCGTCGGCAAGCGGCAGCAGGATAAGATTGAAAGAGCGTGTAACGAGCGGGATTGGGTCGAGCAGGCCGGTCTGCAAAGTCGCAGCCATTGAGGGGAAGGCGGCCATAATGAGCAGTACGACTAGGATGAAATATTTTATCGACTGGGCTTTTCGGTATCTATTGAGCTTTATTTTCTGAGCGGCGGTTTTTTTGCGGGAACCAAGATAACCGAAGAAGTGATGAATCGAACCGAAAGGACAGAGCCAGCTGCAGAAAAACCTGCCGAAAATGATTGTCAGGATTACGGTCGGCAAAGCCCACAGCAGCGGCCAGTAAAGAGAGTGTGTTGTAAGGATAGTACCCAGTGCGGCGAGCGGGTCGAGGCTGAGGAATAAATTTATCGGCCAGCTTCGCAGTTGCCAGAATTTGCCGCCGAGAGTAGTAACAATGCAGAACCAAACGAACAGGGTGAAAAAGAAAATCTGACTTATTCTTCTTATCGTTACGATTTTCATAAAAATACAACCTTCAGGTTACATTGGCGATAATTGGTTTTAGAGACTGGTAATCGGCTGTGCCGGCGCCGGCTGACTGCGCTTTTGCAAGATAGGGCAGGTCGGCGGGTTTCAGGCCTAGCAGTGAACAGCCGAAAGAATCCGCAGCGACGGGGTCACAACTTGCGATGATGGTATCGGTTCTTTTTAAATCCGAGAACGAGCCGCCGGTCGGGCCATTAGTCACCATAGTTTCGGTTCCGTCGAGTATTATAAGGGTCGGCTTTACGAGCATAACGAGCTCGGCGATGATTGTGTTGATGTCCTGATGAAAGATGTTGCGTCGGCCGCCGAGCAGGCCATAAAAGTTTTTCATAGACATCGAAGCAACTGCCCTGCTGTGACTTTTTACAGGTGCAATCCCGATGAGCTTGTCAGCTTTAGCGAGCGGTTCGTAAAGGACAGGCCAGTTTTTGATGTATTTGGATTTCTGAAGTGTTGTTGGTCTGAACACGTTTAGCTTCGGCAGGATGACTTCGGCACCAGCTTCGGTGGCGGCTTTGCCGATTTGTGTTATTGTAAAACAGCTCGCGGGATTGTTGATGGGGTTATCAGTAACGTAAACCTGCTTTGCCTGAGCCCTGCTGTAGCAAAGCCGTATAACCTCGGCGACGAGTTCGGGATTTGTAGTAGCACCGAGAGCAGGCACGGAAGTGAATGCGACGTTGGGCTTTATTACGACGGTTTCATCAGGCTTTACAAATCGTTCTATCCCGCCGAGCAAATCGATGGCTTTATCGACGGTTTTTACCCTGTCACGGCCTTTGACAATACTGATAGCCCGGCCCGGCGTTGCAGGGACGGAAAAGTCAGGTATGGTGACAAGCTCCGAGGGCGGCTGAGCAGAAGGGCCTTGCTTATCGTAGAGAGTTTTAGCTAATACGGAAGCAGCGGCGATGGACAGGCCGGCTTTGGCAGCCCTTGCGAGAAACTTTCTGCGGTTTAGTTGTTGCTCATTCTGCTCGTTCATTTTTCGGTATCCGGTTTGAGAATATCATTCAGCAGTCGGGCGACCTTAACAGCGGTCTCGATATCGTCGGCTTCGTGAACGCCTGCCACGATACGGCCTTTGTTGAAAACAAGCTCGATTGTGCCGTAGAAATCCAGCAGTCTTGCTTTGTCGATATCGATATCGGCAGACTTTTCTTCCGCGCCGGTATTGATAAGGAACTTACAATAGTCACGGACCAATTGTTCGGCGTTTCTCTCGTCGTGCCGTTTACTGAGAAAAATAGTAACGTTTGAGCTGTCGCTTTTATAAACTGCTGTGAAGGTATTATTGAAGCCGTCGAAGCCGAGTGCGCTTGCCGTATAAAATTTGATGCTGCCCGGTATTAAGTTATTTTCTGCAGCGATTAAGGGTTTCGGAAAAGAAAATTGTTTTTGGTCGGGCAGCGATGCGGAGAGCTGCTTGGCGAATTCGGTCATCGCATTGAAAAGGGGAATTGATTTGGCGGAGCCGATGAGCTCAATATAGTATTTGCCCTGCACGAAAAGAATTGCGTTTTCAGTTCTGTAACCGAAGTTTGTTTCGAAACCAGACATTGGTGAGGCGTCCGGCCTTTTCTGGATGCTGAAAACGCTGAAGGCATTAGCGGGCTCAGCCATATCGTAAACGAAAAACTCAAACATCAACCGCTCGTTATTCCTACTTTTCAGCCAGTTCGTCAGGAGCTTCTCAAAGCCGGAATCGACGTAAAAGGGGGCTTTGCCGTTAATCTTTTCATAGAGGTTTTCAGCATTATAGACGGCGATTTCAGAAAGCGGCTCGAAACCGGCGGGGACAATTGAGTCAAGAAGAGCGTCGAGGCTTTTCGGTTCGGCAGCGGCAACAATAATTGAAGAACTTTTAAGATTGAATTGCGGTATGAAGACTGAAAGACCGATAATAAAAAGGACGGCTAATAAAAAAAGGCTGATAACCGATTCATAGCGAGGCGTTTTATGATGAGTCTGTATCATTACAGGCTCCATAGTATTATAGTTCATTAAGCCAAACTAAAACATTGGGATTTTAATTAGTTTTTTGTGTTTTGTCAATCGCGGGCTTTTATCCAAGCGCATAAGAGCGGGCGATAAAGCTTATTGACAGGCCTGTTTTCGGTCCTGTATAATGGTTTAGAATAAAATAAGGAGACTGAAATGATTGAATATATTCGCTGCCTGGCATTCTGGACGCCTGGGCCGTTAGAGATTATTGTAATCCTTATTGTGGCACTTTTGATATTCGGCAGGCGGCTTCCGGAAATTGCCAGAAGCATAGGCAAGAGCCTGACAGAATTTAAAAAAGGTCTTCACGAGGCAAAAGAGACCAAAGACGAAATTGAAGAAGATGTAAAGCAAATCAAGGACGATGCAGTCAAAGAAACAAAGGGCACAAACGTCCCGGATGACACTGATAAGACCGATTAGAGGCCCGGTCCGGCTTTGCCGGATGAATTCTGCATATCAAAATGGGCGATAACAAAAAGAAAAACGACCCCCTTTCCAGTACAATGAGTCTGGGCGACCATCTTGAGGAGCTTCGGTCACGATTGCTCCTTGCGATTTTAGGGATTGTTATTTGCACGGTTATAAGTCTGTGGTTCAGCCGATACTTAATAATCTTTCTGCAAAAGCCTTACACAAACCTGATGGGTGACAAAGCGCTTCAGGCACTTTCGCTGACAGAGGGATTCGTCAGCTATGTAAAGATAGCCCTGATTGCAGGATTGGTGATATCTTCACCGTGGGTCTTCTACCAGGTATGGATGTTCGTGGCTGCGGGTCTGTATGCGCAAGAGAAGCGATATGTGCATATAGCAGTACCTTTTTCGGCGGCGTTATTCATCGGGGGCGCTTTGTTCTTTCTTTTTGTGGTAGCACCAATTTCAATCGGATGGCTGGTAAAGGTCAACGACTGGCTCGGCCTGAATACGAATATCACCTTCAAAAACTATATAACCTTCGTAGCGGGCCTGATGCTTGTCTTCGGTGTCGCCTTTCAAACCCCTACAGCGATATTCTTTTTGAACAGGAGCGGTCTGGTTTCGCTTTCTGCACTTAAAAGCGTGCGCAAGTACGTTATACTTGCCATTGTAATAATAGCAGCGATGGCTACGCCGCCGGACGTTGTAAGCCAAATTACACTTGCGATACCGATTTATCTTCTTTACGAGCTTGGCATACTGATAAGCTATTTTTCGATAAAGACAAAAGAAGCCAAAGACAGTTAGGCAATGTTGACACTGATAAATACGAATATGATGCAGCCAGCGATAGGGCCTGTGGGTCTTGATTATATCGCAGGGGCTGCGAAAAGCGGCGGTATCAAGACCGAGCTGGTGGATTTGTGCCTCGAAAAAGATTACGAACAGGCTGTTGCGAAATATTTCAGCAGTAAAAGTCCCTCACTTGTGGGGCTGAGCTTTCGCAATGTTGACGACTGCTTCTGGCCGAGTGCTGAATGGTTTGTTCCCCAGCTCTGCAAAATAATAGACTCGATACGCGAATTATCGGATGCACCGATAGCTGTGGGCGGGGTCGGCTTTTCGATATTCGGTAAAGAGATAATAGAGAGCACTGGGGCTGATTTCGGCGTGGCCGGTGATGGTGAGCAGGCGATTGTTGAGCTTTATAATCAATTGAACAATGGCAGAAAATTCAAGTCAATTAAGGGTCTGATTTGGCGAAGCGGTGATGAGATTATATGTAACGGCAAGACCTGGCCTGAGAGGCTGTCACTGGCGGTCGAGAGAGATGCAGTTGATAATCGTGAATATTTCAGGCGTGGTGGGCAGTGCGGTTTTGAGACAAAGCGCGGATGCAACAGGGGATGTATATACTGTGCGGACCCTCTGGCGAAAGGCTCTGTGGCAAGAGTGAGAGAGCCAGCGGAGGTGGCTGATGAGGTGCAGAATCTGGTCAACCAGGGAATTGACGTTCTGCATACCTGCGATTCGGAATTTAATATACCCGTTGAGCACGCATTTGCGGTTTGTGAGGAATTGATACGGCGCGGGCTTGGTGATAAGGTGCGCTGGTACACGTATATGACGGTTCGGCCGTTCGACGTCGCCCTTGCGCAGATTTGCAGGCAGGCCGGCTGTGTCGGGATAGATTTCACGACGGACTCGGCGTGTCCATCAATGCTGAAAACCTACAAGCAGACCCACGTAAAATCTGATATCGAGACTGCAGTACGATTGTGCAAAGACAACGGTATAAAAGTTTTGCTTGATTTGCTATTAGGCGGTCCCGGTGAGTCGCCGGCGTCGGTTGCGGAATCGATTGCTTTCTTCAAGCGATTGGAGGCTGATTGTTTTGGAGCTTCACTGGGCGTAAGGATTTACACGGGGACAGGGATGTCGAGCGTTGTAGCGGCAGAAGGCGATGCTGAAACGAATCCCAATATAAAAAGAAAGTACGATGGGCCGGTTAACTTTTTCAAACCGACTTTTTACGTATCAAGCTCTCTTGGTGAAAGACCTGCACAGCTTGTGAAGGATTTGATTGACGGTGACAAGAGATTCTTCGAGCCTATGGTTGAAATTGAAAAAAGCGCACAGGGCAAATCGACCGACCATAATTATAACGACAATACCGAGCTTTTAGAGGCAATCAGGAAAGGTGCCCGCGGGGCATACTGGGATATCCTGCATCAGATTCGCACGTGAGCAAGCGTTTTTTGGCTATATTATCCTTATTTTTACACTCCAAATGCACATTTGGGGAGCAGGGTGCGCTTGAAAAATTGTCCAAAAAAGGACAAAGCCGTAATAAATCTGTAACAATCAGGACTTAGGATTACGTGGTGAAGTTAACTATTTTTGTGTACGATATATTTAATGGAAAGGAGATAAAAATGAAGAAGTTACTTTTTTTGGTCATTCTGGCGTTTTTTGCTTCTTTGGTGCCAGCTGGGGAGGCGAAAGAAGCTGCAGTTTTACTGCAGGATGCCCGCTATGCCGAGGATATCGAGGGCGATATTGACAAGGCAATCGGGCTTTATGAGAAGGTGGTTCAGGAAGCTGGTGCCGATGCGAAAATAAGAGCACAAGCGATGTACCTTCAGGGTATGTGCTATCTCAAGAAGCAGGATGATATGGAGGCGCTGGAGGTATTAAGCAAATTGGTGGCAGAGTATCCCGAGCAGGCACAAATCGTCGCAAAGGCCAGGAGCACCATCGCAGAATTAAGCGATTCGGACCCGGCTTCCCTGATGCCGCCTGAAACGCTTTTGTACGTTGAGTTCGGCTCGCCGGGCAAGCAAATCGAGACCATACTCAACATGCTCAAGGGCACTCCCCTTGAAAATCCTCTCGCTGTGTTAGGACAGGGCGGTGGGGGATACGGCGGCTCATCCGGCGGTGGCGGCTATGGCGGGCCGCAAAATCCCGGTCAAGTCTTAAACGCGCTTTTCAACCCGAGTATGATAACCGAATTCAAAAAGATTCGCGGTATGGCGATCGGTATTACCGAAATAAGGCAGGATGGTCCGGCGGGGATTGTGGTTCTATACCCCGGTAAAAGCGATGCGCTTCGCGGCATGATTATGGCAGGACTGGGAATGATGGGGCAGTCGGCTGAACCTATTGAGGGGATGAAGATATTAAACATTATGGGTCAAGGAGGCGTTGCTTATGACGACACGGTCATCGTTGTAGCACATCCGCTAGAACTGCTGAAAAAGTGCATCAACCAGTACAAGGGTTTGAGTACGGGACCAAGCCTTTCGGATAGTAACAAGGCTTTTGCCGCCATAGGCAAAAATATCCGCAGGCAAAACGCTGTAACAGTCTGGGTAAATGTTGACGAAGCATTCCAGAGCTTTAAGCAAGCACACGGCGGTACGCTACCGCAGGATATGCACCCTGTTCATACTCTTTTAGACCCTGAGAATATAGATGAATTTCTTGCCACCGTTTCCATTAATGAGGATGCCTTAAACTTAGATGCGAATATGAACTTCAAGCCGGGCCACAAATGTCTGGCGTATGATCTTTTCCGAACGCCGAATATAAGCAGGAAAAACTTCTCAGCGGTTCCCTCTGATGCCGTAGCATTGTTCAGTTTTGCAATGAACGAGACCCCACGTGAAAGAATTGAGAGGATTCGCAAACCTTTAGAAAGATTTTCAGGGCTGGATTTAGGCAGGGGACTATTTAACAATCTCGAACAGGTTACAATCTTTGTTGTACCGAATTTAGATACAAATGTAAGCGACCCGATGGACATTCCGGCTAATTGTGTAGGCATTGCATTAACCAGCAAGAATCCCGCTCAGACCCGCCAGACATGGGAAACAATCCTTGGTACAGTAAGTACGATTGGGCAAAGCGAGTCATCAGGGCAAGGTCAGCCGGAAGGCAGATACATTCTTCCGGTGGGCCGAGGTTGTCAACCAGTTTATTGTTATCTCGACCAATACGAAAATACGACATTTCTAAGCCTGTCGGACGAAGTTATTAAGTCGGCGATGGCTGCTCGCGAATCGAAGTCAGCTTTGACAAACGGTGTTCTGGCCGGGCCGCTCGGAAAATTAACTCCAAACACAAGCAAGCTTGCTGTTCTGAATGTCGGAGGGCTGATAAAAATTGCCGATGCCTTTACGACAGTGAAACACAACAATCCGCGAAATCCGACGCATAAGACGATGCAGAAGCTGGCTGGTGCTTTTGATAAGAGTTATGTTCGAGTTCAAACCGACGAAAAAAATGATAGTCTTGGCATACACGTAAGTGCCAATAATATTCCAGCTTTGAAAGACGTTTTTGCTGATGCTATGCGACTGTCGAGGATTGATGCGACTCAAAAGGTTGTAGCTACGGGGCCTCAGCCGGGCAACAAAGCTGTAGTGAAGTTTTCGCCGAGCGTAAAGCTTCAATGGCAGAGCGGTGCGGGGGCAGCCTCACATAAAGTATATGTCGGTACAAAGGCAGATGGGCTGGAGGTTCTGGCTGAGACGAAAAAGAGCAAAAGCACACTGACCGATGTCAAGGAAGGTGAGAATTATTACTGGCGTGTTGACGAGACATTGGCTGACGGGACAGTTGTTGAGGGCGATACTTGGCAGTTTAATACCGGCGGCAAGCTTGTCGGCTGGTGGAAGCTCGACGGTGATGTAAAAGATTCTTCCGGCAACGATAACCACGGCACGGCAGAGAACGGCCCGGAATTTATAGACGGTGCAGTACATCTCGACGGCGGGGACGACTACGTGAGTTTGCCCATCGGCAAGCTTATTAGTTCGCTAACCGATGCGACGTTTGCGGTATGGGTTAATATTGACAGTACAGCCGGTTACGATCAGTGGCAGCGAATCTTCGATTTCGGCAGCGATGAATCGACCTATATGTTTCTTACTCCCCGTTCAGGGTATGATCAAGAGATGCGTTTTGCTATGACAGCCGGCAGCGGCCTCGGTGACGAAGACATAACGTCGGCACCGATGACCCTGCCAGCCGACCGGCGTCACGTAGCAGTAACGATAAACACAGGTAATAATACACACACGCTGTACCTTGACGGAAAGGTCGTCGCTAAGAACACCGATGCCCGCTACGCACCAAGCTCGCTTGGTGTTACCACTAACAACTGGCTCGGCAGGAGTCAGTATTCCGTTGACCCGTATTTGAAAGGTTCGTTAGATGATTTTCGCATTTACAATTACGCGCTAAGCGAAGATGAAGTCTCGAAGCTTTGTGAGGGCGGCGAAACACAAAAAGCCGTAGTAGCTGAAGTAAAAGACGAAAAAAAGATTAAAGTAGAGGTTGAAAAGGAAGTTGAAATAGAAGTTAAAAAAGAAGTTGAAGCAGTGCAGTCTCTCGACAAAGGGCTTGTCGGCTGGTGGCAACTGGATGTTGATGCAGCAGATTCGACCGGCCATCACAATCACGGTAAAATCGTAAACGGCCCAGAATGGGTCGAAAACGGTATAGTAGGCGGTGCATTGCGACTCGACGGTGAGGATGACTACGTCGAACTGCCTATCGGTTCTCTGATTGACTCTCTGGAAAGTGCCACGTTTGCGGTATGGGTGAATGTTGACATTTCCGCGGGTCCGTGGCAGCGGATTTTCGATTTCGGCAGCGACGATTCAACCTATATGTTCCTTACGCCTCGTACAGAGTATGAAAATCAAGAGCTGCGTTTTGCCATAGCAGCCGGCGGCGGTTACACCGACGAAGACATAACGTCGGCGCCGATGGCTCTGCCGGACGGCTGGAGTCATGTAGCAGTGAAGATAGACGCAGGTAATGGCACACATACACTGTATGTTGACGGAAAGGTCGTCGCCAAGAAGACAGATGCCCGTTTTACACCAAGCTCGCTGGGTTCCACAACTAATAACTGGCTTGGTAGGTCACAATTTTCTCCCGACCCGTACCTGAATGGTTTGTTAGATGATTTTCGCATTTATAACCGGGCACTGAGCGATAAGGAAATCATGGCACTTTACCAGATCGGCAGTAGCCGAAAAGCTGTGGTACCTAAGGTAAAGGACAAGGAAAAAATTAAAACAGAAACGACAAGCGAAGTGGACGTAAAAGAAAAAGTCGTAATAGTAGGAGTCGCCAAAGACAACCTTGTCGGCTGGTGGAAGCTCGATGGCAACGCGAAGGATTCTTCCGGCAAGGGCAACGACGGCGAAGTTATGAATAATCCGCAATGGATTGATGGTAAGATAGGCGGCGCACTGAAATTCGATGGTGCCGACGATTACGTGAGTCTTCCCATCGGCTCGATTATTTCGAAGCTTGAGAGGTCAACGGTAATGGTCTGGGTGGACTTTTCCAATGAAGGCGGTGCCTGGCAGCGGATATTCGACTTCGGCACGGATACAGGCAACTATGTATACCTGTCACCTCGTACTGATACAAACGGGCCTATGCGTGTTGCGATAACGGCGGGCGAGGGAGAATGGGTAGATTTGGACGCGGACAGCGGTACACTGCCCAGCGGCTGGCACCATGTGGCGGTTGTATTAGAACCCGGCAATATGCATCTTTACCTTGACGGTAAAGTTGCGGCCAGTACCGAGGGTTGGTATGTTCTCAGAGACCTGGGAACGACTACCAACAACTGGCTCGGCAGGTCGCAATACATGAGTGATGCATACTTTAGCGGCTCAATGGATGACTTTCGCATATACAACACGGCCCTTACCGGCTCGCAGATAGCCGAAATTTATAAAAGTGCGTTAAACCAGTAATTACAATGTGTCGAATCAAAATAGGTGGTAAATTTTGCAAAGATGGGTCTGGATTCAGGGCGCAAACAATTACAGTGGGCGATACTGCTGCTGGCGGTAGTAGTGGTGCTGCCCACTGTATGCCTTTTATGGTTTATGAGCCAGGCGGTCAAAAATGAGCGGCTGGTGGTTCGGCAGAAACTTATTGATGTATATACCAATAAAGCAAAGACCTTTTTTGAGCAGGCCCTGGACGACTACTTTGAGGCTGAAATAGACAATATCAATTCCCGTGCGACGGAGGAAGCTCTCGCGACACATGATATACTCGCTTTGGGGCCGGACAGCCCTTTCCAGGGTATGTTACTCTTTGATGCGAACGATATTCTTATCTGTCCGATTTTAGAAAGCTTTCCGGACGAGCAGAGCAAAGAATTGATAGAGGCATTTCAGAAGGAGCTGGCCGGCGATATTGAAGAAGCTATCATCGAATATGAAAGAACTGCAGCGTACACCGACTCAGATATTATTCGATACAAGGCCATTTTTGCCAAGGCCCGTTGTCTTATAAAATTAAACAGACAACAAGAAGCCATCAAGCTGACGCATAGGTTGTCATATCCAACAGATCCCGAAAACATAAAGCCTGCATCAGCTGCGATGATAGCACAATCAAGAGTTTATCTCGCTGGTCTTTACGCGAAAACAGGTGATGAGAATTTGTTTTACCACCTGCGGAGAATTTTGGGTAATTCCCAATACGGTAATGAAAGAGAGAACCCTTATCTTCCATCATGTTCTGCACAAATGATTGTCTGGCAGCTGGAGCAGCTTATTAAAATAGCCGAAGAGCAGGGATTAGAGAAAAGGCTTGAACGTGAAATCAAGACTGCGAGAAGCCGCATTACAGCATATAACAATGCAGTTACAGCAGCCAAAATTTATCCCGACGCCAAGCGCTTAAGAGACTGGCCTACACAAACGATAAGGAAAATTTTACTCGGACTTGACCTTTACGGTATCAAGCTCAATCTGAGGGATAAAACTGTACTGGGTATTTCCGGCTTTGACAAGATGCTGAAAATCATAACGGCCGGTATGAACGATATACAGGATGATATGGTGGGCGTACAAGTATATGACAACTTCAGCGGGCTTGTATCGGGTGACAAGGATTCTGTAGGTGAGGTGTTTCTGACATTAAATCCGGGCAAATTTTTGCCTGAGTTCAAGGTAGCGATATATTTCAAGGAAACGGGGGTTTTTGAAGCAGCAGCCAGAAGGCAGATAGCGATTTACACCTGGACGGGAATACTCGTAGTTCTATTGATTTTTATCACAGCGGCTTTTGCACTACGGGCCATAGGCAAACAGGCAAAGCTTAACAGGCTCAAAAACGATTTTATCGCAACCGTTACTCACGAATTAAAGACACCGCTTGCGTCAACGCGTGTGCTGGTGGATACGCTTCTGGACGGCAGATACGAAGAGCAAAAACAGGCGTATGAATACCTGCAGCTCATATCCAAGGAAAATGAGAGGCTGAGCCATTTGATAGATAATTTTCTGACATTCTCGCGGATGGAACGTAATAAACGAGCATTCAATATGACGCGGGTGAGCCCTGTCGAAATAGCGAATACGGCAGCAGATGCGGTGCGTACGAAATTTAATAAGGCTGATGTTAAATTTAACCTCGACATTTCCAGGCAGCTACCGATGCTGCACGCAGATAAAGATGCTATGGTAACGGTGCTGATAAATCTTCTGGATAATGCGTGCAAATATTCGTATGATAATAAGCAGATAGAGCTGAAGGTTTTTGCAAAGGACGGCTCGGTATGTTTCGCTGTCAAAGACAATGGAATCGGGATGAGCAGGCGCGTAAGCAAGCGGGTATTCAAGAGGTTTTTTCAGGCGGACAGCAGCTTGTCGAGGCGTGCAGAGGGGGCAGGGCTGGGACTGGCAATAGTAAGATTTATCGTGGATGCACATAAAGGCTCGATATCCGTTGAGAGCAAAGCTGGAAAGGGAAGCACTTTTACAATCAGACTTCCTGTGGTCAGTTAGACTCAAAAGGACAGGGATAGATTTTATGGAGAGTGTCCTGATTATAGAAGACGATGCGGCTATGCTTCGGGGGCTGAAGGACAATTTCGAACTGAAGGGCTACCGTGTCAGGACGGCCCGTGACGGGCAGGCAGGTCTACAGGCGGCATTGGCTGAGCCGGCGGATTTGATTATTCTCGATATTATGCTGCCGAAAATGAACGGCTACGAAATCTGCGACAAAATCCGTAAAAGAGAGCTCGATATGCCGATTATTATGCTGACGGCCAAGGACCAGGAGTCGGACGTCATTTTGGGGCTCAATCTGGGCGCGGACGATTATGTCACCAAACCGTTCAGTATCAAGGAGCTTTTGGCCAGGGCCGATGCGTTTCTGCGACGCAGAAAAAAAGAAGAGCGTAAGGTTTATGAATTCGGTGATTGCAGGCTCGATACAGTTAAGGGCGTTTTGACTCGTGACGGAAAAGAGGTTAAACTGACGCCGGGCGAATATAAGATGCTGCATCTTTTCCTGCGAAGGACCGGCTGCGCCCTGACGTGTGACGAGATACGCAATACGGTTTGGGGCTATTCGAGCTTTATTACGCTGCGTGACATTGACCGTACCGTCGCTGCTTTGCGAAACAAAATCGAGCCCGACCCTGATAACCCTGTGTTTATCCGCACGATAGGAGGTATAGGCTATAAATTCGAGCCGCCCGAATGAGATGGAAACGGTTTTAATAGTAGAAGATGACCCGGCGATGCTGAGGGGCTTGAAGGATAACTTCGAGTACTCCGGCTATACGGTAATAACGGCTGATGACGGTGAGAAGGGACTGAACGCAGCATTGGACGGTAAGCCTGATTTGATACTGCTGGATATTATGCTGCCGAAGATTAACGGCTACGAGGTGTGTCGGCTGATACGCAAGGAAAAGCTCGATATGCCGATTATTATGCTTACAGCAAAGGGCGAGGAATCGGACATCATTCTGGGGCTGAATCTGGGTGCGGACGATTATGTCACCAAGCCTTTCAGTATAAAAGAACTCTTGGCAAGAGCCGCTGCGTTTTTACGACGAAGAAGACAGCAGGAACAGGACGTTTACGAGTTCGGCAGCTTTGTGCTTGATATACCCGCAAGAAAATTTACCAAAAAAGGCAAAGAGATAAAACTGTCACCGAAGGAATTTAAGCTGTTAGAGCACTTTCTGAAAAGAGAGGGTCGGGCGCTTACTCGTGACGAGATATTAAACGCTGTGTGGGGATATAATAGTTACGTTACCGACCGCAGCGTGGACAGGTTCGTAACGACTTTGCGAAATAAAATCGAGCCTGACCCGCACAACCCGGTTTTTATCCATACGATTCGCGAAATCGGCTACAAGTTCGAAACTGAATCGTAGAGAATTTAGTTAAGAATGACCTGCTGGCTGTATTCCGGAACGGAGACTTTCCAGCCGGTTTTTTCAGAGATGAAATTACCAAACTCTTTTGAACTTTTTTCTTCGCCGTGAACGACAAAGATGTGTTTCGGCTGCTGCTGCATACTCTTGAGCCAGTCAAGTAATTCATTTTTGTCGGCGTGTGCGGAAAAGCCGTGAATTCTTTCGACTCTGGCCTTTACGGGGTATTTCTGGCCGAGGATTCTGACCTCTTTTTCACCGTCAACGATTCTCCTGCCGAGCGTGCCTATCGCCTGATATCCGACGAAGGTGATTGTCGATTCGGGTCTTGTGATGTTTTGTACGAGATGATACTTGATTCGACCGCCGGTACACATACCTGAACCCGCAATTATGATGATGGGCACGGTTATTTTGTTTATTGCCTTCGATTCGTTCGCCGAGCCAGCCAGGTGCAATGTCGGGATATCGAACGGTGAAGTGTGATTGTTGACGAGGTTTGTCATCTGCGTATCGAACAGGTCGGCGTGCTTTTCGAAGACTTCGGTTATTTTCGATGCCATCGGGCTATCGAGATAAATCTGAATGGGTTGAATCTGTTTTGTAATGAGCAGCTCATTTATGTAATAAAGAACCTCCTGTGAACGTTCGAGGGCGAAGCTCGGGATGACGATATTTCCGCCGGCAGCCCTGGTTGAGTTTATGATTTCCGCAAATTCGCTTTTGATGCTTTCGTTATTGTGATGGATTCTGTCGCCATACGTCGATTCAATGAGTACGTAATCGGCTTTATCGAAGACTTCTGGGTCGCTGACAATAGGCCTGTCGGGTCTTCCGATGTCGCCGGAGAAAAGAATTATCCGTTCATCACCGTTTAACTTTGTCTTTACTTTTATCACCGATGAGCCGAGAACGTGCCCTGCATCATAAAGAGTAGCTTCAACTTCGTTATTTTTCGAGAGAGCGAAACTCTCGCGATATGGTATAGGCTCGAGATGACCAAAAACAGCTTCGGCATCTTCGACAGTGTATAAAGGCACCTCGGGGTATGGTCCTTTTCTGCCCTGTTTTTCGTGACGTTTTCTTTTGTGTTCAGCGTCTTCTTCTTGCAGTTTTGCTGCATCGAGTAGAATTATCTTTGCGATTTCTGCTGTTGCATCGGTGCAGTAAATCGGGCCTTTGAAACCTTCTCTGACGAGCTTCGGCAATAGGCCGCAATGGTCAAGATGTGCGTGCGTGAGAATGACAGCGTTTATTTTTTCGGGCGGAAAGGGAAAGGGTTCCCAGTTTCTGTTTGCGAAATGCCTTTCCTGATACAGGCCGCAATCAATCAGCACATTGGTTCCGTTCGCTTGCAGCAGATGGCGAGAGCCGGTGACGTTCTGGACGGCCCCGAGAAAGCTAAGCTTTATTTCCATAGTGCTCCTTTATTGGCATATCTATAGTTATATCAAGAACTTATATTCTAACATTTTCACGAGATTCTTACAAGAGATTTTTGGGATTGCACGGTTAATTGCTTTCGAGAATGAAGGTTACGGGGCCGTCGTTTGTGCTTGTGACGTGCATATGTGCTGCGAATATTCCGGTTTGGATGTTGACACCCTGGGCCTTTATGAGCTGTATTACCTTTTCGTAAAGCTGCTGTGCTTTTTGCGGCTGGGCGGCTTCGTCAAAGCCGGGACGTCTGCCCTTCTGACAGTTGCCGTGAAGTGTGAAATTGCTGATAAGCAAAATCGAGCCGGTGGCGTCTTTGACGCTAAGGTTCATTTTGTCTTTTTCATCCGGGAAGATTCGCAGGTTCGGGATTTTCTCTGCGAAAAAAGCTGCGTCTTTTTCGGTATCATCTTTTGCGACGCTTAGATATACGAGCAGGCCTTTCTCGATACTGCCGACGGTCTTGCCGTCGACGTCAACCTTTGCATTTGTTACTCTTTGTATTACAGCTCTCATAGTCTCGACACTCGATACTGGATTCTCGATACTCGTTTCGCTTAATCCAAATTCGTTTTCTGTCGTCCGTTGTCTGTCTTCCTTCTTAGTTCATAATTCCTTGTTCGCTATTCGATATTTGTCTTTGTCCCCCAGTTTAGGTTATTAAAATCTTCTTTTTCGATCCATCTGGCGCTGCCGTCGGCGAATAAGATGTTTGCACCTTCGCCTCCGTGATTTTCTGCCGATAATATTTCCGGCCCGCCAACCTGGTTCCAGCGTTTCTGATAAACTTTCTGTTTCTCAGGATTTTCACCAGAGAAACTTACATCTTCGCCCTTCTCTTTTAGAACTTTGCAACTATGGCGAGAAGAAACAGTTGCATTTCTGCCATTTTTGTTTTTGCCGTAAATAGTTTCAAAGAGAACAACCGTGTTCGGATCCAACTGATTTAGTTTTTTACCTTTAAGATTTATGTTCATCGCATAACTGGATTCGCTAACTATTGTATTCAAGCAATTACATATAAACTCTCTTGGGTGTGCATCTGCATATAAAATCAACAAATCGCACCATTGGTTACAATCCGGGACAAAACCGTCATGTTCATTAGCATACGTGGCAATTGCTTTTTCCAAACCGACTATGTGTACACTACATCCTTGAGTCTAATCTGGTCTGTATAATATAACAATGCCTAAGAAAAAAATGAATAAAATGATTGAAGCCAGTAATATAGCTATTATGTTTGCTGCGAGTCTTTTTAATATATAATTTTTGTTTTTGACATCTTTTATTATCACAGTAAATCCGTAAATTAAAGCAACTATTGCAAGCAGGAAAGCAGCTATTATCAAAATTATTGACAAACCCTCGAAGAAGGCATTCTTCTGCATTTTCAATATGCAGAAAATTACCACGATTAAGATTGATACAATACTTAATACTGCTAAAAACAGCGGGTATAGATATTCTTTCATGTATTTCATTTTTTTAGACTTCTTCGGCTGAGGATATGCCTAATAGTTCTGTGATCCTGTCAAAGTCATCCAGGCTGTAAAAATCGATTATTACTTTGCCTCGCTGGCCGTTCCTACGTGTCTCGATTGTTACCTTTGTGCCTAATTGACTTGTCAGGCGGTTCTCAAGGTCAATGATGTGAGCGGGTTTTACCGGCAGAGGCCTTCTTGATTTTTCAGAATCTGTAAGGTATTTTCTTACTAGACGCTCGATTTCTCTCACGCTGAGTCGCCCTGCCATAGCGCGATTGGCGAGCTTTCTGCGAAGCTCATCCGTAGGCAGGGCTAAAATTGCTCTGGCGTGGCCCATAGAAAGTGAACCGTCGGTAATCATTTGCTTAATCTCATCCGGTAAGTCAAGCAAACGTAGGTGGTTAGCGATATCTGAGCGGTCCTTGCCGAGACGATTTGCGGCTTGCTGCTGGGTGAGATTGAGGCTTTTTATGTAATTTTGATATGCCTTTGCACGCTCGATTGGATTAAGGTCACTTCTGTGAATATTTTCAATCAGTGCAAGCTCGAGCAGCTCTTCATCTCTTGCGTCTCTGACGATTGCAGGTATTGTTTTTAAGTCGGCGAGTCCGGCGGCTCTTAACCTCCTTTCGCCGGCAATTACCTCAAATTGTTTTCCTGATTTTCTTACGACTATTGGCTGGATAATACCATTTGTTTTTATAGATTCAGCCATTTCTTCCAGTTCATTCATATCCCAGGAGGTTCTTGGCTGATAGGGGTTCGGCTGTATTTTAGAGATGTCTATATTCTGCATAGAATTCTGTAAGTCCTTATCTACAGGGAAGTTAGACTCATTTGCTGTAGCTATAGAAGAGGTCCTTGGGTCTGGTTTCAGAGACATTATCGGACCTATAAGAGACTGCAGCCCCCTGCCAAGATGTTTAGGTTTTTCCTTTTTAGCTGACATATATACGCTCCTTCCTTTGGTATCACGGGCTTGAAGCCGGTGATAACGTGGCTTAAAGGACCGAGTTATGTTATATTGATTTTGTTAGTTTAATAATTTACTCTTTTTATTTCGGCTTTTTTACTTAAAAAGCTGTAGATTTACCAGCAGAAAAAGTTAATTTTGCAAAAAAGTTTCACGTGAAACGTTTCTGGTTCCTGGATGCTCGATTCTAGTTATTTCCGCTTTTTATTGATACTTCGGCAGACAAGCGATGCTCCACACTAAGCGCTTAAAACTCATACCATATTTAACAAAATCAATGTTACGATATGTAATAAAACCTTAGTCAGTAACTTCCCTACACGATATTGTTAAGTACGACTGTATTCGAGCTGTGCAGGCAAATTCCGAAAAGCTTTGTTTTTGGTACGTTTGTTTTTACTGCGTGTTAAATTTTCAGAAACAATATAAGAGTTGCTTGAACTCCTTGAACACGTTGAATGTGCCGGCTTTATATTCGATTCAGCAGTGCTTCTGAAAATTGGTTTTCTTCTATTTATATTGCCTAAACGTTTCACGTGAAACAATTATAAGGCGTGTTTTCCTTAAGGTCGGGGGTGATATCTTTCTTTTTATTTTTCGTTCCTGAAAAGTATTATGTTTTATAATGTGTTTGTTGTATTTATATCATACATTAAGGTTCTGTTTTTAATTACCGAAGTTTGATTGTGAACGTGAACACACTCACAAAATTATTCCTAAATTTATTATTAAAACCGGTGTTAATATTATAACCGTTGTTGGCTCGATTATTGGTTTCGCTATTATTTTTGTCTTCAAGGGTTTTGTAAACGTTGTTGTTTAAGTTATTATAAGAGTACGAAAATTTAGGTTGTGAAGGAATAGATTAAAATACAGGCTTAAAAAAGTTTTCACAGATATTGCGAAAGGTTAAAAATGAAAAAGGAAGAAATATTGCATTTCATAAATAAGAACCCTGTTTTTGCCCTGGCTACCGCAGATGAAAACCGGCCTCACGTCAGGTATATAATGATGTACAGGGCCGATGAGGAAGGGCTTATATTCAGTACCGGGGAAAATAAGGACCTTAATAATCAGCTCAAAAGAAATCCTATGGTTGAGATGTGCTTTTACAGCAACGAGGAGCAAAAACAGATACGTGTCAGCGGGACAGTAGAAGAATACGAGGATATACAATTGAAAAAGCAGATAGTTGAGGACTATCCGTTTCTGCGGGAATGGGTCGACAGGGAGGGTTACGACGTGCTTGTGATATATATATTAAAAAACGGAAGAGCGACGGTATGGACGATGGAAACGACTTTCGTTCCCAAAGAGTACATAGATTTGTAAAAAAATATAAAATTAAGATACTCGATACTTGATGCTCGATAAAAACAACGAACAACGAGAATTAATATTTTCTGCTGAATGCTTTGGCGGGGCGGGTGTGGTTGATGAAAAAGTAACGGAGGGCGTCTATGGGGTGGTCATAAACGCCGTCCTTCAAGGGCAGTTCACGGCCGGCATCGGCGGCATTTTCGGGGTAATGATAGCACTGCAAAGCCTCAATCAGCCGGGGACATCTCGGTGAGATGAAAAGTGAGGTTCGGCCGTCACCGGAACGTATGGCTCTTCTGATAAGCTCTATCCCGGCGATAATAGAGCTTCTTCGAAAACGAGTGCGTATGCCGTGAGCATTCAGGCTTCTAACGGCACTTGTGCCGGTGACATCATTAGCGGCTGAGCCGGACGGGTCGCAGAAGGTCGCAGCGACTTTTTCCTCACTTACGGGTGTGCGTTTTTTGATTTCATCGGCGTGAGCATCAATCGCGACTCGCGAACGGACGTATTCGTCGATGACGTAAACGTTATTGTCACTGTCGGTCTGAATCCACAGGCAAACGAACGGATTTACAAAGCCGAAATCAATAGTCCGATAAAGAGCAAGACTGGGATTGAATTCGAGCGGTTTGACGTTGACGGCTGAATCGAATTCGTCGAAGACGATGTTTTCGAGTGACGGTCTTTGGCAGAGCATCTCAGACTGCCAGGCAGCTCTTGATGAGCGTTTCATAGCGGTAATAACGTCATCAATTTTCAGATAGCCAACAGCTTTTTTTGCTCGGCCTTGACAATCAGAATTCAGGGGACATTGTGAGCAGTTTCTGTTGGTGCATTTTTCGATTGTTTCCCAGATGCACCATTTGAAGACGGGGACATTTCGCTGCTTTGCGCCGGTGACAATTTTGTGCATCAGGCCGTAAGGTCTGTGCATAGTACTGATGGACTCTATTGCGGGGACAATGTTGTTTTTGGAAATAGTAGTAAACTGTGCGGCTCTGAAAACGTCTTCATCGAAGAGCTCGACCTCGTCGCAGCGCAGCTTCTGGATGTGCTGGCCTCGGACTGAGGTGTGCGATTGCGTGAGCAGTTCTACGGCGGAGCCGTTGCTGAATGTACAGCTGTCTTTTTTGACAGATTCTGCGAGCAGATTTTCGTAACCTTTTGGCAGAAAGGAGGTTAGATATTCGTACATTCTCTGTGCCTGCTCTGCGGAGCCGGCGAGGATTCGCGTTTGACAGCCCGGTTTGAAGACGGAATCGAGCAGAGTTGCGACGGCGGCGAGCTGTGTTTTTCCGCCTGCACGGTTCGCCCAGATTATAGCGTCGGCGTTTGGCTTTTTCGGTCCTGCAAAATCGGCGTTGAAGCTGTGCCAGAGGTAATCGAGCGGTGAGTTATGTTCGGGGCAGATACGCCTGTCAGGAATATTCAGGTTTAGAAAGATTTTTATATAGTTTTTTAGATGCTTTTTTGTTGCCGGCCTGCTGAGCCTTAAGCTGTCATAGATATGAGAGATTCTTGCAAGAGCCGTCGATTTGTCCCTGTTTTTTTTCGTTTTTGTCATGGTATTTTGTCCCCGTGTTAAGCTGGTAAAAGCTGACAGAAAAAAGTGAAAAAATATTTTTATATTTTACTTTTTTTATAGAACACTTTTCGAGTATCGACATAGGAATTAATAGCCAAACTTTTTTGAGACGTTCATTTGGCTTCGGCTGGGTGACACGATAAAAATAAAAAGTTATGCGGAAAGAGAGATCAGTCTTACAAACAGCGAAGGCATAAAGGGAGACTGGATTCTCTCTTTCTTATTTTAAAAAGGCACACATCTGCAGTAATGTTTTCACTTATAGGCATCAGGTATTTTTAGTTTTAAATTTCCAAATTTTCTTACGCACATATTTTGAATGTCACGAGTAAAGATTAATAGGTGAGCAGAAACGGCAAAGGTAAATCAGTTTCGGCAAAGATGGATTTTTGAAAAGTTAAGCTTATTTAATACAGCCAGACCAGTCTAACAATTAAATTAACGCCAATAATCGTCCAAGAAAGACTCTGGTCTGGCTTTTTTATGCGTTGATTTTTTCTGCTCTATCATCTCATTGTTACAGCTTACGACTATTTGCAACGGGGTCCTGGTTGTAGAAGTGTTTGAGCTCGTTATAAAGTTCTGCGTGAACTTTTTTAAGCTGCTGCGGCTTCTCGAAAAAGAATTCCGTTGCGACGGCGAAGAACTCAGCTTCATTTGTTGCGGCGTATTTCGTCAGCAGTGTCGGCCGATTTTTTGAGACAGAGGCTTTGTGCTTTTCAAAGTCTTTCTGCAGCACCCTCGCCCAGGCGATAAAGCTCGAGCGTTTTTTGAGGACCTCTGAGCTGTCGGACTCGCCGCCGGTAGAGTCAATTTGGTGAGCGAACTCGTGAAAGACGACGTTCTGGCCGTCGTGGGCGTCTGCGTATGAGTGCTTAACGTCGTCCCAAGACAGGACTACCGGGCCTTTGTGCCAGGATTGTCCGCGAAGGGGGATATCGCCCTCGGCGATGATGCCGCCTGGAAGATAGCTTTTGTGCGGTGCGATAAAGGTTTTCGGATAGACGAGTATCGAGCGAAGGCGTGGGTAGTAGTCGGTTTTGCGGTGCAGCAGAAGTATGCAGGCGTATGCGGCTATTGTTACTTTTATTTCTTCGGTGATTTCGAGCCCACCGCAACCTTCGAAACGTTTCTCCGACAGGAAAACCAGGATATGCTGCTGCAGCTCGACTTTATCGTTTGTCGGCAGCGAATTGTAGTAGGGGACATTAGCCTCGATGATTTTCAGCCAGTCATCTCTGAAAGGCCTTTTTTTGATTCGCTTCCGCCTGAGATTTTTGAACAGCCACATTTGACGTTCCTCTAATGTTCCTTAACGCTGCTTACATTTTATCATATTCGGCGAATAATTCCGTAGGGCAATTTTAAAGTTAGAAGTAAGAACTGAGAAAATCAGCTCTATGCGTTGCCTAAGTGTCGCATCTCGATATCATTGTTCTGCGATTGTGGCGAGCAGCTTTTCTGCGAGGGCGGGGGCAATCTTCGGCAGTGTGGCGGGCTGCGGGTCGGCGGAGTCGGGCCTGGACTTGGGATTTTCGTCCTTCAGCAGACTGATAATGTCCAGGCAGGCTTTGCGTGCGGTCTCCTGATTGGCAGAATCGGTAAGTGCGATAAGCTTTGCAGCGGCGATTGATGAATATTTTGCGATTAGAATTCTGCTGTTTCTGCCTAAGAGCTCTATTCGCCTGTCAAGCTCGGCGATGTAGCTGTCATCGCTCTGCCATCTGCTGTAAAGGCTCCTGGTGACCCTGTGCTTTTCGAGTATCTGCTCAGCCGAGAGGTCGCTCGCAAACAAATCGTCAAGTACGGCAAGCTGTTTTTTATTTGGTTTTTTCGACATTTAATTTTCCTCCAATATGTAAAGCCCGCACTACTAAATACCAACTGCTATTTTTACGTCCGGTAATAATTCGTATTGAGTGACATTAGTGACGTTGCGAGGGATTTTTTTATCATCTTTTTTGGGATTTGGTGATTTATTTTTTATATTTTCAATAGAAGAAAAAATAACTGTTCAGCCTTCCGGGGAAATCGAACTTGCTTCGCCGAGGAGGGGGATGAAAA
Organism: uncultured Pirellulales bacterium; assembly: GCA_964493425.1. GTDB lineage: Bacteria > Planctomycetota > Phycisphaerae > Sedimentisphaerales > Anaerobacaceae > CAYLMG01. The sequence continues at coordinate 79,911 of CAZBMW010000002.1, forward strand.
AGTTTTATCTCCTTGTGAAAAGGCAGACAGGCAAGCCGGTACTAAATATTACTAAATAAGCCTAGTCTGCCTTTTTTATTTTTAAAATCTCGTTACATATTTTACCTGCCTGATATTCAAAAACGAAGAACCGGCTTTTTCTTTGACGAAATATGGTTGAAATTCGTGTTTTTTCGTGCAAATTCGCGGCTGGTGCTTGGCTTGTTACTGCATCAGCCAGGTGTTTGCCAATTTTGCTAAATCGAGAAAGTCAACGTCTTTATCGCCGTCGAGGTCGGCGCCGCCGCAGGCGGGTGAGTCAATACAGCCGGAGTTGAGCCACTGAGCTGCGAAACCCTCCAGGTCTTCGAAGCCGCGAACGCCGGAGTAGATATTTTTCACTTCAATGGCCAAAGTAGTTGTATCAAAAAGTCCGCCTGCATCATCTGCGCGAACCGCGAATAGATTCCATCCGGTATTAGGGTCCAGCGGAGTTCCTGAAAGCGAACCGTCGGGTGCGACAATCAGCCAGTCCGGGCCGTAGGTTTTGCTGAAAGTCAGCGTATCGCCTTCCAAATCATACACATTGGCGGTCAGTGGCAGACCCGAATAAGGAGAGTCCTCAATAGCAGCGTCATTGATGATTGGGTAGTCGATGAAAACCGGCGGGTGGTTCTCATTTCCGTCGGCGAGCGTTGCGATATCGTTGTCTGACAGAGGAAAATTGTAGATACGTAAATCATCAATCCGGCCGTCGAACAGCGGGTCATCGCTGAACTGGCTGTCGCCGATGTAGTTTATAGCCGGATTGAAATCGGAAGGATTGAGTGACATACTCGGATTTGTATCCGCCGGCTCGCCGTCGACATAAAGTGTCCCGACATCGCCTTCAAGCGTTACCGCCACATGCACCCATTCGCCGATATCTAACCGCGAGGTCTCTATCCTCTGTTCGGCGCCGTAGCCGGCGGTTGTGATTGCGAAACGCAGTGTGCTGCTGGGCGATTTCGGTGTCAGGAACATGTACTGGTCGGTGTTGTTTCCGAAATCGAAGATTCGCTGCCAGGTGTCGCCGCTGTCCCAGTTGACCCAGGCGGAGATTGTAATATCGGTGGTATTCACCAGAGAAGCGGGTAATGTCACGTAATCTTCGGTTCCGTCAAGGTCAATTGCCTGTCCGATTTTTCCTGACGTATAAACCGGAGATCCCATCGCAGTTGCGTGATAGCTGTTGGGCGAGCTGTCGTTGACGTTGTTGTCCATCTTGTAATAAGCCATCAACGCCGGTGGAACGGTGGCCTCAACCTCACTGCTGAAGCCGGATTCATTCCAGGCGGAATCCACAGCCGTCACCACATAGTAGTAAGTCGAGCTAAGACTGATACTCGCATCCACATAAGCGCTGCTTATCAAGCCCGTAGCAATCATTGCATAACCGCTGCCGCTGGTCGTGCTGCGGTAGACATTATATACGGCCAGGTCTGGCTCCGTGTTGTCCGCCCAGTCAAGATTCACCTTGCCTGTGACCGTCGCCGTAAGAGCTGTTGGCGCCGCCGGCGGGGCAAACAAATCTGAAAAATCTGTTTGCGACAGCGCATGATTGTAAATCCGGAAGTCATCAATTCGCCCGTTAAACAGGGGGTCGTCAGGCCATTGACTATCTCCGATGTAGTTGTTCACGGGATTAAACGCCGTCGGGTTGAGCGTAATGCTGTCCGTGTCGACGGGCGAGCCGCCTACATACAGTGTTCCGGTATCGCCTTCCAGCGTTACACCCACGTGAACCCACTGGCCGGTGGCAAGCTGGGTCGTTTCGAGAATTTGTTCGCTACCACCGTCTTTGATTGCAAAACGAAGCGTACTGTCGTCGGAATGTGGCGTCAACATCATATACTCTGTCGTATTGTTTCCGAAATCGAAGATGCGCTGCTCCGGGTAGCCGCCGTCCCAGTAAACCCACGCAGCCACCGTAATATCCTGACTGGTCAGACCTGAAGGCAGGGTGATAAAATCGTCCGCGCCGTCCAGGTCGATGGCCTGGCCTATCTGGCCGGTCGTATAAGCCGGTGACCCTGCGGCCGTGCCATGGTAACCGTTGGGCGAGCTGTCGTTGACATCGCCTTCAAACTCGTAGTAGGCTACACGCTGGCGAGAAAACGTCAGTAATATCGAAGGGTCACCGTAAAGGTTAAATCGCATCCTGTTCGGCGTATAGGTATAACCGTCTTGCCTGGTGTTTGCCCAGGCTAAGCCGGAACTTTCTCCATTATTACACAATTTGCCGATATACCGAAGAGCCAAAGTACCATTGCTGCCTTCGGCATAAAAATTCGTTTGCCCGGAATTGTAGAACGAATTTCTGGTTGCAGCGACAGTTGTTATAGCTCCATTTTTAAGAATTGTATAAGCGAGATTTCCGCTGTTTTCAGGCCAGGCATTTTGACAGGAGCCCTGATAAACAATACTCGGATAATTGTCATTCAGTCCCGGCACCTCACCGGTATCAATGAAGTACTGCGCCGACGTTTGATTGCCGTGTGTGCACCAAAATACCATCCCATAGGGCACAGAGGCCCACACATCATCCATATCGGTTGTCGGGGCCTGCTGGTAAGTGTATTCCGGACTGACGGAAAAATCCTGCTCGTAAATACGGTCCGAATCGATACCATGAGGGTCTAAAACATCATTCTTTATTTGTTCTCCGCACTGATACATCGGTGTGTCGTCGTCGAGTCGAGCCATTGCGAGATAGGCACTGTTACGCCATAAGGTATCGGTTGCATTGTCGTAATCTATCGCTTTCTGCAGCAAAGTGTCCAGCGCGTAAATGTTATCGTAATAAGGAATTCTGCCGACCACGACCTCCCAGTATACGTCCCCTGTAAAACTCGAGTAGAAAAAATCTGTTGGGGCTGTTCCGCGACCGTCATCATACATCAGCATCGGGACGGTCCCGGTATCGGTATAGGGTGTTCCGATTAAAAGAACGTATAAAATGTCATAGGTGAGATAATTATCTTCCAGCCAGTTATGGATGTTGTTGTAAGCGGTTGTACCGGTTCCCCCGCCGAAATCCGATTCAGTAATTACCGACACATCCCAGCCGAGAGATTCTTTATGGCTTACGAAATCATCGAGTTTGGTCGAGGAGCTTTCGATACCTGCGGTGGTTATTATAACGTATCCCGTTGAGTCAATCCCTGCCGGTGCCGGCTCATCGAGACTTTCAACAGAACTCAAAGTCAGGCTTTCATATTCTGCGACAGCTGTATTGAAGTTGGCAGCGAGTTTCTTTACCCTGTCTATTTGTTTGTTTCTATGTCTGCTTCTTTGTATGTTCAGGGATTTTACGGCTATTTCGGTGCGCTCGAAAGTAACGTCGATATCCGCATCGACAAGTTCTGCGATACTTGCTGTAACAGGATTATATTTCACCATCGGCACCGCCAGCTCAGCGAGCTTCCATCTGCGAAGCTCACCTTTTTTGGAGATTTTAGCTGCCTCGCTTGGCCAGTACTCATTTGCGTTATAAATGTCGACGTCCCTGCCATCTACTATTGTCCGTCCTTGCGGGTAAATAAGAACAGGATTGCCGTTTTCATCCCAGGTGCCATAAAGAGGTGAAGGCTCAATATCGAAGAGGCCATCAAGCGGTTCATAAACAATGTTGTTGACCGTATATGAAACTGTAGAAAGGTCGGCATCAGGTGGTAAAAGCAGCGTTGTTACCTTCCACGGTATTTTCGGCTGGCCCGGCTCGCTGAGATATTGCGTATCGGCACATTGTATGTCCACGGTATTGTCGGCTGAAGCGGCGATTGAAATGTCAGTGGTGTTTATGATGACAGAATCCTGTCCTGCTGTTTTGACCTGGATCGTCGCCGCATCCGAAAACGACGATGCGATGAGAATTAAAACTAACGGAACAATGAAAAATGACAGTTTTACTTTCGCCATATATGAATTAGTATAAGTACAAAGTCTTTTTTTTGTCATATTATTCGAGCAGCCAGTTATTCGCTAATACGGCTAAATCGCGAAAGTCGACGTCTTTGTCACCGTCAAGGTCGGCACCGCCGCAGGCGGGTGAGTCAATACAGCCGGAGTTGAGCCACTGAGCTGCAAAACCCTCCAGGTCTTCGAGACCGCGAACGCCGGAATAGATATTTTCCACTTTAATGGCCAGAGCAGTTGTACCAAAAAGTCCGCCTGCATCATCTGCGCGAACAGCAAATAGATTCCAACCTGTATTAGGGTCCGGCGGAGTTCCCGAAAGCGAGCCGTCGGGTGCGACGTTCAGCCAGTCCGGGCCGTAGGTTTTGCTGAAAGCCAGCGTATCGCCTTCCAAATCATACGCATTGGCGGCCAACGACAGGCCCGAATAAGGAGAGTCCTCAATAGCAGCGTCATTGATGATTGGGTAGTCAATAAAAGCCGGCGGGTGGTTCTCATTTCCATCGGCGAGCATTGCGATATCGTCGGCAGACAGCGCGTAATTATAGATACGTAAATCATCAATCTGGCCGTTGAACAACGGGTCGTCGAACCGGCTCTTGCCGATGTAGTTTATAGCCGGATTGAAATCGGAAGGATTGAGTGACATACTCGGATTTGTATCCGCCGGCTCGCCGTCGACATAAAGTGTCCCGACATCATCGGCGAGCGTTACCGCCACATGCACCCATTCGCCTGTGTCTAACCACGAGGTCTCTATCCTCTGTTCGGAGCCGCTGCCGGCGGTTGTAATTGCGAAACGCAGTGTGCTGTTGGACGATTTCGGTGTCAGGAACATATACTGCTGGCTGTCGTTTCCGAAATCTAAGATTCGCTGCCAGGAGTTGCCGCCGTCCCAGTTGACCCAGGCAGAGATTGTAATATCGGCGGTATTCACCAGAGAAGCAGGCAGTGTCACGTAATTACTTGACCCATCAAGGTCGATTGCCTGACCGATTTTTCCCGCAGGATAAGTGACGGTACCGGTGACAGTCCCGTGATTCGAGCCGATACTGTCATCGGCATTACCCTCAAACTTGTAATGCGTTTTCAGGCCGGTGCCGAGGACCGTAATATTGAGCGTGGCTTCATCGTAGTCGGTGCTGTTATCGGTAACGCGGACGGTGAAGCTGTTCTGGCCCAGGTCGCCGTAACCAGCTGTTCCGGTCATTTTGCCGTCGGCAGCGATGTCCAGCCAGTCGGGGCCTGAGGTTTTGCTGAATGTAAGCGTTTCGCTGGTATCGATGTCGGAGGCGTTATAAATCAAAGTACCGGTTACAGAATCGCCCGGCACAATTGAAGGCAAGTTGATGGGGTCGGAGGTGAAACTCGGCGGGTAATTGTCAGGTGAATCGGCGGCCAGGTCTGCGATTTCGGCGTCGGTCAGTGCATAATCAGCGATGATAACCTCGTCGAGCCGGCCGTTAAAATACGGGTCACTTACAAACTGGCTTCGGCCCAGGTAGTTTCTCAGCGTCTTCAAATCCGACGGGTTGAGCGTCATTGAGGTATTCTCGTCGACAGGCGAGCCGTTAACGAACAGTTTTCCCGTGTCACCGCTGATGGTGACAGCCAGATGCTTCCAGGAGCCTGTGGCCAGTTGAGTCGTTTCCAGCCTTTGCTCATCGCTGTAGCTTGTCACTGAGATTGCGAATCGCAGCGTGTCACCGCCGGAGCGGGGCGTAAGGAACATATAATAGGTCGTTCCTCTTCCGAAATCGAAAATTCGCTGCCAGTCACTGCCGCCGTCCCAATAGACCCAGGCTGCAAAGGTGAAGTCGGTACTGTCAGCGATATTATCGCCAAGCTCGACGTAATCGTTTGAGCCGTCCAGATTAATCGCGTGGCCGATATGGCCGGTCGTATATGTCGCTCCGCCGTGCACGATGCCGTGATTGTTGAAGCTGGTGCTGTCCTGTGCATCGTCTTCGAACTGATAATACGCACAGCCGCCGTAACCGTCGGAGGGCTGCTGAATGTACGCCATCGGGGCCTGGTTGTCGCGATAGACCTCGCCGGCGAGAGTCGGCACGCCGCCTGTAATTAATTCGCGGCTCTCGCCGCAGGCGTTATAGACCGAGTATCGCTCCACGAAATCCGCACCATCCATCACAGCGATGAATTCTGCGATTTTGTCCGCTTGTTCCTGCTCGGTTGCTGGTTCGCAGCCTGTCCAGTTGCAGCCGTTATTCCATTCTGTCACCCAAACCGGCCGGCCCGTTCGCTCGTGGACGTTCCTGAGCCAGTTGTACCATTGTGAGCCGCTGTAGCAGCCCTGATAGCAATGTACCGCGACGAAATCGACTCGTAAGTCCAGTGCGTCTGCGGCGTCGATGAAATCGTACAGCCAGCTCAGGCCGCCGTCACTGGGGGCAGGTGAACCGAGCCGCAGGCCCGAGGCAAGCAGGTTCGGCCATTGCGCGATTGCCTGTTCGACGGTCATATTCGCCTGGTCCGGCCTGTCAGGCTCATTAAAGGCGAGTACAGAAGTTGATTTCTGCTTATTGTTGATGTTCGAATATGCGTTCCAGTTTATATTGTGCCTCATCGGGACATACTCGGTGTCAAGCGACGAGGTGGTGACATTGTCATAATCGTAAAACCAGGCGATATCCAGCATCTCGTGCACCCAGGTGCCGCCGCCGGCCCAGCCTTTCTTGTTCGTCCACCGCCAGGGAAAGACGCGAATGAATGAAATGGAAAAAGACAGCTCCTCTGGTATGACCTCGACATTAATATCGTTGTCCTGTGCGACGTAGGTTTTGCTTCGGCCGGAACCGGCCTCATTCTGAGCGAAGGTCGCCATATAGCCTCGCTTGAGCTTAAAACTGCATACGTTATTATTCAGAGCGCCTAAGGACGCCGAGCCTTTGTAGTAAGTGTACAGGCTGAGTGACATCGATGAGCCGCTGAAGTGATAGCCGCTGTAGATTTGCAAAGGCTCATAGCTCGGCGAGTGCGGAATGACGACGGCGCCGTTGACGTACTCGTCAACGCGGACGTTGCTGTTCAATACCGCCGGCGAGCCGTCGACCTGAACCTGGCTAAGATACGTTGAGATAACGTCGGACGGCAGGACCTGCTCCATAAAGAACCAGCTGTCCTGCGAATTGAGATTTATCTGACAGCCGGGTATCGGGTCGGTCGCGGATGTGATGTGCAGCTCCGATGTGCCGGTCATATTTACGGTCGTATCGGTCAGGCTGGTGTAGGTCTGGATTTCGTCGTTGATGTCCAGAACGTCTGCGCCGGCTGCCAGGGGATACAACAGCAAAAAAGCTATCGCTAAAAGCCCTCTCAGCCGTTCATAATGCCGCATCATATAGTCCTTTCATCTATAATTATTACCCCTCTAAGACGTTTTTAGTGCGGTTTTTTACATTTCAAATGCTGACAATTCAGTTTTTACGTCGGAGGCTACCTGCCGAGACAGTCCTTCTCCATAGTGTGTTATCGGTTTTTCAAACAGAAAACCCAAATGATTGTACCAGAAAAAGCTGCTTAAATCAAGCATAAACTTTGGATTAGAAATGCTGCATTGAGATTATTTATTGACTTTTTCTTTGGCTTTTGCAGGAACAGGAACAATCCGAAAAACGGGAATCGTTAATGGAGGAAGGGACATTCTTGCAATCGTATTCTGAACAAACTCGCGCCAGTAAGGCCAAGCATTATAAATACCATTTGTATTAGCAAATGCTTCAAAATGTTTTTTCTTCAAATCTTTGAAATTACTTACCTTGTATATGAGCACAAAAACCGCCTCAATCTTTAGGGCTGGTTCATCGGCTTCTTTCTTTTCTGAATACCCCTTAAGTTTGAAGTTTGGAAGAACTGTGATGATAGAATTTTTCTTATCGATTTCGTAGGTTGTATCACATTCTATCTCCAAAGCTATTTTCGCCTTTCCCGTGTCGGGTTTTCGATAGCAACTGCTCTGCTTTAACAAAACGTTTACGATCTCTACCTTACTAGATACCCGAGCAGCCAATGATACATCAATTTCTTTTTTCTTGTTTTTTTCTTTCATAACCTAACCTGCAATTTTAAGTTCCTCTAATTTTGAATCACCAAAATCACTTTGTTCAGCTTTTATTGCCTTCAGAGAGTAGCAACTTTCTGATATATCGTATTGGTCTTCAGGATTTGCACCGTAATCAGTATTCGCAGGGATTGCACTAACTTTCAGTGTCGAATCCAAAGCCCACAGACAATCCGATACGGTTTTCAGGGTCATATTTGCATTGCCATTAAGAAGCTGCGTCACATATCCTTTTGTCCTGCCAAGTTTTTTAGCGAGTTCGGATCTGGAGATATTTTTCTTCTGCATCATTTCTGCGATACATTCAGTAATTTCAAAAATGAGTTTTTCTTGAAGATAGTATTTCATATCTTCGCTGTCATATTTGATGTCTTTTAATAACGCATTATACATTGTTATCTCCCCTTTCCTTCTACAACTTCAAGGTGCTCCTTCTTGATTTTAATTGCTTTTTTAAATTCCTTCCTTGCTGGCTCACCTTTAAGAAAACCGTTAGTTAATATCCAGCTTTTACCTTTTTGAAAACACAATAATCTTAAATTCCCTGATTTAAATTCGTAAATCTTTTCTCTTATCCCCTTAATAATGCGAAACTTCTGAGGGTTCCAAACATTCCCTGTTTCTGCCATTTTCTCCAAAGGATGTGAGAGTTTGCTTTTTTCGTTTCTTCCCAAATTCTCAATAAAATCCTTTGCTGGCATCTTGCCGTTAAGCTTTATTGCATATTCGACTGTTCCCCATTCTCCTTTTACTACTACATTGTCGGGTATGTTCGCCATCTGGTTTAATTATATCTAAACTTTTTCAAAAACAAAGAAATATTTAATTATATCTAAACTTTTTTCTAAAAAACCGCATTTTTAGGTAAATATTGGGGTTAAGAACACGATTTTTTATATATTATCTTGGTTCTGTTTCATGTGTCAATTAAATGTTCTCCGCAACTCGTTAAACGTGGTTTATTTTCAGGCCGTTACCGTCCTGCTCCTTGATTCTGTCGATTCGCTGCATAAACATTGCTTTACTTTTTGAATTGCTCAATCACGTTGATACTTACCCAGTAGATTTTCGACGGTTCATCCGTGCGAAATGCCTTTCTTCTGGCAAAGAACAGGTACCTGCCATCCCTCGAAAGTGACGGCCCCATCTCCCAGCCGGGCGAATTGATTTGCGGGCCCATATTTTTCGGCTCGCTCCAGCCGTCATCGGTTTTGAAACTGATATACAAATCATGCTCGCCGACGCCGCCCGGCCTGTTCGAATGAAAAATAAGAAAGCTCTCGTCAGGAGCTATCAGCGGGTCACAATCATTGTATTGAGTATTGATTCCGTCGGGCAGTCTTTCGACTTTGCTGTACCTGCCGTTTTCGAGAACGGCTCGATAGATGTCGGCCCTGAGCCGGCTGCCGTCCCTCTCCGAGCCGAAATAGAGCGTGTTGTCGGCTGTCACTGTCGCGCACCATTCGCTGGCAGCTGTGTTAACAATGTCACCGAGTGAATGCGGCTCGCTCCAGCCGGCCGGCGTTCTGTCGAGGTAATACAAATCTGAATGCCAGGGCTTGCCGGCTTGTGGCGGGAAAAGTCGTGTAAAGAAAAATCGCTTGCCGTCAGGGCTGATGCACGGCTCACCTTCCCAGTTGCTTTCGGTCAGTGACAACCTCTGAACATTATTAAAATCTTCGGTTGAGATTTTCACGATATGGCTTTGGTCCCAGTTGGCATTTGTGACTGCGCAATACACAGTATCTTCCGTCTCATCGAACGCCAGATAACCGATGTATGCTCCGCTCTTTGCGATTGTTTTCTGCCCGAAGACCTTCGGCGTAACGCCCGGCACTTCCGAATCGACCTTCAGGTACCCGTCTTGACGCGACGGCTCATCAGATGACAGCTGACCTACACTATCTCTCTTGGCTTTTTGAAATTCTTGCTTTGCAATGTTCTCTCTTACAGCATCTATTATCCGAGCCTTTATTTTGGCATCTTCTAAGTAAGCATCAAGGTATTGGTTCAGTTCCGTAAGGTTATATGGTGGCTTTGAATATGCCCGAATAATATATGGTTCCGCGCTTTTAGGAAACCGCCTTAACCATTTACGCAGCTTGTACTGCTCATTATATTTTTCGATTTTCTTTTTGTTTGCCTCAATAGCTGCTCGATATTCTGCTCGTAGAACAGTATCTTCAATAGCATTTGGATCCACGCCGGCGGGAAGTCCTGTTCCTGCAGGAGGAGCTACATTAGCGGCTAGAGGTTCGTTAGGGTCCCAATTTGGATCAATAGCATCTACCACTCGCTTCCAAGCATGCAGTCGTATTTCCACATCCTTTTTTCTAAGCTGCTCAAAAATCTGACCACGTGGAGCATTAGGACCAATCATTAAGGTTACCACATGACCTGTCAAATCCACTTCAGTTTCAATAGGAATGTCATTTGCATCAGCCAACGCCGATAAAGCGTATTTTCTGGCAAGTACATATCGTCTGTCATCTTTAAAGCTGCCGGAACTAAGCGGCCCGCAGACTTCCAACATCAAACGAGCTTTATATTCTTTATTTTTTCCTTTCCACCTGCTATGGATTTCTTCTGCAATTTTTTCGTATTTCTCAAGATTATTTGTTTGCCCTGGAGTTAAAGATTCTTCCAGGCCTTTTATATACGCCAGCTCCTGCTCGTATTCTTTTCTTTCGATTTGCGAATCGACCTTCAGGTACCCGTCTTTGCTTAACGATGCAGCACCAAACAGGTTCACTACACTAATCATTACCGGCGTCAACAAAAAATATAGAATTCCACCCGTAATAAAAGGATGTTTTAGCATTTTTCGATAGATGTATTTGATGTAGCTAAATAGTTCGGCCATTCCATCACTCCAATTGAATTCTTTATTCTGCATCATTCGGTTGCAGTAAAGGCACTGTGGAATTGAACGGTTCCCTCGGGAATTCGATTGCAAAACGACAACGCAAGAAAATTTTCCTGGGGTACGCCTTCGTGTTTTAGTTTATCAGGACTTCGAAAACCAAAGCATTCATAAAACTTCGGGTCACCAACAAGTACACAACCTTCAGCACCCAAATCTTTTAATAAGCCGATGCCCTCATTGACCAGGCTTGTGCCGATACCCTGTTTCTGGTAATCAGGCATCACAGAGACAGGGCCGAGACCATACCAGTTCTTACTTCCATCTGAAAAATTCACCGGCGAAAAAGCTATGTGTCCCACAACTTTTCCATTAATTTCCGCAACAAGTGAAATAGTAAGCGCATTGGCGGCCCGCAAAGCAGTGATGATGAATTGCTCGGTATTCCTGCTATAGGGTTGATTTTCGAAAGCCAATTTCGTTATATTGGTTATCGCTTCAGCGTCCGATTCTGTCTCTTTACGAATAATCATTTAACACTTTCCGTTAAGGCGTTTACGAATATTGTTTTCCGGCGAAGACAGTCGATAATTCTACAAAATTCACTGCTGGGAGACAAAGAAAATTTTGTTCTATGTTTCGCATCCCGAAATCTTCCGCTGGTTTCAGATTATCACATTGTTGTTCACAAGGGGATTAAAAAGCCTTGTCTCTTTCAGCCAGGCTGCCAGCTCGGGGCGATACTGGCAGTTCAAAGCTGCGAACTCGCCGAACAATTCTGCTGCCCGGTCGTCATAAGCAATCGCAGCGTCAAGCTCGTAATCGAAATAGCCGATGTGAATATGCTTTCCCTTAAAACCGATTATCGCAGCCCATCTCTTTTTGTCACTGCTCCAGAAAACGCCTTTGTACCTGCTGGTCCCTCTCTCCGAAGGGATTCGATTAAAACAGTTCTGTGCAGGCGTGCAGACTCTCAAATTACTTTTGCGGTTATCTAAAGTGTTGTGATTTTTGTGGTCCACATACAAACCCGGCGGCGGAGCCAATATGTCACGGTGCATCTTTATCATTCGATTGCCTTCGCTGCGTTTGGCGTACAGGTACCCGCCCGAGCCGATACAGTACCATTTGTGCCTTGCCAGCCTGTTGTAATCGTCGGCATCGACGATTGCGAACCGGCCGCGATTCAAAACGAGCCGGCGAAAACCAATGTCACCTGTCCTTTTGGAAAATCCGTTTGCCATTTTTGCACTCCTTTAAATAACCTGTTTTCGGTCATATCTTTCCGTTGATTCAGTCCTCTGCCGTCAGTCATCCTGCTTGGAATTTATAAAAACACGTTTCGTTATTGACTTCGTGATCGCGGGCGACGAATCACCAATCACGGGCTGCGAAGCTGCTTTATTATCATCTGTCTTCGCTTCTCGAACTCTTCCGGTGACATTCGCTCCGACTTCGAACCGTTGCTGAACCTTTTTTTGAACTGCTCGATTTTCTCTCGTGCCGCCGCCCTTCGCTCTTGCAGCAGACGACTTGCCTGCCCACCGGCAGGCATAGGCAAGTCGGCTGCAGTCTCTTTATTAGTCTTTGTATTAGTATATGTATTAGTAGTATGACAATTCTGTCGTAGTCGAAGTACAGGTTTTGTCGTAGTCGATTTACCACTTTTGTCATACTCAGTATGACAATCCTGTCGTACCCCTTTCTTCGGATTGTTAATTCTTTCAGGTCCGATTTTAGAAACTTCCGGATGAAACCTCACCCAGATCGTACGATAGTATCCTTTGGGCTTTTTTACATAAATATACTTTTTCAGATTCACTAACCTTCTTGCGATCGTTCTTGCAGTCGTCATAAAGATTTGAGCTAAGGTTTTATTGCTCTGGTAACAGCCTTTCGCGCCGAAGCTGTAAAAGTGTGCCAGCAGCATCTTACATCTCCAATCGATATCGAAAAGATTAAGTATCTCATTCGGCACCCATAAGCCTTCCTGATTTTTCCTTCTCTTGTCCTTCGACATTCAACGTTCCTTGTTGGATATTCGATATTCCCTCGCTATTCTTACAAGCGCATCAGCTCTTCTCTTGGCTTTGTTGGTTATGCTCCTGTCTTCAGCGATGCCGAGCGCACGCTCGATACTCTCAAGCTGGCTATCTGAAACAAAGAAAACGAGCGGCTTTGCAAATTCAATGTCACCGGCCTTTACAGAGAGTTCCAGCCGTTTTAGGCTCGTCAGCTTTTCGATTTGTTTTTTCGTGTAAGGCAGAAGTTTTGAAAGCTCTTTCGGGTTAAAGTCAGCCTTGAGCTTTTCTAACAGCTTAAGTTTTTTCTCCAGCAGGTCGGTGCCTGCGAGTCTGTTAAGCGTAGCTAAAAGCACCGCAGTCTGCTTATCATCGACCTGCCAGACAACGCAGTCAGCCGATTGTAAGCCGAGCTTTCTTAAGGCTTTAACGCGATGATGGCCGTTGATAATCTGATAAAAACCTTTTCTCTCCGGATGAGGCCGAACTACAAGCGGCTCATATCTGCCGCTCAGTTTTATGTTGCGAACCAGCTTATTGAAAGTAAGCTCGCTCATCCTGTTCGGATTATCCGGATGAGCCACGAGCTTACTTAGCGCAATTTTTCTTATGTCACTTGACATCTTGATAGCGGATATCGAACATCGAACGACTTGTGCTCTTGTGCACTTTTGCTCTTATTGAACCACACATAATACACCGGTCTTGCTGTTAATTTGTTGAGGATATATCTTGTCCTCTCCAGGCCCTCGGTCATCAGCCTTGCCTTGCCGTAGCTGGCGAGAAATTCTCGCATCTGCCTTTCAAGAAACAAAGTCTCTTTTCTGCCGAGCCTCTCGATTTTCCTTTGCACTTTTACGGCATCGATGAGCAGATTTTCTTTTACACCGACATAATCGAAAGCCTCTTTTATTTGTACACATCTTGCCGGCAGCGGCGCTTTGTACGCTGTCATACCCGCCTTCTCGAAAAAGGGATTGACAAGTCCCATCACCGCCATCGCCTCGATTACAGGGACATCGAGCAGGCCGAGCGTTTCTCTTACGAGAGTCGTTGCGAGGCCGAGATTTCGAAATCTCGGCTCAATAATCACTCTGCTGATGGTCCTTATTGTTTTATTGATAACCGACAGTCTTGTTTTTTTGTCCAGGCCGTAAAGTATGTCACTCAAGGCAATGCTTCGCAGTTCAAGCGATGTCGACGGCATCGTATAGACTATCACACCCACAGCTTTTTTGTTTAGCGTCACCGCGAGCCTGCCCGTCGGTTTTAATATATAGATTGCAGCGTAAGGACCGAGATTCGTATCGCGATAATGGTACATCGAAAGCTGCTCGTAATCTTTTTTCGTTCCTTTTGCGAGCTGCAAATGCTTTATTATACTGCACTTACGCATATTTTCTTCGCGTTTCCTTATATATGACGTTCGCCGGCCCGCAAAAATCCTTCACAACCAGAACGTCGGCGGCCAAATCGAGAAGTATATCTTCGTGACTCGATGCAAGGATAAATTTCGCCCCCGTCCTGTCTGCGAATTTTCTTATGTTATGCGAAATGACGCACGCAGTTATTCTGTCAAGAGACGAGCAGAACTCGTCGGCAAATACGTATTCAGCTTTTTTGCTGAGTGCCTTTGCCAAACGAAACCGCCACTTTTGCCCCTCACTTAATCTCAACGGCTGGTTCAGTACGCAAAAAACGTCATTGAGTCCGGCAAGACTGAGAGTTTGCAGCCTGCTGATAATGTCACCATCCATACAGTCGATAACAGCCTTGTCTCTGGAAAGCTCTATCTGTGAAAGGTTTATTCTTTTTTCAGGCTTGATTTGTCCGGCAAGCTCTTCAAGAAGAACGGTTTTTCCCGAACCGGAAGGGCCTGTAATATATACGATGTCACCTTCTTTTATTTTCAGCTCACAGCTGTGTTTAACGCTTTGCTCGTCGAGCCGGTCAGCGGTCAGCCCGAACATCCTGCAAACACGCCCAGCGCTGTCAGACAATTTTTTATTCCACCTGAATTGCTTTGATATCTTGAACGTCACCATAAGAATTTAGAATTGAGAGTTAATACTGATATACCGGTACACTCATACACTGATACACTTCTTTATATTTCTGATTGCCTTTCGGACGCAGTGATAGCTTATCTTCTTTTTCTCAGCTATTTTTGTCATCGGAAGAGCGTTAACGAAAAAGTCCTTTGCTATTTTCAGCTCGAGCGAGCTGAGCCTGTCACGGTTTCTCAGGCAGAGTATAAAATAACCGTCCATCAGCCTTTTTGTGATTTTATGTATTCGTCTTGCGACGGTGCACTCATTTACGCCGGTAAGCTTTGCTATCTGGCGAAAGCTGTTCGAGTTCTCCAGGTACATTGTCATTAAGATTTTATCGTCGCCGGTAAGAAGCTGAATTCTGTTTCGCAGCAGGTCGATTCTGTCGCGATTTAATTGCCGAAGTGAGAGTTCGCCCGTGATATTGTCGTGTATTCTTTTCATCACAGCCTTTGCTTTTTTTCATTTCAACCTCCCTGTCGAAGCGCCGAGAAATGTGAACTGAGAAATTACAATTGAGAATTAGGGAAATTAAATCTAAACGCTGTACATAAATAAAAAGTTAACGAAATGATTTGAGTGTCAACAAATTGATAGATTCGTAATAAAATTACCTGAATAAATCAGAATGCGTTCCTGTGCGTTCCAGAATAAGCTCGTCTGCTCTTATGCAGTAAATCAAAATCCAATCCGGCTCTATATGACAATCACGCCTGTTTTTCCATTTTCCGACAAGTGGATGGTCTTGACATTTAGCGGGTAAGGTTTTACCTTTGAGCAGCATTTCAATGACGTAATTCATATTGTCGGCGTCCTTGCCGCGTTTCATCATTAGCTTAAAGTCTTTTTTGAATCGGCTTGTATAAACTAAGTTCAACTCTTCAGTTCCTTTGACAACTCATCAATACCCGAGACCCGGTGAAGCTCCTTATTGGCGTCGGTTTTTCTGAAGGTCTCAACTGTCGTTTCGTTCGGGATTTTAAGCTCGAAAGGAATACCCCTGGTATAGATAATCTGCTTAAAGAAAAGCGTTATAGCTTGTGACGTGGTTAATCCGAGTGAGTGCAGGATTTTCCCAGCCTGTTCTTTTGTTGCATTATCTATTCTGGTATTTATTTGTGCTGTATTGGCCATTGTATTTTCTCCGGATTTCAATTATATTGCTTTACATTTGCTTTACATTGCCTACACATAGTATATACACATAATACGTAAAAGTCAAGGCCTGTCCTTAAAAAAATCCGGAAATTTATAAAATAAAATGAAAAAAACAACCATCTTGAAGCTGACACAATACTCAATAAGATATACGCAAATCGAAAAAACCTCTGGTTTGCTGGGTTGAAAAACCCGCTTTTTTTGATTAAAAAACAACCTTCTGACCAAAAAACTATGCCTTAAAACATATTGTCAGGCCGGCCAGTAACCTCTTTTTTATTCAGTTTTTACTGCTGACCAGAACAATATATGTTATATATATACCAAACATAATTGCAATTTTAACACCACACACAACTTTGTCAAGCTTTTTGTATGAAAAAATACAAATATTTTTAATTTTTTGGTATTTATAAAACTTCTGGCCAGAATTAAGCCTTTTTCTGGAAATTATTTTGAACTTTAGGATTGAAAGGGACGAATTATATGTTAAGATATATATGTATATTAACGTAGGTTAATAACTGTTAGACATTAACATAAACAAGAGTGATTATATGAATGAAAAAAAATGGCTTACGATTCCTGAATTAGCAAAAAAAATGGGTATCAGCAGAATCGCTGTCTATAACCGGGTCAGAAAAGGCACAATACCAGCTCAAAAAATCGCTGGAAGATTCGTAATATCCAAAGATGATTTACCATATATTATCGGACGAAAACTAACTAAAGAAGATAAAAACAGGATTGCGTCAGTAGTAAAAAAGGCAGTGGACGAATACGGACAAGTTTTCAAATGGCTGAGCATGGAATAGTCGGTGAAATCACAATTGAGCAGGTCCGATTCACAGCTTTCAAACTTGCGCAAAAACACCTCGCCTTTGACGAACCCATACCGGATTTCGAAACCAGATTGCCGAACATTCTTGAAAGCTGCGTAACTACACCTTTTCAAAAGGTTTATGGAAAGCAGCTTTATCCGAGATTAATCGACAAGGTCGCAATACTTTTTTACTTGATGATTAAGAACCACCCCTTTCAGAACGGCAACAAAAGAATAGCAATAATGACACTGCTAATGTTTCTGAGCAAGCACAACAAGTGGTTACGTGCGGATATGAAGGACCTGTACGACTTCACAATCACCCTTGCCAAAAGCAAAGCTGAGGACAAGGATTTCGTTCTTTTAGCGGCAAAGCAGTTCATCACCGAACACTTAGTGAAATTCGAATCGTAACGCGACCCTTTCGGCTGTGTTAATTTTAATTATCGACTATACGATATCTTTCTATGTAAATCATAAGCCCGGCAGCGAACGTATCAAGCTGAACTATACGTGAATCTCGCATAGCAACGTAATATTGGCCATCGTTGATTTCTTCAGCGATGAGCTGTTTTTTCTTCATAATCTCATTGAAATCAGCCCTTGAGATATTTCGCACAGGCTCGATATAGTACGCACCGCGCATAGCTTGTGGAAGGTTTCTTCGTTGATATACGTTAGGCTGACCGGAAAATGCATTGGAGAGACCGAAGCTTTTCTGCTTAATATCAGACTGCATCGACTGTTCTTCACAGCCTAAGATAAAAATAACGAAGAAAGCAAATATCATCAAAAAAAATACAGATATGCGAGCATTGGATTCCGAAAGCCACTTTTGTCTAAACATAATACTCTACTTCCATAAAAAGTGTTAACAATACAATTCAGATAAGATTGACTGGCAAGACCGTAGAGATAATTTCGGCAACTTTGTTTTCTTTTGATGATTTTTTAACGTAAAAAATCCCGCAGTAAAAAAACTTGATTAAGAAAAATTTTTGTAAAAATTTTTGTTCTCAAAGCCGCTTGTACAAAACCCTTTTTCGATACTGATAAAAGCGAGACTTACGCTCACTTTGTCCAGTTTCAACATATTACCCATCTTTACTTCAGCCAAACTTTAGCTGTTTTTAGTATCGAAATCGCAGCTTTTCCGTTGTTTCTCTCATCCGGGACTGAAAAAACCGGAAGTAATAAATCTGAAGAAAAATTTCTCGATTCGACGATGAAAATCTTTGGTACATAAAAATTTTTAGGGAATAGTGCAATGAAAGCTTTGCTGTTAACGCCGGCAATGGTGATACACCTTTTAAAGTTGAAATCTGCCGGCAGGGTATCTGTGTTAGAATGCTGTCAGGCAAGTTTCTTCGGCACAGCAGACGCACAAGGGCCTGACAGCCAATTAAGGATGGTACAAAAACAATCAATACTCAATCATATACGCCCACCGCCTTGAGATGAAGGTGCAGTGATAGGCAAAGCTGCATCAAAATTAACCCAAAATACGCAAGTATAGTAGTATAAGTGTAAATGAATTAATGAGCCTTTACAAAAAACCATAATGCTAACCGGCTGTCAGATGAGGACTGACAGCCCTTTTTATTTATTGAGATTTGAAAATTAACTGGTATACTTACAATGAAGATTTGGCTTTAGACGGACTGATAAACTGATACGCTCAAAAAAGGGATTTTGGGGTATATATGTCAGCCAGGGTACCGAAGATAGTCGTAATCGGGGGCAGTTACGTAGATATTGCCATAAAATGCAATCAGTTTCCATTGCCGTCTCAGCCGGTCGTCGGTGGTGCTCTGTCGTATAACGTTACAGGCCCCGGACCGAACCAGGCGGTCGAAGCGGCGTTGTGCGGCTGTCAGGTGCACTTGATAAGTAAGGTCGGCGGCGACCCATTCGCCGAAAAAGTAAAATCCACACTTGCCGAGTATAAGATAAACACCGATTACGTATTCACAGCCGAGGCCAAAAATACCGGGGCCGTAGTAACAATGGTCGACTCCATCGGCGAAAACGCTTCGCTTATCTACGCAGGGGCGAACAGTGCTTTGCATACAAATGATATAAAGCTCGCAGAGCAGGTAATCTCTGAAACTGACATTTGTCTGATTCATGGTAATTTGCCTGAGGACGCAATTGTTGCAGCCATAAGCTACGCAAAGGTGCACGCCGTAAAAGTCATACTCAATCCAGCCAGACCTCTCGATAAACCTGACAAAGCCGCTGAGCTTCCGATGGAGTATTTTTCTGCTGACGTTTTGATACCCAATCTTTACGAGGCCGCGGATATAACCGAGCACTCAGCAGCGAACATCCGCACAGCCAAGTTTATCGGCTCAGACCTCGTCGCACGCGGTGTTGGCGTTGCGGTTATAACGATGGGAAAACGCGGTTGTATGGTCGTTGACAGAGATTCCGCAGACCACGTACCCGCTTTCGAGGTTGAGCTTGTCAATCATGCCGGCACCGGTGACGCATTCGCTGGTGCTTTAGCAGCCTCGTTTGGTGCAAACGATGACATAAGAAAAGCTGTGAAATTCGCTTCCGCCGCTGGAGCTCTTATCTGTACTAGGTTCGGCACGCTCGATGCTATGCCGACAAAAGCTGAAATCATTGAGCTTCTACAAAAAGAAACTTAGATGCTCGATATCGAGTAATAATTATTTATTAACCTTCATCTCGATGATGCCCGACGACCATTCATCCTGCAACTGAATCTCGACTCTCAGACCGTCTGTTTGTACGGGCTCGAAGCTGGTTTTATTGAATTTATCCTTATCGACACCGTAACCGCTTGGATTCGGGACCTCTTTGTATTCCTCACCGTCTCTATAAAGCAGTTTCCAGCTTTTCGGCACGCGGCATTCGCCTCTGCCCGTATCGTCGTACCAGTAGAGCTCGACTGATGAAACGGTCGCCGGCTCATTAAAATCGAGCCTTACCCATTCCTGTGTCCCTTTTTTAGGCCACCAGTGATAATATGAGTGCTCGCCGTCAACGGAGTTTGCCGGCTCGAAGCCGTCAACGATACAGCGTCTCGGCCCTTGTCCTCTTGATGTTCTTACTCTGCTTTCGGAAGCGATTGTAGGTCTCTTTATCGGCTCAGCCGCTTTTTCATTTCTTGCCAGCCAGACCGTCATCTCGCCGCTGCCGCGATGCGCCCAGGCGTAATAGGGTATAAGCATAAGCTCGTGCTCGGTCTTTATGATTTCATCATCTTCACCTTCTTTTGTTGCGTAGGCCTTACCCTTGATGGTAAGTATTCCGCCGAGCATATCATTAGGCTCGGTACTAAGTTTCGTATCGTCAGTTAACATCAGGTTCAGCACGCGTCCATTATTGTCGGGCCATTCCGCACAAAAAACGACAGGGCCTCGCTCTATTGCAGCCTTTCCTCTGTCTGCCTCGACCTTCTTGTTCGCGAGAACACGTTTTATCGGCATCGGCAGCGACAATTCGATTGTGTCAGCTTTTTTCCACACCCGCTCAAGGCTGACATAACCTTTCTTTATTTTCAAATCGACCGCTTTGCCGTTCACTTTTAGAGTCGGCTTCTCGCCGCTTTTACTCAGGTAGTGGTAAAGGTCGGTTGGCACGGGCTTATTTTGAGCCCAGCCGGGAATGCGAACCTTTATTGTAAATTTCGATTCCGCCGCAGGCTCGACCGTCATCTTGATGACGCCGTCCCACGGGTAGCGGGTCTGTTGAGTAATTTTGACCTTATTATTGCCGAGCTTTAAATCCGCCGAACCTGCAGCAAATAAATTTACGTAAATTGTATCAGCCTTTGTAGCATAAAGATAACCCGGCACGGAAGCGACGAACCTTGCAATATTGCCCGGACAGCACGCACAGCCGAACCATTCGCTTCTGGAATGCTGGCCTCTCGAAGCGAGCGGATTCGGATAGAAAAACATCTTGCCGTCCAGCGATACACCATCGATTAATCCGTTATAAAGCGTTCGTTCGAGCACATCGATGTACTTTGCGTCACCGTGAAGCATAAACAATCGGTGATTCCAGTACACGTTTGCGATAGCCGCGCACGTCTCGCAGTATGCGGTCATATTCGGCAGCTCATAAGCGTCGGCGAAACCTTCATGACCGCCGGCAGCGCCTATTCCGCCCGTGATATAGAGTTTTTTGCCGACAACGTCCTGCCATATCCTGTCGATGGCATCAACATAGCTTTTATCGCCGGTCAGCGTTGCGACGTCAGCCATTCCCGAGTACATATAAAGCGCCCTGACAGCGTGACCTACAGCCTTGCTCTGCTCGGTGACCTTTTTATGTGCCTGAGCATAAGTGCCGTAATCGGGTCCCCGCGTATCAAGGAAAAATTTCGCAAGGTCGAGATATTTTTTCTTTCCTGTAACACGATAAAGCTTACAGAGTCCCATCTCGATTATTTGATGCCCCGGCCAGTATTCGTTTTTGCCGGGCCCGAAAGTCTCACAAAGCATATCAGCATTCTTCGTCGCTATATCCAGCATCGTCTTTTTGCCCGTAGCCTGATAATGTGCGACAGCCGCCTCATAGAAATGACCCATATTATATAACTCGTGACTTAAGTCTCTGACCTTCTCCCATCGTTTTTTCCCTGCCCACTCGTGAGGATGTTCAGGATTAATCGTCCTCGCTGTATAAAGATAGCCGTCCGGCTCCTGTGCAGCCGCGATTTTCTTAATAAGCTTGTCAAGATATTTTTCCATCTTGGCGTCGGCCTTTACCGACAGCCCGAAAGATGCTCCCTCTAACGTCTTATAGATATCCGTGTCGTCAAAGCTGTAACCGCGAACCCTGTCGTCCTCGAGCTTTTCGCCGCGAAGGGCCTTTGCAGCCCTTTCGAAATTTCCCACCCTGCCCGTTTCTTCGCATTTCTCGAAAGCGTGCGGAATCGTAACTGTGCGGTTGGTCTCAATCCGCGGCGCCCAGAAAATATCGTCAAGATGAACGTCGGTAAATGGAACCGCTTTGATGGTATCGAGCTGCTTTGTTACCTGGATTTGCTGCTTTTTAGCGGTAGCCGCCCGAAGATACTTCGCACAGCCGGAAACAAGGGTCAGTAAAATGAAAAGTAAGATTGATGGGACGACGTATTTTGATGATTGACTTTTACTCATAGCATACCCCTTAAATTTTACTGAGAACACAAATCAGTGTGGTATTTTAGCAGATAATTAGCAAATAATCAAAACAAATTTGCGGCTCAACACAAGTCACGCGAGGGCGTTGGCGATTTTAACATAATCGCCGGGACTCAGCTGTGCAGGCCTGCTGTTGGGTTCTATCCCGCAGCTCTCAAAGATTTGCTGGAAGTTTTGAGCTTGTTTAAATCTTTTTTGTGACGACTTTGTTATGGATTTGAGCATCTTTCGCCGGTGCCGCATAAATAAATTGACGATTTGGCAGAATCGCTCGACGTTTTTTACTTGTTCTGTCTTTTTGCTGCTGCGAACAAAACTTACCATAGCTGAACCGACTTTCGGTTTGGGCCAGAACACACCCGCCGGCAGGACCCTCTCGATTTTTACATCGCCCGTTGCTTGTAATAATACACTTAACGTACCGTATTTTTTTGTCCCTGCTTTTGCCGTCATTCGCTCAGCTACCTCTTTTTGAACTGTTACGTACATAGCGTCGGCGGCCGGCGAGCCGGTAACAAGATTTATAACCAGCGGCGAAGCGACATTGTAAGGAAGGTTAGCCACAAGCAGGAATCGGCCGGCAGACTGAAACGATTTTATCAATTTAATAACGTCAGAATTGATGACACTTTTTTTCCGCAATATGTCAGTATTGATAATCCGAACGTTCTTTTTGCCGGCCAGTTGCTGCCGGGCAATTTCGGCTAAAGCACTATCGACTTCAACTGCGATGACAGCCGCTGCCTTTTCGGCAAGAGCCTGTGTTAATGAGCCCGTGCCACAGCCGACCTCCAGAACTATATCGTCTTTTGTGACATTCGCAGCCCTCAAAAGAAGCCGCATCAGGTTAAGGTCGACAAGAAAATGCTGACCGAGACTTCTATTCGGCCTGACCGCTGCATCCAATAACAAGCTATGTATCTGATTTTTCGTTTGCATTATAAAAAGTGTGAACTTAGAACTTAGAAGTTAGAACTATTTCTTTGTAAATCTTGACTTTCTTACTATAGCTGTAATTATCGAGACCAACTCGTTCGATTCCTGAATAAGATTTTCGAGCTGTTTTTTAGAGACCAGCCTCGATTCCTTGAGAAGATTCAGCCGGTAAAGAGTTTCTCTGGCTTCTTTTAATGCAATGCTATTTTTTGAAATGAAATCCGCTCGGCTTTGTCCACCTGTCGCTTCTTCGAGATTAGCTCCAATTGATGTTCCCGAGCGCAATAGTTGTTTGCCGATAACTTTACAAGCATTGTTCTTACTATCTAAATATTGATAAAGTTTTATGATTCTACAGGCAAAAGCAAATGCCCTTTGATTAATATCTTTTTTCGAGATTTGAGCAGTTTTACTCATTCCTGTTTTTCAGTTCTAACTTCTCAGTTCTCACTTCTAACTTTCTTTTATGAAGCACCATATTTATCGCAAGTTTTATCGCAGCTTTCATACTTGTCGGGTTCGCGATATTTTTGCCGGTAATGTCAAACGCGGTCCCATGAGCGGGTGACGTTCTTATAATAGGTATCCCGATTGTTATATTAACCGCCGTCTCGAACGCCAGTAGCTTTATCGGTATCATAGCCTGATCGTGGTACATCGCAACCACGCCGTCGAATTCGCCGCGAGTCGCCCTTAGGAAAAGCGTGTCAGCAGGATACGGGCCGTAACAGTCGATACCCTGCGTTTGAGCAAGAGTGACAGCTGGTGTGATTATGCGTTTTTCCTCATCGCCGAATCGGCCGTCCTCGCCCGCATGAGGATTCAAAGCTGCTACGCCGATTTTCGGGTTCTCTATATCGAAGTACTGCTTCAGAGCGTCATTGAGCAAATCTATCGGCTCGAACACACATCCGATAGTAAATTTATGGCGCACCTCGAAAAGAGCCTCGTGTATCGTTGCAAGGGCGAGCTTCAGGCTGTCGGTCGCAAACATCATCGCCTTTCGTTTTGACCTCGTTTTCTCGGCAAACATCTCGGTATGTCCGGGCCATTTCACAGACGCTAACTTCCAGCTGGTCTTATTTATCGGTGCGGTTACAACCGCGTCGATTAGCTTTGCCTTCGCAGCCTCGATTGCGTCCAAGCAGAACCTGACCGACGCCTCGCCCGAGGCCTTGCTCGGACCCTTTATCCAGGGTGCTACAGAGTATTCGTCGTAGTCGGCTACAACAACCTTATAGGGATATTCTCTGCTCAGTTTTTCGTGCTGGCATCTGCCCCAGAACGGCTCAATCTCTGCCCTGTCGGCTGCGAATAAGAGCTGCTCATTCATTCCGAATATGATGAACTTCGCAGCCTTTCTTATCTCTGGCTCTGCCAGCGCCTTGATGATAATCTCCGCACCTATCCCCGCCGGGTCGCCCATCGTTATCCCTATCACCGGCTGCTCCGTTATCGAATTGTTATTAAAGTTGTGGTTCATATTTTTTAAGTTAAAAGCCGAGGTTTTTTAGTTTCTCAGCGGTTAAACCTTCTGCCGGCAAAAACTTCTCCACATACTTCTTTATCGTCTTTATTATTACATCAGTTTCGATATTTACTTTATTGCCTACTTTTGCCGCTCCCAGCGTAGTACTTTTCAGCGTTTCAGGTATCAGCGCAACTGTAAAACCGTTATCGTCCATTCGCGCTATCGTTAGTGATATTCCATCAACGGCAATCGAGCCCTTGGGTATCATATTATCGAGCAGCTTTTTATCAGTCGTGAAAGCCATATCAGCAAATTGTCCTTTTCTCTCAATTTTTTTAATGGTTGCGGTACCATCGGTATGGCCGAGCACGAAATGGCCGCCGAACCTGCTGTCGGCTTTCATACTTCTTTCAATATTGACCTTCGAGCCGGCCCTCAAGCCGCCGAGATTCGATTTTGAAAGTGTCTCGCCGCTTACATCAAAGCTGGCTGTCGTGTTCTCAAGACTCGTTACGGTAAGGCAGACACCGTTCACACTTAGGCTGTCGCCGGCCTTACAGCCCTCGTTGAGCCCGCCAAGCTCGATTTTCAGTTTCAGCGTATCGGCTGAGCCGAGCACCGATTTTACTTCGCACAAACCTTCTATTATTCCCGTAAACATCAATCCAGCCGCCCAAATCCATTAAATATCAAGTTTGCTGTTGAAAAAACGCAAACAAAACATAAAATTGATTATATATTATTTCTGTTAAATAATCAATGACCGTCAAAAAGCCGTTGATTGGCTATTATGGAAAAGTGGGGTACTTTATGAGAAATAAAATATTTGGCACAGCCCTTGCGGTATTGCTGATAGCTTTTGTTATTGTCCCTGTCGGCTGTAAGAAAAAAACCGAGCCTGAGAAAACATATTACGACGTCATAAAAGAAGACGATGAAAGGCTGCGAGCCGAGCCGCAACTGAAAGAAACGGTTAGCGAAGAAAAGCAAATATCTGAGCAGCCGACAAAGCAGTTTCGCGAACTTACAGAAGCAGAAGAAGCCGAGGCACAGCGGCTTCTGGAATGGGCTATTCAATCGAGGAAGATGGGCAGACTCCCTGCGATAAGTTACAAACAGACCATCGATGCCTGCAGACAGATTATAAAACAGTTCCCGGACACCGAATACGAGTTCAAAGCCAAGCGGATTCTCGCGGATATCCCTGAGCAATACCGTAGCCGATACAATATTACAGAAGAGGAAATCGACCTCGGTAACTACGAATAGGCAATTTTAAAAGGTTCACGGACAAGAATATGGCAGCAGCGTCAACAACGCAGATACCGGTTATAAATATTACCGCGGATTGTTTGCCCGAAGCCTGGGAGAAGGCTGTCCTTGCGGTCTGGGATAACGGCCTGCAGATAAAGACCGAATATGACAAACCGGACGAACCGCTCAGCAGAGATGCTACCGTTATCGTAACAATCGCAGAGCCCTTCGCTGAGCCGAGGATACACAAGAATTTTCCCGGCGGACCGGCAGAGCTCGAAGCCTATCGGCAGGAAGTCGTCGACGGTATTCACGACCACTGGATAAATCCTGCAGAGGGCAAGTGGACATATACCTATCATGAGAGATTGTGTGCATACTGTCCTGTCGAGGATTTGCGAACAGCTGATTCGCCAAAACCATTCAAAAAAGTCGACCAGATTCAGTACATCATTGACAGACTTTCGAACGTTTCTCATACACGCAGGGCACAAGCGATTACCTGGATGCCGACAGCTGACCCCAAGACGGACGACCCTCCCTGCCTGCAGAGGATGTGGTGCCGGCTGATAGATGACGGCAAGGGGGCAATGTTACTTAATATGAATACGCACTGGCGCAGCAGAGACCTGTACAAAGCCTGGTTTATGAATGTCTATGCGCTTACCGATTTGCAGAAGATAATAGCACAGAAGATTTCGGAGAAAATCGGCAAAACCGTAACTGTCGGCAGATATGTCGATATAAGCGATTCGCTTCATATTTACGGCAGTTATTTTGATAGTGTCTCCAGGGAAGTGGAGAAGATGCGGTCTGGCTCATTCAAGCAGCGAAGCTGGCGCAGCGACCATCCTGCCTTTGAGATGATGACGAAAGAGACCCGCGAAAAACTCGCGAAAGACCCCGACTGGTTCGCAAAAGCTCGAGGATAGTTAGTCACCCGCGGCTCGGAATTCCTTAACTTAAATATTCCTTGTTCGATATTGCATGGCCTGGATTTATCGGTCTGAGGATAAGCGAAAAATTTTTTTCAGAGGCAATTTGTCCGCTTGCTATTTTTATATTAAACTTTGTATGGACGGGACAATAAAGGGGTGTGGCCGGTAAAAGACGGCAGCTCATCAACTACATTACAAGTTTTATTAATCCCTTACGGGAGTCCTGCCATGGGGGGGATTTACGAACACCACGGCAGGATTGAAATATGCGTCCTTAGGCGGAATAAGGACTTTAAGATATTTATGGGGGGCCATAAAATTTCTTTCCGGATAGGCCCCTGTGCTAAAAGCACAGGGGTCTTTCTTTTAAAGAAAGATAAGCCCTGACAAGGCGCCAATCTTTTTTTACCACTCGCATATGAATTAACGCTGCAGGACCTCACAGATAATACGGCAGGCAACGTCCGCCGGAAAATATAAAAATTGTAATTTTTCATTTGACACACTACATATTGAGCGTAAAATTCAGCAGTTGTCAAGATATTGTGCCATTGCTGAGGCAGGTTTCTCGTGAGGTGTCCTTTTTGTAAAGAAGATAAAGATAAGGTTATTGATTCACGGGCCAGTGATTCAGGCAGAGTAATAAGAAGAAGGCGACAGTGCCTGGCCTGTGAAAGACGCTTTACAACTTACGAAAAGATAGGCGAGAGTTTTAAGTTATACGTAGTTAAAAAAGATAATTCGCGTGTTCCTTATGACAGGGAAAAAGTTATTGCGGGATTACAAAAGGCCTGTTATAAAAGACAGGTCTCAGCAGAGCAGATTCAGGAGATTGCCGACAGAGTCGAAGAAGATATTTTTCGGTACTTCGACAAGGAAGTGACAAGCGCATTTATCGGCGAAAATGTGATGAAGCACTTAAGAGACGTTGACAAGGTTGCGTACATTCGTTTTGCAAGTGTCTATCGCGATTTTAAGGATGCGGGTGATTTGATTGATGAGGTAAGGCAGGCTATCGGAAGAGCTGAGCAACCGGGTCAGCAAAAGCTTTTTGAAGGTTAGCTAAAGTAAAAGAAAAATTTGGGGCTCTTATACGTATTGTGCAGGGAGGCTGAAGGGCCGATGAAAGCACAGCTTAAAGTAATAAAACAAGACGGCAGCAGTGAGGAGTATCTGTACACCAAAGTTATAGCAACTATTGGCAATGCTCTTGCGCTGGCAGGTCAGGCGGATATCGTAGCTGCCGAGCAGCTCGCGGACGTGATAACATACACGCTGTATGAAAAGCAAAAAAAACGCAGTATAAGCAGTGGTGAGATTTTATCTGTAATTAAAGCTGCTCTTTCGGCGACGGGCTACGAGGAAGCTGCGATTTCGCTCGGCGACCACCATATGGAGCGAAGGCTCAAGCGCTCGCGAATTGATGTTGTTTCAGTTGATATGGACAATTTATCAGATGCCCGGCAGTTTGGTGAAAACGGTGACTCTGTCATAAGGAGCCGCTGGGACAAGTCACGAATAGTCACCGACCTGATGGAAAAATACGGTGTTGAACGTTCAGCAGCCCGCACAATTGCTTCAATGGTGGAACAAAAAGTGCTGGCGATGGATTTTACACAGGTACCCGCAAGTTTGATAAAGCAGCTTGTTCTAAGCGAGGCGGCTGTTATGCTCCGTGCCCAGAGCCAGCTTCAAAAAGCATAAACCTTTCTGCCTAACCGGTTATCTAATCCGAATTTACTTAAAAATGACCGATTCCGGTGAGGCTCAAGATTTATAAAATCTCTTTAACGCGGGTGAGGACATGTTCGGGTGATTCATTTTCTTCGATATCGAGCCAGTTTACATCAGGGAAGGTCTTGAACCAGGTCCGCTGGTGCTTGGCGAGATGCCTGGTATTTTTCTTGATAAGTTCTACTGCATCTTCGAGAGTGGTTTTACCTTTTAGGTAATCAATGGTCTCTGCATAACCTATCGCACTTGCAGCCTGTTTGCTTAAGGGTTCGTCCTCGGCTAAAAGGCTTTTGACCTCATCGACCAGGCCTTCATCGAGCATTTTTTTTACCCGGCTGTTGATTTTTCTGCTTTCGATTTGCTTTTGTCTTCGCAGGGCAATGATTTTGAATCTGTGAAGCATGTTTTTTTTTGTCTTTATGTCTTTCGGCCATTGTTTCTGAAAGTCTGAGATTGGTTTGCCGGTTATACGATGAACCTCCAGCGCTCTTATGATTCTTTTTTCGTCGTTCGGGTGTATTCGCTGTGCCGCGTCGGGGTCGATTTTTTCAAGTTCGCTATACAGTTTCTCCAGGCCGAGTGCCTCTGCCTGTTGTTTTAACTCTTCTCTTATTTTTTCATCCGAGTCAGGTCCTTCGAATAAGCCGTACAGCAAAGCCTTTATGTAAAGCGCGGTTCCGCCGACAGCAATTACAGTTTTGCCTCTGCTTTTGATATCCTCTATCGCCTCATTTGCCATATCGAGGTATCGGCCAAGACTGAATGATTCACTCGGCTCGACTACATCGATTAGATGGTATCTGACTTTTTCTCTCGCTTCTTTGGGCGGCTTGGCTGTTCCGATGTCCATTCGCTTATAGACCTTCATCGAATCGACGCTTATGATTTCGGCGTCGATTCGGCAAGCCAAATCAAAGGCGAGTTTTCCTTTGCCTGAGGCCGTTACGCCGGTTATCAAAATCATATTTTTTCCATAGTAATAAAAAAGAAAAAAGAATATGGGAAAAATTTCATCTCTTGGAGTATAATTCCGGTACGCTTGTTTTGCAATTTTGTTTTTTAGAGGGTTGATATGACAGTTGCCGAGCATATACACAGTGATTTTTATATTGAGCTCGAAAATAAACGTAGAATCGTCGACACTGCTCTGCAGAGGCTTTTCGCCGAGGCTCGCGATATTAACCGTGACCTTCGTGAGGCGCTTCGATACACAATCGAGGGGCAGGGCAAAAGGGTAAGGGCAGCCCTTTTGATGTGGTGCTGCGAACTTGTTTCAGGCTCGGTCAACAGCGATGCGGAGGTTGCCGCAGCCGCAGTAGAGATGATTCACACATCTTCGCTTGTCCACGACGATTTGCCGGCGATGGATGACGACGATATGCGGCGGGGCAGAGCTGCCTGTCATAAAAGGTACGACGAGGCGACAGCGATACTCGTCGGTGATGCGCTTTTGATATTTGCGTTTGAGTCACTTGCCAGGCACGTAAGCAACAGCAATGTTGCTGCTGCACTAATCGGCGAGCTTGCCTCTGCTGCGGGTCCCGAAGGAATGATTTCGGGTCAACTGGCGGACCTTAAAGCTGAAAAAACAAAAGGAACCAAACAAGTTCTTGAGTATATTCACACGAACAAAACTGCGAAGATGTTTCGCTGTGCCGCTGCGATGGGGGCGATATGCGGCGACGCTACTGCTGAGCAATACAGTCTATTGGGGGAGTTCGGGTTGAAAATCGGGCTTGGTTTTCAGATTGCAGACGATATTCTCGATGTAAGTGCATCGAGCAAACAGTTAGGCAAAACCGCAGGCAAAGACAAAGAGGCGAACAAGGTTACATATCCGTCTGTCATTGGCCTTGAAAAATCCAAAAAGCTTGCGAAGAGACTCGCCGATGATGCTGTTGCTGTTCTGGAGCCCTTCGGAAAAAAGGCTAAGGTTTTGCGTCAGCTCACGAAAGCCCTTCTGCAGAGAAAAAAATAGACTTAGAATTAAACCTTTCGGTACTTGATGCTCGATACCAGCCGCAGAACACAATTGTCGGCACAATTATCGTAAGTCTTTATAAAATAAGGATTTTTGCCCTCAAGGGGTATTGGGCTATTGAATTTTTCACAGTTTCGTTATATTATGTATCAATTGTGGAAATGCTCGAAACAATCAACAGCCCACAGGATTTGAAGAATCTGCCTGTCAGCCGATTACAGGCTCTGGCGAACGAGATAAGAAGCTTCATACTCAGTTCGGTAAGCAGGACCGGTGGTCATCTGGCGAGCAGTCTCGGCGTGGTCGAGTTGACTGTGGCTTTGCATCACGTGTTCGATTTCAGCAGGGACAAACTGCTCTGGGACGTTGGCCATCAATGCTATGCGCACAAGATAATCACAGGCAGAAAAGATAAATTTGCCCGCATACGCCAACCGGACGGCCTGAGCGGATTTCCCGACCCGGCTGAGAGCAAGTATGACCAGTTCGTAGTCGGTCACGCCGGCACATCAATAGCAACAGCTTTGGGAATGGCGCTCGGTCAGAAGCGTCATAAGAGCGACGAAAAAATTATAGCTCTCGTTGGTGATGCGAGCATCGTCAACGGTTTGTCGTTCGAGGCACTGAACAATCTTAGCCTGGTCGACAGACAGCTGCTGATTGTTCTTAACGACAACTCGATGGCTATTGACGCCACGCAGGGTGCTCTTGCGAAGTATTTTTCCAGAATCAGGCTGAGCCAGACATACGAGGATTTACGTAGGACTACCACCAACATTCTTGAGCATATGCCTGTTATCGGTAAAAGCGTCGAAGATGCAATTGAGAAAATCAAGAAAAGTATTCGAATGGTTTTACCTGCCAGCCAGATGTTTGAGAGTCTCAACATTCCATACTTTGGTCCTGTGGACGGTCATGATATCGCTTCGCTGATACAATTATTCAAAGCTCTTGCGGACTTGAATCATCCTGCGATACTGCACGTTTATACAAAAAAGGGCAAAGGTTTTGTTCCGGCTGAAGAGGATAAGCCGAGATTTCATTCGACCGGTCCTTTCAAGATAAATGGTGACAGCACGGAGTCTGATTCGGCTCTGCCGAAGCGCAGCTTCACCGACGTGTTCGGCGAGTGTCTGGTCGAGCTCGCGAAAAAAGACAAAAGAGTCGTTGCCATCACTTCCGCTATGCGTGACGGAACGGGACTCAGTGAGTTCGGTAAGAGATTTCCTGACAGATTTTTCGATGTAGGTATTGCCGAAAGTGCGGCGGTTGATATAGCTGCGGGGATGGCGAGGATGGGTTCGAAGCCGGTGGTTTGTATCTACTCGACGTTTCTACAGCGAAGTTTCGACCAGATATTCCAGGAAGTCTCGCTACAGAATCTGCCTGTAGTGTTTTGTATAGACCGTGCAGGTCTTGTTGGTGCCGACGGCCCTACACATCACGGCCTGATGGATATCGGTTACCTGAGAATGCTGCCAAACGTAGTGCTTGCGGCGCCTGCCAATGAGATTGAGATGAAACTCGCACTTGAGTATGCTCTCGCCGCTGAGACGTGCGTTTGCATCCGGTACCCAAGGGACGTTGTTCCGCCGGCAGAGTTCGACCGGCCGGCGTGCAGTAAACCGTTCAGGACCGGCAAAAGCGTGACAGTAAAAAAATCTAAAGACTCTTGTGCAGCTATTGTCAGTTACGGCAGTATGCTTTGTGAAAGTCTCAAGGCCGCAGAGAAGCTTGATGACGAGGCAATCAGGGTTGACGTTATTAATGCGAGGTTTGCAGCACCGGTTGATGAGCAGATTTTGTCTTTACTGCAGCAGGGTAAAAGTATAATTACTGTAGAGGACCACAGTATTGCTTGTGGATTCGGTTCAGCGGTGCTTGAGCTGGCAGCAGCAAAAAAGGCTGATTTCGCGAATAAAAAGAAAAACACTGCGAATTTATCGGCTAATCGGATTCGACTTTTGGGCGTTCCAGACAGGTTTATTGAGCGAGATTCGAGGGCAAAGCAGCTTATGCAGGCCGGCATTAGTGCCGATAATATCCAAAAGGCTGTAAAGCAGATTATAACCAAAGCCAGCAGCAAAAAGAGAAAAAGCACAAGGAAAAAGGCGGCTACCAGATGAGTGACAAAAAGCCCAGATTGATAATTTTTGCCGACCCGAAGAAAAATAACGTCGGCTCCGCCGTTGACAAATTTTCAGGGTTTGTCAAAGGCAAAGCCGAGATAGTCGCCAGTTGTGATGTCAGAAGTTTCAGGCCCGAGATTCTAAAAGGCTGCGACTATGCGGTGGTCTTCGGTGGTGACGGCAGTATCATTTCTGCGGCAAGAGCGCTTAGTGACAGCAAAGTGCCGGTTATAGGAGTCAATCTCGGCAAGCTTGGTTTTCTCGCTGAGTTCAGCGTCAAAGAATTAAAGGATTATTTCGACCAGATAACCTCGGGCAAGGCCCGAATCGAGCGAAGGATGATGCTTAATTGCCGCGTCTTGCGTGATGGAAAACAGATTTTCGACTCCAAAGCGATTAACGATGTCTTCATAACTGCGGGAATTCCTTTCAGGATGATAGAGCTTTTGATAAAGGTTGACGGTCAGGCTCTCGCCGGATGCGTAAGCGACGGGCTGATAATTTCAACGCCGACCGGTTCGACGGCGTATAATCTGTCAACGGGAGGACCCATACTGTCCGGCAAGATGGAAGCGATGGTGATTACACCAATTTGTCCCCATTCACTCAGCTTCAGGCCTATTGTTATAGGCGGTGACAGTAAAACCGAAATCGTCGGGCTTCAGGTTAATGAGGGCACTACTGTTTCCATAGACGGCCAGCTATCACAAGGCCTGTCAACAGGTGATGTTGTCGAGGTCGCAAAAGAGGGCGGCTATTTTCTTGTAGTTAATAACCCTATAAGGAGTCAATGGGATACGATGGCGGCTAAACTCGGATGGGCGGAGAAGCCGAAGTATAAGAAAGAGTAAAGATATACTGAGCCGCCGTTTGAAGCTGTCAAAGGCGGTTCAGAGTTGATTATGAACATATTTATTTAGTCATTTGTATATATAATGAAAAAGATTATAATATACTGAAAGAGGTGGTTCAAATGAGTACGCGGGGAATTAAAATCCTGCTTTGTGTGTTATTATTGTATTTTTTTGCGGTTGTTAACACCGATGTAGCGGCTGGTGCCGGCACGGGCGGCCTGGGAGGAGTAGGAACAGAGGGTGTTACAAATCCTGTAGTAGGCAGTGCGAGCGGCTCGTTAATCGAGCCGGCGAGCACTTATGACCCGACTGCTTTTACGATACCCCGCTCCGATATAGCCAGCGGCAATATGATTATCACCGGTAATGTCGGCGGCGGAAGGCACTTTCGAGGGAGCGTCCCTTATGCCAGCGTAACAGATATTCAGGCAAATCTCGAATCTACATCATTAGATTCATTTTTGAGATATTCGAGTGCACCGTCGCAGCCTTTCTATTCTCCAACAGGTTCGCTCGCTTCCGTTAGAGGGTTGGGTGCTCCAGGCGCTTTTCGGCCGGTATCGGAAAAGGTAAGAGGTTATAGCGGCTCGCAAGAATATTTTGTACCATATTCTTCATTAACCATCGCTCAACAAGTTATATCTCCACTGTCATCGGGATTCGTAACAGTGCCTACAACGGAGTACGGTTACGGCCAGTCTCTTTTGGGCCATGTTCAGGGTTATGG
>CAZBMW010000002.1:114039-202211 GCA_964493425.1 uncultured Pirellulales bacterium
GGGTTATGGAGCTTCCGGGCAGTTCCTGCGATTGAATACCGGGATTGTTGAGTCGGCTTCCCTCTCTGGGCAGGTATCGGCCGATGGTCAACAAATCAGTCTGCTCAAGTCTAATCTCGAATCAACGTTTGCATCTGAGAGACCCAAAGCGTTCGAAATCCCCGAGCAGGCCGAGCAGTTAGAAGCTGGCCAGCAGAGTGACATCTATGAACTGATGAAGAGGAATTTAGGTATTTCCGAAGAACAACTTTCCAGCGAGCAGGTTAGTCGAGCTGAAGCGAATGAGCGTATTCGAAAAGCGGTCGAAGAGCAGTGGAAGGCCAAGGTAGAGACTGCCAAGATTGATACGGAAAAAATTTCAGAGCGCAGAAAAGAGCGGCGAGAGGCAATGCAACGAGCCCGCGGCGGAGGAACAGCTCCACGGGAGATAGAAACAACTGAACGCAAAAAATACAAGACTTTCGCAAGCGAAAGCGGGGATGAGTTTAATCACTATATGGAGGCAGCGGAGCAGTATATTAAGGAGGGCAAGTTTTATCAGGCATCAGACGCATATTCACTGGCATCAATATACAAGCCTATGGACCCATTGTCATACGCGGGCAAAAGCCATGCCTTGTTCGGAGCCGGTGAATACCTGAGCAGTGCACGATTGCTTTCGTTCGCCTTGAAGCTTTTCCCGGCTTATGCAAATGTTAAGGTCGACCTTGTCGGGATATTCGGGGACGGAAAGCTTATCGAAGAGAGGATGGTAGAACTTGCAAAATGGGCCGCCGAGGGCGAGTCAGCTGAGCTTTTCATGTTGCTGGCTTATATCTGTTATCAAACGGATAGACGGACTTCTGCAGAGGCTGCAATTGACGAAGCTTATAGGAAGATGCCCGAAGATGAAGCGGTTCTGGCGCTTAAAGCAGCAATAGAAGCTTCCCGATAACGAGTTCAGGAATTAGCAATTATGAACTTAGCTACTCGATGCTCGATATTAAGGAGCCTGCTTTAGACAGACGAGATATAATTCACGAGATGCGAATCGAAGGTGAGAAGCTGTGAGAATATTTTGGATGTAGAGGGTGTTTTCGGCAGGGCCGGACTTCTTTCTCGTGCATTTTCCGGTTTTGAGCATCGTACTGAGCAGATTAAAATGGCTGACGTGGTGCGGCAGAGCCTTGCCAGCGGCAGACGCCTTGTGGTCGAGGCAGGTACCGGGGTAGGAAAAAGTTTCGCATATCTTGTCCCCGCAATAGAAGCCGTCAGCCGGGGAAAAATCAAGATTCTCGTCAGCACATTTACGATCTGTTTGCAGGAACAGCTTGTCGATAAAGACATTCCTTTTCTTCGGACAAACCTTGGGGTCGGTTTCAATGCGGCACTGGCCAAAGGCAGGGGCAATTATCTCTGTAAGAGAAGGTTAAAATCGGTCATTGACAGGCGCAGGATGCTGTTCGATGAATGGGCAGATGAGCTGGATGGCATTTTCGAATGGTCGGTCAGAACAAACGACGGTTCACTAAGCGACATACCATTTTTGCCGACACCGACTGTATGGGAGGCAATCAACAGCGAACACGGCAACTGCGCGGCGAGACGGTGTGAGCATTTTGCCGACTGCTTTTACCGAAAGGCCAGACGCAGACTCGAATCGGCTGACGTTATTGTTGCGAATCATTCTCTTATGTTCAGTGACCTTGTGCTAAAAGAACAGGGCTTCGGGCTGCTGCCGGAATATGGAAACGTGATAATCGACGAGGCACATAATATTGAGCACGTCGCCGAGGACCATTTTGGTATCGACATAAGCAGCTATCGCGTAAGACGGCTGCTGAACGAACTTTATAATCCTGCGAAACACAAAGGATTCTGCAGCTATAAAGGTGCGGATAAAGCGATAGATATTGCTCTTGCGGCGCATAAGGCGAACGAGAAATTTTTCAGGCAGGTCAGAAGCTGGTTCGAGACACACGAAAAAGAGTTTGGCGGTCGGTGCTATAAGAATTTCGTCGATGATTTTATTTCCGGCCGATTGAAGCAATTGCGAATCGAGCTGACGGCTCTCGCAAATACAGAAAAGAGCGTCGATGACAAACTTGAGCTGAACCGCTACGCCGAGCGCTGCAGCAGGCTTATAACAGAGCTCGACAGCTTTCTTTTGCAGAAGCTTAATGGCCATATCTACTGGGTGGAGCAGTCTGGTGCCGGGCGGAAAACAATTCACCTGAGAAGTGCGGCACTCGACGTCGGCCCTGACGTCAAAAGGTGTTTATTTGATAAGTTTGGCTCGGTTGTGATGACCAGTGCGACGCTTAGCAGTGATGGGTCGAATGAAAAAAGCGGTTTTGAATTTTTTGCCGGCCGGGTCGGGCTTGAAGACTTCGAAGCGTTAAAGCTCGGCTCACCCTTCGATTATAAAGGGCAGGTTAAGATGTATATTGAAAAAAGCATGCCGGACCCGAATGATGGAAAGTTCGTGCCCGCTGCCGTCGAGGCGGTGAAAAAATATCTGCTCGAGACTGAGGGCAGGGCGTTTTTGTTATTCACCAGCTACGAGATGCTTGAGCGAATGTCGGCTGAGATTGAAAAATGGCTCGCGGAAAACAATATTGAGCTTCTGCAGCAGGGCGGCAGTGTCGACAGGAGCAATCTTTTGAGATATTTCAAGAAAGGTAAAAGAAAGGTGCTGTTCGGGACAGACAGTTTCTGGCAGGGTGTGGACGTTCCGGGAGAGGCCCTCAGCAACGTGATAATAGTAAGGCTGCCTTTCGCGGTTCCGGACAGGCCTTTAATCGCAGGCAGAATCGAGCAGATACAGCAGCAGGGCGGTAACGCTTTTGCCGAATATCAACTGCCGATGGCGATAATAAAATTCAAGCAGGGATTCGGCAGGCTGATTCGAAACAAAACCGACAGAGGGATTATTGTTGTTCTTGACAGCCGCATAGCCAATAAGAGTTACGGCCAACAGTTTTTATCAGCAATACCCGAATGCACGGTAGAAGTTAAAAGCTCATAAATCAAGTGCCGTCAGGCGTTCACCTGCAGGGGGCAGACGACTTGCCTGCTTTTCGGCAGGCATAGGCAAGTCGGCTGCGGTTTCTTTATTAGTATTGTATAAGTATATGTATTAGTAGTACGACAATTCTGTCCAAGTCGAAATACAGGTTTTGTCGTAGTCGATTACCACTTTTGTCGTACTCACTACGACAATTCTGTCGTACCCCCTGTTACTGATTGTTAATTCTTTATAGGCTGATGTTTGGAAATTTTTCAGCAATTTGGTGTATATAGCCGATTTGTTTTAATAATGTTTTTTTGCATTCTAGTACTGTTTTTTGTCTCAAAAAGCCGGAGAAAAGAAATGAAAATTAGGATTTGTCTTATATTTGCACTTCTGGCGGTAAGTTTTTTTGTCGGCTGTAAGCCTGCGGCGAGGCGGGAAATTGAGCCTATGTCGTACGACAGGCCTTTAGGGCCCGGCGAGCAGGCGCTTCGTAAAATTAATGAGCCATGGCAGATTCCGGATTTCACGTTCGGCTGTACAAATTTGAAGGATTTGCGTGAGGCGGTCGGCAATAGTCTGAATTACCTTAATAAGCCTTCAAGCAAAAGATATTATCCGATGTGCGGGATTAGCCATTCGAGGGCAGTCACGAGCCTGCAAAAATTCGCAGAGCTGCTTGATTCGGGATTAGCCGGCAAACAGCTTAATGATGCGATACAAGAGAATTTTGACGTTTATACGTCGGTCGGCTGTGACGGCGAAGGGACAGTTTTGTTCACGGGTTACTATACGCCGATATTCGACGGCTCAACGGTACAAACCAGGAAATTTCAGTATCCTTTGTATCGTCAGCCGGAAGATTTGGTCAAGGGTGCAGACGGGCAGATTTTAGGCAGACGAGCGATGGGCGGCGGGGTGACAAGGTATCCTTCGCGAGCGGTGATTGAGAATACAAATATGCTCAGAGGAAAAGAGCTTGTGTGGCTTTGTGACGCTTTCGAGGCGTACGTCGCGCATGTACAGGGCTCTGCGAAGATTCGGATGCCCGACGGCGAGATTGTCGGCGTAGGTTATGCCGCGAATAACGGCTGGGAGTATAAAAGCATTTCAAAGGCGATGGTTGCCGACGGTACGATAAGCGAGGGTCAATTGAGTCTATCTGCAATGATAGATTATTTCAAAAGACACGCGGACAGTGTGAGAGAATACACGCGACGGAATCCGCGTTTTGTTTTTTTCAAGGGCGAGGACGGCCCGCCCAGAGGAAGTTTGAATGAACCGGTGACCCAGATGCGCTCGATAGCGACGGATAAATCGATTTTTCCGAGGGGTGCTTTGGCTTATGTTTCGACGTATCTGCCGCGAGAGAGCAGGGGGGTAATCAGTAAATCGGTTTACAGCGGGTTTGCACTCGACCAGGATACAGGCGGGGCGATTCGCGCGCCGGGCAGATGTGATTTATATATCGGAGTGGGCGATACAGCGGGCAAAATTGCGGGGATGACGTATCAAGAGGGCAGGCTTTATTATCTTTTTATAAAAGAAGATAAGGCTTATGCTCTGAATTGACAGAAAAAAGGGCGAATCGGCTTCGGATAAAGCGGCTGATACGCGAAAAATAAAGCTGAAAAAAAGGTGATTTTTTTGCTTGACTCGATTAAAAGTCAAGATAAAATTGAAAGTAACCAGGGGGGCATATTGATGAAAAGAGATAGAGGTTATTAGAAGGGGTGATGAAAAGAAAGAGTGAGGAAGGTGTTGTGGAAAGAAAGAGTGAGGAGTAAAGGTGAAAAGATTTGGTAAGAAGAGGGGCAGGGTGATATCAGTAGTTGAGCAAATCTTATGCTTTTCTACTTCGGAGAGGGTTAGATTCCTGTTATACTTCAAGCCGATATCTTCGATACCTTTTTGAGCTGTAAAAAAGACAATAATCCTTTATCTCGATTCGTTATGATATGCCCCCTTTTATATTTTGCACATTTTTCAATTTGCGGAGAAATAGCATCAAATCTGATTTAATACTTTATCCCCCGTCTTACAATAAATAAAATATTTGATTTATCGTTGCCTATTGTCCGATAAAAATGATATTTTTTGCTTGACATAGCAAATATAGCTTATTTATAATGGTTTTGAGTTGTGGTTGATAGAGAGAGAATGAGAAGAGAAAAGCTTTCAAGTCGTCTTCCACATTTAGAAATAAGCCGGCCTTCACACATAAATATAATACGTACAAAAACATTTTTTGCGATATTGGGAATTTTTTGGTGCTCGGCTTAGGCGGATTGGTATTGAGAAGAAAAAGAAAATGATTTTTTTTAGGAGAGATAAAAAATGAAAAGTGCAAAAACCCACTTCTTTGCAGTGGTGATATTGTTTTCATTTTTCTGTTCAAGCTCAAAAGCAGCAATGGTTTTATATTTTGAGAGCTCTCCTGAAAGCTGGGTCGGCCAAGGTCTAACTGTATTGGCAACGCCAGAAGACGGCTACTCATTTGAAGCTGAGCGTAATTTCGATAACGGTGTTACATTTAAGATTGAAAGCTCTTCTGATTGGTGGTGGTTGGAACTTGCTGCACCATATGAAGCCACACTTGTTCCAGGATTTTATGACAACGCAGCACGTTTTCCATTTCAGGATATCGACCAGCCGGGACTGGATTTTATTGGCAACAACCGCGGTAATAATGAAAATAGCGGACATTTCACAGTTTTAGAGGCTGTTTATGGAGCAGGTGGAGAAGTTGAGAGTTTTGCTGTAGATTTTACTCAATATGGAGAAGAGGATCCCCTTAGGTGGATTAACGGGCAGGTTCGCTATAACTCGGACGTGCCATATATTCCTGAACCTACGACGGTTTTGCTTTTAGGGTTGGGGGCTTTGTTCGTCAGAAATAAGAGGCGAGGAGATTTTTAGCAGCCAAATCGCTAAACACGAAAGGTCGTTTTTGGCTTAAAAACGGGGGTAGTCAGCGAGATTGCGGAGTTCATTTTTGGCTTAAAAATGGGGGTGGCGCGCAAGATCGCGCGGGGGGGTAATTGAAAAATCCAATTTTTTTGAATTTTTTTTAGTCTTTTAACCACAAGCATTTACAGAAATTCACGCCTTTAAAAAATCGCAAAAGCGCGCAAGATCGCGCGGGGGGGTCTAATTATGGAAGGCTGATGACTCTTCTACGCCAAGGCTACGAAGGGCAGGCGGCAGATGGATAGGGGAGGGTGGATGACGAGATATGAGTCGGATTACTGAAAGGAGCTGATATGGGATTTGAGCCGGGGATATTTAGAGATGAAGGTCTTCAGGCGGAATTCCTTGAGTGGCTGGTCGAAGAACGCTCAGTTGAGGTGCAAAGGCATTTCGGAAAGCTCTGGGAATATTACGCAAATCCGATAGTAGAAAGTTTCGGCAGCGGAGCATACAGCAGAAAGGTTAATGAGAACGGCAGATGCTATGTACAGGCTCAGGAGTACGGGCTGCCGGCACGAATAACAGGATTAGTGCATTCGGCTAATATAGGCGTGTTCGGCGGCAGAGCGGTAGGTGACATACAGCGAAAAGAGGTTGTAATAGAAAATGATATAGCGTGGCGAGTAAATGCGGCGGTTGACTTTTTGTTCGGGAAACCGCTGAGCTTAATATCTAAATCGCCGGACAGCCAAAAGAAGGCCCAAATAGAAGCGATTTTAAAAGCTGTATTTTCGGCTAACGGCGGTGTAGGTTTTTTCCAGGATATGGCGGTGCTCGGGTGCGTTTACGGTTTCGTCGATTGTTTCGTCAGGCCTGGCGAAGAAATCTTCGAGAAATTCACTTCTCCTTCACTTCAACACACCAGTTTAGAAGATGTGCTGCAGTTGGCACAAACAATCGGGCTGGAACTTATTGAAGCGCCGAGAGCACTGCCGGTTCTGGATGAGGAAGATTACAGGAAAATCAGGTACTACGTTCAGCATTTTTATCAGAAGAGAAATGCTGTGAGCAGAAAGAGCTCATTTCTGTCACGTCTTTTGTCCGGGGAGGGTAATATGACGGACAGCAGAGAGACGGTTGCGGTGACGGAGATTGTCTCTGCGGACGCGTGGCAGCGATACGAGAATCGCAAACTCATTTCCGAGGGGAACCTGCCTTGGGGATTTTTGCCGGTGATTCATATTCAGAATCTGGCACAGCCTTTTTACTACGAGGGGATAAGCGACGTTGAGCCTTTGATACCGCTGCAGGATGAGCTTAATACGAGACTGAGTGACAGGTCGAACCGGATAACTTTTCAGTCTTTTAAGATGTATCTTGGCAAGGGCATCGAGGGCTTTGAGGATAAGCCTGTATCGCCGGGCAGGATGTGGTGTACGGATAATATGGAAGCGACGATTGAGGAGTTCGGCGGTGACAACGATACGCCGAGCGAGGATAAGCACATTTCTGAGATTCGTGAAGCGATGGACAAGACCAGCTCGGTGACGCCGATAGTAGCTGGATTAATCGGAGGCAAGGTGGGCAATCTAACGAGCGCCGTTGCGCTTCGGCTGACACTTATGGGGATGCTCAGCAAGACGGAACGGAAGAGATTCACCTACGGAGAAGGGATAAAGAATATATGCAGGAAGGTTTTAGAGATACTTGATGCATCGGGGATTTATAAAACGGCAGCGAGTGACAGGATGGTAGATATTATTTTTCCGAGCCCGCTGCCTGAGAATATGATGGAGAAGCTTCAGGAGGCACAGATGAAAAAAGAGCTTGGAGTATCGAGTGAGCAGATACTCAAAGAGTTGGGCTATGATGTTAGTGTTTAGGTTTTAGTGATTAGTGTTTGGTTTTTTTGGAGGTTGTATGAGTCAGGTTGACGAAGAGAGGCTGTCAGAGACAGAAGCGGAGTCCAGCGGTACTGCCGGAGCGGATAGCAGCGGCAAGCTTGTTCCGCTGACGGAGTCGATACGATATCGCAGGAGGGCACAGAGTGCCGAGAAGAAAAATGAAGAATTGTCCGCTGAATTAGAGCAGACGAAAGCAGAGCTTTCGGAGGCGGCTGAGGAACTGGCGAGTATAAAGACCGAACAGGAACTGACGCGCAAGTTATCGGCGGCGGGGGCGAGTGACTTGGAGGCGGCGGTTCTGCTTGCCAAGTCCAGACTCGAAGGCAGTGACAGTAAAGACGTGGATAACTGTATCGAGCAATTGAAAAAGGAAAAGCAATACCTGTTCGGCAGAGCCGGCACTACAAATCTGACGGTTAAAAAAACATCGGGAGTAAAAAACAGGGCGGTCGGACAGAGTGTACTCGAGCAGGCTGCGAAAAAGGCGGCTGGTTCAGGGGACAGAAGAGATTTACAGGAGTATTTGAAGCTGAGAAGAAACGTTCTTTAGTGTTTAGTTCTTAGTGTTGAGTTTTTAGTTTTGAGTAAAAGATAAGGAGGTTTTTATGGCATTTACAGGTAAAGCGACATATTCGGCGGGTACGACTCTGCCGGAACTGGCTGAGGATGTATCCGATTTGATTGGGATAATATCGCCTTATGAAACGCCGCTTCTGGATGCGCTTGGTGACCCGTTAAGAGAGGCTGTGAGCACACATCACGAGTGGCTTGAGGATGAGCTTTTGCCGAACAAGGACGCTATCAATGACGATACGTTTACGGACCCGGATGTTGATACGGAGTTTGACGTTGATAACGGCAGCAGGTTCAGAGCGGGCGACCAGATACAGATTGAAGGCTCGGAAGAGCTGATGTTAGTGACGGGGATTGATGGTGACACGCTGACAGTGGTTCGAGGTTATGCGGGTACGACAGCCGAGGATCTGGCGGACAACCAGGTAATCAATATTCTGGGTAATGCCGCTCTCGAGGGGGCGGATAAGCCCGGTGTGCGGTTTACGAATCGTAACAGGTGCGGCAACTATACTCAGATATTTACGGCTGCCGTCGACGTATCGGGTTCTGATATGGCAGCGAGCCAGCTGGGTCTGGCGGATGAGA
This sequence comes from uncultured Pirellulales bacterium, assembly GCA_964493425.1. Classification (GTDB taxonomy): domain Bacteria; phylum Planctomycetota; class Phycisphaerae; order Sedimentisphaerales; family Anaerobacaceae; genus CAYLMG01. Next base: position 123,007 of record CAZBMW010000002.1, read on the forward strand.
TGGATTATCAGAAACAGGAGCGGCTTCGCGAGCTGATACGCGACCTCGAGAACACGATAATTAACGGCGGAGAGCCTTCGAGCAATCCGGAGGGAAGCGGAACTGTCCGGCGAACAATGAAGGGGGTAATTCAGCATCTGGCGACGAATGTTTTCCATACGGGTGACAGCGGTTTTCCTTCGGGCAGCGACCTTGATGAGGCGAAGGTCAATTATGTTCTTCGCAAGATTTGGGAAAGCAGCAGCGGCAACGTTGACTTGATTGTCGTAGGCGGATTTCAGAAACGGAAGGTGAACGGCTTTGCAGATGGTTCGAGAAGCTTTTCGGCTGCTGATGTCACTTACAAGGATATGATAAGTATCTATGAGAGTGACTTTGGTGTCTGCAGGGTGGCGACAACGCGATGGCTGCCGCAGGATGCAGTTCTTTTCGTGGATTCATCGCGGGTAAGTGTACTTCCCTTGGCGGGTAGAAGTTTTCACTTTAAACCCCTGGCAAGCGGCGGTGATTATGAGAGCGGTCAGCTTATCGGTGAATATACGTTAGAGCTGAAGAACGAGGCGGCACATGGTCTGATTCGGGGCCTGTCGACCAGCTAAGGTGAGGATTCGGTATGTATGGCGGACGGCGTTCAGCCGTCCGCCATACGCAATGGTTTTGAGAAGGGCGGACTGGAATGATAAAATTTTGTAATGATATCGATATAGCGAAGTATGAGCCGGTTCTGTTCGGTGAGCTTCATCTGCCGTGGCAAGTTCATATTTTCGGCGATGATGGCGAAATCAACGGGACGAGCTTTAGTGCGAGCGGAGCGGATTTTGTTTCGGCTGATGTTGAGGCAGGCGACGTGATTTATCTTCGCAGCTCAGATGGTGCGATTGACGGGGTGTATGAGATTGTTTCGGTTGATTCGGCGACGGAGCTTACGATTTCGGTGATTCGCTCTGACGAGGAGGCAGACGCGGTAGCACCGCCTGCGGGGACGGGGATTTATTACCGGGTGAGCACATTCGAGGCGCAGATAGTCGAGGCTGGTCTGCGTTTGACGGAGTATTTTGGAATCGGGCCTGGAAAGGCCGGCTCTGAAATAGAAGCGGAGAATATCATCGATGCGGAAGTATTAAAGCCGGCGGCGGTGTTTTTGGTTCTATCAAGTGTGTACGCGATGCTGGCGAGCAACGCGACAGATGAGAACTTCTGGGCGAAGAGCCTGCACTATAGAAAACTCTTCGAAAAGGCGAGAGCGCGATGCCAGGTCTGTATTGATACCGATGGCGACGGCGTTGCAGATTTGACCTTAGACGGAAGCTTCATAAGGATGTCACGGTACTAAAAAGAAAGATAAAGATTTCAGGGCAGTTTCAAATGAGAACGATGCTGGATGGGCAAACTTTTTTCGATGAGCAGCTTTTAGAGATTGAAGCGGGCAGTGCCGAGCGAGCTGTTAAAGAACGGGCTGTGGCGGGACTGAACGGAGTTGTGAGTATAGATTTGGGCGGCAGAGCAAGAAAGATAAAACAGAAAGGTCAGTTGCGGGCTGTGAGCTCGCAGCAGTTGCAGGAGCGTATAGAGCAGATATCGTCATTGATGGACGGCAAGGAGCACATTTTGAAGACAAGTGAAGGCCGAGTGTTCACGAATATGCGAATGGATAAATTCAAGGTGTCAGAGAGGAACAAGAGCGGCGGGGGAATCGTTGTCGACTATGAAATCGAGTACACGCAGTTGAAGGTTTAGTTAAGATGGGACTGAGCAGTGAAGGCATAGCGAAGGTCAGGGCATTTAAACTGCCGGCGGGCGTTTGGAAAGATGGTGACGGTGTCGGCGTGCCGAGAACGGTTTTGCTGAGTTGGCAGTCGTCATTGCAGGACAAATTTTACCAGGTCTATGTCAACGGCAGATACTACGCAACAAGCGATGGGGCCGAGCAAAGGCGGATGTTGGTGCAAGTGCCGAGCTCTTTTTCGTCATCCATTCGTATAGAAGTTTTTGCAGTTGATGCGTTCGAGGCTGATAGAGATTTCAGCGGTGAGCTTGACGAGAGCGATTGTAAAAGTGGGCGGGTGAAAATTAGTTTGTTGCGACAGCAGAAACTGGCTGCCGGTGCGATGGTTAATGTCTATTTTGATAATGGTACGGGCGAGATTGATTATGACAATCCAATTAATACCGAGCCGATAGAGGTCTGGGCGGACTGGCAGGATAAAGGCGGATTCGGGATGAGCAGGTTCGGCAGAAGTGATTTCGGCAGAGACTGGTCTTCGGGTGCCGGATTCGGCGTGGGCTGTTTCGGATGGGGAGAGTTTGGCGTTGATGCAGACGTGATTGAGTGGATAAGCGAACAGTTGCCAGCGGGCGTCTACAAGTTCGCTGTGAAGATTATAGACGCAGAGGGAAATGAAAGCGAGCCCATTGAGAGCGGAGAAATATTCGCAGAGCCTGCGGCAAGAAGTGTAGAGGATTTGTCTATTGTTTCATTCGATGAGTCGGGTGAAAAGATGGTTTTGGGGATAAATTAAGGCAAGGAGAAAGTTATGGCAGAGGTATATCCGAGTGACAATGAGTTGCTGAATATTGAAAGTGACACAGAAACAGGTGTTGAATATATACCAACAGGGACATCGCCTTATTATCTGCAGTTCAGGAAGTTATTGTACCGGCTGTTACTTGCGACGAAGCGTGCGAACGATTTGCGTGTCTTTGACGAGGGCGGTCTGGACATAGGCGTAAAAAGCGGCAAGTTTCTGCTTGGTAGTGAGTTAGTAAGCTACGAAGGCTCGAGCGGCAATACCTTGGCAGATGACAAAGATGCTATATATATCTACCTCGACAGCGAGGCAAATCTGGTAACTGATGAGTACAGCAGCTTTCCCGATATGAAGACGACGGCACATATTCGGCTGGCGGTGGTTACGACATCGTCGGGCGAGATACTATCGATAGTTGATGCCAGAGAGGGGCATAATTTTTGTATTCCATATTCAGCCGGCGGGATAAAGAAAGATATCGAGGCACATACGAGTGACGATAGTCTTTCAGAGGCTGAGTCGGGCAGTGTTCACACTAATTTCGGTGCGAGTGGTGTGATAACTCTTACGCTGCCGGAATCGGCAGCAGCGGGGACGTTGTTTGTCTTTGCGGTGCAATCTGCGAATGAGCTTCGGATAGAGCCGGGCAGCGCAGCTATCAGGGACACGAGCGGCCAGACCGCGGGCAAGTATAAGTCGGCTGATGCGATCGGCGAGAGCATTACGCTTGCAGCTGACTCGAACGGCGACTGGGTGACAATCGCCAAAAACGGCGACTGGACGGAAGAGGCTTAAAGGTTGGATAATTGAAGGGAAGATAAATGAAAGTTCCGCAGGATTGCGTATCGATTGCGGATAAGGCTGAGTATCTTTATGCAGCACAGGAGAAATTGCGACTTTTGCATAACACATTCGCAAGCTGGTACGGAGAGGGCATAACAAAAGAGCAGTACGATTTGTTGCCTGGAAAAATTCGTGAAAAATATAATTATGCCGAGAAGCTCCTGTTCGAGGATTTTAAGAGATTCATCAGCGAGGACTTTGAGCCTAGAAATATGAAGGTTTTGAATGCTATCGGAGATACTAAGGCAGAGCTGCAGAAATCAGCCCGTTATAACATAGAGCTGGAGGATATTGATGGCAATTGAGGATTTTACAACTTATACGGAAGTAGACCCCAACAGCAAAATCACGGTGGCAAGCTCAAAGGTATCGTGGGATGATTTGAGCCGTAATGAGGAGGCCTACGTTTATAAGGAGATGGGCTACCATTTTTTCGACAGTGATTCTACCCACAAATTCAAAATGCAGTTTGGCGATTATGGTAACGGATATAGTTGTTTCGCCGCTCATTGGGCATTATCTGAACATATTGATGATATATGTGGATTGCAGACGAGTGGCTATAGCGGTGTTGTTCTTTTTGAATATAACTATGATTACAGAATTTATTTGAGAATCATCGACCAAGGCTCTCCAACGACTGATACCTGGTCGGGTGCCGAGAAGGACACGCTATATTACGTAACAATCACAAGGGACAAAGACGGTGGGGCTAATAATTCCGGCAGATATACTGCTTATATTTGTACAGGTGGTTATTACGGAGAAGGTGGCAATCTTGAGGACACGCTCCAGGTAGATTCGCAGTTAGGTGCGCCTGTTGACTGGACCTATATTTACGCCTGCAACACCTATAATGATGGAAGTTCAATGACCGTTGACGGCTGGACGGAAGATTTAGACTTGGGGCTGGCTGGAGCTGGTTTTAATCCTGCCCTGGCAATGAGGGCAAATAATCTTTTAGGAGCTTGAGATGGGATTTGTAAAAAATACCGCAGTGACAGGATTTGTTTTTGAGATGATTAAAGCTGACGATGGTTCAGCGATTACGAGTGGGACGGTAAACGGCTATATAACCAAAGACGGCGGCAGCCAGGCGTCACTAACAAATACGCCGACACACGTCGGCAACGGGCAGTGGAAGGTCAATCTTACAGCTGAAGAGATGAACGCCGATTGTATAGGCCTTTTGTTTACGCATACGAGCGCTGTGCCGGTGCATTTCACTATAAAGACCGAGCATGCAGCGATTGAGAAGGCTGCAAAGTCAATTGTCAATAAAGCGATTCAGGATAAATCCAGCGGAGCGGTTGTTTATTATGACGATGACGGCGAGACGCCGATTCTGACGCATACACCGACCGATAGTGACACTGAGATTACGAGGACGCCAAGCTGATGGATACTAAATTTTACAGAGATGCATTGTTCGGCGGTATGACTTCCAACGCCTTCAAGCTTGGAACGGTACTTACTTTAGGCTGGTTCTGGGTGCGTCGCGACGGCTGTGCAATTCTTTATCGAGGCAGCAGCTTCTGGACGGTGGATTTTGAGGATATCCTGCTGGTGACTGGGCCTGAGCCAATCGAGATAACGGTGCCGAGCTATATTCCGCACGAGGGTGGGCAGACGTATTACTACGCGGTTCGCAGGGCTAACGGATTCGGCTGTCTTGAGCACGGCCTGCAGGGCGTCGTTAAAGCAGTTATTGATGCCGAAGGCAGGTTATTAAAACCGAGACCAAACAGCGTCTTCGCTCTTAAGGCTGAGCAGCAAACAGACAGCAGCATCCGGCTGAGCTGGTATTATTGTCCGCTCGCCCAGGAAAGCGAGCCTGTACGTTTCAACATTTACGGTGACAACGGGACAGGCGAGGTTGATTATGAAAATGCAATAGCAGTAACAGAATATGAGGGCAAAGGTTTTTATAGCTGTGAAGTTACGGTCGCCGACGATGGAAGGTACAGCTTTGCCGTAAGGGCTGAAGATAAGGCGGGGACGGAAGGTGACGTTTCAGTTAACACGATTGATATTGTTTCGATAGTTTCTGACTCGCCTGTGATTGCGGATGTGCAGGCGGTTTAGGGAGCAGTTTTTTATGTCGAACAGAGTTGATTTCTATCAGTCAGAGAAAAACGAGCTGTCAATTGCAGCAGGGCGGGCTGAAGTGTTTTATGACGGCAGTTTGTGTTCACAGCTTGAGCTGGTCGAGATTGTACGGGCCGGCTCACCTGAGTTCGGCTGGGCGAAATTAGTGAGCAAAAATGACGGCTGCTTTGAGCCCAGGGTTGGCAAAAGTATCTGCATTAAATATTTATATGACGAGGGGACATCTCTCGGCAGCGTTGTGATATTTGTCGGCAGGATAGAAAAAGCCGAAAGCAGACTCGATTCCGCCGGCTGGTCGGTCGAGATAACAACAAGAGATTTCAGTTGCGAGCTTGAGCGTATAACCGTTTACGGCCGGTACGTTGCGAAAGACGACGGTACTGTAATGTTTCTCGATGGTCTTGATACAATCTTTAACGATTCTGCTGAGCCGAACGCGAGCGCTCAAACGATTATGCATAACGGTCGGGCCATCAGGCTGTTTTCAGGTGAGAGCGGTCAGGGCAAATTGTTCAGTTGTGCCGAGGTAATTGATTACCTTTTGTGTGTTTATCTGCCGGCTGGTGCGTTGCAGAGCCAGCCGATTGAAAGGCTGGAAGCGCTGACAGAAGGGCAAAAGATATACGACCTCGATGTCACCGGTGCGAGTCTGCTTGAGGCTCTTCAGCGATGCTGCGAGCGTGCAGGTATTAAGTTTAAGTTCACACCGGCTATGACAGAAACCGGCCCGGAGCAGCAGATAATATTTTACGAAGATGCGAAGGGCAAAACCGTCGAGCTGAACTTCCAGAGAGACGGAGAGGCTTTGAGCATATCCCGTACGAATGTCACTGAGCTTTCGAGCGGGAAAAATCGAGCTGTTACAAATCGATACATCGGCAGAGGAGATTTTAAGATATTCGAGGCGACATTCGAGCTCGCCAAAGGCTGGGACCCGAGCCTCGAGGAGGTTGATTGCGATTTGTATTCGCCTTCAACGAATTCCGACTTTATCGAGGTCAAGGACGTTTATCGCAGATGGGTTCTCAACGAGGCGGGTGACTATACAAAAGAGCCTTATAATCAGGGCGAGGCCTACGATTTCTCGCCGGTCTTCGGCAACAGCAATTACGCCAAAAAGCACAGGCGTTTCTGGCCTGCACTCAGCTGCGATAAGCAGGGAAAATCGATGGGCTATTTTCTCGAGGTCACGTACGACGACGGCGAGCACTGGCTGCAATATTTAGGTGCATTCGAGAATCGGCTTGACGAATGCGGGATATGGCTGTCGAGTGACAGGCTCGACATGTTTACATGCATAGCGGCGCTGAAGGGCGTTTTGAAATTCAGGATAACGGCTTCGGTGGTAAGCGACGAAAGGCTGAGCTGCGAAATAGCGGATGGGCCGGTAAATTCGGTCGTGCCTGTTGTTGACAGGGTATTCACTCTGCCAAGACGATTCAAGTATCGAAAGGTGACGGGAAAAAGTATTTTTGCGAACTCGCAGAGCGAAGCGCTGGGCGAGGCCGACGAAGCCGACAACAGCGAGGCTTTGCGAAAATACGTCCGCAGACAAGCTGCCGGCACAATTAAGCCGACTGAGAGCTTCGAGGTAAAGACGCTGCACTTGTCAGTCGGCTATGGTCCGGGTGACGCTATCGTTTTGAGCCCTGAGAGCAGAGATTTGTTCGGCCTGAAAACGGACAATCGAAGCAGCGCCTGGATAGAGCGTGTGCGGATGGATTTCGAAAACCAGATCACGAAACTGACAATCAAAAAACAGAGGAGGCGTTCGCTGTGAACGGCCAATCGCAGACAAACGAAAGCAGACAAACCTTAGAGCGGCTTGCAAGAAGCGGTTCGGATTTGACTGAAAAAGCGGTTTCTGTGAGTCCCGGCTCGACTGCTCAGGTCCTGGCGGCGAAGATTATAAGCCTGTCGTCATATAACGCCTACAACGTTCGTGCAATCGAAATATTACAGGAAGGAATAACGCCCATAGAAATAGGCGGAGAATTCAAAGCGTTCAATCTGGCAGAATCATTCACTCAGCAGGGCCAATTACAGGCGGGCAGCTTCGTCGTGATTTGCAGAGTCGGTGACAAAAATGTCTTTTATGCGAAACCATAAGGAATATCGAATACAGAACAAGGAACATTGAAGTTAGAAGTTAAGAAATGAGCGATACGAAAAACAATAACAGCAAAAACTGGAAACTGAATCGGCAGGTGAACGTGTCGGTGCTTATACAACTGCTGCTGCTGGCATCACTTATAGTCGGAAGCTGGGTGAATCTTCAGAGACAGCTGGATATGCTGCAAAAGGACGTAACGGTGCTGCTGGACAACCAAAAAAAATTCGAGCGCAGAATCGAAACCCTGCAGGCCAAATCAATCGCATACGAATACCGCATAAGAGCAATAGAAAAAAATCAGGAACAGATAAAACTGGATGATATAGATAAATAACAGAAAAGGATAGTCACCAGATGACGCAGTTGCATTTTTTTAAATCACAGCGGTCTTTTAAAACACTCCACACCTGCGATGTCTCTCTGCAGAGACCTATCGATACACTTTTATCAAAACCGCGTATTACATCCACAAGAAATGAGTAAAACTCTATTCGTTTATCCGGATGGAAGCGCAGTTTTCCATCCGAAGCTGCTTTGACAAGTGAATATGAGCAAAGTTTTTTGCCTCGGCTGCCATATGCCTGTTTTATTAGTTTGAGATGTCCCGGCAGAAGTCTTAGCATACCGATTGTGATATTTTCCGGCCTGGTATTTGTCAGCATTTTTTTAATCAGGTCTGCATAATTGCTCTGCCAGTTATCGTACAGTATTCCAGGGTCGATTCTAAATCGAATCCGGTAACCATGATTTTGGCAGAGGCTCGAGGCCTTGATTCTGTCTTCGAGTGATGCGGTTCCCGGCTCAAAAGAATCTATCATTTTCTGCGTATTCAGGCTCCAGGAGATTACGACCTGATTGTTTGGTTCGAGGGCAAGAAGATTGTCAATGTTACTGCTTTTGGTCAGTAGCATAAGATATGCACTGCGAAAATCTGAAAAGAAAGGTATTAGCATTTTTGTAAGGTTCGTTATGTGGTCAAATGCGAGACTGTCCAGCATTTCACCCATATTGAAGCTGACGACTTTATCAGCGGTCTTGATAACTTTTCGGGTTTGCCTGAACACCGTATCATAATTGATGTTGATTTTAATATACGGCATATAGAGGCGATAAACGTATGCAAGATAACAGTAAGTGCAGTAATAGGGACATCCATTCGAGAGCGGTACCAATTTATAATAGGGACTGCAATTTACATTAAGATTTGAAACTTTGTCTGATTGGCCGCCGTACGAGAAACTGCAGGCCCTGCCGTCGAAAAATCCAACAAAGGATGAACAGTGACCTATCATTAAAGTTTTTTTACCTTCCAAAGGAGCCCTGCCGAGAGATAAATTAGAAGCAGGAGAATAACGCTGGCGTTTAATTAACCTCACCTCTGCAGAGGGAAAAAGATTTAATATTCGCTGAGCTTCAGCATCATCTGAAATCCTCTGCCATAACAATATAGTTTTCGGCCTGTACGATTTGGCTATATCCATAATCATTCTTTTATAGATTAAGTGATATTCATTTTGTTTTTATGTCAAATATTATATCAAGGAGTCAACAATTTAGGAGAAAAATGATGAAAAGGTTTTTATTAATGCCGGTAATGTTTTTTGTATTTGTTGTCGGCTGTGACAGTCTGCGCTTTGCACCGAACGAAACGCAGAAGCAGAACGCATGGCTGCACAATAAGACCGCGGCGATGACGGCTGACCTTGCAGAAGACGAGGTCACCTCGGCCAAGCTGCAGTCACTTGCGAACCTCAGCGAGGTTCAAAGTCAGGCGTTTGTGTCCTATTGCGGCCTGCCGAAAGAATACCCGCTGGCAGAAACCGCTGAGGATTTACTCAGCGACAGCAGTCTCGCTATAACGCAGACTGCGATTTCGGATTCGAGCGAAAGGCCGGACGTCTGGGAGCTGACAGACGCAGGATTAGAGCTGGCTATCGCAATAAGTGCTTTGATAGGCGGCGTTTACGGCACAAAGGCTGTCGCGTTCTTAAAACAAGCAAAAGCAAAATCGACAGCCTTAAAAGAAATCATCGAGAACAACGAGCTTTTCAAAAAGCTGAACGCCGACAGTGCAGAGGCATTCAAGGAAGCTCAGAAAAATCAGTCACCTGAAACCAAAACAATAGTTGCAGAGCTAAAAAGCTGATGGACGGATTATTAATTTTACCTCTGATTTTTTTTGGAGAAAATAACAACCGCGGCCGCTGCGGCGATACTCACGTAAAAGGACCAGGAGGTGATGCCGCCTAAATAGTAAAGATTACTAACATCCAGGGATGAGTAAAACACAGAGTAGAAATACATAATTATCGTCGCTGCAAAAGAAATAACAGCGAGCCAAAGACCTATGGCTAAAATTAACTTGAACATAGCTCGTTCTCCTAAAAAAAGAACCGACATCTATACGATAAGTCGAACCCGCATAACCGGTCATTAATATAAACAACAGCGAAAGGACTAGTCAAGCCAATAATTTTCGGGCTCGTATTTAAATCACAGATGAAGGAAGACAGAGAGCAGACGACAAACAAATGCAGAAGGAAAAGAAGAAAAATCAGGATGGTTTATGGTTGCCGAACGTGATATTGAATCTGTTCGACATCGATGACAGCTGCAAACTGTTGCTTGCACACTTTTACAGCTTCGGCGAAAAAGGCTGTTACCAGAGCAATAAAACCCTGGCTCAAATCTTCATGGCAACTGCAAGAACAATCACGAGAAGAATTTCCAGGCTGGAAAAGTATCTGCATATAAAAAATCCCAAGGGATACTATCGAACGATCTGGGTTAAGAGTCATCCGCAGGTCTCGGAAATTATGAGGCAAAGATTTAACAATCAGCAGCGGGGGGTACGACAGAATTGTCGTAGTGAGTACGACAAAAGTGGTAATTCGACTGCGACAAAACCTGTATTTCGACTTAGACAGAATTGTCGTACTACTAATACATATACTAATACAGAGACTAATAAAGGTACTGCAGCCGACTTGCCTATGCCTGCCGGTGGGCAGTCAAGTCGGCTGCTGCAGAAAAGAGAGAAAACAGCCCTTGCGAAAATCGAGGCTTTCAAGAAGAAGTTCGGTATCGGCCAAAGGAAATCGACCGAGCGATTGTTGCCGCAGGAGTTCGAGAGGCGAAAACAAATGATAATAAAACAACTCCGTGAGGCGTGACCGGACGCTGGGATTTACAAAAGTATGAACAGAGAATTATTGACATTCATCGCTTCTTTATATAAATTAAAGATACTGAAAACAAATCCTGGCGTCTTTTAATAAGCGGTTCGTCTATGGCTAAAACAAAAAAAGGCAGAACCAGTTATTTGGCGGTTGCTTCGATATTATTGATAGTGTCTGCATTTGCCATGTTAATCCTGGAGTCAGTTATTGTTCGGTTTTTTTCGCAGGAGACTGCCGAGCAAAGACCTGCATTTACCATCCCCAAGATTGCTATGTTCTTTTTATTTGCTGCAGGTATTCTGGTTGGAATAACAGCACTTTTTGTGATTCAATTTAGTAAGAATGATTTAGGCGGTGAAAAATATGCAAAAAGAGCAATTATATTAGGTTTGATTTTTGGAACAATTTTTTTTATCCAATGTTGTATTGCTCATGAAATAAGAAAGACGCATAAATTCTCTTCTAAATCTGATCTAAGAGAAGATGATTTCAGGTTACTCGCTGAATCTGCAACCCGATATTCTCAATTCCACGGAGGATATCTGCCTGAAGATCGAGAATTCGTATATGCTGATGATTATAGTAGCAATAGCTATCGATGGAAGCCGGAGAATAACAAATGAGTCTGATGAAGAATCAAGCATCAAGGATCGAGCATCTCAATTCCGGGCTTTTAATTTCTTGTGTTCGCGGAGGTGAAGCTTTATATCGAAATAGGTCTTCATGATTACCAGGACAATCACAATAGAGGCCGGTGTCTTCAAAGCCGTCATCAAAAACGCTCCGAAAATTATCGCAAGGTGCATTACAACGATTCTCGAATACGGGCTGCCCATAAGCATCTGTACGTCGGCTTTGCTTCGCTCGTCCTTAATCAGAAAGTTATACACGAATGATACGCCGTGACTGGCCGCAAGTGCACCGACGCAGACAAGCTGAGTCGGCGTCAGGACCAAAAGCAGCTGCTTTACAACGGCATAGAGCATTGACATAAAAAACAAACCCTCGTTCACAGCAGGAGCCGATGTTTCGCCCTGCTGACCTCCGGAAAACATAGCCAGTACGAAAAAGCCGTGCACGGCGCAAAACGCACCGTAATGAACAATGAAAAAGGGAATCAAAAATAATTTACTCAGATGCTCCCTCAGGCTGCCGGCTTTTGCAATTGCCATCTTTATAACATTATAAAAGCCGACGATTAGGTTCTCAGACCAGTACAAAGCCACAACCGCGAAGGCGTCCCAGCCGACAAAAAGAACCCCGTAAACCGGGATAATATTCGCGGCTACCAGGGCTATCAAAGGTACATCCGACAAGTACTTTTTCTGCAAGTCCATTCGCAATCGCTCGATTCACAAACAAAACCGATAGTATAATACGAACGGGGAAAAAATCAATTCTATTGACAGATAGACTTACTGCTGATAAAAGTAAGCCACGGGAGACTTTTATGATAGTAGGTGTATTGAAAGCTCAACTGCATCTGCAGGCCGTCGGCTCGCTCAAGGCCAAACGCAGCATCGTCAAAAGCCTAATCGAGCGACTGCGAAGCCGGTTCAACGCCTCCGCCGCTGAGGTCGGCCATAACGATAATAAGCTCTCGGCTGTCATCGCGATAAGTATCGTTTCAAACCAGCAGCAGTTCATCGACCAGCAGTTCGACAAAATCGTAAACTTTATGCACAGGGACGGCCGGTTTTATCTCGGGACAGTCGAACGTGAAATATTCTAACCGTCAAAATGCGTCGGCAAGCCAATTCGTTACCAATTGTTCAAGGTCTTCGCCGTTGATTTCATTGTCCGGCACAATATCGCAGTCTTCGTTAAAGCCCGGCTCACCCGATTGACTTAGCCAGGCATCAGCCATTATGGCCACATCGACGAAATCGACGTCGCAGTCCCGCTCGATGTCACCTGTCAGCGGCTCGGCGGGCACCGTCCCTATAAGCTTAATATTCGGAACACCCTCTGCAAGATATATTCCCGGGTTGTAGGAATCAGACCAGTAAAGCGGGTCACCGTAAGTACTGTCTGCAAATGACAGCAATACGCGGTCAATGCCCATATCCGAGACCAAACAATAACCATCGTAAGAGTAATAGCTGTTGTTGTGGCTGAAATCTATCATCAAATTACTCGTACCGTTATACTCGAAGGCGTTCTGGAAGTGAAAATTCTGCCAACCCGCTGAGCTTATTGTTTCATTGTTCTGATAAACAATCGTCCACCCGCTTGTCTCAAAATACGGATAACCGGAGTAGTAGTTCCTGCTGGTATGTTTCATTCGTATCGTCCAGTTGTTAAGCGTTTGTCCCGGCACTTGGTAAACGCTGAGTGCAAGGTCGGTTATCGTTTTGGCATCTCCGATTTCGCTGGACAGATATATCACCTGTGTTCGGCTGTCATGGTAATACGTCTGCATAGGCCAGGACGCGTACAGGTTCGTCTGCAGCTCGAAGGTGGTATATACAACATTATCGACATCGATGCTCACCGTCGCCGGCTCACTGTCGCCACCGGTCGGAGCCGTGCCGTAATCGTTCGCCACGAATTCGAAATCGTCAGGCCCCGCGTAATAACCGCAGCTTTGATACTCGACGACGTCACCATTGCTGGCAATCGTATAAGGCACATCTGAAATCACACCGCCGTTGGGGTCGGTAAGTCTGCCGCGGCTTGGCAATTGTGTGATTATGTATCGCAGCTGGCTTGGCGGATTCGGCAAACCGTCGTCACCTGCCTGCAGCGTTACAGTCTCGATTGTCCCCGAGGTTGTCTCGATTTCCTGGTCATGAGCTATCGGCGGTGACTCGCCCCCCGAGACGAAATTTACACCCCATACGTTACCGCTGCTGCTCCCTGAATCGCTCGATTGGCCGGTTGACGCATATTGGTTCGTAAACGTATAAGGGGCTTTGCTCGCTGTTAATGTGTAACTTTTATTCGACGCAACGTTCGCAAGGGCGTATATACCTTTGCTGTTGGTAACCGCATAATAAGGCCCCGCACCCGACGCAGTCGCCGTCACCGTGACATCCGGAATCGGATTGCCTCCCGAATCCGTCACCCGCCCGCTGATAATCTCACCCGTGCCGGACACAAAAACATTGTATATACAGTCGTCAACGACATTGTAGGAATAATATGCGTCCACTGTCGGCAGGTTATACCATGCATTGTCCGAGCCGTCCCAGCCCATATTTAAATGATGATAAAGCGTCGGCGAGTTATAGCCGTAACCGTCACAGATAACCGCATGACCGCCGTCGGGACCATCAAGACCGAGTATAACAGCTTTGCCCGCATCCAGATTAGGATTAATTATCGCATTGAGAACCGTACCTATTGAGGGAGTAATTCCGTAAATGGAATTCGAGTAGCCGAAGCTCGCAACAAGCTCAGAGTCGGCATCGTACAGAGACGCACTCGAACCGTCAGGCCCGTAATCGGTATCGATAGCCTCCGCAACATCGTGGCACAAATCACCTATCGTCTGCCGTTCAAGCTCCGTCGTGCTCAAGTTGGGGTCGAGCGGCATATTTGCCCAGCTATAGCTCCCCGGGTGTTCGTGATAACGCATCAGCTGACTCGTCGCAGTCGCGACACAGCCGCAGGGATAATTGTCAGGGTCACCATCCGGGCCAGGCAGCGTGTAATAATTATAGCACGCCGGGTTGCCGATAATGTGCCCGATAGTCGATTGTCCCCACGTGCTTAGGACAAAAGGTTCAACACGAGCGTCGCTTATAACATCAAGGCCGAGAACACCTACACCGCCGCCATCGGCATATCCGCTGAGCCTGTCCCATCTTTCTTTATTGTTTAATGACAGCACACTCGCTCTCGGCATCGCTCTTACTGCAGCTATACGGTTGGGCAAATCTTTTTTGACCAGAGCGCCCAGCGGGTTATCCTCGGATGGGTCAAACTCGCCGGCCTCTGCGAAGCATATAATCGGCTCAGCCAAATCGTCACCTGCAACGATTACAAAACCGCTCGGCTCAAGATAGATAACGTAATACAACACATTGCCTTGGTCGTCGTTAAAGGCAACTGTATCTTTTATCGTCCCGCCGAGCTTGGCACCGAGCGGCCGGCTGTCGGTCCTGAGCCAGCCGATAACTAATTTTTCCGCCCTTACTCTGTTTACAGGCTCAGCCGAGACAGCTCCCGTTAAAAATAATAAAGCTGAAATGAAAATGATTGACAAAATCCTGCTGAGATTTCCTGCCCTTTTCCGGTGATTGTTACACTCCATTTTTGTCCTCCGAATTAACCTCCTGTCCTGCTCGATTGTGCGGTAAGGCCCTGTTTTCAACTGTCACCGATTATATCGAAATCTGCCGTCATTGTCAAGTCTCTGAAATAATCGATTGTCTCAGACAACTCTATCCACTATGTACTGTGAACAAACAAATATATCGATGCCGACCGCACACGATAGCAGAATCAGCCGAACGAGCGTCAATCGTTTTTGCGCTCGTGCCATAAAAAATAGAATACCCGTTGCAACCGCGCCGAGTATATACATCTTCGCCGATTCCACGAACAGCCTTGCATAGCCGGCACCGAGGCCTAAAAAGGTCTGAAAATATTTGCTCGCGAGAAGCAACGTAACTATTGCAAGCGACAGCATCACAATCAGAGCCGCAAGAATCCATTTCCTGTCGGCCACCCCCGCCAGCCCCAGACCGTCGATACCTGCACCGGCGATTATCGATAAACACACAGCCGCAATCGAGAACCACATAAAAGGGCTGACCGTCAGAATCGGTGCATAAACACTGGCGGCGATACTTGCGATAATGATTGCAATCGTCCCGAGACGCTGTGCCTTTACCAGCATCCCAATACCGATAATCAAAGCTGCAATCGGTATATGATAAAAGCCGATAAGCACCAGCCCGTGCTTCGCCGCTACTAAAGCTGATAATAAACTCAGAAGGTCAATCGTCTCTATCGCTGCACTTTTGGATACAGGGTAGAATCGCAAATACTCTGCCGCCTGAAAGAAAACAATCACCGCGGCGAAGGGCAAAAGACTTGAAACTGCCCGCAGTGCCCGCAATTTACCCCTTGGCCACAGCCCTGCCGGCAAAAAAAACCACGGAATACCTGCTGCCAGAACCGAAGCCGCCGGATGATAGCTCGCCAGGCTGAGCATAAAAGGTCCGAACCCGTAAATCGCCCCCGCAGCAAACGAGCCGAAAAATGACTTCGTCCATCGCCTGCTCAAAAGATAACAGCCCACAGCCCCCGCGACAACACTTACCACAAGCACAAATTGAAACCTGTCAAATCCTTTGAAGTAAGGCTGATAAAGATAAACAGCAAAACCGCTGTATATTAAAGCCGCCGCAAAAAGCCTAAATATTGTTTTAATCATTTAAAGGACTCGGTACACGAGCTACGGTTTATGGATTAAGTTACTTTAATATAACTTTTCCGGCACCGCTTGTAATTCTGCCGACTTTATAAACCTTCTCGCCGTAGCGGCCGAGCTTCTTCGATATAGAATCCGCGAAATCCTCCGCAACTATCAAAACATACCCGATGCCCATATTAAAGACCCGGTACATCTCAGCCTCTCCTATCGGCCCTTTATTTTGTAGAAAGCCGAACACCTTCGGCACCTGCCAGCTCGATTTGTTTATTGCAGCGTCGCAGCTTCTCGGCAGAGTCCGCTCGATATTGCCTGCCAGGCCGCCGCCGGTGATATGTGCCATACCGTGAACGATTTTTTTAACCTTGTATCCGCTGAGCAGTTTTACTATCGAGCGAACATAAATCCGTGTCGGCTTGAGCAGCACGTCACCAAGCTGCGACCCATCGAGCTCGTTTATCCTATCGGTTATCTTCAGGTTATTTTTCTTAAAACAGATATTGCGAACAAGCGTATAGCCGTTGCTGTGCAGCCCGCTCGATGCCAAACCTAAAATCACGTCACCTTTGCGAATATTTCTGCCGGTTATAATCTTCCTGCGCTCAACGACGCCGACCGCAAAACCGGCCATATCGAAATCGTTTTTCTTATAGGTGTCCGGCATCTCCGCTGTCTCGCCGCCAAGAAGCGCACAATCCGCTATTTTGCAGCCGGCCGCTACGCCCTTAATCATCTCCGTCACTGTTTCAGGCTCAAGTTTATTGACCGCAAGATAGTCAAGAAAGAAAAGCGGCTCCGCACCCAGTGTCAGCATATCATTGACGTTCATCGCCACCAAGTCTATTCCGACCGTATCGTATTTGCGCATCATCGCTGCGAGCTGAACTTTGCTGCCTACCCCGTCCGTGCACGCAGCGAGCACCGGCCTTTTGTAATTCTTTTTGAACAGCTTCTCGTCGTAGTCAAGCCGAAAAAGACCCGCAAATCCCCCCGGCAAATCAATCACGCGGGGACCGAACGTACCTGCCATAGACGACTGGATTCGCTCGACCATCCGGTCGCTGGCCTCGATACTTACCCCAGACTGCTCATAGCTTATAAATTTACTCATTTACATCGGGCAAATCATCAAACATCTGCATCTGATAACGTTCCATAGTAAATTTATTAACTGAAACATCCACCGGTATCTTATATTTACCGTTCCAGCACGCTGTGCAGTAGCACTCGTCGTCCTTGGACGCACAGCTTAAAAGTCCTTCAAGTGACATATAGCCCAGGCTGTCAACTCCGAGAAAGTCTCTTATCTGCTCTAAGCTGCGGTTGTTCGCAATCAATTCTTCCTTGGTCGGAAAGTCAACGCCGTAATAGCAGGGAAATCTTATCGGCGGACAGCTCACACGCATATGAATCTCTTTCGCTCCCGCCTGCCGAACAGCCGTTATCTTGCCCTTCGTGGTCGTCCCGCGGACTATCGAATCGTCAACAACGACGACACGTTTGCCCTCCACAGCCTCTTTTACAACCGCCAGCTTGAGTTTTACCTGCAGCTCCCGCAGCTTCTGGTCGGGCGATATGAACGTCCTGCCGATATAGTGACTTCTTACAAAACCCATATCAAAAGGTATTCCGCTGCCCTGCGAGTAGCCGACCGCAGCCGACGTCCCCGAGTCCGGCACAGGTATCACCACATCACCCTTCACAGGGTGCTCTTTCGCAAGACGTCTGCCTAATTTCTTTCTGAACTCGTGTACGTTCTCGCCGAAAATCGTGCTGCTCTGCTTCGCAAAATATATATGCTCGAACAAACAGTGCGCCGTCTTGATCGTTCCCGGCTTGACGAAATACCTGCTGCTTGGTCCCTCTTTATCAATGGTAACAATCTCGCCCGGCTCAACCTCGCGCAGAAATTCGGCGCCTATCGCATCAAACGCGCAGCTCTCGCTGGCAACGACGTAACAGCCCTCCTTTGTCTTGCCCAGACATAATGGGCGAATTCCATACGGGTCACGAGCAGCTTCAATACGGTCATGGTACAAAAACAATAGACAATATGCGCCCTGGAGATGATTCAGCACGTGTGCCAGCGGGTCCGGATTGCTGACGTGTGTCGGCTTGGCCATCAAATGAGCTATTATCTCGGTATCGGATGTCGATTTGAATATGCTGCCGTAAGCCTCATATTCGTCACGGAGCAGCGGCGCATTTATCAGGTTGCCGTTATGCGCGATAGCCAATTGCCCGCGTGAGTATTCGGTCAAAAGAGGCTGGCTATTGATGGGATTCGAAGCGCCGCTGGTCGAATACCGCACGTGCCCTATCGCAACGGGATTGGCGAGCTTCTCCAGAACCCTTTTGCCGCTGCGAAATACCCTCGCAACCGAACCCATACCGGTATAGCAGTGAATGGACTCGCCGTTACTTGACGCTATACCTGCCGATTCCTGACCCCTGTGCTGCAGACTGTATAAGCCGAAATATGTTTTTTTGACCGCATCTTCGTCGCCGAAAATGCCGAAAAGCCCACAGCTCTCTTTCTTATCAAAACTCATCGAAAACCCCTCGTGCCACCTTCGGCTAAAAACAAGCTAACTGTCAATACCAAACAAAAACTTAATCACTAAATAGTTTAGCCGACCCGCCCGGACAAGTCAATTCAAACCGCTGTCTGAAAGAACCCTTTATTCAGCCGGGTACATAAAATCCGGCACACGCCGCACCTTACCATCCGAATTTACACACGCCAGCACACTTGTGCCCTCAGCCAGAACCGCCGCATCGCTGCACCGCGTAAGTTTATAGCTGTGTTCTATCTTGCTCGCCGTTACCTTCGTACAGGCAGTATCGAGTTCAAGCTTCTCGTCGTATCTTGCCGGCTGGCGGTATCTTATGTTCAACTCTGCCATCACAAAAAATACCCCCGCCGCTTCAAGGTCTTTATACGCAACTTTATTTACCCTCAGAAGCTCTGTTCTGCCCATCTCGAACCAGACCGGGTATACGCTGTGATGAACCACCCCGCCCTGGTCCGTCTCACAGTAACGAGGAACAATCGTTATTGTTTGGCTGTTAATGGCTATGCGTTGCGGAAAATCCATCTCTGTCTCAAAAAGTATTTTTCCAGCTCTTACTCCGTTTCATCCCTTGGAATCGGCATAAAAAACTGCGCACGGGGTATTGTAACAGCATAAAAGCTGCTTTTCAAACAGATTGTCAAATCGCAAATAAACCCAATTTGCAAATATGAAAATAAACATTGACCCTCAAACGCTTTTATGAAATAATGACGCTTTATATTTGAAAATAAAATTTTGTGTATTGTGAGCAGGCATCATCTTTCCTTGATGCTGAAGGAAGCTTTATTTGTCGAAAGGAGTTTATTATGAAGACCTATTTGTTCAGTTTCGCTTGTGTTATAGCGTCCGTTCTAGTCTTTATTAGCGGATGTCTCGAGGAAAAACAGGTACCTGCCGACATAGCTGAGACGCCGATTGTTTCCGAACCTGAAGCTGAGACCATCGAGCCGGAAATGGCCCGCAAAACCATAGAGGACTCAAACATAATCGTTACCGTTAATGGAACAGTTATTACCAAAGCCCAGCTGGATGAAAACGTGCAGCCAATCATCAGTTACAGAGAACAAATGCAGCAAAAGACTACACCCTCACTGCGCGAGCAATACGAAAGCCAGATGCTGGATAATATGATAACGGAGATTTTGTTTGATGAGCAAATAAAGGCTAACAATATAGAGGTTACAGAGCAGGATGTTGACAGCTATATTATTGGTATGATTAAAGCCTCGGACCCGAATATGACTCTGGAAGATTTTAAATCTCAGATGGAAGCGCGAGGTGCAGACTTCAATCAATTGAAAAAAACAATGCAAAAAAGGCTTTTGATGAAAGAACTTCTGGAGATTGAATATCCCGGTGAGTTTGATTTTTCTGAAGAAGATGCGAGAAAATTTTATGATGAAAACCAGAGATTTTTCAAAAAGCCTGAGATGGTAAGAGCAAGTCATATTCTCATAATACCTGACACATCGGACCCGAACAAAATCGAGCAGGCCGGAGCAGAAGCAAAACAAAAGGCGCAAAACATCCTCGAACAAATCAGAAACGGAGCCGATTTCGCCGAAATGGCAAAAGCCTACTCAGACTGTCCCTCGGCAAGCAGGGGCGGCGACCTCGGATTCAATCACAGAGGTCAATGGATACCAGCCTTCTCAAATGCAGCCTTCGCCCTGGAGATTGGCCAGGTCAGTGACGTAGTGGAAAGCTCACGCGGCTTTCATATTATAAAAGCAACCGGCCACCGCGATGCCACCGCCGTTTCTTTCGATGAGGCTAAAAATAATATTATGAAAGTTTTGCAATCGCAAAAAGAGCAAAGCCTCATCCCCAAACTGGTTGAAAAATTGAAAGAAGAAGCAGAAATAGTATATCCTCCGGATTCTACATTGAGGTCTTATCAGCCGACAAAATCAAGAATAAGAGAAGGTACAAGCCTCATCGAGCGGCCGGCACAGTCGGCTACACAATAGTCAGGCGGCTTCTGTTGGTTGTCACTATGCTCTTCTGAATACCGCTACGACGTTTTCAACTTCCACGACGAATAGCCGGTTATCGCCCTCGAAATCCACCGGTATCGCACCCTTCGGATTGAACAGGACCTTATCGTACCGGCGAAGCGGTATTTCAGGCGTATTTTCCACCTCGGCTGAAACCGTTACTATTCTTCCGGTTATGGTTGGAATCTCTATATTATCCGGCAGTTGAATTCCGCCTTTGGTCTGTTTTTTATCCTCATCCTTGCGAATCAGGACTCTTTTGCCTATCGGTTCAACCGTCTCGAAAGTATCGTTTTTTGCTTTTGTTTTGCCCATCTCAAAATAACCTGCTTTTCTGTATTATATACGCTTACCAGCAATTTGTTTAGTCCTCTTTTTCCACATTCAGGTAATACAAACAAAGCCAATTTCTGAAAAAACGAACCCAATTTTGAGCTAAAATTGGGTTCGTTTTGGGTTCGTTTGGGTTCGTTTTTTGAGCGGGAAAAGGTAATTAAATTACCATAACTATTTATATTGCAAGTAGTTATATCAATTTGGTCATTTTTTAAATTGGGTTCGTTTTGCATATTTTTGTTTTTTTTGCGCGCCATATCGTGAAGCGTATCTCGTGAAGCGTGAAGCGGATTAGTTAATTGGTTATAAAACATTGGCAAGTCCTTAATATAAAAGAATTTAATTTTGACTTGAACTGCTGTTCTTTTCGTGCGGTCCTCCGCGTTACGTGTGTTTTCTAACACACAAAGTCATTGTACCACGTAAGAATTATTGTTCAATAAAAAAATAAATTTTTTGCCACTAAGATACTAAGAAAATTAGTCAAAAGTCACACGTCAAAAGGAAAAGCAAGTTTCTGCCGAAGGCCGCGATGAGCGTCCTAAAGTGGCACCCGCCGATGGCGAGGTGCGTAAAGAAGATGCGAACCGCAGGCAGAAACCGCATAGAAATAGCCACGAAAAGGCACGAATTTATTTAACCGCGGATTTCACGGATTTTTCACCACAGAGTTCACAGAGAAACCATAAGTAGAATATAGAAAAATTTCGCTTGCCTTTGGAGAGAATTAGGAGTAAAATTGGCCAAGCGACAACGAATAGGAATCATCGTGAAGTTAGTATTTATTAATTTGGTATATTTGTTAATGGGAATTGCGGATTTGATAGCTTATGAAAATGCGAAGACGTAGTGGTGTTATTAAGTCTTGTATATGGGAAATCTCAAATTAAATAGAGGGGCAGTAAACCTCAAGGATGTAAATAATGGAACCTAAACATTTTCTACTTGATATTGATGGGTGCCTCAGAGCAGGACCAATTAATCAGCTTCCAGGACTGGAAATAATTCAGCACTACGTGGAACGGGCCAAGCGAGAGAAGCTTCCGCTCATATCACTTTGCACTGGCCGTGGTCGTGGCTATGGTGAAGCCATGCATCAGAATATAGGTGCACCAGATACCTTCTCGATCTTCGAGAACGGATGTTTCATGGAGAAGATCACGTGCACGCCACGTGAGCTTGTGGAGCATCCGGACGTGAACAAGAACCGCGATCTATTTGCGGAAATTGCCTCGTTTCTGGCAGATTATGCTGTTGAAAAGGGATACTATCGGGAACCAAAGGAAGTAATGGTGACGATTAGCGTGAAGGGGACTAATAAGAAACCGGATAAACTAGAAGAGGAGATTGAAAAAGAGTTGACGAAAAAGAAATGGCTGAAAGACGTGTATACTACGCATTCAGAAACAGCCGTGGACATAACACCAAAGGGTGTCTCAAAGGCCACTGGCGTCCTCCTATTCGCTAAGCACGAAAAGCTTAAGGTCAAGGATATTTGCGGTGTAGGTGATAGCCAGGCGGACTGCGGATTCTTGGAGCTTGTTGGATTTGCCGGATGTCCCTCAAACGCGAAGCCAGAAGTAAAAGCTGTCGTTCGGAAAAAAATCAAGAAATTCGGACACGACCATGGCTTTATAGCCCCCAGTCCAGGCATTTTTGGGGTAGAGGAAATTCTTGAGTACTTCAATAAATTAAAGAAGGTTCGCCTTCTTGATACGCTCCTCCCCTTGCTTAGTGACGTCCAGGCTATCAGGGACCGGACTTGCTTCATGGTGACCAGAGCCATGAAGATACTGGATAAAAAGCATATCATATATGAGATTGAAGAGAACCCACATGTAGCTACTACTAAAGATGAGCGCAGGCTTTTGGAACGCCCTACTGACAGGACATATTGGCGATGGCCTGCCGGTGGGGTTCTTTTCGTGCTTAAAGATCGAAGGAAGGGTTATTTTTGCGCCGTAGTTCTGCGAGATCAGGACGCTCCGGTAGATCCATGCTGCTTCGGAACAGGTGCAGGAGTAGGTGCTGGCGAGGATGAGTTTCTTTTTCCCAACCGGGTCGCGATGCGTGAAGCGGTAGAGGAGATTATCGTGTGTGTTGGAAATAAAATTGCATGCCCTTTTATAGTGGACGATAAATGGGGTGGGATGAATATCACTATTGAGGAAATAACGCGGAAGAATCTATTCCTAGCAAGCAGGTTAGGGCGGCATTATGTTAATGGGATCATTTCATTATCGGCAAAATTACTGGATTTTAAGGGAGACACCAAATTCGTAACTAAGTGGGGAGACAAAAGCATGAATATTCCCGGCGTCTCTGTCGAAGACAAAAATAACAGTGCGATGGACTATCTATGCGCGATAGTAGTAGATCTTGGGGACCACTCGATAAATGAAGTTTTCTTGCTGGATGGAGAGATGGAGGGTACGATACCATTGCGCCGGGAAATGTATCTTTTTAAATTGGAAGAGGCGCCAGCATCCAAAGGCTATAAACTTGGCGAACTGAAAAAGGTATTTAAGGAAGGGCGGCCACTGGAAGACATCGAACGGAAAGATCTAAAAGCATGTGGAGGCATGGACAAAGTTAAGCTAACGCCGGGCCTTAAAAAAATTCTCGAATCCTTGCGCCGATTATAGTAGTTCAAGTAGCAAGATGCTGTTGACACACCCAGTAAGTCCAGGCTTGCAGTCAAGCTGCGTAGAGAGCGTAAGAGAGGGTTTTGTATAATAAAAGCCGACGAAACTAACAAACAAGTCCAACGTAGTATGGCAACTCCGCACAACAGTGGATAAAAGGCAATAACATGAATTATTGAAAGGTTGGATTATATATCTAACTTATTTTAACACACATACATATATCGTCAATAAGATAAACAAAAAAATGAAAAATTTTTTTAAGCAAATTTTAAGTTTGTTTTTCCCCTATCTAAGCGGTTAGCGCAGGTGGGTATCTGTGGTTGATTTTCTCTCTGCGCTCTCGGTGTCCGCCCTTGGCGAGACCTCGCCTTCTGGCGGGTCCTCTATGGAGAAATATAAAACTTAACAGTGTAAATCAGTGTTAATCCGTGTCGAATTTTCTTAGTGACTTGGTGACTTTGTGGTCTTCTTTTTTCTGCCGAGGATTTGGTTCGCCTCTTCGATTGATTCCGGCGGCCATTTGCCTTCGGCCTGCAGCTTCTTTAAATTGTCCATCTGCTTGATACTGACAATAGTCCTGCATCTCGGAAACCTATTACAGCCGAGAAATGGGCCTCTTTTACTCTGCCTTATGACAAGCTCGCCTTCTTTGCATTTGTGACATTTTATTCCCGTCGGCTCAGGCTTGGGCTTCGGCTTTTGAATATTGCCGTCTTTGTCCAGCTTGATAATTGTCTTGCAATTCGGATAATCAGAACACCCTAAGAACGGGCCGAAGCGGCCTGTCCTTTCCACCATCGGCTTGCCGCAGTTCGGGCATTTGTGCTCAGTGGTTTTGTCCTCTAACATTTTACCTTCACCATTGCAGGCGGCTGCAAACTTACACTTCGGATAAGCGGAACAGCTTAAGAATCTACCCTTCTTGCCGAACCTGTAAACCAGAGGCTGGCTGCACTTCGGGCAGGTGTATTCGCTCGGAGTCGTCTCGGCTTTGGCGTGTTTCATCTCGCGCTGGGCGGTATCGAGATTATTCTTAAATGAGCTGTAAAACTTCTTCAAAACAGAAAGCCAGTCCAAATGCTGCTCCTCAATTTTGTCTAATTGCTCTTCCACCTGACGCGTAAAAGCTATATCCATTATATTCGGAAAGTATTCGTTGAGCTTGTCCGTAACGACCTCGCCGAGGTCGGTAGCGTAAAACTGCTTTTTTGACTGTTCGACGTAACCTCGCTCCTGAATGGTGCTGATAATCGTAGCGTATGTGCTCGGCCTGCCAATACCCTCTTTTTCGAGGGCCTTGACGAGCGAGGCTTCGTTGTAGCGGGCGGGCGGCTTGGTAAAATGCTGCTCAGCCTTGATATCCACAGCCGCAATTTTCTGGCCCGCCTGCGTATATGGTAGCTGCTGCTGGGCTGAGCCTACAGGCCAGATTTTCGTAAAGCCGTCGAAGACCAGCGTCCTGCCCGTCGCACGATAGTGACATTTGCCTATCGGAGTCTGTGCAGTAATATCAAGATTAGTAATATCCCAGCGGGCGGCTGTCATCTGGCAGGAGGCAAACTTGCGCCATATTAAATCGTACAGCTTGTATTGCTCTTCGGTAAGAAAAGATTTCAGCTCATCCGGCGCCATATCGATATCAGTCGGCCTGATTGCCTCGTGTGCCTGTTGTGCGGTTTTCTTTGAGGCGTAAATAATGGCTTTTGGCGGCAGATAGTCGGCTCCCATTTTTCTTTTGATGTAATTTCTCGCTTCGCTGACAGCCTCAGCCGACAGATGTGTGCTGTCGGTTCGCATATAGGTAATCAGGCCGAGCGAGCCCATCGAGCCGACGTCAATACCTTCGTATAACTGCTGGGCAACCCTCATCGTCCGTTTAGCTGCGAAGCCCAGCCGATTTGCTGCTGCCTGCTGAAGTGTCGATGTAATAAAAGGCGGTGACGGCCGGGACGTCAACTGCTTTTTTTGTACATCGGCAATCTGGAACCCGGCTTCTTTGAGTGCATTCAAAGTCTGCTCTGCTGCCTGCTTATCGTGAGCGTGAAATTTCTCATCGTTTATTTTATAAAGCTCGGCTTTGAAAGCATTATGCTCTATAAGCCAATCATTTTGCTCATTGACAGTAGGCCCTTTATCATTCGCCCGTTTTGAATTGATAAAATCGAGCCATTGTTTCGTATAGTCGGCCTGCAAATCGGTTGTAAAGACCGCTGGTATCAGCCAGTACTCCACGGGCTTGAACGCCCGAATCTGCCTTTCCCTTTCCACAATCATTTTGGTTGCAACTGATTGTACTCTGCCGGCGGAAAGGCCGGATGCTACTTTTTTCCAGAGCAGCGGTGAAATCTGGTAGCCGACAATTCTGTCAAGGATGCGCCTTGCCTGCTGGGCCAAGACTTTATCCATATCGAGCTTGCCCGGCTCGGCAAAAGCGTGCTTTATAGCGGATTCGGTTATGGCGTTAAAAATCACGCGGTAAATATTCGGTTCAGAAAAACCCAGCAGCTCCGTTAAATGCCAGGCGATGGCTTCGCCTTCGCGGTCGAGATCGGTGGCGAGGTAAAGCTTGTCACAGTTTTTTGCAGCGGCTTTCAGGCTCGTAACCGTGCGCTTCTTGCCCGGCATTACCGCATAGGTTGGCGCGAAATCATTTTCAATATCCACGTTCAAACCTTTGGAAGGCAAATCGCGCACATGTCCCATCGAGGCCTTGACTTCGTATCCGGGGCCAAGATATTTATTGATAGTCTTGGCCTTTGCAGGTGACTCAACTATTACCAGTGATTTTTTTCCGGCGCCCGATTTAGACATAAATAATACTTTCTAATAGTGAAGAAAAACCGTTAACTTAACTATTCGGCTATTTGGCGAATATAATTTAGTTAAGGACAAATAAGGTTGAACTGCACAATTGTCAAGAAAAAACGATTTTAGCCCTCTTTGAGCTCTTTTAAGAGCTTATCAAATAACGGTTTGAATTTGCGAATTGCATTGCCGCGATGTGAAATGGCGTTTTTTTGCTCAGCAGTCAATTGTGCGACGGTCTTATTTAGTTCAGGCACGAAAAAAACCGGGTCGTATCCGAAACCATTTTGGCCCTTTTCCTGTTGAGCGATAAAACCTTCAAGTATTCCTTCTGTCTCTATTAAAATCTTCTGGGGGCTTGCCAGAGACAGGCTGCAAACGAAACGAGCTGTCCTTTTTTCTTTCGGAACGCCTTTAAGCAGCTTCAATACTTTTGCCATATTCTTATGGTCCAGAAGCTGTTTGTTTTCCCCCTTTTCTCCCGAAAAGCGTGCGCTTTTGACGCCGGGCTCGCCGCCGAGAGCATCAACAACAAGGCCGGAATCATCTGCTATCGTCCAAAGACCCGTCTGTTTTGCATAACCAAGCGCTTTTTTGCGTGCGTTTTCAGCGAAGCTCCGGCCTTCTTCAGGAATCTCGCGAATATCGGGAAAATCCGACAGGCTGAGCCACTCAAGGTCCAAATCGAGCATAGATTTGAGTTCTCTGAATTTGCCCGGATTCGTCGTCGCAACAACAACTTGCTGATTCATCACAAAAGCCTCCTTCTACCCGGTCAGCAACTTTTGCAGCAGGGCGCGCTGGAAGTGAAGGCGGTTTTCGGACTGGTCGAAAATTATCGAATTGGGGCTCTCCGCTATTTCGTCGGTAATTTCATAACCGCGATGCGCGGGCAAACAGTGCATAATCTTCGCATTCGGCGCCAGTTTGACCAGAACAGAATTGACCTGGTAACCCTTGAAAGCCTTAATCCGCGTTTGCTGCTCGGACTCCTGGCCCATACTTATCCAGGTGTCGGTATAGATTACGTCGGCACCTTTGACAGCTTCGCGAGGCTCACGCATTTGGGTGACGCTTTCCTGCTTCGTTGAGTTTGCCATTTTGATGGATTCTTCATCAAGCTCATAGCCGGCAGGCGATGCTATTGCCATCTTCATACCGAATTTTGCAGATGCGAATGCGAGTGAGCGGGCAACATTATTGCCGTCACCGATAAAGCTGAGCCTGACGCCTTCGAGCCTGCCGAGATGCTCTTTAATTGTGAGCGTATCTGACATCGCCTCGCAGGGGTGCGTAAAGTCACTGAGCGCATTTATCACGGGGACAGTCGAGAATTTCGCAAGCTCTATAAGGCTGTCGTGTGCAAAGGTCCTTGCTATTATACCGTGAACGTACCTCGAAAGGACTCTGGCAATATCCTTAATCGGCTCGCGCTCGCCGAGTATGCCGATGTCTTCAGGTTTGAGATATATAGCTACACCGCCGAGGTCAGCCATCGCAATCTCGAAGCTGACGCGAGTCCGCAGGCTGGCCTTTTCGAAAACAAGCGCCAGAGATTTACCTTCAAGAGTCCTTTTGAGTGTGCCGGCTTTATCCTGCTGCTTTAACCCGGCGCTTAAAGCCAGAAGCTCGTTAAGCTCATCGAGGCTACAATCATTTATACAAAGAAAATCTTTCATTATGTCTGCTCATCTTTCTTTTGCCACGGAGTTCATATTATTTATTATAGCCACTGAGGCCACAGAGATATTTTAAGCCACAGAGAGCACAGAGTACACAGAGAATTATATTTTTATTTAGCCACAGAGGACACAGGGATATTTTAGCCACAGAGAGCACAGAGGTCACAGAGTTTATAAATATATTTTTAGCCACAGAGGGCACAGAGCTCACAGAGGATTACTGATTTTTATTATTTCTTTCAGCTTATTAATAATTTCCTTTGTGCTGCCGGATAATTCTATCTCTTTTGTTGACTCACTGACAATTTTTTGTCTTGTTGTAATTAATCTTCTGGTAATTTTTACTTTCACTGCTCCCCTTTTTCTAAAAGAATCAATCGATAATGAAAGTAAAAATTTGATAAATTTAGCTATGGTGGTTATGGAAGTAAGAAAAGCCAGTAATTCAGGGCCACTTTCATGTTGTTCCAATACTGTCGGTTCATTATTTAATTCCAATATTTCAGAAGCTTCATGCCCTATCGGCCCTTGCGGCAAAATTTCGTTATTTACATTTTTCCAGAGTTCTGGAAGACAATGAGAACAGCAACAACGACGAGGAACAGGCTCTATTTTCAAAAAAACCAGATTTTCCACTTTGTAATTTTTTTCTATGAAATTTTTTATAGTTTGTTCTTTCATTTTCTTTCTCTGTGTCCTCTGTGGCTAATATATAATTTGAATTTTCTCTGCGGCTGTTAAAGGGATACGCGTTTGATACCGTCAATTAAGCGTTTCTCGCCGAAGTTTATTATCAATCCTCGTTTAAGATTCGTTGCTTTCAAATAAGACAAGGTCTGGGCTAATGAGACTTCCGGCATTTTGGACAGCGATTTTATTTCAACAACTACTTCGTCCTCAACGAGCAGGTCGATTTTCTGCCCCTTGATTACTTTACCTTTGTAAATAATATCAGCAGGGACCTGTCTTGTATACTTTATACCCTGAAGTTCAAATTCATAGCACAGAGCTTCTTCATAAATCGATTCGAGAAGTCCGGGGCCAAGTTCTTGATGTACCTCTATAGCAGCTCCTATAATTTTTTCCGTTAGCTCATCTGCCATTTTTTAATATCTTTCTTTTCTCTCTCTGTGCTCTCTGTGACCTCTGTGGCTTAATACAATTTTATTTTCTTTTCTCTGCGGCTAAAGCGATGTTTAAGCCGATTCGCTTAAAACACTGTCAAAGATTTCAATCGCTTTATCAATCTGCTCTTTTGTTACTACCATAGGCGGCATAAAGCGTATTACCGTCTCGTGAGTACAGTTTATACGCAGGCCTTTATCAAGGCATTTATCAACAATCTGTTTGCATTCGCTCTTAAGCTGCACGCCGAGCATCAGGCCGAGGCCGCGAATGTGGTCGATAATAAAATGCTTGTCTTTTAGCTGTTCAAGTTTTTCTTTTGCGTATTTTCCAACCTCAACGGCGTTCTGCAATAGTCCTTCTTCATCAATCGCTTCGATAGTCGCAACTGCTGCTGCGCAGGCTAAGGCATTTCCGCCGAAGGTCGAGGCGTGCTTGCCGGGCTTGAGTGAATCAGCCACCTCCTGGCGTGCCATCATAGCCCCTATTGCGACGCCGCCGCCAAGAGTTTTTGCCATTGTCATAATATCGGGAACGACGTCAAAATGCTGGTAACCGAACCATTTACCCGTCCTGCCGATACCTGTAGTAACCTCGTCGAAAATAAGCAGTGCTCCTTTTTCGTCACAGAGCTGCCTGATTGCCTGCAGATATTCATTAGTTGCGAGGTTAATTCCGCCTTCGCCCTGAATTGGCTCGATTAAAACGGCTGCGACCTCATCGGTAAAGGCTGCTTCGAGAGCGCTGATGTCATTGAACGGCACATAAATAAAACCGGGCATAAGCGGCAGCAGGCCTTCGTGATGTTTCGGCTGAGCGGTAGCTGTAAGCGCAGCGAACGTCCTGCCGTGAAAGCTGCCCTCACAGGTTATAAATTTGTACTTTTCTTTCGGTGTATAAAGACGAGCAAGTTTTAACGCAGCTTCAACGGCCTCTGCGCCGCTGTTGCAGAAGAAGCATTTTCCGCCGAACGCCCGCTCGCTGAGAAGCTTTGCGAGCTTTCCCTGCGGCTCGCTGTAAAAGGTGTTATCGATATGAAGCAACTGATCGGCCTGTTTACGTATTGCCTCGACGACCTTGGCGTGACAGTGACCGATGCCGCTCACAGCCCAGGCGGGAAACATATCAAGGATTTTATTGCCGTCGGCATCGAAGATATAGCAGTCTTTGCCCTTGACTATCACTTTGGGCAGACGATTATAATTGCCTATCACGAATTTGTTAAAAAGCTCTATAGTTTCCTTCGTGGTCATATTTAAAGCTCCGTTATCTATGCCTTAGTATTCTAATCCTTAACAATCATAGTGCCAATTCCCATGTCGGTATAAATCTCCAGCAGAAGCGAATGCGGTATTCTTCCGTCAATTATATGTGTTTTTCCAACACCGGCATCAAGTGCTTTTATACAGGCCTCGACTTTGGGAAACATCGGCTCAGTTATAGTACCTGCATCTATCATCTCTTTAATCTGCTTCTCATTTAAAACCGATACTCTGCTCTCGGGGTCATCCAGGTTCTTTAATATTCCGTGAGTGTCACTTACAATAACCAGTTTTTCGGCGCCAACCGCTGCGGCGACCTGGCCTGCGGCGCTGTCCGCATTTACATTGAGTTTGCCGCCGTTTTTATCAAGTGCGACCGGAGATATAACCGGTATTGTGCCATCAGTGCAGAGTGTCTGCAGAAGGGTGCCGTTGACGCTTGTAACAGTTCCGACGAGTCCGATATCGAGCTTTCTGCCGTTCTCGCCCTCGAGCCTGAGTTTTTCTGCGGTGAGCACACAACTGCTCATCGAATGCAGCCCCATCGGCCGGCAGCCCAACTGACTCAAGGCCTCGCATATAGGTTCGTTGACCTTGTGAATAAGTGTATGCTCAACTATCGTAAGTGTTCGCTCATCGGTGTGTCGTCTGCCCTGAACCCATACCGGTTCTAATCCTGCCTCGTTCATCGCTTTAGTAATTGCTTTTCCGCCGCCGTGCACGATTATCGGCTGCATACCGACGGTGGACATAAAAGCAACGTCTGTGAGCAGCTTTTTCTGCAGTTCAGCATTGTCGAGAACGCTTCCGCCGAGCTTGACGACTACAATCCGGCCTCGAAACTTGCGGATGTACTCCATCGCCTCAATAAGGGCATCAGCTTTTGCAATTGCTTTTTCCAATTCTTAACAATCTCCAAAATATCATATTAGACAAACCCGTTACTTTATGAATTAGTGCCCTTTTAGTCAAGTTATATTTACCCGCCTGATTCAAACAAACGCTTGTGACTTGAAAAAAGCTGTTTATCATCTTATAATAACAGCTTTTTCACCGGTCTTTATTTTGGAGTATAAAAAATAAGATTCAGAGCAATACTTTTTGACCTTGACGGAACGCTTCTTGATACGCTGACAGACATTGCGGATTCTATGAATGCCGCTCTTCAGCGTTTCGGTTTTCCCGCTCATCCTGTTGAGGCTTACCGATATTTCGTCGGTGACAGCGTAGATTCTCTTGTCAGAAGGACACTGCCGAGAGACCATCTGAACGACGAAAATATTGAAAAATGCCGGTCTGGTATGCTTGACGAATACAGCCGACGGTGGTCTGTGAACACAAAACCTTATCCGCAGATACCGGAGCTTCTCAGGGAGCTTGAGGTGCGTGATATCCCGAAGGCGGTGCTCTCGAACAAACCTGATAACTTCACAAAATTGACGGTAAAGGAGCTGCTTGCCGGCTTTTCATTCGATATGGTTCAGGGCGTAAGTGATACGGTCACAAGAAAGCCGGACACCGCCGCTGCTCTGGGTATCGCGGAGAAGCTGAAGATAGCCCCTGCGGATTTTCTTTATCTCGGTGATACCAACACGGATATGCAAACTGCAGTTGCTGCAGGTATGTACCCTGTCGGTGCTTTGTGGGGTTTTAGAACAGCCGACGAGCTGAAGAAAAACGGAGCAAAAATCCTCGTCGAAAAACCGCTCGACGTTTTGAAAATCTTAGACTCGAAGTAAACGGGTTTGAAGCCCGCGTCTCAGGTGGACGGATTGTCACCTGTGCGAATCAGCCTGTACTCAAAAGCTTTTCATCTACGAGCGTCTCAGAACTGTCCGCAGAGAGGTGAAAAAATTCCTCAAATCACGAAGATAAAAAGAAAAAAACACGCAAAGATAGAATTTAACCTGATATCAATCGTCCCATAATATTTTTTTTGTTAACATAAAGGTTTTTTAAAACGATAATGTATGGTGACAAGGAGATTTAGGTACAGATGCTTATGAAAAAGGGATTTACACTTGTAGAGCTGTTAATTGTTATAGTCGTACTGGGCATTATTGCTGCCATTGTAGTGCCCTCATTTCAATCTTATACTCAACAGGCAAAAGAGGCCGCCGCTAAAGACCATTTAAGAACGCTGCGTGCCATTATAGAAATCTATGCCGCAAAAAATGGAGGCGTTGCACCGGGATACCCGGACAATGATATATTACGAGCGCCTACCGAAGTCAATTTTAGGGAACAAATCACCATTGCAGCGGTCGAAGCAAGTGAGTTTAAAAGCGGCATTCTCGAGTGTCCGGAGAATCCTTTCAGCGGCAAGAAAGCTGTTAAAATAATTGCTAACCTCACCCCGTTTCCTTCGGAGCCGACGCAGACGGGCACTTACGGCTGGATATACAAGCCTGCAACAAAAAACATACGCCTTAATACCAAGGGTGTTGACTCAGAAGGCGTAGTCTATTTCGAGTATTGAGTCTTTTAACACGTTTCTTTGGTATCAGTCGCCAGATTGGAATCTTGTCCTTTACATCTCTTATAATTTTTGTTAGAATCCCGGCGCTTGTGATGTATATTTTTAGCTTATGAAACCGCTCTGATATCGGCTTCGAGATGTAAAGGGTGAAAATGGCTGGCAAGATAATAATCGATACCGAGCGATGCAAAGGTTGTGGTTTATGTGTTGTATTTTGCCCCAAAGGCTGCATCGTTATATCAAAACGCTCCAACCAAAAAGGATTTTTTCCCGCAGAAACCAATAACAGCGGCTGTACAGGCTGCGCCGTTTGTGCCCTGGTTTGCCCCGATGCTGCGATTAAGGTGTTCAGAGACGAAAAAGAAGTCTCGATTGGCGCAAAGAATAAAAAAAAAGTTAAATTCGTGAAGGAAAAATCATGACCGCCGAGAAGGTTCTGATGTGCGGCAATGAAGCCCTTGGCGAAGCGGCTATTTTAGCCGGTGTTGATGCTTATTTCGGCTATCCTATCACGCCCCAAAACGAGGTTACCGCCTATATGTCAAAACGTATGCCGGAAGAAGGCAGGGTTTTTGTGCAGTGCGAAAGCGAGCTTGCAGCGATAAATATGGTCTTCGGCGCTGTCGCCACCGGCAAAAGGGCAATGACGAGCTCATCGAGCCCGGGCATCAGTTTAATGCAGGAAGGTATTAGCTATCTTGCGGGAGCTCAGCTTCCTTCCGTGGTCGTAAACGTTATGCGCGGCGGCCCGGGGCTGGGCAATATCGCACCTTCGCAGGGCGATTATTTCCAGGCTACACGGGGCGGCGGCCACGGCGATTACAGAACCTTTGTGCTCGGGCCGTCGACTGTCCAGGAGTTAGTGGATTGTATGCAACTGGCCTTCGATTTGGCAGATGAGTACAGAATGACCACCGTTGTGCTGGCTGACGGCATACTCGGGCAGATGATGGAGCCTGTGAGCTTCGAAAAAAAGCAGGGCAGAAAATTACCGCCCAAGGACTGGGCACTTACCGGTGCCGACGGCAGGAGTCAGCGCATCGTTCGTTCGCTCTGGCTCAAAGAAGGTGTACTTGAGCAGCTAAACTATAAGCTGCAGGAAAAATACCGGCTGGCTGAAAAAAAAGAGGTCATTTGCGAACAAGACAGAATTGAAGATGCCGATATTGTTGTGGTTGCCTACGGCGTGGCGGCTAGGATAGTTCGTGCAGCCGTAACAAGAGCAAGACGCGAAGGGATAAAGGTCGGCTGGATAAGGCCTGTTACATTATGGCCTTTCCCCTTCGGGCAGATAAGCAAAGCCGCCAACGAGTTCA
This sequence comes from uncultured Pirellulales bacterium, assembly GCA_964493425.1. Taxonomy (GTDB): domain Bacteria; phylum Planctomycetota; class Phycisphaerae; order Sedimentisphaerales; family Anaerobacaceae; genus CAYLMG01. The sequence goes on from CAZBMW010000002.1 coordinate 157,388, forward strand.
GGATTTTTCTTGTCGTAGAGTTCAGTTGCGGCCAGATGGTGGAAGACGTTAAGCTGGCCGTCGCTGGAAAAGCACCGGTGCTTTTCTACGGAAGACCCGCCGGCGGAATACCGACAGTCGAGGATGTGCTGGATAAAATCGTACAGTTGACGCTCAACCCGGAACATTTGAAAAAAAGGGCTAAAGTATGAAAACGGTTTTCGAGAGAACACCAACGTTTAAGGATTGTCCAACTCACTACTGTCCCGGTTGTGGTCATGGTATTGCGCATCGGCTGATAGCTGAGGCAGTCGATGAGCTTAACATTCGCGGCCGAACCATCGGCATCGCCCCGGTAGGCTGCTCGGTCCTTGCGTACGATTATCTGGATGTCGATATGGTCGAGGTCGCACACGGCAGGGCACCTGCGGTGGCAACAGGTATGAAGAGAACAAATCCGGATAAGGTTATTTTCTCATATCAGGGCGACGGCGACTTGGCGGCGATAGGCACCGGCGAGATTATCCACGCAGCGAATAGAGGTGAGCAAATCACCGTTATTTTCATTAATAATGCGGTGTTCGGAATGACCGGCGGACAAATGGCTCCGACGACGATGCTCGGTCAGGTTACTGCTACAACTCAGCAGGGAAGAGATACCGAAGCTAACGGATATCCTTTGAAGGTGGCGGAGTTGATCTCGATTTTGCCCGGAGCAGCTTATGTCGAAAGATGCGCTCTAAGCAGCCCGGCTCGGATTCGCCAGGCAAAAAAGGCTGTTAAGCATGCCTTTGAGCTTCAGTCAAAAGGAATAAAAGGACTTTCGCTTATCGAGCTTCTCTCGGCCTGCCCGACCTATTGGCGAATGCCGCCCGCCGAGGCGATGCAATGGATTGAGACGGAAATGATAAAAGTTTTTCCGCTCGGCTGTTTGAAAGATATCGCGGGGCCTGATTAGTAACATTCGGGACTGATAGAAAAATGACGGATAATGGATTTTATGAAGGCGTTATCATAGCGGGTTTTGGCGGCCAGGGAATTATATTGGCTGGCAAGCTTCTCGCCCAGACGGCGATGAAGGCTGGCAAAGAGGTAACCTATATGCCCGCCTACGGCGCAGAGGTTAGAGGAGGCACTTCAAATTGTACTGTAGTGATTTCCGAAGAACCTGTGGCTTCGCCTGTAATATACCATCCCGATTCCTTAATTATTATGAACAAGGCTTCGCTCGAAAAATTTGCTCCACGGCTGAAAGAGGGCGGTATTCTTGTTTACAACAGCTCGCTGATTGATGAAGCGCCTCGGCTTGATAAGAAAATCGATGTTGTGGCAATACCCGCTGACGATATTGCCGTGGAACTGAAAAGTCAGAAAAGCGCTAATATGGTCGCCGTCGGCGCATATCTGAAAAAGCGTAAACTCTTTGACGTCGATGCCGCTGCATCTTGTCTTTGGGATGTGCTCGCTGAGCGCTATCACAAGACCATACCGGTCAATACTAAAGCCTTGCTTGCCGGCTTTGAGTTTGAGTAGCAGGGGCTGGAAGCCCGTTTTACTTTCAAGAGATGGCACTATGGAAGGTGACAGAATAGAAAAAGACACTCTAAAACGCTTTTTTACCCGCCCGAAGCATTCTTTCGGTTTGCGAATGGCACCGCTTATAGACCTGGTGTTTTTACTGCTGATATTTTTTCTGGTAGCGGTCAAGTGGAGACCGCAGGAAGACTTTATACCGCTAAGATTGCCGGCTGCGCAGGCTCAAGTCCCCGGCATCGGAAGGCCTGAGCCTCTGCGAATACATATATCTTCAATTGATGACGGCTGCCTGGTAAGAATCGGCCTGGTCCAAACTGTTCAAATCAATTCCCAAACGATGGAGCTGGATTTAGCACAGTTGATGGAGAAAATCGAACAGGTTTTAGCAGAGCAGAGGCGGCTGACATCCGACCCGATAGAGATTATCTGCGAGCCGGAAGTGAAATCCGAATTCTGGGTGAGGATATGCAATGTTTTCTACGGTATGGGAATGACCGACATAACATTTCCAATGATACAATGGCAGGGGCCTGACGAGTGAAAAGCCTGCGGGACAATTGCAACGAGATTTTGCGTTCCGGTGTATTTTTTTTGCTCCTTTGCTTATTTTCGCTTACTGTCCCTGTCTCAGCAGCAACACAACAATCGGCAGCAGAAGATATCAACAGCCTGTCGGTAAAAAGTCAAAGGGTCTACGACGATTTTCTGCGGCAAAGTTTCGGGCTTCGAATCAAATATGAATTTAACAGTAATTTCATAGATAAGGCTGACAGAGAGAAACTGTACAAGATTGCAAAAACAGCCTCGGATGAGCTGGCTGGTATCGAGCGTGAACAAAGAAGGCTAAAACAGATTATAGAAGACTACGAGGCGGACGACTGGGATGACAGATACGGCTCAACAGGACTCTGGAAGAAATTATCCTCTGGTCTTTACACAACAGCTTTAAGCAGGGCCGAGGCGGATTTTTTTGCGGCAGTATCTTCAGCTCAAAGGCAGGAAGCTGCTGACACGTGCAATAAAATTATTAACCGTCTGGATTCGCTGGAAGAGAGCCGCGACAGCGCATATTTGCATTTTATCAAAGCCAGAGTCTATGCGCTGCTCGCTAAGGATGATTCGCTTTATCAGCCGCTGGCAAAGATGGAGTTCGACTGGCTCTCGGAGCGCTCCGATATCGAGCAGGCTCTTGCTTTCAGAATAGAAATAGAGCGTAACAAATTACCAGGTGAGACGGAAACCACCCGTCTTGATAAAATTGGAAAGGAACTTGCCAGCGGCGAATGTGCCGATGACATTGAGCTTATCCTATCTCTGGCTTTCTTGCAGAGAAATCTCGGCAGATACCAAAGTTATGAAAAAATTCTAAAACAACAGCCGCAAGCCGGCGATTATGTCGGCTCAATTTTACTTTCGGTGATTGTACCCAAAATGAGCGAACAAGAACACTTCGCTCAAATTTTGCAGGATATTACCGTTTATGAAGCAGAGCTTGTAGCGAAATTTTTGTGGAAAAGCGAAACTGAGCAGTGCCCGGAACTTCTGCAAAGTATTGCAACCTTGGAAAAATTTCAGACTCCATTGATACTATATGTTACTGCAGTAAAAACCGCTGAAGCAGAACCAGATAAAGCAATCGAATTGCTTATTAAAGCAAGCAAGCTGCAAAAGCAAAAGAAAAGCGACAGCCTTGATATCGAAGCTTGCAAGATAGCAGAACAGACAGCCCAATTTGCTTATGAAATGTATATGAAGGGTTCAATCGGCTGCCGTAATGTTCTGGATGCTTTTAAAAATTACAACGATGTATCAAGCCGACAAGCTAATGGGAAGCTCAAGTACTATTATGCTTCTGTTCTCAGTGACTGCAATTGCCCTGAGAAGGGTGAACAGGTATTGAAAGATTTAGCAAATGGGGACAAACGATACTGGTCCAGCCGGGCAAGGCTCGATTTGATTAAGCAGGACATTGAAATTAACGAAAGCGCAAACACACGTACTTTTGATGAGTTGCTTTCAAGGCTGAAAAATTTTATTACGGATTTTAACAGTGAAGGAAAAGAATTCAAACGTATTAAAGCTGAAGCGATTGCTATTTATTGCAGGCTGCTTCTTGAGCGGAATGATGAAAACTCTGCCCAGCAGGTTGTTGATATTCTCACCGAAGACAACATAGACGAGCCGAGTTTATATGCCTTCAAATCAACTGCTTTACAGAGACTGGGCCAACCGCTTGCGTCAGCGGAATATCTTCTTAAAGCCTGTCAAGAAGACGATTGCCGTTATACGCACCAGGCTATGTTACTACTCTCGGAAATAATCGAGAATATCGACACTTTAGCGGTTCGGCAAGATAACTTCCAACAAGCCGCAGGAAATTGCAGAAGACTTGCACAAATCTGCTTTGGATGTCTCAAGGATTTACAGGCCGGCCTGTTCCTTGCCGAGATATCTGTTTTTGCTGCAAACAAAAACGATGACGAGCTTGCTGAGATTGAAAAACTGCTGACCGATCTGACCACTGAAGCGAGCGAACAAAATATAGATATAATACGCTGCCGGGCAAGATTACTCGGCGAACAACAAAAATATGAGGATGCCGCGAAACTATGGTCGCAGATTTGCGAGAGCAGGCGGGTACGGGATTTCGATTCAAACACAAGAAGCTTTTGGTGGTGGCGGGCTAAATATTATGAACTTCTCTGCTGGGCGAAACTGCCGAAAACAGAAAAGCAGCAGGTTTTACACACGATAGAGGTGCTCGAAAATACTTTCAGCGACATACCATTGCTATGGGCAGAAAAATTAACATCTCTTAAGCAAGTATACAGTAATACCTTGTCAGCTTCGGATAAATAGCTTGTATAAAAATCCGGCTGTAATTATAATATAAGAAGACTAAAAACCGGTTTACAGCAGGAACAAGATAATGGCAAAACGCTCGGGCGAAAAGAATTCAAAAATAATATGCAGTTTTTGTGGTCGTTCTTCAGGCCAGACTGATACTTTCATAGAGGGACCGAACGATGTCTATATATGCCCTGAATGTGTCGACCTTTGTTATGACATCATCACCCAGAACAAAAAACGAATCAAAAAAAAGAGTATAAATCTCAAACAGGTCCCCAGGCCGAGGGAAATAAAGGAATATCTGGACCAGTATGTAATCGGCCAGGAACACGCTAAAAAGTACCTATCTGTAGCTGTTCATAACCACTATAAAAGGCTGCTGCATCTTGACAGTGACAGCGATGTTGAAATCGACAAATCGAATGTTCTTTTAATAGGGCCGACCGGCTCGGGCAAGACACTTCTTGCCCGCACACTTGCGCGTATGCTGAAAGTGCCCTTTGCGATTTGTGATGCCACAACTGTCACCGAAGCTGGTTACGTCGGTGAGGACGTTGAAAATTTTCTGCTCAGACTGATACAGTCCGCGGATTTCGATATAGAAGCCGCTCAGCAGGGTATCGTCTATATAGATGAAATCGACAAGGTCGGTAAAACAACTCAAAACGTTTCGATTACCCGTGATGTCTCGGGGGAGGGCGTTCAGCAGGCCCTGTTAAAAATGCTCGAAGGAACCATTGCCAATGTTCCGCCGCAGGGCGGCAGAAAACACCCCGAGCAGGCCTACATACAAATCGATACGTCGCATATCCTTTTTATCTGCGGAGGAACGTTTGTCGGGCTGGAAAATATCGTCAAGAAACGGCTCGGCAGAAAAATGATAGGTTTTGATTCCGAGCTGACCGGCCAAAAAGATGCAAAAAAAGAGTACAGTGACATTATATCACAGGTTATACCCGAGGATATTATCGAATATGGAATGATACCCGAAATGGTCGGAAGACTGCCGGTCATCACATCTCTTGGTACGCTTGATGAAAACACTCTCATAGATATACTGACAAAGCCGAAGAATGCTTTGGTAAAACAATATCAGAAATTTTTCGAAATGGAAGGCGCCAAGCTTGAATTCACAGAAGACGGCCTGCACGCTTTAGCACAAAAAGCACTAAAACGTGACACCGGTGCCAGAGCCTTGCGTTCGATTGCCGAACAGCTTATGGTTGATTTAATGTACCTGCTGCCCGAGGAGCCTAAAGGCGCAAAATATGTGATTAGCCGTGACATAGTCGAGGGTAAAGCGGATTTGCTCACCGCAAGAAAGGCTGTAAAAAAAGAATCGGCATAAATTCTTTGCCGCCTGTGAGGAGAAAATCGTCAGGAGGACAAATGTGGCCAAAGCAAAGCGAAACAGAACCATAAGCCTCAGCCAGAAAGAAAAAGAGCATCTCAAAAAAAAGCTTCTTCATATCTATAAACCTGCCCACGTAAGTCTTATAGAAGATAGAATAATAAACCGGGATATTTTCGAAGTTCTTGACTTTCTGCCCGAAGGTTTCGTGGATTTGCTTATCCTGGACCCTCCTTATAATCTGAATAAAACATTTAAATCGACAAACTTTAAGAAAAAGAGCCTGAAAGAATACACTGAGTGGTTTGAAAATTGCCTCGTTGCGTTTTTGCCAAAGCTCAAAAGAGAAGCTACTGTATACGTTTGCTGCGACTGGTATTCGGCAACTGCGGTTTATCTGGTACTGCAAAAATATCTGAAAGTAAGAAACAGAATTACCTGGGAGAGGGAAAAAGGAAGAGGTGCAAAAAGAAACTGGAAAAGTGCGTCTGAAGACATCTGGTTTGCCACAGTTTCTAATAGTTACACATTTAACGTGGATTCAATAAAACTGAAGCGCAAAGTTATAGCTCCATATACGGACGATAAAGGCCGGCCTAAAGATTGGCTTGATGTTCCTGACGGCCGCTTCCGGCTGACTTATCCATCAAATTTGTGGAATGATTTAACGGTCCCCTTCTGGTCAATGTCTGAAAATACCGAGCACCCGACGCAGAAACCGGAGAAGCTTCTTGCAAAGCTAATTCTCGCAAGCACAAATGAAAATGATTTTGTTTTCGACCCTTTTATGGGCTCAGGTACGAGCTGTGTGGTCGCCAGAAAGCTGAATCGCAAATTTGTCGGCGTTGAAATTGAGACTGAATATTGCCTGCTCGCTGCAAAGCGTCTGAAATTAGCACAAACAGATAAAAATATTCAGGGTTATTCTGAAGGAGTATTCTTGGAAAGAAATACGCTGAAACCAAGAAGATAAAATTTAGAATCGCACTATAGCGCTTGCACTTTAAAAATTATTTCAGATTTGGACGTTTCTCTTTCAATACCGCAAGCTGAATATTCGCTGCCCGGCTTTGGGCAATGCCTGCCAGGGCGTATTGAGAATCCGCAAAACATATATCTTCGTCGATTCGCAAAATCACGACCTTATCGTCCGACGGCAAAAGCAGCAGATAGGAATCTATCGATTGAGCAATTTGTGTGACCGCCTCATTATTATTGAAAGCGGCAATTTTATCCGGGCCGACAGCAAAATCGATTTTTCCCTCCTCGTTTTTCATAACCGTTACTGTTGCCATCTGTGCTTGTGCATCCTCTTTTTCTTCGGCGAACCTGCAGTTGTCGGTGACGGAGACCTCGAAGTTTTCTGCCTCGATAAACTGGCATACCACCAGGAAAAATATAATCAGCAAAAAGACAATATCTATAACAGCCGTCATATTGAAGCTGTGATTGCTGCTGTTAAAACGACTATTTAGTTTATGAAGCATTCAGATTTTCCATGTATTTATAGTTGGGCGGTTTGACCCGTCGGTTTTGTCTTTTTGCCCTCTATCTGCTCGATGTGCGGCTTGATTTTTTCTTTGTTTTTCAGTTTTGCCTCGATTTGTTTTTTCACAGAGCGGCGTATCTGCGGCATTATATTCTCAGCTTCAAGTACTGCATCGCCGGCCAGTTGTTCAATACGGTTTCTTATCAGGCCGTGTATAGCCAGAGCGGGAATCGCAATGAACAGGCCCCAGAACGTCGTTACAAGGGCAACTGAAATTCCATTAGCTAACTGTGCCGGCTGAGGCTGGCCGCCAGCCTTCACAATAGCATTAAATAGTTTAATCATTCCGAAAACCGTCCCGAACAAGCCGACCATCGGGGACACATTGCCAATCAGATTCAGCCATTCGATTTTGCGAAACAGCTCTGAAGTCTGGTCCTGTAATGATTCTGCGATAAGGTTTCTCATCCTGAAAAAATCTGCCCCCGCTTGTCTCAGGGCTCTCGATACTGCTTTACTGACAAAATCATCCCTGTCATTAATTTGCTCATCTAATTTTTCAAGCCCGGACTGCTGTATCGTCTCGATGATTTGCTCATTTATACCATCAGGTAAAAGCCTGCTGCGACGAATCGTAAGAAACTGCTCAGCCGCCAGAAATGCCGTAATAAGAGACATCGGAAAAAGAACAAACCAGACAATAGGCCCGCCGCCTACCACGAACTGCTCAAGAAAAGACTCTGTATCTGCTGAGCCTGCATTATTGGTTTTCAACTGAATGCGGATTGCAATTACCAGAGCCAATATACAGCCGAATACAATCAAAAGCAAAGCTGCTTTTAACAAATGTCCCCTGCGTTCCATAGTTTCCTTTCTTTGATTTACCACTTTCTAATTGTCTTCACCATCTTTTTCGTATTCATCTGTGATTATGATAAACTGGCCGCCGCTTTCCCGGGCTATTGCCTCGAGTACCTTGCGGTCCTGCTCTTGCGGCCAAAAACCTATAGTATTAAACTGTATCGATGGAGCGTAAGCTTTTAGGTAATTTGTTATTTGCTGTTCAGACAAATTGCTGTTCTCGGCTGTAAGCTCGAAGCCGTCTGTCAGGAAGTAAACAAGCGAAGGGGCCGAGCCTGCGGCGTCATGGGTTTGAATTGCCGACCTTAGAGCCGAGAACGCATCAGCTTTACCGGCAGGCTGAACCGAGTCGATGAATTTGAAAGCAGCTTGCTTATTTTTATTACTCGCTCGAACAAGCTTTCCATCCCCGAATTTGAAAATCCTGTCATTGCCGAAAAAAATTATACAGAAGTACTGATCCTGCTCCAAGTTTTCGATTGATTGTCTGAGTTGCTGCTGCACCCAGCCGAACATCCCGCTCATACTGCCTGAACAATCGACGAGATAACAAAGCTTGCGGTCCGGCAGTACCTGCCGGGTTCGGCTTGTAAAAAAATCGCTCTTATGACTAAATGTAGAATTGCTTGAAGAAATAAAACTTTTTCCAGAGACTAAAATCCCGGATAAGCCGTCAAAATCCGCATTCCCATTTTTTGCCCGGGTAAAAATTTGACCTGAGTTTATATGTCGGCTCTTTTCACTTCCAGATTCCTCGAATGCCGGCGTATTTATCTTTGGTTTCGGACCTTCAGGAGGTGTGTAAAGAATTCTTCTGGCCTGTTGTATTTTAGCCGTCGGAACAGCGCTTTGCATTTTTTCGGCCGCGGACGAAGAGAATTGAATAATCGATAATACACCGATTACGATTAAATGGATTGCAGCCGAAATTATCCAGGCCCAAAATGTTATGCTGCCCTTTCGTCTCACTTGAACCATCCTTTGGCTCAACTAAAAGAAAAATACTTCCCTGTTTTAATCCACCACCTTCACCCTGGAATCAACAGGCACAAGTAAATCATAGACAAATATGACGTCGCCATTATGTAATCGTATGCATCCCCGCGAACTTGCCTCGCCAATTGTCTGGGGGTCCTTTGTGCCGTGGATACCGAAGCCATCTCTGTTTTTTGTATTCTCATCAATACCTTCAAGACCTATCCATCTCGAGCCAAGAGCATAGTCGGGGTCCCCCGGGTGAAGGATTTTACCGGTAATAGGATGTTTCCAGGGCGGCTCTATAAGTTTTCCACCTTTTCTTATTCGCCAGAGACCTGTAGGTGTTTCCAAGCCCGGCTGGCCAATGCCGACCTTAAAACTTCTAATGAAAGTATTTTGAAGGTAGACATCCATAGTGAAAGTTGATAGGTGCACTGTTGCATGGAACGGGCCGTTGATAACCTTTATCGACTGGCCAGCCTGAAGAGCCTCCGGGCGGGGAATATTATTAATCTTCATAAGCACTTCATACGGCACCTTATATTTACCCGCTATATTGGAAAGGATTTCCAGGGATTTGACTGTATAGCTGCTGCAAAGAGGGTCCGATGGGAAGATTTTTCTGCTGAACAGCCACTCGTCCGCAAGCGCGGAAAGCTGCTCTTTGACTATTCTTTGCTGCTCGGCACTCATTGTAAAGACCAGCGCCTCATTCAGCTTGTTGCGGGCCTCGATAATCCTGGCAGGTTTTGCACTGATGCACTCGGCAGCTTCAGCGATAAGTTTAGCTGCCTGCGGGTCAGTTTCTACGGCCGGCTGCGGTATTGTTACAAGATTAGGCTCGGCTTCAACAGGTGTTAGCTCAGGTTCTTTTATTTCTTCCACAGGCTCATTATAGATTTCGAGCGATGGTTCTTTTTCTTGGATGAGGTCTGTCTCCGTCTCGGAAGGTTTTTGGCTTTTGAATGGGTTGATGTCAAAAACAACCGCGAACACCGCCCCTACAATAATGACAGCGAGGACGATATAAATCCATTTGCCGCCCGGATTTTTTTTTCTTGCGTATGGACCTAGAGGATAACGAGCCATAATAAATCTCCCTATTGTTTGTCAAAATATATTATCTGTTCATCTGTAACGAGAAAATCTACGGGTACATCAGTTGCAGCAGCAGGAACCGAATCCGTTTCTAAGACCTGTTCTGTAAAAGCAAATCCGCATTTTTTCGCTTTTAACTTAACACTACCGAAGAATCTGTCGTAGAAACCGCCGCTTCTGCCTATTCTGTGCCCGGCTCGGTCAAAGCCGAGCGCGGGCGTTACAACAAGGTCTATCTGCTCAATCGGAACCGACTCATCCGTTAACGGATTTCTCAGACCTGCAACTTCGGTCGAGAAAGCGTCATCGAATGAATCTATCTTTACCGGTATCATATATTTTTCTTCCCAGTACACTTTAGGGACGGTTATTGTTTTACCCTCACGCCAGCCGTACTCTATAGCCTGCGCTGTATCTATCTCTTCAGGCAGTGACAGGAACATCATAATCACCGACGCGCTGCGGAACTGCGGCGTAGAAATCAAATTCTGACAGGCTTTTTTGCTTTTCTGGGCCCTTTGCTCTTTACTGATTCGCTCAAGGCTTTTTCTTAATTTCAAACGTAATGAATTCTTGGCCATCTTTAATCCCTGTAACACAGGCTCTAAACCCGTGTTACGCTATTTTTTTCTCTGTTTTGCTTTGCTATCTTGTATCAATCTTTGCAGCTTTTGTAAATAACACTTAATATTTTTTTCATAGCCTGCGTCTTTAGGAGTATAGTAATTTTTCCTTGATTTGGCTGGCAGGTATTGTTGTGGAACAAAACCTTCTTCGAAATTATGCGGGTATTTATACTCAGCACCGTAGCCTGCTTTTTTAGCGGCTGGGTAATGGCTGTCTTTCAAATGTCTCGGCACCGCTATGGTAGGTTTGTTCTTAACATCGGATACAGCCTGCCATATAGCGTTAGCGGAAGCATTCGATTTTGGTGCACAGGCCACGTAAATAGCAGCTTGTGCCAAGGCTAACTGGGCCTCCGGCAGGCCTACAAACTCCGATAACTGGACAGCAGCAGAGGCGAGAACCGTCGCCATAGGGTCAGCGTTACCAACATCCTCTGCTGCACATACCGCTATCCGCCTTGCAATAAATCGAATGTCCTCGCCGCCGGTGAGCATCCGTGCCAGCCAGTAAACCGTCGCATCAGGGTCACTGCCTCGCATACTTTTCTGCAAAGCACTTGCCAGGTCATAGTGCGTATCACCTGTCCCGTTATAGGCGATGGTTTTTTGTTGAATCGAGTCTTTGGCAATCGCTACATCAAATTTGATTTTCTTGCCTTTCGAGGCCTGTGATAAAACCCCAATCTCAAGAGCGGTAAGCGCTTTTCTCGCATCGCCGTCACTCGAGACCGCAAGAAACTTTAAAGCTTTTTCTTCTACTTGAAAATTGTACTTGCCGAGCCCACGCTGCGGATCACTTATAGCCGTCTTCAATAATTTCATTATATCGGCCTCGCTCAACGGCTCGAAACGGAAGACTGTACTGCGGGAAATCAGAGGTGAATTAATTGCGAAAAACGGATTTTCAGTCGTCGCACCGATAAAAATCAGAACACCTGATTCCACATCATCGAGAAGAACATCTTGTTGAGCCCGATTGAAACGGTGTATTTCATCGATAAAAAGCACGGTTCGACTTTTACCGACTGCGAGCCGGTCTTTAGCGGCGGCTATAATCCGGCGTATATCGTTAACACTTGCTGCCGGGGCGCTTAGGTAGTGAAATTCGGCATTTGTATACTTGGAAATCACAACCGCAAGCGATGTTTTTCCTACTCCGGGAGGCCCGTAAAATATAAGACTGCTGAGCCTGTCAGCCTCGAGCATCCTTCTGAGAAGCTTTCCGGGGCCGAGGAAGTGTTCCTGACCGACGAATTCCTGCAAGTTCCTCGGCCTTATTCGCACCGCCAGTGGCGCTGCAGAGGCGATATTGGCATCTTCAGACCGGCTGAACAGCGTTTTTTTGTTTTTACCCTCAACCATTGTGAGGCTATTATAACCGACAGCTTCAGCAAGTTCACGGTTGTTTTTGACCAGCCCGCGCTGCATTGCCTATGGAGCAGGCAGTCTCAATCAGGGCCTTTTTGGCCCCGCTGTCCGGTAAATCTTTTATTGATTTGACTGCATTATCGACGAATGTCTGAATTTGCTCGCGGACATATTCCGTACCGCCACAGGACTCAAACACATCCTTAATTTTCTTGGGATCACTTTTTTCGGCATTCAATTCCTTTATCAATTCGGTTCTTTTCTTCTCATCCAGCCGGCTCAACATAAAAATAAGCGGCAGCGTCGGTTTATTTTTATCAGCATCGCTGCCGAGGGTTTTACCGCTTTTGTTTTCGTCACCTGCGATATCGACCAAATCATCTGAAATTTGAAAGGCAATACCGAAATTTAATCCGTAATCGGATAGCAACTGAGCTTGACTTTCCTGTGCACCGGCTAAATAACCTCCGAGCCGACAGCAGGTACTGAAAAGGGCTGCGGTTTTTTCAGTGATTATTTCTATATATTCGGCCTGGCTTAAATTCCAGTCTCGCTTATGAATTGTCTGCCTGAGTTCACCTTCACAGATTCGAGCGGCAGTTGCAGATATTATTTTTATAATTTCAAATTCAAGAGGAGCACACATCTTGAAAACACGGCTGAGCAAAAAGTCTCCCAAGAGCACTGCAGCTTCGTTACCATAAATGCGGTTTACCGTTGCTTCGCCTCGACGAATTTGCCCTTCGTCTATAACATCGTCATGTAGTAACGTCGCGTTATGGAGTAATTCCATAATAGCGGCCGTTTGAATGTGCTTATCGGTAACATCACCGCAGCAGGCCCCACAGAGCAGCAGAAGTGCAGGCCGAACCATCTTGCCGCTGCGGATATCAAAGCTTCTAACCAGTTTGTCTAAAGATTCATCGGACAAGAACGTATTGGTTTGCTCAGAGATTGTACCCCTGACCTGCTCCAACTCGTTAGCAACGAGCTTAAAGTTTTCGGATATATCGATACGAGCTGGTATCTGCATTGCAACTAATGTCTCGCTATTTGTTTTTCGGTTTTAAGAGTGGAGCCTGTCAGCTTCCAAAATAACACAGCCGGAACGACCGTGTTACATAATCGGCAATTATTTACCGTGGGCATACTCGTAGAATTTTTCTCTCAGCCGCTTCGTTAAGGGACCGGGTTTGCCGTCGCCGATTATTCTGCCGTCAACGTCAACAACGCCTATCACCTCTGCTGCAGTGCCGGTAAGGAAAAACTCATCGCAGGTGTACAAATCGAACCTTGTCAGGTTCTTTTCAACTACTTTTAATCCTTCTTTTTCTGCCAACTTGATAACGACACCACGAGTTATACCTGTCAGTGAGCCGGCTTGAACGGGCGGCGTATAAATACAGCCGTCTCTTACTATGAAAACATTATCTACTGTCGCTTCTGCAACGTACCCTTCGTGGTTATACATAATAGCCTCAGGGACATTTCTATCGAGCGCTTCAATCTTGGCGAGGATGTTATTCAGGTAATTTAGACTTTTGACCTGGGGCGGAACTGAAAGTGGGTGATTGCGAACCGTTGCTGCACTGACCACCTTGAGACCTTTCTCATTAAGCCCTTCAGGGTAAGGCTGAATGTCGGCTGCGATTATGAAAATCTGAGACTGTTTGCAGACGAAGGGATTAAGCCCGAGTGTTCCTACGCCGCGAGTGACAACAAGGCGGATATATCCGTCAACAACATTATTGGCTTCAACTGTTTTTTGTGTAGCGTCGGCCAGCTTCTCGCGTTCCATCGGTATTGTCAACCGAATCGCCTTTGCTGAGTTATACAGTCTGTCGAGATGAGCCTCGAATTCAAATATTTTGCCGCTGTAAACCCGGATGCCCTCGAATACACCGTCGCCGTAGAGCAGGCCGTGGTCGAAGACAGGGATTTCAGCATCTTTTTCGTCAACGAGCTTATCATTGAGCCAAATCTTCATTTCGTTCATTTCCTCTTAAAAAATTGTTTATATTAGTATACACTTCCGGCTGCACACCGGTTTTTTAAATCACTATTTAGTGACAAATTTTATGCTATTTGGTCTGCGAACGCTCGTGGCATTTCATTTGCTATGTGCGTATTCGTAAAATTTTTCTCTCAACCGCTTCGTTAAGGGACCGGGTTTGCCGTCGCCGATTATTCTGCCGTCAACGTCAACAACGCCTATCACCTCTGCTGCGGTGCCGGTAAGGAAAAGCTCATCGCAGGTATATAAATCGAATCTTGTCAGGTTCTTCTCGACGACAGGGATACTTTCTTTTTCTGCGAGGCCTATAACGACCTGTCGTGTGATACCGACCAGCGAGCCAGCCTGCACGGGCGGCGTATAGATACGGCCGTCCTTCAAGATAAAGACGTTATCACCAGTAGCTTCCGCAACGTAACCTTCGTGGTTATACATAACGGCTTCGGGAACATCTCTGTCGAGCGCTTCAATCTTGGCAAGGATGTTATTCAGGTAGTTGAGGCTTTTGACCTGCGGCGGCACAGAGAGCGGGTGATTACGCACCGTAGCCGCACTAACCACCTTGAGGCCTTCCTCATAAAACTCCTCAGGGTAAAGCTGAATATCGGCTGCGATTATGAAAATCTGGGAATGTTTGCAGACGAAGGGATTTAAGCCCAGCGTTCCCACACCACGCGTAACAACAAGTCGTATATAACCGTTGACGATATTATTTGCTTCGACGGTTTTTTGTGTAGCATCGATGAGTTTATCGCGTTCCATCGGTATCGTCAGCCTAATCGCCTTTGCAGAGTTGTAAAGTCTGTCGAGATGAGCCTCGAATTCAAATATTTTGCCGCTATAAACCCGTATGCCCTCGAATACGCCATCGCCGTAGAGCAGGCCGTGGTCAAAAACGGAAACCTTCGCCTCTTTCTCATCTACAAGTTTGTCTCCCAGCCAAATTTTCATCTGTAACAATTCCTCGAATCTTTAGCAAAACCGTAACACGGCCAAGATGGCCGTGTTAACACGGGCTTCAAACCCGTGTTATTTTGCCCTCAGCGAGCCTGACAACTCTGTTAGCTCTTTCGGCAATTCTCTGGTCGTGGGTTACCATAATAATCGTCTGGCCGGCCTTATTTATCTCATCAAAGACCTGCAGTATATCATTTCCTGTCCGCTGGTCAAGGTTCCCCGTCGGCTCATCAGCCAAAAGAACTTCCGGCTCATTCATTAATGCCCGGGCGATTGCGACCCTCTGCCTTTCTCCTCCGGATAGCTGATAGGGCTTGTGTCTGAGCCTTTCGGTTAAACCAAACCGCTCAAGCAAGGCCTTCGCTCTTTTTTTAGCCCTGTTTCTCATTCCAAGCCAGCCGATAATGCTCGAGCCTGCCATTGCAGGCAGATAAACGTTTTCGAGTATATTCAATTCATCAAACAAATGATAAAACTGGAATACAAATCCGACGTCCCTGTTCCGAAATCTGTTAAGCTGCCTTGAGCTGAATCGGCTTACATCTCGGCCATTGAAGCTGACGGTGCCGCTGCCCGGTTTATCGAGAGCTCCCAATATATGCAAAAGTGTGCTTTTGCCGCTGCCCGAAGCGCCAACCACCGCCAGAAACTCTCCTTTTCTCACTGCCAAATCAACGCCTTTGAGAACGCTGACCTCAGCGGTTCCCATTCGATAGGATTTGTAGATACATTCCGTTTTTAATATATAACCATTGCTCATAACTTACTCACCTGTAAAGTCTCAACCGGCTGGAGCCTGCCCGCTCGCCTGCTCGGCAAAAAAGCACCTATTAGACAGGCTGAAACAGCCGAAAGTATGATAATGATAAGAACACGCAAATCAACACTATTTGGGATATCACCAATAGCGTATAGCTCCCTGTCCCACAGTTGAAACTCAAATTGCTCAAAAAGCCAGTCTTCTATCTGGTTTATATGTATCAGAAACTGCCAGCCGCCGACAGCACCGATAGATGACCCCAAAGCTCCTATCAAAAAAGCAAAGAACAAAAACAAGAGCATAATGTTGCCGTTCGAGATGCCAACACTTTTTAGTATCCCGATGTCTTTGCTTTTATGGCTGACTATCATATAGAACACAACAAATACGATAAAGACCGTTATAACCGCCATCATCGCAAAAACGATTATCATCAAGGCCTGCTGAGTATCTGCAACCGCAACCATATCGCGGTTATAAACCTTCCAGCTTTGCACTTTAACATTTTTCAGCAGCTCAGATTGGGCTAAACCTTTTTTATCTTCCACAAATTTGTCCCATAGAAGCTTAACCTTCGAGCAGCCGGCATTTAGAGCTATACCATCGGTGAATTTCATAAAAAGCGCATTCGCCCTTTTAAGCTCGCCTGCCATTCCAGCAAGCAACTGAGCCTGTTCAAATGGAATATAGACAGTTTTCCAGTCCGAGCTGATACCGGTATGCGCCACATCGCTTAAGGCAAAAATCTTTGAACTTACAATATCCGTGCCGGCCCTGGCCAAAGCACCTTTTGCCGTCAGGGGAAAGCAGCTCACATCCACCTTCACCTGAGGCAGCTGGTCCGGCAAAATGTAATTGCCGTTCGTGTCCCTCTCGAACAAAAATCCTATCCCCATAATACAGCCGGGCAGATTAACGTCATAAGATTGTTCAAAAGAATTTTGGATATTGCCGGCTGTATATTTGAGCCACTCAGAAAAACCGGTTACTTTACTGTATGATGCCGGTTCAATACCCATAACCTCGAGTGTCCTGTCAATATAGAAACTACTGTTACCGCCGGGAAGGCTTTTCACAATTGCATAACTTTTTATTACAGGTGAAACCGCCTCTATCTCTTTTTCTTTTTGCAGTATCCGGATAAATTCCTGATAGTAGCCGAAACCGACAAGTGATTTCGTGCTTACGACGCAATCGCCGCTCCACAAATGCGTTTTTTTCTTGAAGTCGGCTGTAAGCCCGCTCAGCACCGTCATGACAACTAATATAACGAACACACAGAGCGCCACCGCGAAAACGGAAAAGTAACTTATCCGTCTTTTCAGAAGAAACCGAAATGCCAGCACAAATTTGTACATACAATGCTACTCTTATTCGATTTTAATTTTTTTCTCTTAACAATTTACTCATACCTGAGAATATCCACAGGTCTCGTTTTGGCTGCAACTATCGCAGGTATTAACGCACCTGCACAGCAGCCCGCGACTGCTGCCAAAGCTATCGGTAAGATGTCGGGCCAGTTGAGCTGATTCGGTATATAGTTGAGCAAATATGAGCTTCTTCTCCAGAGCTTTATCCCAAGAAGTATATGAACCCATCGTTCGAGGACGTTAACATTTCTGATTATAACGTACCCGATAAATATTCCTATAGCTGAGCCGACCACCCCGACACAGCCGCCGAATCCCGTAAATATCGCTGCTGCTGTCGTAGTGCCTGCGCCGCAGCTCTTGATTATTGCGATGTCTTTTAACTTCGTTTCGACTATCATATAAAATATGCAGAATACAAGCAGAATCGCGACCGAGCATATAACACCAAATATCAAAAGCAAAATCGCCATCTGTTTTCGAAGCTCGTGAAAATAGCTGTGTTCTTCCTCGTAATCTATATGCATCCTCGAAATATCATCATCTGCCCATCCCAAGTTTTCCCTGGCAAAGGTCTCCCAGGCGTTGAATACAGCCGATTGCGTCGCTTTTTTGCTGTAGCTTTTGTTCTGCTTCAGCTTGAAAAAGTTCGCATATTCACCGCCGGCTATTCCGGTTTGAAGCTCGAAAAGATAATCGAAGGGAACATACAACATCTGGTCGCCCCAGTTAGTGTCGGTAAATGCAATATCGGAAATTCTCAAAGGTATGACTTTGCGCTTCCTGCCAAAACCTTCCGTAGTAAGCACGACTTTTTTACCTATCAGCTTTTTGATTTCCTCGACGTCATATTTGTCAGTTTTTTCGTTCGGTTCGGCTATGAGATTGACACCGACCCAGACTCCATTGGCATCAGGATAACCGGCAGTTTCAAAATTCAACGGACCGGCCTGATTTTTCTGTCTTAAAAGGCAATTTTTCCAGTCGATAAATTTGCTGTCTTTTTCAATATCGATACCCTTGATAGCGGCCTCTCGAACATCGCCGCTTTCAAGCCAGAGCAGCCCTCCACCCATACAAATAGGTGCCGCAGCATCAACCTGGTCTAAACGCTCCAGCCTGCCAAGAAAAGTGTTGTACTGCGGAATGGGTTTACCGTAGATATAGGCGACAGCGTCACCTGACTCAGCCGCAAGACTATTTTTCAACCCGTCAATTAAACCGGTAAAAAAACTGTCCACGACCAAAAGCAGCGACACCGACAGGGCAACCGCGACGATGCAAAGAATAACAATCTTTTTCTTGCGTAAATATCGAAGCCATAGGAATAATTTAAGCACTTCTTAACTTCCGTCGGTACTCGTTAGTTTTGAGTTTTTAGTGTTAAGTTTTAGTTTATTTTGGCCTTAACAATGGAAAAAGCACAACTTCACGAATGCTTGCAGCTCCTGTTAAGAACATAATCAGCCTGTCAATCCCGATGCCAAGTCCGCCGGCTGGCGGCATCCCATATTTGAGCGCAGTAATAAAATCTTCGTCCATTTTTGCCATCGAATCTTCTTGGCCGCGAAGCTGAATCCTGAAGTTTTCCTCCTGAGCAGCCGGGTCGTTCAGCTCCGTATATGCGTTAGCCACTTCCATCTTGCCGATGTAAAGCTCAAAACGCTCGGCGTAATTGGGGCTCTCTTTACTGCGCTTTGTAAGAGGACAAAGCTCGGCAGGGTAGTCCATCACGAAAGTAGGGTCAATCAGTTTGTCCTCAACACAGGCTTCGAACACTTCGCTGATAACCACCACATCATCCATTTTCGCCTGCTCAATCTCAAGCTCTGCCGCCTTCTTTCTTAAAGCACTAATGTCGTCAATTTTGCAGCCGCAGAATTGCTCAAGAAGCTCGGCGTACTTAGCCCGCCGCCATGGTTTCTCAAAGTTTATTTTCATATCGCAAAACTGAACCTGTTTATCATCACAGTATTTTTCTACCAATAGATAAACAAGCTCTTCGGTCAAATCCATCATCACATTGTAGTCGGCGTACGCCTGGTAGAGCTCGAGCATCGTGAATTCCGGATTGTGCCATCTGCTTAGCCCCTCGTTGCGGAAATTTCGGTTGAGCTCGAAGACCTTTTCCATCCCGCCGGCCAGCAGGCGCTTCAAGAAAAGTTCCGGAGCGATTCGCAGAAACAAGTCCATATCAAGACTGTTATGATGTGTTATAAACGGCTTTGCCGCGGCTCCTCCTGCTATAGTTTGCATCATAGGTGTCTCGACTTCCAGAAAGTCCTTATTTCGCAGAAACTCTCTGATGGCGGCGATGATGTCGCTTCGTTTCTTAAACAGCTCCATTACTTCTGGATTTACCCATAGGTCAACGTAGCGCAGCCGAAAACGGCTGTCAATGTCCGCCAGGCCGTGAAACTTTTCGGGCGGCTGCATAAGCGATTTGCTTAATATAGTCAATTTTTCCGTCCATATGGTAATCTCACCGGTTTTTGTTTTGCCCAGCCGACCCTCGGCGCCGATTATGTCACCAACCTCAAGCAGCTTTGCCAGCTCCCACTGTTCGCTGAGAATCTTCCTGCTCAAGCCTATCTGGATGCTGCCGCTGCTATCGCGAAGCGTGATGAAAATCAGTTTGCCGATATCTCTTAAAAGCACGATTCTGCCGGCGCATTTTGCCTGGCTGCCGGTGTCTTCGTCCTTGAATCCGGCTTTTATGTCCGCAGCTCTCCGGGCTCCATCGAACCTGCCCCCATAGGGGCAGATTCCTAACTGTCTGATACGGTCCAGCTTAACCTGCCTGGCTTGCTCAAATTTACTTACCTTTCCAGATGTTTCGTTCTCTTGCACCATATTATTCCAGCCCTTTTATGTTAAAAATGACAGAAGTTGTGTCGGGGATATATTATCTGCGGCTGCATTAAGGTTGCAATAGTAAAATTGAACATCGGCAATCAAATGTGCCAAATTACCGGCGAAAAAATGTGTGAATTTCAGCACGATGTTATTTTGTAACCGCTTGTAGCGCCTCGTATTTCAATCCTGCATCCTGTGCTGTAATGCATTTCGTGGACTGCTCTATTAATTTGGCCCTAACAACAAGAACGGCAACGGCCAATTGAGGGTCGGATTCAAGCGTTTCCTCTATGGTATGCTTTTTTTCCAGGCCGTTTTTCTTGTGGTCAGACTTGACAAGCATGTCGTTTTCCCGACGAGTTTCGAGCATTTTTTTAAGCTCGTCACTGACCGCGAGCACACTATTTCCCATTTTCACTTCTATATCCGGCCCTATTCCCCAATCGACTCTTCCCTGTTTTTCCATTGCCTCTCGGCTTTCGACTCTTTGGCTCGAAGGCAAATGGTAATAGGCCATAGTGTATTTCAACTGGGCTCCGCCACCCGGACGGGATGTAATCGTCTGAACACTGCCCTTGCCGTGAGTTCTTTCACCGACGAGAATCGCACGCTCATGCGCCTTATCGGCCAATGAGCCTGCAACAATTTCAGAAGCACTTGCGGAGCTGGAATTTATGAGAACCACAAGAGGATAATTCGGATGCGTTCCTTTTCTGTTTGCTGCCGTGAAAGGCCCCAAACCATAACGGTAACGTGTGCTCACGATAATGCCCTTTGAAATAAATTTATCTGCAACCTCGGCAGCGCTGCTCAAAAGCCCTCCGCTGTTAAATCGCAAATCGAGTATCATTGCCCTTGAACCAGCGGAATCCAGCTCATCCAGTACTTTTTCCAAATCGTCGGCAGTCTTTTCTGAAAAGCTTGTTATGCGTACGTATCCGATTTTATTCTCATCATCAATCATATAATTCCATTTGCCATCATCCATCCTTTGCCAGCCCCGAATTGTTCCGACGACTATCTTTGCCCTTGTTATAGTGATGTCCCGTGTTTTCTCTTCATCAGGGCTTCGCACTGTTAGCTTAACGTCCGTGCCCGAAGGGCCGGTGATATACTTGACTGCACAGTTAAGTGACATATCTTTTGTCGGAATCCCATCAACCGCCTCTATAATGTCCCCGGCATCAAGGCCGGAATTGTATGCAGGTGTATCCGGAAGAAGACTTCCAACCGTTAGAAGACCCGCAGGTTTTGAAATCTCAACACCGATACCCGTAAACTCATTGGTCATCATCTTGTCGAATTCTTCCGTCTGCTGGGGCCAGACTATTACGGTATAAGGGTCAAGTGCGGATAACGCCGCTTCCGCAAAATGGGCTATCAGAACCGTTTCCGGAAGTTTCACAGTTTTTTCGTTGAGCTTAACAACATCGCGGAAAACTTCTATGAATTTGTCTTCATCCACACCAAAAGGCCACTGCATTGCATCTTTTGATATTTCGTCTAAACCGCGGTTCCATGCTTCAAGCTCTGCACTGTCCGGAGACGTAATGGTCTCTTCTGAGCTTCCTTCCACCGATTTATATGTTTGGTTTTGCAATATCTCGGAACGTGATAAAGTCAATACTTCTGCAAGCTGTTTGCATCTGCTGATGGCTTTTTCTATCATTTGTTTATAGTCAATGATTTCCTTGACGTAGCTACGTTTAAGAACATCTATCGAATTTATAAAGCCTTCTCTTGTTACACCTTTGTAGCGCTCCCTCCTGCTTTCACAGGGGCTATCCTGAAAAGAGGCGACGATATTGGCTTTTTCCTCAAGCTGCTCGGCATAGTCGGAATACTCTTCTGTTTCTTTATCAATTGCAGCAAGCCAGCTGTAGCAAATCAGATAGGCGTCAAGCCATTTGCCCTCTGACTCGAATTCTGCTGCTTTATCCCTGGCACATTGAAACGTCTGTTGTACAAACGAATTGGATAGCAACTCTGCTTTTTGCTCTGCGCCTGCAAGTTCGGCAGCACGAGCAATAACAGAAAGAAATTTTGTTATATTGTTTATGTCATTTACGTCATTGGCATCTACATTACTGACATAGTTCGTCTCATTATCCTGGCTTTCAATCTTCAGCTTCTTAAGTTCAGCCAGCTCTTTTGTATATGCGTTTTCCCGCTCAGCCTCTCGACGTTGCATTATCTGCTGGTAGCCCTCAACTATTTCAAGCAGCTCTCGAAAATAAAAATTCTCCTTGCGTTCGGAATTCATTATCACTGAGCCGGCTTTGTCAAATTCACCTTCATATATCAGTTTACAGACATCTCCAATAGTCTCAGAAATCTCTGTTGTTACAGCATCGGCTTCTGCTACGGCATTGGGTTCTATTGATTCAGGTTGAGATTTGACAGAAGTAACTGCTTGTTGTGAGGAAGGTCTCGATGAACAATTGCAGCCGGTCAAGACAACAGTAACTGTAATTAGAAGCAGGAATACCGTTCGTATCAATTTAAAAAGCGGCCTCTGTTTTTTTCCTGAAAGCAAGAAAATCTCCTTTCATAGTTGCGATAAGTTTGGATTTTTTATCATTGTTCCGATTAAAAAAGGTACGAACCAGAAAGCTCTTTTGTTCTAATTCGGAAACTTTGGTACATCACTTTAATACCTTGCTCTCTGGTGCCCTTTGTTAGAGACATTCTGCAGCTTTTCCATTACAGCCTAATACGTGTAATTTGTGCTTTACCATACTTTTAATGGCTACTCTTGCCGGACCAAGATATTTGCGGGGATCAAATTCTTCGGGATTCTCGGCAAAAACCTGCCTGATCTTAGCAGTAAGTGCCATTCTCAAATCCGTATCAATATTAACCTTGCAAATGGCCATTTTGGCGGCTTTACTGATGGCTTCTTCCGGAACACCCATCGCATCAGGCATATTGCCTCCGTATTTATTAATCAAATCCTTGAATTCTTTTAGGACGCTGCTTGAACCGTGCATAACTAAAGGGAAACCCGGCAGCTTTTTGCTTATTTCTTCGATGACATCGAAAGCAAGTTTCGGTTCACTCTTGAACTTATAGGCCCCATGACTCGTTCCGACCGCGACCGCCAGCGAATCACAACCGGTGCTGTTTACAAACTCAACCGCCTGGTCTGGGTCAGTCAGGTGTTTACTAACCTCGTCACTGCTCACGCCGGCTACGTCTTCTTCAATACCGCCCAACTGCCCAAGCTCGGCTTCAACTACAACACCATTTGAGTGAGCATATTCAACAACTTTCGCCGTCGTATCTACGTTTTGTTTGAACGGCAGAGTCGATGCGTCTATCATTACGGAAGTGAAACCTTCGTCAACACATTGCTTGCATACCTCAAATGTATCACCGTGGTCCAGGTGTACCGCAATCGGTATGTCCGGATTTTCTTTAACCGCCACATCGATGATGGCACGCAGATAACTCATGCTTGCATATTTACGAGCACCTCTTGATACCTGCAGGATAAGCGGTGCCTTTTCTTCGGCTATTGCATCCACTATTCCTTGAGTGATTTCCATGTTGTTCACATTAAAGGCACCAACAGCATAGCCGTTTTTATAAGCCATCTCGAACATCTTTTTGGTATCGACCAGCGGCATACCTAAGCCTCCTTATCGAACTATACTAAACTCTTTATCAAACAGTTAAAACTTACAGACAAAAAAAAGTGCCGGACTTAAAGCAAGAACCAGTTTTAATAACCGGATGCACCTCCCAGTTCCATATATCTTTTTTCGCCGATTGCTAATTCCTTTATACCCTCAGGCCATATACTGAACATAACAGCTTGCCTGTCCAATGACTCGTCGACACTTATCGTAAATGCGCAGCTAACCCGGTGATATTTTCGTAATAGCGTTAAATCGCTTCGAATATTATCACCATAGTCAAGGTCATATTGCTGCGAGAAAACCACGGTATAACGCGGGTCAAGAATATATGTAGCCGCAAAGGTAAAGGCATTCGAGCCTTTTTCTTCGAGCACCTGGATACGCCTTATATACCTGCTGCCAATATAATAGCTCAGATTTGGCCAGCATAACCGTGATATTCCGACGTTAAACTGCTGTACGACACCGCTTTGCATATCGAAATTTAAGTCACTTAAGACAGCCGTCGTATCGCTGACCCGCCAGATATAATCGGCGCTGAAGTAGTCGCGTCTCGGCCCATATAATTCGAAGTGGTGAAGCCCACTTATCAGGTCTCCCTGGAAGATTTGGGGCGCAGAGAAGACACGAAGGGGCACTATCGGTTTTGCCCAGATATATCTGTCGGGCCCGGGCCCCGCATCAGATACGCCGCCTGAACCTTCGACCCAGACGATGTCAGTATCCAGACGCATCCAGTCCACCGTTCGCTGGTCTCCAATAGGTCCTCTTTTTGTTTGTAAACGCTGCGACAGACCAATGCTTAACATATCCGGCTGGTCAACAACAGAGTCGCTTTCCTGTATAACTGTAGCTACCATGCTCGGCTGGATGATATGGCGAAGCTGATTTAAATCCCACAGGCGGGATTGGACATTCGGATAAACCTTCCACCAGGGTCTGGGGAAAACTCGAACGCCGGCTTCAGTAAGCCAAATCCTTTCCGAACCGAATTGACCCGTAAAACTGCCGTTAACAAGCGTCCTTCTAAAGCCGCTGCGGTCATCATAGCCGAAAGTCCCGGCAACGTATGGGACAACCTTCACCGAATCCACATTGAGCGGCATATCGATTTCTGTTCGATAACTTATAAAGGTAAATGGATGCTTGTCGATTCGAATCGCATGGTTGTGGCCGACTTTCTGTCGAAGACGACTTATCTGTATGTCGCTGTAAAGTGTCAACCTATCTTCAAAGAAAGACTCTCCGACAAGATGATGCTCGACGGTCGGCAGCTCTTCCAATGTATCATCGAAATTATTTATCCTCCACTTACCCAGTATCGAAACAGCTCGGTTGCCCTCAATATTTTTCAGGTGGATATATGTCTCAGGTGTGTAAATGTTAAATTCGTTTCGAAAGAAACTTTCTGTGAAGTGCTCATCCGACGAATAGTTCATCTCGGTTGTAAGCTGCCACTTATAGGGCAGAAAATGTCTGTGTCTCCAAGATAGTCGGCCACGGAATTCCTTGTCGGGCTCAAGACCTTCCCGGCTACTGTGCCGGCCGAGGTCGTCTTTACCACGGTCTTTAATTACATAGCCCTGTATCCTGCCGAAGTAGTCTTCTTTTACATAATCAATATCAACGCCCACTCCAAAACCTCGTTTGCTGAAATAATCCGTCAATAAAGTGCTTTCAACTCCTTCAGGTTCCTCCAGTCCCAGCAGCCTGGAAAGGTACCACTGAATCTCAAGGGATGCCCCCCAGTCACTATCATAGCCGGTACGTACCTTTTTAATAGGCACATCAGGCCTTTCAAGATTGCTTCGAATAAAAGGCCACCGAAAAATAGTCCTGTCACCCATCTTAAAGCGTACATCGTGCATCTCAGCTTCGTAACTGCTGTCCGAAATCGTACCTGCCTCCGTATCGCGTGCAGTCGTATCCGTGATGACAATAGCCGAAGCCGTTGCGGAAATCTGCGGCCTATGAAACTCACTGCTTGTCAAAACTGCATCTTCCGCTGCAAACCTGTTTTCCGACAGTCTCCTTAATTTGGCTGCGCGAACATATATCGGGATTCCCCGGTCGGCATCGAAGCTTCTCACCACTGCGTTTACTGCAATCGCAGTTGAGTTCTCGAAATCATAATACACCTCATCAGCCCGAGTTGTTCTCGAGCCTTCCGCCATCATCACATCGCCGGCTATATATATTGATTTTATAGCCCCCCTGGGAAGAATATCTTCTGAATCTGTATCTTCCTGGCCCATCGTTATTTGCTCTCTGGAGTAGAATACAACAGCTCTGTCCGCCTGCAGCTCCAACAATCTGTCGCCTTCGTCCTGCTTTTGCCATAGATAGAACCTGCCGATTATTGTGGCCACATCAAGGTTGTCCTCGGTTCTGGCTGATTCTATTACAGGGACCGATTCTCCAACGGGCTCTATATGGACGGGGTAGATAAATTTCAGCTCTTTCTTTTTTGGTCTCTCTTTTGCTTTTTCCTGGACAACTGCCTTTTCAATAATACTTGGTTTAGCAATCTCCGGCTTCTTTTCAATCTTCTTTTTCTCTATCTTCTCTGTTATTTTTTCAGGCTCGAGTTCTTTTTTCTTCTCTACCCACTCTGGAACCATAGCTTCGCGTTGAATAACAAAAGCGGGCTTAATAGATGCGAATACCGATTCTGCTTTTTGGTAGAGCTCTAATCCACGAACGTCTTTTATTTCTCTATCGTCCGCTGTTATAAAAACTTCTCCGCTTACTTCAAACCAGACCGCCAGTGATTGGTCATCTTCAAACTCTTTTTGCCTCAGGTTTACCGTTAGACCGCTCTTGGTTTTTTGAAAGGATACGTTGCCCGTCATATAAATCTTTGCTTCGTAATCGATATGTGTCCGCCCGTGAAAATCGCTCAATCTGCTTTTAAGCCAAACGACGGCCTTGTCACTCGAAAATTTATTACCGCCTATCGACATCACGAATCCATTGCCGAAGACAAGGCTGTGCTCGCCGGTACTAAGCTGATAACTAATAACAGTTTTTCCCTCGAGCCGCAGGTCAAGGCCGGCGAAGGCACCTGCCTTTCCACTTTCTATTCCGGACGAGTAAGGAATAGGCAGAAAATATATTGTCGCAATAAGTAACACAACCATTCTGGCCGTGTTACCGCGGGCTTCAAGGCCGTGGGACATAAATCGTTGACTTTTCGGCATATCCTCTTCTCTTATCTCGCTATGCTCAAATTTTTGCTTGCTAACGACAGTCCCGCAATTATATCTGCTCCTGTTTTAAAAGCCAGCAAAAATATGGTAGTCTCAAAAAAACCAACAGAAAAATATCGTTTTCAGAATTTCAGGCAGGAATAATAAGGGTTTGGGGATGAACTAAAACTAATAGCTTGATTTATTCATAATAATTAGGTAAAAATATACCATACAGAATACGCTAAAGTGCCTGGAATCTGAACCGTATGGCTCGAAAAAGTCTTTCCACATACGAAAGAGGCGTGATTTCACGCTATTATAAACACCTTGATGAGATTATGCTCTCAAAAATCAGCGCTTCTGTTACTGAGCTGTATCTGGCAAAAACTGCTGAAAAGAAGAGACAGCTCTGGAACCGTGTGCACAAAGCTATGGAAAAGCTGAAAATAAAACCGGCTATTATTAACCACATAATGAAAAACCAGGATGTCGAAATCTTGGCGAAAAATCTTCAGGACTGGCTTTCCGGGAAAAGATAAGTATGGCTGAAAACTATCCAGAAACCGCAAAGGTATATCACACCGAAAATACCGGTAGTCTGAGCATTCTGGATATGCTCCACTACTTCGAAGAAAAAGGTGCTATGCGTGTTTCCGACCTGCATATCAAAGTCGGAGTTCAGCCGACATATCGTATCGATGGTGACCTGGTAAAGTTAAAAGGTTTGCCTGTTACAGAAGAAGTAGCAAAGCAGCTCGTCTATCCGTTATTGAGCGACGAAAAGGTAAACAAGCTTAAAAACGAGTACAGTGTGGATACCTCATACCGGCTCGGCGGACTACAGTTTCGGATCAATGTCTTCTGTGAAAATGACGGTATCTGTGCCGCCATCAGAGCGTTATCGCTCGATATTCCCAAGGTCGAAAAGGTCGGCTTTCCAAACAATGTTTGGGAAGATATCATTAATAAAAAACACGGCATGGTGCTCATCACGGGTATAACCGGCGCGGGAAAATCCACTACCATTGCTTCTCTTATCGACAGAATCAGCGAAAAAATAGCCTGCAGAATAATCACTCTCGAGGACCCCATAGAATACATCTTCAGACAAAAGCATTCGGTAATATCTCAACGCGAAGTTGGAAGGGATGTTAAATCATTCGTGGACGGGTTGCGGTCGATGATGCGGGAAGACCCCGATATTATCTTTGTCGGTGAGATGAGGGACCCTGAGACTATCGCTATGACACTTATGGCCGCTGAAACAGGGCACCTGGTGTTCTCAACGCTCCACACAAGAGATGTCACAGGCACAATAACAAGGATTCTCGACTACTTTCCTGAGGGTAAACAAAGCGAGGTCAGAAACCAGCTTTCCCTCGGCCTTGCCTATATAATAAGCCAGAAGCTCATTCCGCGAAAAGACGGTAACGGCAGGGTCGTCGCTATGGAAATTATGAACAACAACTATGCCTGTGCAAATCTGATTCGAACCGGCAAAATAGAGCAGATTTACTCCCAACTGCAGACAAAAACGCAAAACAAGACCGGTGAAAAAATGCTGACGATGGAAAGCCACCTTGCAAGACTCGTTAAAGCGGATATTGTGGATTTGCTCGAGGCCCAGATGTGGGCCAACGATATAAAATGCTTTGTAGATGCTATGAAGCGTGAGCAGGCAAAACCAGACTATGAGCATAGAATGTGAATGCCCTAAGTGCGGCGCTCGAATGGCTTTTGCCGATGAAAAAGCCCAAACGCAACAGCATTGTCTAAGCTGCGGCCAGGCGTTAATAATACCTTCCGAAAGCAATAAGACGCCCCTGATTGTCGAACAGCAGCCGGATATTGAACGAACCGAGCCAATCGAAGGTTTTTGTAAAGCTGTTTTCGTCGATAGCTGGAAGTTGTTCTTTGATACTCGCAATGCCACCTCTATTGTGTTTATAATCGCTGTAGTTTGCTTTAATTTTTTTCTTGCGCAATCGTTCTGCTGTAACTACGTCGCCTTCATCGCTGTTTGGGGCTGGCTGCTTGGTTTCTATCTGAATATTATCTATGAAACCGCTTTTGATGCAGACAAGCTGCCGGAAATCTATCTCGGAACAAGCTTCACTTTTTTTTGGTATATTATAAAACCTTTTTTGATTTTCTTTTTCACTTTGATTTTTACATTATTGCCCTTTATCATCACAGCCGCTATCTGTTGCAAGACAGGTATTATTGCGCCGGAAGCATTGAAAAATTTCAACGATTGGCCGATACTTTTAAAATTTCTATTTTTCCTGTGCTTGTTTTTCTTCCCCGCAGCAATTCTGGTCACAGCGGTCGCCAAGGATATTACCTTGCTGCGACCCGATTACATCCTTACACCTATAATCAAAGCCTTCTTCCCTTATCTGGTTACGGTTGTTTTACTGATTATTGCTGTTGTGATTGAATTAAACACCAGCCAGTTTGCCGGCGTGGAAGAAGAAACTTTTCTCTCCGCCGCAGGTAAGTTAACTGTTAATCTCGCTGTTCAGCTTTTTGCTATTATTACTATGCGCTCTATCGGCCTGTTCTATCGCCACTATACTTGCTATTTCAAATGGTAAATTTACTTTTCATAAATCGCCCTCAACAATTTCGAGCTTTTTGAATTTTTTCCAGAGGGCCTTGAAAATCCCAGGCTTTTTCAGGCCTTGATTCTGTTCAAGAACAGGCCCGCTCTTTAGAGAAAAATCTCCGTTATTCGGGTCAACTAAGCCCGGCTCAGCTTCTATCGGCGTTACGAACTGCTTTATATTTTCAAAATTAACTTTATTTTTCCAGAAGGTGTTCTTGGATATCCTGTTGGAATTTTTACCAGCCTCTTCGTGTAAAATTATTCCGCGGCCGTTTTTAAGGAAAATATTATCAGCAATTAAAAGTCTGCATGAGTCGCGCATTGAGATACCTGCATAACCCGAATCCGCGATGATATTATTTGTTATTGATACTTGTGAACGTGCAAAGCCGCTGATATTTGTCCCATTGCCCATAATTACATTATTTGTAATTGTTCCGCTCGCACTTTTACCGCCGAGGTATATACCTCTATTCTCATTGTTAATTAAAAGATTATCTTCCACATAAAGTTTACCTCCGGTGCAGCGCACAGCGTGGAACTTTGAACCCGTAATAATATTTCCTTTGACGCGCAGCGTTGAGCCCGAATAGTTAGTCACACCCTGGTGGCCACTGTTGGCGATAACACTGTTTTGTAAAATACCTTCAGTGCCCTCGCCGAACTGGATTGTGTATTCGAAACCTTCAAATCGGCAATTATCAATATTAAGATTGGTAAAGCCCATGGCCCTTACAGCAAATGGCGACCTCTGAAAGTTACCCAGCGGCACAAAATTGCAGTTTTTTATCTGGGCTCTGCTATCTTTCGCAACTAAAGCAATGGGGTACTCGATATCTTTATCACTCGTCGCGAGCTGCCATTTGATAGTCAGGTTCTCAATTGTAACCACGCCCTTGCCTTTTGTATCCACGAAAATCGCGGGCTCATCGGCTGTTACCTCTATAATACAATCGTTTGCATCCTCGCCTTTCAGCCTGAGAGGTTTGTTTATCACAATAGGCTCGGTATAAATGCCTTTCGGAACAGTGACCATTTGGCCGGCCCTTGCCGAATCGATTAACTGCTGTAAATCGACCCGTTCTGATTCACTCTTCTTTAGTGCATCTGCGTCTTGAGCCTGAACAGCAGGATTTCCAGCTTTGATTTGCACATTAAGCGGTTTTCTTGGTAGCGAGAACGGCAAATTCAGCAGAATCTTACTTTTATGCTCGCCGCGAGGGACATCTTCTTCTCCGGGCCAATCGGGTATCCATTCGATGTCATTGATGTAGGTCGGGTAATTACTCCCGCCGTGCCGGCCGGGAACAGCCCATTTTAAGTTGTGCCAATAAACGCCATTATCCTTAAATACAAGATTACTTATCCCGTCGATGTATGCCTTAATGTGAATGCTTAACTTTTCGGTTGTGCCTGCACCAACCGGGGTTACATTAATAGTTACATCGTACCACCGGGCACCTCCCAAACGGTCGTCATCAAATGTCAGGATTAACTCGTAATCATTTTCTTCTGCTGGAAGCTGTGCGAGTCTGACTGGTTCACTTATTTCGGGCGATTCGGTTCGCACTTTTGGTTGTGGCTTTCCACCTTCGATTTGGACATCGGTTTTGAAATTCGGCTTTACTGAGACATTTTTGAATTCGACCCATTCGTAAGGCCGAGTCTGGAACTGAAATTTTTCGATTTGCTCTAACTTCAGACTTGGAAATGTCCCGATAGATTGTCTCATCTGACTGTTGGATACCGAACCGGTATGGCCTTTCCAGGGATGGAGCTTGCCACTGTTATCAATTGCTACTATTCGCTGGGTAACATTTCGGCCAATTGTATCCGTCGTAAAAATCTGAACGCCTTGTTCAGTTTCAGACGCTTTTGTAAATGAAACGCCGTTAACAATCTTAATCGACAGGCCGTCATGCTCGGCAACGGTTTTCCACGCACCTGCGGCGGCACCAAATTTAGCCGTCGTCGTCATCTGGTCATCATCAAGTTTCGTTAGGACCGCTTCCCAGCCCTCGAGCTTCTGTCCCTTTTCATCGATAACATCACAGGAAGCTTCCGTGCGTTCTGCCCCTTCGATACCGTGATACCACAACGACATATCTTCAGGGCCGTCAACTTTGAACATAAATCCAATATCGCCGGCCTCTGGCCTCTGGTTCCATTTGGCGATTTTCAGACCTTTACCAAGTGGTAAACCGTCAGGCCTGTAACAATTAACGCCATTTTCGGTGTACTGGCATGTCCCCACCAATTCAACTGTCACACCGCTTGAAAGTGTTGCTATGAACCGCTTACTCTCGGGATATATTACAATCTGGTTTATTCTGTCGTCCTCGAACCAGAATAACAGCCAGTTCTGGTTGTAAAATATCTTGCTGTTTTTTTCACCTTTGAGCTTATAAAGAATCTGATTTTCAAAATGTTTTGTTAGGTCATCGACAGTTTGTTCTGACAGGGGCTTACCGTATTTTTCGAATACATCATTAATTGTAGATTCAAGAGAAATTCCAGAGGTTAACTTGCCTTTGAAACCTTTATTTAGTCTTATTTCTTTTAATGAGCCGTTTTTATCAAACCAGAAATCTAATCCATATCGTTCTCGGTAACCAAGCCAGTATCCTTTTGTTTGTTTATCAGGTGTTTCCTTGTCAGGCGAACCTAATCTTGATTTTATAAATTCAACAGAGCAATTTGGATCGCCTAAAATAATCTCTTTAAAACCGATTCCTTCGGTAACATTAACGGAAGAATAATCGATATTGCTCTTCGGAACATTAGCCTTGGCCATTGGCAAAAGGAGAACACCAATGATGATAATTGCCATTAACCCTGCAAGACCGAGCTTAGCAGATTTCGGTATTGGTCTTGAAAGCATTCGGGTAATTCTGTTTTTCAATGCGCTTTTATTTTCAACAACACCGATAAGCCGCAGACTCAAAGCAGGCCTCTCGAAAGCAAGTTTTGCAACATTGACTAAAATCTGCGGATAACTTTCAGCCGATTTGCCAAGGGCAACCTGAACTGTCTCATCAACAGCCTGCTCGCGGGCCCTTCTGATTATCGCATTGGCCAGCCAGACAAAAGGATTATAAAAGTATGCTATCTGCAGCAATGCCTGAAAAAGATTAATCCACAAGTCACCGCGTTTGATATGGATAAGCTCGTGAACGAGGACCGCTTTTAACCGCTCTTTAGTCAAATTCGGTGCCAGATTCTGCGGCAGCAGGATTACCGGCCGAAGCAGCCCACAAACCGCAGGACTTGTAGCATTGGCCGAGGTTTTCAGCTTCACTTTTCCCTTCATACCGACCAATTTGCCGCACGATTGAACTAAACCATTTAGGCCGCCTGTTATCTCATCGGCCTGCGCGACAAGCCCTTTAACAAACATCGCCCGCTGAATCAGCAGTAATATAAAAATCAGTGATACAACTGCCCAGGCTATAAACGCTGTCCCCTGCCAGGTAATGGAAACCGATGCAGCAACCGGTTTTAGTTGCTCATCCACTTCTGCTGCTGAGGTCTCAATGACCTTTGCCTGCTCTTTCTGCCATTCGAGACTTCTTAGATGAGTTCCCGCGGGGTCGATTTCCTTATACAACTCGGGCTTCGGCTCTGTGATTGCTAATCGCGGCACTTTTACTACTGTCCCAGCCTGTTCAATTTGGCTTGGTGTTTCTGTCTGGTTTATTTTTATTTCGGACAGTTTATCATCAAACAGGTTTCCAATACTAACTGGTGATGAGATTGAAGTTGGTATAATCAGTTTGACCAGAACAAGCAGCCATATACAGTAGCGAAATACCGCCCGCACTCTTTTGCGTAACAGGAAATCTGCAGCAAGCAATATCAGAATCAGAATGCTTGCCTGAACGAACATAACAGCGGAAAAATCGATAAATGAACTACCGGCTGAGTTTAACCTTTCGATTATTGCATTCATGATAAAGCCTCCGCAAATTTATCTTTTTCTCTTAACCTTTTGTTTTTTACTTTTTATTATTTTTTCTATCTCGTCGAGCTGTTTTCTGGAAACGTTATTCTCCAGCAGAAACTGCATCATCGGAGCCAGGGCGCCGTCGAATGCCCTTTTGACGGTGCGAAGAATCTCACCTTTTTGCGCTTGTTTTTTTGTTATCGCAGCACTGTATAGAATAATATTTCGAACCCTCTTTGTTCGCAGCAGGCCCTTGGTGACCATTCTGTCCATAAGAGTTTTAACGGTGCTGTAGGACCAGCCCGTCCGTTTCTGAAGCGCTTCCTGTATTGCAGGTGCCGCACACGGTTCGGCCTTCCACACGGCTTTTATTATCCGCCATTCGGCCTCTGTTAATTGATTTTTGTTCTCTGCCATAATGAAACCTCCTTATATTTAATTATGTAGATGCTACTCTACAGTTGTAGAGATTGCAAGAAGAAAATAAAAAATTTTTTTAGAAGGCATCCCGAGAATTTCAGAAAACCTCATTTTCGGCCCTAAAAACAGGGACAATAAGGTTTTGCGAGGAAATAAATTTTTTTACATCTCAAAATCGGCCTGTTCGGCGTTTGAATCAGGTATGTTAAAATCCAATATGTTAACATCTGTTACGTTTGTATCCAGCAAGTTCACATCCAGCATATTTACATCCGGTATATTAAAGTCCGGTATGTTAGAATCAGCAACAACCGGTTCCTGAGGGATTATTATGACAAAAGGCTCATCTTTCGGCGGCAGCACAGACTCAAACGTTAAAATGTCGTTACCATCTGCTTGTTCCATAAGCCTGATCAGGTAGGTACCATCGGTAATATTTTCCAATTCAAACCCGCCGTCATACTCTGTAACGTAACTTCTCAGCTCAAAAGGCAAATCCCACCAGGCCGGCTGTACGGCAACTATCAGCTCGCTGCCGGGCGAACCGTCTTCAAACTGCACTTGTCCGCGTACTTCAGCACCCTTTTTCAGAACTATTTCCTTATATTCAATATCATTAGGATTCTCGAGTTTTACAGTAACTCGATGTGGTGCATAATCAGGTAATATTCCAATTGTATTTTCTAACACATTCGGGATTTTGTGGATAGCAGTGAAATTAAAAATTCCCCGGCCAAGACCGCCGAGAACCAAAAAACCTTTCTCATCTGTCATTTGCTCAAAACCCGTATCAATGATGTTGTTTGTATCTGTCGGACTCATGATGAAAATTTGTGCATTTGAAACAGGCTCATTCGCCTCATCCATTACCAGCAGGTCAATCATACAGGCCTTTTCAAGCTTGAAATTTCTTATCTGGTTCGAATCGTTCGACAGATACACAACGGCTAATTCTTGCTGCTCGGTGATGCCGACATATTCTTTTGATGTAATTTTAATCTTATAATTACCGTCTTTTCCTACATCTTCGAAATAATAGAAGCCATTCGCATCGGTTGTTGCAGTATAGTTTTCTCCTGAGGAGATTGTAACAACAGCATCAATTACAGCTTCTGCTGTTTCAGCATCGGTAATCCAGCCGCTAAGCGGCTGAAATGCGGTCTCTTGTAGAGCTTTTGCTTCCTGGGTTTTCTTTGTTCCTTCAAGCCGGTTTTCGATCAACGAACTGGTTATGGAAAAAATACCAGCGAGGTCTTCGTCGTCTGATTCTGAACTCAGCTTTCGCAGGGTCTCTGCGGCACGCTCATCGCCGATATGCGCGAGGTAAATTGCGGCAGCCAGTCTTATTTCCTGTGGATGGTCTGAAAGCATCGCTATAAGACCTTCAATATCATTGGCTGCGAACATATCCTCAATCCGTTCCAATTCGATTTTCAACTCCGTTTTTATACCCTCTGCCATAGCTTTTTCATCGAGAACCTGAATTTCTTCCGGCTCTTTTTGAACTAAAGCCTCTGTTAAACTGCTATCAGTGCTTTCTTCTATTCCTGCCGGCGGTTTTTCTGGTGTCGTAGTTAAGAGCAGTTCAGCCGCGAGAAGACAGCCTATAATCAAAGCCGCAGCTATCGTCAGCCTGCCTATTCTGCTCTTGAAGATGGTTCGCCAGATGGAGTGTTTTGACCGCATAGCTTCATCAAGGGCTGCAAAACCGTCATTAAGAATCCGCTCATCCAGCTCGGCTCTTGTGATGCAGCGTATCTTTGCTATTGCTTTTTCCAAGTTAGTATTATCAGAATCTGTCTTCATATTATTCTGCCGTCTGAAATCGTCCGCAGCTTGTCGAGTCCGTAATTATACCTGGCACGAACAGTATTGATTGGTATATTTTGCATCTCAGCTATTTCCCGAAACTTCAAACCGCCCTGCAAATGTAAAACTATTACCTCACGCTGCTGTAAAGGGATTTGAGCAAGAGATTCAATCAGGCTCTGTGCCTTTTCATCTTCCGAAGCGATGTCTTCGGTCTTTTCCGAATCTGTTTCAGTTTGTCCGCTTCTGTCCACTTCTACAACCTGATACATCTTCTCGCGGTATCTGTCACGGATATGATTTACAATACAGCTTATAAAGTAATTTCTGAGGCTTCCATATAACCTGAATCTCACAGCAGCATTCGCAAAAAAAACAAAAACCTCGTGTAATGTATTCTCAGCCTCATCAGATTCATTCAACAGCGACGTTGCTATTGTCAGCAGTTCGTCTTTGTACTTCTCATATATCTGGCGCAGGGCCTGCTTATCACCATGCCTTAGCTTCCAGATAAGTAAATTGTCTTCTAACATTTTTCGATAGGTCCTTCGGTCTTTCATGCCGGAATTAAACATTTGAACCGGCAGCTTTGGATTAAATAAAAATAACTTTTTCTTACTTCTCAATCTTCCTGGCCGAGAGCACACTACATTAATTATTGTATCAGTTTTTTCTTTCTTGTGTGAAATATGGAAAATTTACTCTCTGAATCAGGTTTTCGACTGATTTCCGACCATGCTTTTATGAAATCTGCTCTCCGCTGCAGACCACGGTTTCTGAGGTTTTTATTCAGGTTAACTTTTCATACGGCTGATAAAATCTGGACCGCTCAGCTTAAAAAATTAGTTTTTCTGGAAATCTTTCTTGACAGATTCTATCTTTAGCAGTTAAACTGGGACAAAAGGGCAGTTTGGAGTACCCTTTTATCAAAAGGATTTGGTTAAAAGAGAGGGATAGATAAAATGAAGGAGCTATTTACCACCGGGGAAGCTGCTGATATTTGCGGAGTCAGCCAGCAGACCATTATCAGATGTTTCGATTGCGGAAGAGTAGAGGGCTTTCGTGTTCCAGGCTCAAAATTCCGCAGAATTCCACGCCAGAGCCTTGTCAGGTTTATGAAAGAAAATAGTATTCCGCTTGATAAGCTTGACTCCGGCAAAAAGAAAATTCTTATTGTTGACGACGATGCCGAGATTGTCGAGCTTATGGTCGATGTTCTCGTGCGCGATGGCAGATTCGAGGTCAGAACCGCAGCGAGCGGTTATGAGGCTGGCATGCAAACACAGCAGTTTCATCCCGACCTTATACTGCTGGACTATATGCTTCCCGACGTCAATGGTAATGTCGTCTGTCATACGATAAAGAAAAATCCTGAGTTTGAGGACATCAAGATTATTATCGTCAGCGGCGTAATAAAGCAGGATGAAATCGACCACCTGCTCAAATCTGGTGCGGAAGATTTTATCAGAAAACCATTCAACATAGGCGAGCTTACATCCAGAATCGGTGAGGTTCTTCAGCTCAAATAAAAAATGTTTATAGTCGATGGCAGAAAATTTAGAAACTGTGATGGCTTTCCATAAGAGGGTGAAACTAAATGCCGGACAAACCTGCTGACACAACAGTCGCTCGACAGGTCGAATTTGCTGTTTGTCGGCTCAGTTCGCTCTCAGCCTTACCCTCAATTGCCGATTTGTTTATTTCCAGATTGAACGACTATCAGCTTACACCCTCAAGCTTAATTGAACTTATAGAGGCCGAACCGGCATATACAGCAAAATTGCTTTCACTAATGCATCAACAAGCTCTATCCGGCAAAGAAAACTTTCATACAATTAACCAGGTGCTAGAGAAGCTGCCTTTGAGGCTTATTCGTGATGCCTTATTATCCGTTAATATTTATTCGGCTTCTGAATCAAATTCTGAAAGGCTCCGACTTAGAGAGCAGCTTACCTGTCACAGTATTGCCGTCGGATGTTGCGCCGCACAAATAGCCGGAATCGCTTTATCCCATGTTGAGCCGTCACTGGCTTATTCAGCCGGCCTTCTGCATGACCTCGGCAAATTTGCTCTTGAAGAGGCTATGCCGAGAAGTTTTATCAGGCTCGTAGAGCAGGCAAAGACGGAAGGTTCTTGTATTCGTGATATTGAGCGTACAAACCTCGGCATCGACCACACAATTCTCGGTAAAAGATTAGCTCGCAGGTGGCACCTGCCTGAGCAAATTGCCCTAAGCTGCTGGCTCCATCATTCTGGTACAGCCGCGATTTATGAAAGTATGCCCGAAGCCGAAATTGCACCTGTTGTTCAGTTGGCGGACATAATCGCCAGACAGTGCGGCATCGGCTGTTCCGGAAGTTACGATTCGCCAATTCTGCCGCCGCAGATTATTAGTATGCTGGGAATAAGCGATATACAATTGGAGCAAATCAGACAGAACCTCCCGAATACTGTTGCACAAAGAAGTGAATTTGCCGCTCTTGTCTCGAAAGACTCTTTCATTAAAAATTCGAAGGCAGTTCACACAACCGTTGCCCGACTGGCAGAAGAAAATACACGGCTTTCCGAACAAAACCGTCAGTTGAAAATTGACTCGAACAGCGTGAAATTCATAACAGAATTTCTTTCAAAAGTGACCCCGGCAGACGGAGCAATCGAAGTTGCTGAGGTTTTTGCCTGTCTGTGGCAAAAATTCTATCAGACCGGCTTGGTCTGCTTATATCTGGTCCCCGAGAAAAATTCTGAAACGCTTGAAGCTGTTATTGTTGAAGAAACGTCAAAAGTTAGGTCTTCTTTGCTGACCGTACCGAACGAAGTTCTACCGGTTCCGGAACTGATAGCTACGGATTTCGGGATTTTTGATGCCTATGATGGTTTTGATTGGTTATTCGAGCAGTTGGATGTTAAATTTAATTTAAGCAGCACTATTGTGCTGCCGTTATTTTCAGGCCCGAAAGTAATTGCTATGCTGGTATTTGAGCTTCGTCACCCTACACGAAAATCGCTTCTCTTGGATAGATTTAAGACCGTTGCTTTAACAGCCGGCGCAATTCTTGGTTTGGCTGCTGCCTTTCAAAAACAGCAAGAGTACGCCGAAAAATTTGCCGATTTTGCTGTTCCACAATCCAGGGGCCGGAAAAATGCTGAAATTTCAGACTCAGAAAAAAGAACTGAAAGTGCAACCGCCGCAGATGACACGCTTGATGCTCTGGCAGAAATGGCCGCCGGTGCCGCACATGAATTGAATAATCCTCTTTCTGTGATTTCGGGCAGGGCTCAATTACTTGCTGATAGCGAAGATGACCAGGAAAAGAAAAAAATCTTAATTCAAATCCAAAACAACGCTCACCAGATAAGTCAATTGGTGGAAGATTTACTGAGCTTTGCCCAGCCTCGCCAGCCAAAATTAAGGAAGGTTAGTGTCGGGCAGATAATCGAGCAGGCGGTTAAATCAGCTGCTGACAAACTAAAAACACAAACAAGCAATGTTACAATTGAGGTGGCTGAAGATGCTAAGGATGTTGTTGCGGATTTGGAGCAGATTGTCACTGCGTTTTCTAATATTATCTGCAATTCTTTTGAGTCGTATATCAGCAAAGCCGGTCCCATAAACGTTACTGCCTTAACAGCCGCCTCGAACGGCTACGTTTGTATCACGGTCAGTGACCTCGGCTGCGGTATGGATTCCGAGACTGTCGACAAGGCAGTTTTGCCTTTTTTCTCGGCGAAACCGGCTGGCCGAGAAAGAGGAATGGGTCTATCTATAGCTGAGCGCCTGATACACTGTAACGGAGGCTCGATGGCTATATCAAGCAGACCGGCTGAGGGAACGATCGTAACTGTTTACCTGCCAAGCGGATAGATAATTTGTACCACTCAAAAACGACACGATAAAAACTAACCGAAAAGGGCAATAAAAAATCGCCGAAAAGACTTTCGACATCCAATATTATCTTGTTTTTTTTGCTAAATTTTGCCCGGATTAATTCCGATATAATAGTGTTCCGAAGTTGTAGAGACGTACTTGTTTTTAATCAGGGTGTGCGGATGGAAATGGAAAAACTAACAGAAGACGTTATTTATGTCGTCCTGCCTCCTGAGCCAAGAATAAGAGACAAGCTTAAAGAGCTTAATGAAAAGGTCAGCAAAAGTTGCGACTTTAACGTCGTAATTGATTTTTCGTATATAGAAGTGCTGACCTCCACAAGTATATCGAACTTGATTACATTACAGAATTGGCTCAATAAAAGCGGGTACAAGCTTGTTTTCTGCAATGTCGCGGTAGTAACAAAGTGTATATTTGATGTGGCAGGTTTGGAAAAGGTTTTCAGATTCGCGGTAGATAAATTCGATGCCCTCTCGACTTTGAAAGAGGGCGGTCCAACCGTAGACAGCTAAAAATCAGCTGCTCTTTTGTCTTTTTTCCCTATTCAACTCATATATCAGCGGTTTTTCCTATTTATAAGCCTCTTTACCAGGATGTAGGCTTTAGCAGCGAAAATTAAGGCAAATTCGCCTACTGCAAAATCTTTCTTTTTTGTCAGGTATTTTTTGCTTGACATTT
Source organism: uncultured Pirellulales bacterium (assembly GCA_964493425.1). Classification (GTDB taxonomy): domain Bacteria; phylum Planctomycetota; class Phycisphaerae; order Sedimentisphaerales; family Anaerobacaceae; genus CAYLMG01. The sequence goes on from CAZBMW010000002.1 coordinate 197,657, forward strand.
GGCTTCGTGTACACACAAAATATATCGAAATTTAAGGATTGCTATTTTAGGGAGAATAATTGTGAGACACCGCAATTTTTGCATCTCAATAGCCATAATAATAATGTTTTTTCCCACGTTAGGCTTCTGCGAACAGAAGACATCTTCGACTGCTGATGAAAAAACTCAAGAGAAGAAACCAGTCACTACAAAAAAAACCAGGCTTAGCAAAAGCGCCAAACTCGACAATAACACCGCTCTTGAACTGCTTGAGCAAAATGTCAACCTGTCTGATTTGCGCTCTGATATGTCTTTTGGCCAGGCTATCGAAGTCCTGCGCAATTCAACGAAACCAAGAGCAAGAATAGTGGTGTTTTGGGGACAATTGGAGCAAGTAAATGTAGGGCCAGCCAGCCGGATCTCTATGGATGGCTTTGCCGACATACCTTTGCGAACAGGCTTGAAGATTCTGTTAACCTCGGTTTCCAATGGGCAAAATCAATTGGACTATTGGACTACCGGTGGGGTAATCGTCATCGGAACAAAAGATTCCAAGCCGAAGGTTCAAACAACGCGCCTTTATAATGTTTATGACCTGACTTCACGTCCTGCCGAGTATTACGCTCTCGGTGCCGGTATTAATCAATGGCAGGGCGGACGGATGGGAGCTGGCACTTTCAGGCAGGGCGGAGCGGGAAATTTCAGACAAACGAGGTACGGCGGCCGCTATGGAGGCGGTGGTTGGGGGCAAAGCTATGGCAGGACGAGAATGTACGGAGGCGGGGGAGGATACAGAAGTTTTGGCACACGAACAATGGGCTTAAGGACAGGCACCTCACTTTCAGCTGGTGCCTACGGCCAGTCCTTTGGAGGTGGGTACGGCGGTTACGGCGGCTACAATCGGATGGGTATGGGAGGAGGTATGGGGTTCAATACCATAGACACCCAAATTCGGCAGCAACAACTGTCTGGTCTTATAAAAAACACCATTGAGCCGGGCACCTGGAATCCATAATTGAGAAAAAGCCGTTTTCCACCGAAAATCCTAAGGAAAACCTCCCTGTTTTTCAAAGAAAGGTTATTTTCTGCTCTTAAAACGTCGAAAAAACCATAGTATTTTTTACTAAGTTAATTCTATGTCGAAAAGAGCTAAAGATAAATCGCGGAACAAAACCGTATCAAAAAAAGTTACAAGTATAGGGGAGTTTAATATCATGTCTGACGAAATGGAACAGTTAGAACAGACAGGTTCTTGCGAAGCAGTAGAAGAGCTTCAGGAACAGCAGGATGAGCAAAACCAGAACTGGGATGGAACAGAACGCCGCAACGGTGAAGAACGCCGCCAAAGGACCCGTTCGTATAATGAACAGGAGCGCCGAAGCGGCGAAGAGAGACGAGAAGATACACCGGAACAGCAGTAATCTTGCCGTATCGCTGATTCTGAGGGGCTTGAAACAATAGCGCTTCTCTTTCTGTAACGGATATACAGCAAGGCCTTTGAATCACTTTTGAACAAAGAAGCTCTAACGAAGCATAAAACTATTACTTCAGCCGATTGTTTCCGGCTTATGAGAGGAAAACCTCACCAAATTACGAACATATCGAACCAAGGCTGTCTAGGGCAAAATCCATTAAGTTAAAACAACAGGAATTTGCCCTGTTTTTAGTTGATTGTCCGGCAGAATAAGTATATAAATATACTGAGCTCAAACAGCCAAGGATTATGATTTTTGGATAAAGCTGAAAAAATTGTGGAATGATAACGGAATATTACACTTAAAGTTAATTTGGAGGACTAAGGAATGAACTGGGGCACCGCAAAAAAGAATGAAGCCAAAAAATCTTCTGACAGAGTTGTTGAGCTGCACTCTTCAGGCAGCACCTCTTCAGAAGCAACCGCCGTGAAAACAAAGCCAGCAGCTACTAAAGCAAGAGGTGAAGACCTCGAGAGTGGTATGGAGCTTTTGGAACTGGACTTTCTCTTGAGCATCATAGAAAATACCGACAGGGATGATAAGTACGAAGTCACTATGCGCAAGCTCTGTTTTAAAGAAATTCTTCGCAGAGACCAGCAAAATGAAATCGACAGCCAAGCCGTGAAAGCTTACGCAGTAAATGAGAACAATCTGTACGGCAAGGACATCCAATGCGAAGCAATGAAAGAACTATCGGCTCGTACCGAACAAAATATTAAATAGAGATTAAGCAAGCAGGGTATAAGGCAGCCTGACTGTGCTGAAGTTATCGTTTCTGATAAAATTTTTTTGCCTGTCGGGGCCTTATAGTTGGGTAGTGATGTTTCTTTTTAATATCAGAATCCATAATAACCAGCTGGTAGAACTAAACGATGGGGACCTTTTTAATACAAGCAGTTATAGCTGCTTACAGTAACGATGATGAAACTATCTGGGTCACTATGTTGGTTTTTGTCGTAATTGCCGCCGTGGCAGGCGTGTGGAGTTTTGTAAAAAAGAAACCAGCAGGATTGGACGAACAGAAGGACTGTCACCCTTATTATAGTTCCTCCTCTGAAGCGGGATGTCATGGATGGAAACGGCCACTACAACAAGATGTAATCGAAACACCCAAAAAGCACTTTACCGTCACGTCACCGGCAAAATCCTCTTCTGGTTTAGAGACAGCCTTAGAAACGCCCCAACTAAGCCCAAAAAGGGTCTCTAAGGATAGAAAGCAGGTAAAACAGAAGGGGGGTATGGAATTGTTGGACCTGGATTTCTTATTAAGCGTCGTCAGTGATACTGAGCATAATGGCAAAGCAGATGTTACAATGCATATGCTCATTTTCAAAGAGCTTATCCGACGCAAAAAGCTTAGTGAAATTGAAAGTAGCGTCCTAAAAGAGTATGTGCTCAATAAAGGCGGTTTCTACCCCAAGTACATCCAGTGCGAAGCTATTAAGGAGCTGGCCTTGAGAACTGAGCAGGGCTCTGATAAAAATTATTGAACCAGCGCATTTGTATTTACCTTCGTCTTAAATCTCTCTGGGTAACTAGTAAAGCCAAAAACAACTCGTCTCTTTTCTGAAATGCTCTCAGATATTTTGTAGAAGCAGAATACGGCAGCTAATAAGTCCGAAAATAAAATTAAATCATTTTTTTAAAATTTCCCATTAGCAGTTTACTGCCTAAACTTTATTTCTGTCGAATTGACTGCATTAAATATTTGCTATTTATAGGGCTACTCCAAATAGCTTTTTTTACATCTCTTTGTCCTTAAAGTACATCCGAGTTTCAGCCGAATCTAAAAATGTCTCACCTTTTTAAAACAAATTAGCGAAAACGGGGATTTATGAAGGAAAAACTGCGATATAAAAGATTGCGCCATCTGGTCAGCAAGATCAATCAGGCTCGCAAAAAGCAGGCAAAAAAAATAGATTTGATCTGTAACGACCTTATCTGTGCTCAGAGAAACTTCATCAAAAGCCTGAGCTCCTTCAGTTTTACAGCAAACTTCTATGAATCAATCATTGCTAAAACCGACTTAAAAGAGCTCTTCTCTATTGCTGGCAGACTCATCAAAGAAAGAATAGGTGACGTAAATATTGTCTTCTTTATACGTCAGCAGCAAGGTTTCGAAATGTACCCTGTCGGTTCCGCTCAACAATCCTCATCGCATAGTCAACAGCTGGAAAGCTACTTCACAGATGAGCTGGTAGAGAACATTTGTCAGTCAAATAAGTTATGCGCTCTTGACGAAATGCTCGAAATGGGTCTGCAGGCCGGCCCGAATTTCCTGAACAAAATTTCAGCTGTTACAATCCCGCTGTCAATCTCGGGAGCGTCTCACGGCTTCATTTTAATTTATCAAAGCTCAGACCAAAAATTGTCACGAGACGACATAAGCAATATAGCAGCTGTCGCACCGGGCCTCGCACGGGCTATTAACTGCAGTAAAGCGATTAGCTGCCGGGATAGTTCCTGTCAAAATTAGCTCCGCACCATTCTGCAGGCATAAGTGCCTTACACGCAGCCTTTTCAGATCAGCTTATTCGGTTTTTGGAACCTCCGCCTTAAGATATAATGGTATTTCCTGCCCGCCCTTAGTCAGAAAGTAGTTTGAGTTAAATCTTTCATCAGGAAAATCATCGATCATCTTATACGCAATCCTGTGGCCTTTAGTAAAAGTGCTCGGTTCGACGAATTTATATCCGTTTTGAGCAAGCCAATTCTCAGGAGCAAACTCTTTGCCTTTTTTAACAAACGCCTTAAAGGCAGCCAGATCCCGCGAGCTCTCTTTTCTCGGCCCTATGATTGTATAACCGGCTGCCAAAACTTTCTCCAGGTATTTGAGGCTCTTTATCGGCCCGATTATTTTATTATCTTCCATTGTTAAGGCCTTTTCGATTCTTAAATTGTTCCTTTTTACGCGAGCGCATTGTTCAGCAGTCTAATGAAGATTTACAAAGAATTCAACGTTTTCCTGGAGAGCTTAAAAACATAAAATGCTGAAAATTCTTGCAATACGATATTTTTTTGTTAGATTTATTGTAGTTTTGAATTTACCGGGCAGGTAGCTCAGTCGGTAGAGCAACGGACTGAAAATCCGTGTGTCGGCG
>CAZBMW010000002.1:202221-235206 GCA_964493425.1 uncultured Pirellulales bacterium
TGTACCTACGGACTGGCCACAATGGATGAGAAGCTTTAAGGACTACTAAGAAACGCAATAATGTTAAGTGGTCGCTAAGGGACTTGTCCATTAGGGACTGGTTAAATAGTTAAATATTCACCAATTACCAAATCTCAAGACCCCCCTGCTTTCTTGCGAAAGCAAGAAGGGGGGCACTAAATTGACACTGGTGTGTGATTTTTGCCTGTTTTTACCGCCTAAAGACTTGACAGTATAAATATGAACCTGTTAGTATCAAACCGAATTATGGGTAGGTAGCTCAGTCGGTAGAGCAACGGACTGAAAATCCGTGTGTCGGCGGTTCAATTCCGCCCCTGCCCATTAAAGAAAGCCACTTCTCGGCTGATTTTTCGAAAAGTGGGTCAAAAGTGGGTCAGTCAGGTCATTTGCCAGAAATTTCGACTGTAGGATTTTTGCTTTTTCCATATCTTCCTGCCGAACGGCCAAGTAGTATCTCTGGGTTGTTTTGATATCGCTGTGGCCTGCAAGCTTCTGAACCACGTGAATCGGCAAAATGTGTGCCCAGTTAGTTATGCAGGAACGTCGCAGGTCGTGTAACACACAGTTGCTAACATTGGCCTTTCTTCGAAGCTTGTGAAATCCTCGTCCTAAATTGTTCACAAGAGCCTGTTCGTCAGACCACTTTCCATTCGAGCGAGCATGCAAAATGTACTTCCATCGTTTCTCTGGAATGAACACGTAGGGACATCCCTCAGAGCACATCGCCTGTAAATCAACCAATAGTTGTACAGTTTGCACAGGCATCGGCAAAATCCTCGTTTGGTAATCTTTTGGTTCCCATCCGAGAACATCAGCACTTGCTCTCTTGGCAGCAACCCTGAGGAAGTGTTTCTCGAAGTCGATATCTGTCCAGGTCAGGTTCAACATCTCATCACGTCTCAGACCGCAAGCGTACGCCACAGAAATCATAGCTTTCCACCAGGTATTGCCAGCTGAAGTCAATAAAGCCTTGTATTCATCGACTGAAACGTACTTTACGGGCATCTCGGCTTCCCTCCGCTGTCTTATTCTCACGAAGGGATTGCAACCAGACAAAAGATAGCCTCTTGGTTCAATGGCCAGGTTAAAAATCCCTTTAAGCGTGCGAATATCTTTGTTCACCGTTGCTACGGCCACACCTGCTGCCAGTCGGGACGCTACGAAGGATTCAGCCTGTCGAGGCGAAATCTTTTTGAGTTGCGTCTTTTCGCCCACATGAGCCATAAACATATTCAACGCTCGCATCTGATCTGATAACGTTCTGGTCTTGACTTGGCCACGCATCACTTTTTTGTGCTCCTTTATGAAATCTTCCAAAGTAGTCGGGGGCGGTGGATCCGCCTTGCCGTTTCTGATTTCCAGTTGTTTAGTTTCTGCAAATAATTGTGCCTCCTTTCTTGTTTTGAAGCTTTTACTGTAACGGTTCCCTTCAGAACCAAACCAGCGGATCGCCCATCGAGAAGGCCGTTTTTTATGCCACGCATCTCTCGGCAGCGGTCTGCCCTTTTTGTTTTTGGGAACCTTACCATGGTACTTTCTATATATTGTTACTTTTTCTGTCGTCATGATAGAACCTCCTGGTCCTGTATGGACCTTAAGGCCACCACGGACGACTGACCCGGTAAATGAGTGTACACTACACTGTGTAAAAGCGCAAGTGAAATCATAATTTTTTTTTAATCCTCTGTTTTCACCTTTAGAAATTTGTCCAATTCGCTTCTTCGGTACCACACACGGCGAGCAAACTTAGTGGCTCTAAGTTGTCCATTGTAGCGCCAGTAATTTAATGTTCGAATGGCGGACTGTGGTGTCAGTTTGTCTATTTCATCAAGACGAAGATATTGTGCTGCCTCAATTGGCGTCAGCAACTCAACAAAAACATCAGGCCTAGGCGGCCAACCGTTGGTTTTAGTTTGTTTATGATTCTTCATAGTCTTCGATTTTCGCGTAATAGCATTGAACCTTTCAACTCATTGCCCTTCACGAAGATAAGAGTCTTGCGAGATGTTAGTTCTTACTTGATTTTTAGATGATGCTTTAACAACCGTCGTCACTGTCACTATACGAATCATCACTGGAAGGTTTTTCTTGCCAATCATACCAGCACTCCCTTGGTTCTTTGTCAGCGCCTTCCGGCCAATGTCGGTATTTCTCACAATCATCACATTTGTTAATATTGATTACTTCTCGTATTTCGGGGCAGTAGCGAGTCATTTGACTTCCAGTAGAAAGTCCAGTTTTTCCCCGAGTACGTCTTGATTTGGGCAAGCCTTTTTTTCCGCTTCCATGGCCCGAACCTCTTTTCAGTATACGTGATTCTGGTGGATTTGGCGGAAGCATTCGAGAAGAGCTTTCTTGGGGATGTGGTGGTGGACTATCAGATTGGTCCCGCAAATGCTCTACGACTCCAGTACGTCCATAGTCATCCGATATTGGTAACTCCCCAGAAATAACAGGTTCATTGCCTTGCATTTCTGGCTCATCCCCACCAGTGTTCTCTCCTGAATCAGCCGGTCCCGACACATGTGGCACTGGAGATATATCTTCTATACTAGCTTCGACAGCTCCTAATTGTTTAGCCAGATCATCCATGAATAGTTCATCGTTCTCGGTTAACGGATCATTAAAACCGGGTGGATTTTCGATGCTCTTCTCAATCGCATCAAGCAGAGGGTCATCTAATGGATTCACGTTATCTGAGGGACCGCTATTTTCTATTGGATTTATTGGTTCTGACATAATCTAATCCTCATTACAATTTTTTAACGAACACGCTGGTCCAGTCGAAATCATCTGCGAGACATTGGGCTGCAACCAGCAAAAGAATTGACTCTCGCCAATCTTTGCTTGAATCTTCTGTATACTTTTTCAGAGCTTCTTCGATAGCCTCCTTGGTATTCTTATTCAGAGTAATACCTATTACACTATCAATCCCGGCGATTTCCGCCTCTGCGAGGATGTTTCTAGCATCGTAGTTAAAATTGCTGCAGCATATTTCAACGATAAACCGCCCACCTTCCGGCTCCAATACCAGCAGGTCAGGCTGAAGCCCCTGGTCTTTGGCAACGGAACTGTTACGCTGCAGGCGCCACTTCGGACTTATGTGGCCGATGCATTTTTCCACCTGCGATAGAATATACTCGTGGACAATGCCTGACTTGAATTTTTTTATGCGGACATTGCGTTTTTGTGCCCAAGAAATACCTTTATCTGTGGGCTCAAAAAATTTAATTTTGCCTCCAATTGTTTGTTCAACCGTACGGATAAGTCCGCGTCCATCCAATTCTGCTCTGGCTCTGAACTCTCTTGCTCGTTCTATTCGCAGCGTTTCGCAACGTTCAGATATAGATTCGGCGGGGGCTTCACAAATCCGCATCATCACTATAAGAGCATCGCCGTTAAGATCGTCGGCTGTTAGCAATCGTGCAGCAGCAATTTTATTGTTGCTTTCATCAAATTCGTTCCACTGGATCATCGATAGTGTGTCTTTGACTTCTTGGCTCAATTGTGGTTCTTTCGTTTTTTTCGAGAAAAAAAGTTGCGGAACTTCAATTTCAAAAGGAGTAGGGTGTAGAGTATAGTGAACGACCGCCCGCCGTGGCTTCATTCGAGAGATAGCATCAGCTTGCTGTCTGTCGAGGCCCATAGAGCTTTGTATAGACCAGATAGATTTTGCATCGGAAAGGCGCATAACGATACGGCAGGCAAGATTGCCCAGAATTGCAGGTGGCAATTCACCGGGTATTTGATCACATAGTATAAGTGAAACACCACGTTTTCGAGCAGTCCTGAACATTCTGGATAGGATGTTTTCACCAATGTCCTGCCTAGACTTCTCACTTGCAAGCATATGAGCCTCTTCAATAATGACAATATGTGGTTTAGTTTTGTTATCACCTTCCCTAAATCTTGCCAGCCATAAAAGCAGGAAACTAACGAGAGACTGAAGTGGTATGCCTACTAGGTTTTGTAGTCTGAAGATAACTGAATTCTCTGATAATATCTGAAGCATGTTACTTCGACGAACTTTGGCTATCTGTTCAAACGTGTCTGCAAGCGTTACAAGACGGTTTAATAAGCTTTCTAAGAAACCTGAACTTCGTGACTTGGGCCCAAACCTGATACCTTGGAAATATTCTATTACATCAAACAGGGAAGGCCAATTCTCACTACCTGCAGTTATACCTTTTCGTTCGATAATTTTGCTCATGCCTACTCGAAAAAGATTCAGGCTGCCGTCTCTGAGAAAGGTGCCACCTCGTAGCATAAGGTTAATTTCATCTATCCAACTGGAAGGTTTTATCCAGTCACCGGGTGGTTGAAACATATTGAGTCGCAGTTGCTGTGGATCCATGGTTACCAACTTCTCGGTCATTAATGATGGGCTGATACGTGAATATTCATCCTCTATGTCAAATATCCATACCTTGTAGCCTGCCTGAACAGCCTGGACAGCGATATGCATAGCAAGATAGCTTTTCCCTGTACCATTGTGTCCGAATATGCCGACATGTTGGGTGATAATATCTTCGGGCAAAGCAAATTGGGGACCGAAGTTGGTACCCTGAATAGTCTTACCTACTTGTAGTCGGCCAGCGGGTAGCTGACGTACGGGCCAAAATATCGGCGGATCATAGGGCTCAAAACCAGCCTTAACGCAGCGGCGTTTTAATATATTGAGAACCGTCTCTCTCATCTCATGATCGCGAACGTAAATTTTTAGAAGCCGGTGAATATTCGGATCGTCGCGGCCAAGATAATCAGCCATACGTTCAACGTCTTCGGGAAGACCGTGCATTTTTACCATCCCTTTCAACATAACGTAGCCACTCCGGACCCAAATTGCTTGCGGCGATAGCTCCTATCAAAGCACCTGCCAAAGGCAACCAGCCATACGAATCACCGCATTTAGCTGCGATATATCCTCCGATAAACGAGCCGATGATGGCTCCTGCTACGGTTGAGAGTAGCAGTGCCCAGTGTCTTCCGACCCAGTGCCGGAGCGGACCGAGCAGAAGGATGATCAAAATTACAAATAACCATTTCATTTTAATCTAGCCTCCAAAACGTTCGCCAATAATGTATCCATTTGTGACGGTTACAATAGGTTTTGTCGCCATATGTTTTGCTGTGGGCACGACAAACAACAATACCGCAGTGACAACACTCCAGCTTGCAGCCATCCGTGGAGCAGAGCACTTCATTTCCTATTTCACAGATACCTGCCACACGCACCTTATCATCGATAGTATGACCAAAAGAACAGGTGCTGGTCTGAACTACGTCAACAATGCAGGGACCGTCACGTTCATCATCAAACTGAAAGCGTTCTTTGTGAAAGGGAAGGCCGTTTTTATCAAGCTTTCCCCCAAGTGCCCTCAAGACGGTATGTCGAGAGCCACCACCTTTCCGGCGGAACTCATCTTGTAGTCGTTTTATTTTAGATCGCTTTGCCATGTTCCAGCACCTTTCAGATGAGAAGAGAGAATCAAGTTTTGAAATCTTACAAAAAACTCCAAGCGTGAGATAAGAATTTAGAGTACCAATCGGTTTTGACAGCGCAAACTTAATAAATCTTTTCGGTGCATAATATTGTATGTACACGGCCGCACTAGACGTTAACATTGGGACATATCCAGATCTTTGGCGAAAGGATCGTTATCGCGTTGACCTGAATGTCGAACTGCACTTCGATCCGGACAATATAGACGCTGCTCTTAAACAATTAGGTTATCATATCATTGACACTGGCCAATGGGGTCAATCATATAACCACAAGCATTATCACAACCTGTCCGCAGAGCTTAACGAAGTGGAAGATACCCAAGCTTATGTAAGACTTCTGCTTCGAAACAGTGATCTCGACGAAGGAAGCATTGGTGGTGCTGAAGATTACTTAAGCGGGCTTTTCGACAGGATATTCCAGATATGCTTGCGACAAGGCGAAGGCTACAATTATGAACCTCTACGTAATTGGAACTATCCTGAGGTGGATGAGAGTTTACCTTGAGAACGGAAGTCCCAAAATAGAATTTGACTTATTGTATGGTATGGTGGATAATTCTACTCTAACCGTTAAATAATTGATGCTGGCGGGAAAATTTTTTATTTTTCAGTAAGAAACAATGCGGCAAGCAACTCTACTCGATGTGAAGACTATCGAAGAATCCGGAATTGCGTTATAACAAGTGTTAAAATTTAAGATAAGAGATAAGACCGATAGAAACGCAAGTGTCAGCAAGCTTCGATTGAGCTTGCTGAATCGGTCGGGCCCAGTAATAGGAGGTTATTAATGGGCAAGGTAGCTGAATTCTGCAGGCACTCAGGTGATATTAATGGTTGCAAGTTATCACTGGTCAAGAGTTGGCAAGAAGGAACGCTGGAAAAACACTGCATATTCGAGGGTCTTCGAGCCAATTTGTATCAATGTCGACAGGTTTTGCACGAAGGTTTCTATGATCCGAAGGCAGAGAGCAAGGTGGCTTCAATGGCTAGGTCAGCGACGATACGAGTTTCGAAATCGGATTTTGAAGAGGCGTGCAAAGAAGTATCTCTTATTGGTTTCCCTGAGGGGATTGAGGCACTTTGGGATGTATTTTATGAGGCTTATTATAAGATAGTACAATCTGCCATCCATAGATTTGGCATCAGGGACGATGAGGAGCCATCGGCATATGATGTGTTCCAAGGAGTTTTTAAGAATCTTCTGGACCATTTCCAGAAAAGAAGAACTGTTAAAAACCAACTTTCAACTTATGTTCGGTCTGTAACTATTCACGAATGTTATAAAGTAATACGCTGTGCACTAAAGCGAAGGACATCGACATACGAAGACGATCTTCGAGAGGCAAAGGCTTCGGTGGCTGTTTTCGCACCACCTAGAGTTGTGGAGCACTGGGAGGATTTGGATGATAGGCTTTTAAAATCAGATCAGGGCGACGTTATTAATAGAATAATCCTGGCCATGCAGTGTCTAGAGGCATGCAGCAGTGGTAGCAGGCCTTCTGCCCGGCAACTTAAACTCTGGTGGGAGTTGTCTTCAAAATTTACTGAAGAAAAGATAACACTTCTTCATAAGAAGGCAACTGTTGAAGTTGAACGTTTTGGTTCATTCGGTGCGGTCAATGTTGTAGCCGGACTGGCAAACAGCGGCGTTATTGCCGACCGTCCCGATTTGCCAGTCGTTTTTGCTTCAGCAACAGGGATGAATCCAGAACAGATTCGGCAATTATTGAATAAACTTAATAGTCTTTCAGAGGGCGCTATTCATACGCGTATTTGCCGAATGTATATGGTACTGCAACCTCCGAAAAAAGGAAAATAAAGGTGAACAGACTTTGTAAAAACCTTAATAACAACGGGAGTATATAAATGAATACTCAGAAATGTATATCCGATTCCGACCTTGGTCGTTTGTGCGAAGGTAGCCTCTCCTTCCAGGAGAAACAGACTTTGCAGGAACATATCAGCTCTTGTCCCGATTGCAAAGCACGCTGGGAGAAGGTTCTTGCAGGAAGCCAATATGTAGACGAGATGCTCTTTAAGACTGCTGGCCGAGGGCAAAATGAGTGCCCTTCAGAGGGGCAGATTACGGCTTTTATAGCCGGAAGCATAGATCAATTTGAAAGACAAAAAATCCAGGCCCATCTGTCCCGTTGTTCTCAATGCAGCGATGCTCTATCTTCCAGGTTTGGAGAGGCCTACGAAAACGAAGATGATAGCTGGTGGTCTCAGTTTACAGCCGAACAGTTGTTAAGGCTTTTTGCCAAGCTTTCCGATGCAGAGATTGATGGTATTGCTTCCGAACTGAAGGTTGGTTTTGTTTCAGCACGCCCAACCGAGGTTATCAAGCTTCCTGTACTTGAACCACCTGAAAAAGAAATTCAGCGACTCGCTGCAGCAACAGGTGAAGGTTTTGCCACACAGAAACTACATCAAGATGAGCCTGCATTTGATTTCGAGGTTACCCAGTTCGGTGAGCAAATCAGAATAACCGCCCGTTCACAGGACAAAACGCACGCTTATCAGAATTGTCTGGCCCGGCTGGAATTGTTAGAAGAGGGCAGGTCTCGCTTTTCCCGCATAATTTTAATCGAGCAAGGTGAGGGCAAATGCGTACTCCAGCCCGATCAGGTAAAGAGTCTACAGCTTGAAAAAGGCCGAATTTCTCTTCGTCTTTCACCGTTGATAACAAGCAAGCAAATTGATGAAGCAGGCAGCGAAGCATACACTCCCATCCTGAATAGGCTAATAGAACACCAAAACCCCAAGATAAGGTGCGGTGCCATCGAAGTGATAGCTCGCATCTGTGGTCTGCAGGTCCGTTCGCTGATTGAATCTGTAGCTGAAAAGGACGAGGACGCGTCAGTTCGGGCGACCGCTAGAAAGGCTTTGGATCAGATGCCTTCGCCAGGTCCCAAGAAAAGCTGACCGGGTGCGAATGAATGAAACTGTCGACAAACTCAAGCAGTTCAAGGAGCTTACCAGCCAGGGCAGGCTGCAAGAGGCCTTTGTCTTTTTCTTAGACCATACCAGAAACAAATACTGGCAACAGTTTTCCACTTCCGAGCTTTCTATGCTGGATTTGCTCTGCCAGCATGTCATTGGACACTTGCTGGAATCTCATACCTTATGGCTGGTCAACCTCCCGGACGGCGTCCGCCAAGTACTGGGATTGCTGAATGAAGCCCTGAAAGTACACTATCGGCCCGCTTCCACTATTGACCAGATCGCCTGGCTGCGATGCCTTTTGGCAATAAATCAGGCGCTGGCAGGATGTATTGAGGCAGTACACCTTGAGCTGTGTTTGGCAGGAGGCGGAAGCAGGGCAGGTCCTGTACCTGAGCCTAACGGGATGTTCCATGAGCGGGTAAAAAATATTGAACTTACAGAGAAAACAAGTACAGAGTTCCTAAAAGAATTCTTTACTTCGTACATGGAGTTTCTGCAGAGGGCCGGCCAATATGAGCTTGCCAACTACCTTGAAAGCCGCTTGGGCAAACTATTGCGTCATATCGCGCGAGATGAAAGTCGTCCGGGTGTGGTGCAGGTGTTATTTTACGACAAAGGAACCTCCGCTGGGTACAGCGGCTTTGTACACATATCAATGGAAAGGCTCTCGGGCAACCAGAAGCAAAAGTCCATACAATATACAACAGAGAATAGGGCTCTTATTGACTCAGCCATGAAACAGGCAGCAAAATATGCAGGAGATGCTGTCGACCATTACCTCAGGCGGGCAGGTTATCCGGACGGCCTGGATGAACGAATAGTTCGCTGGGAGATCGCCACCGTAGAAGGCGAGCATGTGGAGCTCCAGCAGAAATTTCAGGGAGGTTCAGTTGGCCTGTCTCTGGCCGTTGCAATAATCTCACAATATCTCGGCAGGCCGGTTGCCAATGATATAGCCTTTACCGGTGCCTTCACAGATGCTTCAGCAGCAGAAGGCTCGATACAACCTGTGGATGGCGTCCCCGAAAAAAGCCGGTACGCTGTAAACTCCGGGACTCGAATCGTGTATGTCCCTGAAGCTAATGCACAACAGCTAAGTAGCGATCCTTCTTTATCGAAACTGGCCTTAGAACACAATGCCCGGATAATCCCTGTCGGCAGGCTGGATGCGCTCGCTAGCCTGCTTTTTCCACCGGAAGGCAGCGGCAAGCTAACAGATTTGGTCAAGGATGTTCTGACAAACGCCATTCGGATACTGAATCCTGTTAGTGCACGGGCAAAGGACACTCCGGCAAGACCATGTCACGAACGCTACCGCTTCCATGCGATCGCCTGCAGTATTCTGACGGCTTCACTGGTATTTCTTGAGGGCTGGAAGCTTTATTGTGCATTTGCACCGACATACCCGGCACCCGGGGCCTGGACGAGGATTGGAATATCCACGGCCTTGGTATTTGTTGCAATGATGTTATGCTTTTCTCTTCCTATAGCATGCCTGCTGCATCGCAAGGCTTGGTCTTTGTATACCTCTGCCAGTTTGGTTATGCTGGCTTTATCAATCGGGACAATCCTCATCGGCAGGATGATGCCTGATTTTGTTCAGATAGACAACATCGCTCCTCCTGTTGCAGGCTTTTTGAAAGATATATTCGTGATCTGGTTATTTGCTTGGGTGATAGCTGCAAATACGTTCCATGTGGCAACGGCGCTGGAAGACCTTGTCACCAGAAGACAGTTTGTCACAGCCCGGTCCTGCCTGAGGTGGGACTCCCCGCTGGAGACACGGATGCGTATTCACTGCATATATTTTCCTTGGAAATGGGGAGCAGTTTGTATAGCAGTGGTCGCTGCGTTCCTGATAGTACTTGACCTACACTACTATTCGACCATTAATACTTCTAACAGCACGGGTAACTGGGAAATAACACTCGGTTTATCAAGGGATATTATCTTTATAGGAGCTATCGCCGAAGTCATGGTTTTTTACAAGATTGCCATTGCTAGGATTCGAAAAGCTCTCGGTTAATAAGAAGATTCATCTTTTATCAACGCTCCGGATACCTTTATCTTTTATCCACAAAAAATTCTGCAAAAAAATTAATTTCTCTCGTAAGAAAAGCATCTCGCCCGAGCTCCTATCAACCAAAAGCAAAAATAACGACCTTTTTCAGAAAGGAGATTTATGATGATTACCAAGACATTGATTGTAGTAAATGGCATGACTGGTGAAGAGAATCGGGTAAGAGTCCAAGAACGCACAAAACCGGCAGATGTAGTCAACGAGCTGGGTCTTCCCAATTATCAGCTTGCCCGGGTCAAGGACCGCCGAGTGTTGCAACCAGGCTGCGACCTCTCTCGTGAGGTTCGAGACTGCGAGCGTATCTTTGCCTTTGCACCTATGAGAGTCGGGTGGTTGTTATGAGCAGTCTGGGCAGGGTAATATCGAGGTTGTTTGGCAGAAAACTGGAGAAAAGCAAACCCAGAGCACAAAAAGCTTTAGCAAAGCGTGCTTATACCAGGGAACCTATCAGCACCGGAAGGGAACGACAGAAAGTACAGATGTTACAGTCTCGTGGCAGACGGTCTTCCGTACCTTACTGGCGTCTCAGAAGATGGCGGCGGGCCAAACGTAACCTGTATCTGGGTTATTTCAAGACCCGGATTGGGCGTTGTCACGGTGTTATCAAGTGGAATTCCAGGTTAGACCACAACATCTACATCCACAATCTTCCGCAGGCTATTCTCAGAGGTCCACATCGCTATTGTTTTACACAGATTAAACCCAACAAATATAAGGTCCACTTTTCACAATTGCCAGCCGATCTGAACTCTGCAATCTTTTATATGGAAACCTTATTACAGGAGGCCTTTGAAAATGGATAGAAAGATTAAAAGTGTATTTGAGCTTAAGATATTTAGCCTGCCCCTGTTTTCTGTTTGCCGCTATAAGAGCTGGTATAAAAAACATCGCAAACTTCAATCTGCTTCTGCCCAACCAGAGAAAAATGAAAAAACTTCAGAACGTAAGAATACAGGAAGCCTGTTTGTGATAAACAGCCTGATGCTTGATAAATGCTTTAAGCTTCTAACGCAAACGCCGGCTGAAAACCTACATGTTGTTACCGGTTCAATGATTGGCTCGCTCCGCTCCCTGGAACAGATAATACCTCTTCGGCTCAGTGTTCAGAGTGTGACTGGAGCGTCTGCTGAGGATCAGTCACTGGTGGAAGAATTGCTGAAGCTCTATGAATTCGGACTGCGACCACTTGGGTACTTCCACAGCCACCCAGGAAGCGGCATTTCAGCAACCCTTCCCAGCAACACTGATAGAAATACCCAAACCTGCATGGAGAGGTCCGGCTCGGATATCATCGGTGCTATCTTTTCCAGAGATGGTTTCGTTCGTTTCTACGCGAATAGCCGCGTGCCAAATGTAAAAGTTCTTGGCAAGCGTGTAAGAAGGATCGAAAAGAATGTTTACAAACTGGAAATTGAAAAAGACTTATAAGCGTAGACCTCTAAGGATAAGCTTACATAGAAATGAAGTCACTGACCGCCAATCTAAGATCCCGGGCTTTTCCCAAGATACTCTGTCCGGCCTGAGCGTTCTGTGCGCCGGTGCCGGCGGCCTCGGCTCGGCGATAGGCGAAGCCCTCGTGAGAAAAGGTGTACGGGAGCTTATCCTTTGCGATGAAGACAATGTTGAGCCGTCGAATCTGAATCGGCAGAAGTTCTACAGGAAGGATATCTACAAAAACAAGGCGATTCGGCTGGCCAGGAATCTGAACGAGGAGAGTTTCTTAGGTACTGCCATTACGGGTATAGCACTTAATTTTACTGGAGCAATTCAATCAGGGCTTGTTCCAGAATTCGACTGTATCATAAGCGGTATAGACGACGAGCTAGCGCGAGAGGTGATAGCTGAATACTGTCTGTTAAAGCAGTTGCCTTTGATTACAACCGCGGTCAGTGAAAATGGAGATGCTGGCTATGTCCATATTCAGAGACCTGGCCAAGCCTGTTGGGGCTGTGCGTTCCCCAGAGGGGAAAAAATTCAAGATGACTTGGATAACTACCGCAGCCCTTGTCCGGGGACACCAGCGATAAAAGATATCCTGATGGTTGTCTCAGGTGCTGCCGTTTATGCCATGGATTGTCTGTTTATGAAAAGGCCAATAAGCTGGAATTACAGGGAGTTTCACCTGGCTGGTTTTATGCCGGATTTATCCACAAGGATTGAACGCAGAGCCGATTGTCAACTGTGCGCTTTGAAAGCCAGTACCAAGTAATAGATAAACCGCACTTGCTTCCGGAAGTTACTTGTACCTTTATCTTCAGTTGCATATTTATAATCCTGAAAAACTAGGCGATTATTATCTGGTGAATTCTAGCAACAGATTAATACCGGTCTATTTTTCAACTCCAAAAAAAGATGAAGTTCCGGTAAGAAATGCCACGTCAGATTGCTCTCCTCAAATGAAAGCAGAAAAAGAATTTGAAAACTGAAAAGGAGCAAATAATGCGAATAAAAGAAGTAAATCATAGAAATGGCACTCCACTTTCCGATTTTTTTTGGCTGGCAAACTTCGATAAAGCCACACGCTTTAACGCCATCCAAAACCGTAAAGTCCTGGTGTTAATAGATGAACAGAACCTTTCTATTCCTACCGAACAACATAACCTCGTGCTTCAATATGACCTGCTGGCCAAGCGGATCCGCTCCGCAGCCTCGTCGGCGATACTCCATATCTTCATAGCCGCTCGAAGCAATGACGACGAACGCAGAAAGCAACTGACAAGAATGGGTTATGTGGTTCACGTAAAGACCATCCGTAAAAAGTATTCCAATGGCCGTCCTATCCTTGACCATAATGTTGATAACCTGTTTGCCTTCTGGGCTGGATTGTATGTCCGCAAAATCCAGCACGACGTGATGATTCTTGCCTCCGGTGATTATGGTCTTACCGGTGAGATTTCCAAAGCCATCTGTACTATCAGGCAGGACAATTCACCGTTAATCATGAGCCTTTCGTTGCCTGGATCTACCTCTCAGGGTCTCAATGCCCAATGGAACCGGTATATTAAAGCCAATATTCACATAGGGCTGGATTTACTCGGACCTTTATACCAGCAGACCCACTGGTCAAATGGTGGAAATGGAAAGATCCACCGGTATAAAGCAAATCCGTTTTTTTAACCTTTTTTCGAAGGGAATTTGATTATGGCTCGTAGACCTTACATTCACAGTATCTGTAATTGTTCGGCACATGTTCGCCCCATTGCTATGCAGTTCGCAGGCAAGCAGATCCGCTTCGGCCGGAGAGTGTTCGTGATGTATTGCCCTGTAAGCGGTATGGAGCGTCATTACATCTACTGCTATGGGCGCATCATCCGGGTTTATTAGCACCGCCTCGATACCCGCTTCAGACCGGCCGCGTAAAATCTCTTTTTGAATAATTGTAAGCGACGTTGCCAGATACTGTACCACTCTTGTCCTTGGTAAAGACCAGCAGCCAGGGTCAAACCGATTCTCATATTTTCATTTTCTCATTTTTTATATTACTGAATATATCACTCATCTTAATCATAAGCCCTTTAACAAAAGGAGCTTACATATTTTCGTAAGCTCCTGCATTATGAAAATGACCTATTGGCACTCTGCCGGCAGAATCCTGTTTTTACCAATAGGGCACAGGCCAACGGCCAATTAATAGTTCTGCCGGCTGGTTGTCTATCTGACTACAAACAGCGCAACCTTTTTATAGCACCGCACACTTTAAACTTAATCATGACCAAACTCAAGTTAAGCATCGAACCTATACCTGCAGGTTCCCGGCTTGCCAGCCTTGCCAAGCTGCTGCCCCGAGAGCACTGGAATCGCATCCGCCGATCCATCTATCACACTTCTAGCTACCGCTGCAGGATATGTGGCAAAGAAGGACGCCTATACTGCCATGAGATCTGGCAATACAACGAACGCACAGGCTATCAGTGGCTTCGTGGATTCCAGGCTCTGTGTCAGGATTGCCACGATGTCAAACACATCCTATTCGTTCACGATGCCCAAAGACGAACAAAACTTTTTCAGCATTTCATAACCGTTAATCATCTGACCCGTCAGCAAGCTGATGGGTATTTAAGGGCTACTAAGCGTCTTCAGCAAAGGCTTGACCGAATCGACTGGGTTGTTAACTTCGGCGATTACAACTGGTCGATGCCTTCCCTCAAGAGCTTTGAGCAACGACGAATCTATATCCAGTATAGCAAGACAGACCAGTTCCCGCTGAACCAAAAACCAAGCGGCGCTTCTGAACCGAGAACCAATTAAACAAATAACCAAATGACGCCGCTTTAGCCAAGCACTGAGCGGCTTACTATATCATCGTGCCAAGAGAAAAGAACAATTATACGCTGAGGCATCTATTTTCTAGCCGAAGCGTTTTATGTTCTTTTAGGCATAGGGCATCTCAATTTTTTTGCGCGCAGGCCTCTCTACAAAAATTTGCGCCAACCTGCAATCCAGCAAGCGCTATGCCCTAACGCTTAGAAGGCTCGCCCATCATTGCTTTATGAAGTGAACCCTGTCAAATCCGAGCTTCCTCAATTCCTTTGTCGTTGGCCTGCTCCTCCGAAACTCCTTCCACATCCGTTGTGCCTCGCTTAAGGGCAGCCTTTTTGTCTTAGAGCATCTAGTCCGAATGGTTCGCAAGGGCAAGTCAAATACAACGCATATCTTGCTGTGCTGCATGTTTGGACCCTGCAGCGCGTGCCATCTCGCTTGCTCAGACATATGGCAGGCGTCAAGAATGACGTTATGACCTTCCCTCAGCCACTGTCGTTTCATAGCGTCGAAGACCTTCCACACCCTTGCTTCAGTTTCGGCATGATTGAAACAGCCAGCAAATTCTTTTCTTATATCATCTGAACTCACAATTCTGAAGCATCTTCGCAGTCTTCTGGCAAACGTTGTCTTCCCAGCATGAGTCGGACCGCAGAGGACAACTAATACGGGGCTTTTAGAAGCTTCTTCAATCAATAGTCTCCTCAATAGATAAGATAACTTGGACGTATGTTCTTTCGACACGTCAATCACCCCCATCCTTTGACCTGCTGAACATATCTGGCGCGATTTCCTCCAGCATCTTTGACTGCCAGTACAAATCACGCTCAATCGGTAAGCCCATTGGACCCCTTGCTTTTTCCAGTTCCTTCAGGCTGAAGTAACCCAGCTCTTTTTCAAGGCCGTTTACAAGGCCGAAGAAGTGGAAATCAACCTCCTTGCCTTTCTTATCCTTTACGGGAGAACCTTCAACTGCCCACCATGTCCAGTTGCTATCTGGCGTGAAGAATTTCACGTAGGCAATCGCTTTGCCGCCTTTACCATCCTGGGCGTATAGCGGCGGCAGCCTTTTGCGGATTTCTTTAGGTAGCAGTTGCATGCAGCGAGTGATTTCTCCGCTTGTATTGGCAGTATCCAAGGCTTTCTCGCAATCCGTTTTTCTCACTTTCTTTTCCGCCCAATCTTTTCTGCATCGGGCATCCTTTTCAGTGCTGGATGCTTTTACATCGCCTCCAAGCTGCTTTATCTCCAAGGTGGACCGCATAGGTTCAGTACCCCATTCCTTGGGACAATCCCAGATTTCACTGTCACCGCTCAGCCACCTTGCCCTGGCTTCCTCTTTTGACTTGGCCCAAATACAGGCGCTTCTTACCAACTGCTCCGACCAAACCAGTTCAAAGGGCTTCCTTTGCTCTGTTTCGCTTTTCTTTTTCATGCATCGTACCTCCCTGTTAATATGAAGAGCATCCGTTTGGCACGAATTCTCTCCAATTCGGAGCAAGGCTCTGCCAACAGCCTTTCAGCTATGGTCATAGCTTATCCACCTCCTCAATGCGAGGTTCGCCGACTATTTCTTTGTGTGTAAATTCGGCGTTCTCCCAGAGTTGGTCATCATCGTTGTAGAACAACTCCAGAACCTCTTTTTTGTTTTTTGCCCTGACCAAAGAGGAACAGTGTTCCTGCTCTGTCCATGATATTTGGAACAGCTTTGTGCCGTCCTGAGCTATGCTTTCTTGCTTTGCTTCGTTGATTTCTTGCATAGTTCAATCACCTCCGCGCATTTTGAGGGCCTGAGTGAGCCATCTGCCTTATTACAAGCTGGCTTGCGGCCGAAGGCCGAAAGGCAGAATGTGCGAGCTCAGGCGCAAGCGAGGAGGTGATTGCTGGCAGAGAAATCAGCGCGGGCAAGAAAGCATTTGTAGGCTGTAGGAAAGATTCAAGTTAAATCAGTCCCCATGGAAAAAATTACATCTTCAATTTTCTTACAGTTTCTTTCTTATCTCTTCCATGGTTAAACTCATCGCAAAAAAATCGAATAGTAAATCTCGTAATCTCTCGCAAATTAATCAAGAATCCAGGAAAAGTATAGCTCTCTAATATCAATTTATCATAATTACCATCTGGAATTTTCATGTTTCGTGCCTCATCATTGATTGCATCGTTTGGTCTGCGGAGTATCAAATGCTCGATTTCCTCAATCGGACGTGCACCATGTGCCATTTTTGAACGGAGCCAGAAGACCCTTCTCAGAAAATTCTTTACATCTTCTTCTTTCTCGGTGAATAAGGAAGAGATTCTTAAAGCTAATTTATCCGCAATTTTATTCTCTTGTTCAAAGATCACAAGAGATTCTAGAGCAGCTTCGTATGACATAAGGGGATCCACTGCTTTGAAAGAGCCCTCAAGAGGACAAGGTACGAACTTTCTATCAGCATTTTCAAAATTATGAATCGCTATACGGATGTGATTATTATCCCGAACATCATTCTTATTGAGACAACGGTCTAACACCCTTTGCAATTCCAAGAAGCTGGGACCCAACTCATGATTGAGCATATACCCAAAAAGCATTGGTTGAATAACAGTTCCATGCTCATCGTCAAAAAGGTTGACCGAAGGCTCTGAGTAAATCACTTTCTCGACCTCCTCCGCATTCTCTAGACCAACAAAGGCTACATGATAGAAATGCCTAGTGATAAGAGGGCCCGCAGATGGATTGAGTAGATTCAGTGTTCTGACTAGCTCTGTGAAAGGCCACCAGCTCAAAACCCCAGCATGAGCATACCTTAGATTATATGGCACAAGTGATTTTCTTATGGAGTCCCTGGCATCTTCTTCTGATATCTCTCTCTCAAGATATGCCCATGGAAACTTCTCGTAAGTTGCAAGTTGCTCCCTTTGGCCAGTGGTAAGTTGTTCACAAGATGAATATTGCAGAACTTTGCTAATCTGGTCAGCCTTTAGGTAACGAATCTCAAACTCGCCGAGGGCGATATCCTTTTCAAGCTCAACGTTATCAAGCAGACATAGATAAATTGACTTGTTTTTGCGCGACATTATGAAGCGCCCTCAATCGAAAGCTCGGGACTTATTCTTTTGAGTATTAAAATCCAGACTTACATATCTTATTACAATCTTGAATTTCACGAAAGTCTTTTTACATGATTGTTCTTAACAATGTACAAAAGAATTAAGCAATCTTTATATTTATCCGATGCCTTCCGTAAATGCTTGCATTCCACAGTGCCTGTCGCAGCTCGTACTCAGGCAACGGGGGAATGTTTCTTCGATTCCACTGCTGCAATATCGACCAAGCCAGTTCTTCTGTCAATCCAAGGTTTTTAAGCAGGTATGCTGCGTTTTGAAAGGCCTTAGAATTGCGTCCGCCTTTAATTACACCGGGCCACTTAGCCGCCGTTAACTCTGCTATCTTAATAATGCTTATATTACTATTGAAAGGCTTGATTGATCGTGTTGCATTGTTCCTTGTAGAAAGATATTGGGCCATGTAGTCGGCTTCCGATGCTTTGCAGAACATCGAAGATATCATTGATTTTAGCTCGTATATATTTGCCTGGTCTTTTATAATCCTGCACATTGCTACAGGCTTCTTGTGGTTGATAAAACCTGGCAATCGCATTATGCGGGCTGGATCGTGGATGGCACTATCTGAGCCGAGCAATGCAATAAGCCTTTTCTGCTGGGCTGACCATAGAGCCATATCTCGTATCGGCTCGGCCAACCTCCAGTAAGCGTGAACGCCGTGCCCTGATGTTAGGACTAATGTTGGACATTGTAAGCCAACCTTCTGCCTTCTGTTCATGGCCTCATGAAAACCAACGCCATCGAAATCAACAAACAGGCAATGGGCACAAGCCACATCCTTGCTTCTTGTTCCACCTTCGGCTTTGCGAGGATTAGCTCCGACATATATGTGCTGATTTTGTTGATTGTCCCGAACCATGGATTCGGCAACTTTCACGATTTCTCCAGCACGGTGCCATGTGCTTTTCCCTGAAGGCAGTCGCCTTATTTCGACCATATCCGTTGGCTCGAAGACACAAGCTGTATATCGCACAATTTGGTCTATTATGCTATTTAGGGATAAATCGCTATTCTGAGCACTGCTTTCTTGTTTTGCTTTGACGATTTGCATGGTCAATCACCTCCGAGGGATGATGAAGCGGAATCCTTAATCTCGCTTGACACCTGATGAATCAAACGGCCGTACGGCCGGAAGCGAGAATTATGGATTCTGCTAGTTCGAGGAGGTGATTGCTGGCAAAAAATCAGTATAGGCAAGAAAGTGCTCAACAGCACATTCTTTCTGATATTTCAAATCCTAAGTTTTTTTAATTGTTATGTACTAAATGATCTTTTAAAAAAAATCAGGCCATTTAAAATGGGTAATTGGCGCAATCTTTTTGGACTTTTAAGGACATTATCAGTTTCTAGTTATTTTAGACGAATTGGCAAATATTTTTTTGTAACTTCTGGATTGGCCTATTATAATCATGACAATAGCGGCGAGATTGACTTCATGCTCTCATGCTTTAATTACAAAAATGCTTGTGAAATTTTGATGTTTTTAGCCAGATTTGGTTGGCTAATGTTTGATAGGATTTTTTAATAGAAAGGAGGCAAAGCAATGTTAATCAAGAAAATAATGTTAGCTACGCTCGCTGCATTCGTAATTATTACTCCCATCGCCTGTTTTACCAACCTTTTAGGCAAGATTACTCAATTAGCTACATCTGGATTAGCAACTTTCACAGAAACGTCTACTTCTAATCCGGAATCCAGTAGCTCCATTATTATTACGGTGCTTGTTTTCGCCGGGCCGATCTTAATCGTGTTTTTTCTTTTCTGGCACCTATGGCTGCAAAGAAATAAGGCCGAAGAGATGCTAGTGGTCGTCTTCAGGGCATCGGAAATACACGCTTGGCTCAGAGAGTGGGCTGAGTCGGAAGATAATGACTTGCCCGAAGATTTGAGGTACATCCACTCGCAGGCAGGTAAAATATTCAGAAAACTCGACCGGATTGTATCAATGGAAAACAGGGATAATTGGCGATGGTGGTATTCGCTCTACCTTTCATTTTCCTATTTTCTTAATGCATCTTCAATTCAATCGTTTTTGGAGGTTAAAGTCGAGCCGCCACCAGAATTATGGCCTACTCCTGACGAAGCTTTGGATGGTCTCGATAGGAATGACTATCGGTTACTTGAAAATGCGACAGTATTTTCTGATGAATTTACCAGAGGCGCGAGGGCGTCAACGGGACTTCGTTTCCTGCTTCACACGGTCGTTGGAGCAACTATGGGTTTTATTTTGTCGTTAATTATCGGCGGGGCTTTTGTATTGGCTTTAATCCAGAACCTTGGCTCTTGGATTGGAGCTGTTCTTTTGTCGTTAACGTTTTCGCTTGTAGTGGGCTGGTTGGCCGGTAATTGCTGGCACTGGATATACCGCATCAGGGGTAAAATCTCCCAACAAGGCAAAACCGCAAGCCATGAAAACGTAGCCGTAGCAGTTAAGACATGACTTACAATTTTATGGATTTCTTGTTCATTAATACAAAACGTGAAATCCTGAAACGACGTATTTTTTGATGATAGAATAGATTTACGAAAGGATTCTAAAATGAAACCGATACCCCTTAAATTAAGCGTAAAGAACCGGTTTAACAGATGGTTCGCTTATGGTTGTCTGGCTCTAATGTTCGGAACGGTTGGCTTCTTTATTGCCTTGGAGGGTTTCAGGGATCACCAGCAACCCTTCATTATCATCGGGATAGTATTACCATTCATCTTTGTCATAGGTGAAATGATAAGATTTCGCATGTACTGCTCAAAGATAAACGCCGTTCAGTGCATCGACTGCCGCCATATTTTTCAAATAGAACAGTTGTGCAAAACTGGCAGGTGCCCCGAGTGCCAGTCTAAGCGCGTTGTCGGGATTAAGCCAGACGACGATGATACTGTGGTTACTTTATATGAGTAGGCTTTCAGGCTGGGTTGCAGTAAAGCTACAAAAACTTTCGATTATTTGATTTGAGGTTTTTATATATTTCTAATAAGTTGTTCGAAAGATATTTTACTGTGATTATCGCAAGCTATGTTGCAGTCGAAAGTGAGAGTCAAGAATTAGTATTCTTTGAATTCAAGGAGGCGATTGCTGACAAAGAAATCAGAGCGGGCAAGAAAGTACCTAAAAGCCTGGAATATTATATAAATGAGCTGTTTGAAGCATGCTGGCATGGTCGTTTGCTCTATGGATATTGAAACAAGGAATAAGGTACTGGCTGCTGTTTAAGTTGCAAAATATTCAAGTGATATATTAATAATGAGATTGATTACATACTTCCCAGCCATTTAAAGCACAACGATAATATTAAATATGGTGACTACAAATACAAGGATGTTGATTTCGGATTGTAGAATCTATAGCGAAAAAATCCCACCATTTTTTCGTCAAGAAGGTGCTGATGAACAGAGAACAAGCTTATCGTTGAAGCTTGTAACATTATCTGATATCTGTGGACATCTAAATTTTTGTAAAATTGAAATTATTTCCGGTGGCATATTTACATCAGGATTCTTCAGAAATTTCTTTGGGTCGTTAAAGAAGCTTTGTCTGAATTCTTTGTCATTTAATAAATGATCCAAATGGTTATTAATAAATGTTTCAATATTATTGAAATTAATTTGTGATTCAGACATAATCAGATCCTTTCGATCAATAGTTATGAGAGGCTTCTGTTTGAAATTCTTACGCCATTATAAGTGGCACTATAGCATTTAAAGAACTCTATCAATCCCTGCCACTCTTTATACATTTCTAAAGAATTTTTCCTCATTTCTTCAGTGAAATCTCTTATGCTATCCTTATCTCTGTTTTTATTTGAAGCAAAGATAATAACTTCCCGTAATAAGTTAGCAGCCTCTTCGATAATTTTGTTCATTATTTTTCTATATTGCTTTTTTTCTTTTTTGAAGATAATTATCAAATCTCGATTTTCTTCTACCTCGGCCTTAAAAATCTTCTTTCTTATTTTTCTTTGTACTTTATTTAACGTATCTGCGGTTGCCAAGAAAGTTCCTAAAGTTTTCTGAGCTATCTCGTATGCCAAGTCTACCCTATTATCAAATGATTGGCAAACATAATTTGGAAAAGTCCCTTTTACATAATCTGTCTTTAACATTTGGTCGCCTAAGGGTGTCCCACTATAAATCTGGAATCGATTTAGCAAACCCTGCAGGATATTAACCTTGAGACTAACAAAAAAATCGATGTTTTTCTCGATTTGCTCAAGGATTATCCAGGGGTTAAAGTTAATAAAAGATACTGTGATGTCTATATCTAATTGCTGTAAGGTTTCGATGGCCTTTGTAATTTGGTCTATAGTAATCCCCTTGTTAAAGCGATTTAGCATTTCCTGGTTTCCAGATTCGATACCAATAAGTATATTTCTAACACCAATGTCTTTCAATCTTTGAAATATCCCTTTGTCTATGTTGTCAACTCTTTCCGCGGCAGAAAGCATAATAGATAAATGACGGTTTTCTATTTCATCAGTCAGATTAAGAATTCTTTGTTTGTTTTTCTCACCAGGGCCCATAATAACATCATCGACCATTAAAATCTCATTGACTCCGAAAGTGTTAACGAGATGTTCCATCTCTTCAACAACATTTAAATTGCTTCTAATTCGCCAAAGTGGCCCTCCTGGGGCATTATAAAATGCTCTTATTGAGCAAAATCCGCAATTCATCGGACAACCCCGTCCTCCAGCCATGGAAACAACTCCATCTTCCTTTTTATGCTTGAGTATATAAGGAACCGTGTCACGGGATGGAAATGGTAAACTGTCTAAATCTTTAATTAGTGGTCGTGGAGAATTATATTTTATTTCAGAGTTATCTCTGTAAGCTAAATTTCTTATTCTTTGCCATTCTTGATTCAACATAAGCGCTTTGGCAAGTTCAACAATCGTTTCTTCACCCTCAAACATGGATATAGAATCAAGTCCTGGACACATTTTTAGAATTTCATCGTAGTGGAAAGTCGGACTTTGACCACCCATTGTTATATGCGATGTTACACCCTCTTGTCGCAGATTTTTAATTACTTCAGAAGTTGATTCTATGAAGGTGGGATCAGCAATAGTAAAGCCAATTAAATCATATTTTTTCGCTGATATTTTGTTTAAGGTTTTGGTTAAAGAAAGCCCCTCAAGCGAAGCATCAAGTAAATCTGTTTCAAAGTTATTTTTTCTGAGCGATGAAGCCAAGCATCCTAAGGCAAGTGATTCACTATATTCTTTGAAGTGAGATACATATAATCTTGGACATTTAACAAGCAATATTCTCATCTTGTTCCCATTGAATATGTTTGAAGAGTCCTATATGTTTTTCGTAAAATTCGTCGAGAATCTGGTTTTCTTGTTCTTCTCTTTCGTCTTTGTTTAAATCTGTTTGTATACGTATCTTCGTATATTTGGCTATAGCATTGGGATCTACAGACTGTTGCATTGCAATTGCACCAAAAGCAACCATTTTTTTCCCATCAGGACCTATCCTTGAAAAAAAACTTTTTGTAATTCCCTTTGCAAAATACATAACCAAATCGGCGACACCTATAGGAGATTTTTCAGTAGTGTCAGCGAGCTCAATGTGATTGTAATTGTGTATGTCAATGATACCAATAGATGCGCTTAAGCCTTCAAAGCGTACAGTTTTTTTGACGAATTGACTTAATAAGTTCTTATGCAATTGTTCAAGCAACAATTTAAGCTTTTTATCTGTACAGCTTGTAAATACGATAAACTCATCACCACCATACCTGAAGACAAGTGCTTTGCTGGATTGGATATAGACTAAATCATCATCGACTTTTTCAGTCGAATCTGTCTGGAAGGTTTTTACAAGCATGTCTCCATAATGTTCAATTACAAGATCGCCAACAGTATGACCATAAGTATCATTTATTAGTTTAAAGTTGTTAATATCCGTATATAGACAATACCTATTTTCCTCTTTCATGACATATACCTAGAAAATATTAATCTCCAATCTTGGCAAGATAAGCTGAGCTAAATATGCGTTTCATCGATTGTCGATTCAATTTAGCATCATAATAAGAAGTATGCAGGCCTTCTAATAATAGCTCTATTATAGAGCTTACAGCGTTCAGACATACCGTATAAATAGGGATACCTTGTTTTGCATCAACCCTTTCGTCTAGCGTATATATATCAACTGCTAAAGTCCCAACGATACAATCTTTGCATTTTATTACATAGAAGAGGACACAAAGCAAAGATGCATTTTTACCAATACTTACTAGTTTGATAGTTTTGTCTATTATTTCTGGATTATCAAAATCCCTTACCCATGCAAGCCTTTCCGATTGATATTCTAACCAAGGCGGGGGGCTTGGTTCAATTACCGCCCAAATTAAACCTTTGTTTTTGTTCTTTAAATGACAAGAATTTAGGAAATATCGTATTCCAAAATCAGTTACTGCAAAGTTTTGATTGTGTGAGCTGCTTAAACAGTAAAAATAACCAAATCTGTCGAGTAATGAAAGATGCATTACTGCTCGGGTTTCTGCCTTGAGCTCATGCTTGTATCCTTCTTCAACTACAATCCTAATACTATCAAGAGTGTTGTCTAGAGAACGTTGCAGTCCTATTTGCTGCATATCTATATCATCAATAATACCGTTATAAATAGACATTTATTCTTTCATCCCTATACAAAAATCATATTGCCACTTAGCCGGGTTTCGTGTTTCAAAAATTGGTGACACTTTTAGCCCGGCGTAATTTATAATCTTTAACATCATTTCGATTGTAATAGCCCATACAGAAAAAGTAAAAGATCTATACTTTTTATTATCGCGTATGATATCAAGTTCGATGTTGTATGTTCTTCCAGATTTATCTTTTCCTTTATAATTAAGGCTGCTGACAAACTTCAAAACTTGTCCATTAGGAAGGTGTCTTCTGTTTACGCGAAGTTTTCTTTCAATCCAACCTTTTTCTTTTTTATATTCCAGTTCTCTTATGTTTCTACTATATCGCTTCACATCAACGATGCATATCCCACCTGCTTTTAATATATTGTGCATTTGCTTAATCGCCACTACAACGCCATATGGACTAGTATGGCATAATGAATTACCTGTACACACGACTACGTCAAACTTTTGTTGTTGAAAAAAATTGGTAAGACCTGCCCATAGAACAGGTTTATTTACTAAATTTAACTTTATTCCAAAATGCACAGCGTTTTCTCTTGCTCTCTCAAGCATCTTTTTACTTCCATCGCTTGACAGAACGTTGTAGCCCATTTTTCTTAGTGCCAACGATGGATTGCCGGTTCCACATGCACAATCAAGAATTTTGATATTATTTTTTTCTTTGCGTATAAACTTATCGATGATACTGACAATCGTTTTAGCAGGCTCATTTTTGTTGTACCAGTTATACCATATATTGTAAAAATCGCCAAGCCCGTTTAGCCAGTAACTTTGGATTCCAAATTTTGTTGTATTAGTTTTCTCTCTTTCACTAAGAGGAAGTTGGTCAATTTCCATATTGCACTATTTTCCCATCCTTGATAGTTTTGATTACCATAGAACCGACGGTATCACCATTCTTATCAATACTGATTGTTCCTGAAGCTCCTTCATAATCTTTTATGTTATGCAAACCTTCTACT
Source organism: uncultured Pirellulales bacterium (assembly GCA_964493425.1). Taxonomy (GTDB): domain Bacteria; phylum Planctomycetota; class Phycisphaerae; order Sedimentisphaerales; family Anaerobacaceae; genus CAYLMG01. The sequence goes on from CAZBMW010000002.1 coordinate 227,762, forward strand.
GTACCTTCTGATGTGTATCCTTTTTCTTGGATTGCAATAACAATAATTTTAATAGCATCATAGGCATTTGCTGCATAATTCTGTGGTTCAATGTTATATCTTGATTGGTATGCTCTGTAAAAAGATGATATGACTGGAGATGCTTCGGATTCCAACTTTGAAGAGGCAAAAATAACTCCATTTGCAGAATCCCCAGCTAATTCTATCACTTCCGGAGCTTCGGCTGTTTGATGAGCGAGAATTTGTTTATCGAATCCTATCTCTTTTGCCTGCCGCAAAACCCTACCTGTTTCTTTTGCAAATCCGGCAAAGAACAAAGCATTTGCATCACTACTTTTTATTTTTGTTAATTGTGTCCTAAAATCTGTAGCTTCCTGGTCACACTTTTCGGTTATAGTAATCTGTCCGCCAAGTGCCTCAAAATTATCCTTAAGCACTTCTGAGACACCTTCAGGTCCTGCCGACTGTACATAGAATAGTGCAAGCTTCTTAATTCCTAAATTTTTATATGCGAAATTGGCCATCAGTTTCCCCTCATACGTGTCATGAATAATTGTTCTGAAAAAATAAGGACTTTTACCTGAAAGTTCATGGTCTGTTGCTGAAGGTGATACAATGACCACCTTGTTTTTGTCGGCAATCGGTAATACGGCTTCCACCCCAGAACTTGCCATAGGACCGATTATAACTGGGACTTTATCCACATTTATGAGTTTCTTGACTGCATTAACAGTTTCTTGTGGTTGAAGCTGTGTATCTTCGTATATAATTATTACTTTCTTCGAATTAATTCCACCATTGTCATTTATCTGGGATACAGCCAATTCTATTGCATTTTTAGCAGCAGTCCCATAAGGGCTACCTTCGCCCGTTAAGGGCAGAGCTGCTCCGATTTTTATTTCCTTTGGTTCTCCTTTAGGCAAGAGAATGGTAAGAGCGATGATTAAGGCCAAAATTAGAACAATGATTATTCCAATCCAAGTTTTTTTCATTTTGATTTCTCCAGCTTGAGTATTTACTTCAACTAAACTCTCACTAGTACCATAATGAATTTATTTTTCTTACTTATATATCTTATTAAACACGTAAAAATATTTCGTTGATTTCTTTGTCTTCAAGCATTTTTTTACAACTACCACTCTTTTTTATATGCCCTGTTTCGAAAACATATGCTTGTTGTGAGTGTTGCAACGTTGCACGAGCGTTTTGTTCAACTAACAAAATGGTAGCCCCGGCTTTGTTTATTTCTTTTAGTTTTTCAAAGACCTGTTCTACAAAGTTTGGTGATAAGCCAAATGACGGTTCATCTATCAGCAGCAATTTGGGTTTTAGCATTAATGCTCTGCCAATAGCAAGCATCTGCTGTTCGCCGCTGCTGAGGGTGCTCGCCCGCTGTCTTTTTCTCTCTTTTAACTTCGGAAAAAGATTAAACACAATTTCAAGCTGTTTTTCAATACTTTTTTTAGATTTTTTAATAAAAGCTCCCATTTCAAGGTTTTCAAGCACAGTCATCGAGCCGAAAACCCTTCGGCCTTCAGGAACGAGACAGATGCCTTTTTTCACAAGTTCGTAAGGCTGTAACCTTTTAATATTCTTACCTTCAAAGATCACATCGCCTGTAATCTTTCCTTTTAAAGGAAGGAGGTTACAAATGGCTTTTAGAGCAGTACTTTTACCTGCGCCGTTCGGGCCGATTATGGCAACGATTTCACCTTCATCAACGTGGAAAGAAACATTATCCAAGGCCAAGACTGAGCCGTAATGTACTGTCAGATTTTTAACCTCAAGCAGTGGCATTTGACCTCCCAAGATAGGCTTCTATGACCTCATTATTGCTTTTGACTTCTTCAGGGCTTCCTTCTGCGATCTTTTTGCCGTAATTAAGAACGATTATCCTGTCCGATACACCCATTACGAATTTCAGGTCATGCTCGATAAAAAGAGTTGTCCTGCCGGAATTTTTAAGCTGTTTTAGTAAATCGAGGATTTTTCCCCTGGTTTTCGGAAAAACTCCCGCGATAGGCTCATCGAGTAACAAAAGTTGTGATTCTGTTGCCAAAGCCCTTGCCAGTTCGAGAAGTTTCCTGTTGCCATGAGAAAGATTTTCGGCCATTTTATTTTTTTCATTTGTTAAGCCGACGAAATCAAGAAATTCCAGTGCCTTCTGTTTTACCTGCTCTTCTTCTAATTTTAATTGGCGAGGTTTGAATAAGGCGGAGAATATGCATTCGCCTTTTTGGTTACGAGGAGCAAGCATCATATTTTCAAGGACGGTTATCTGCGGGAATATCCTGATATTCTGGAAGGTCCTTGCGATTCCAAGCTGAGCGATTGAATGAGCGGATTTATTCGTAATTTTATTATCATTAAAATAGACATCGCCTTTATCAGCACGGCTAAAACCTGTTAATATGTTGAATGCGGTGGTCTTCCCTGCGCCGTTGGGACCTATCAGGCTGGTAATAGTACCCTCCTGTAGGTTAAAGGATATACCATCAAGTGCCTTGACACCGTCGAATTCCTTTTGTAGTGTGTCAACTTTAAGTAAATCCATAATTACCTGAACTTGAATTTTCCAAGAAGTCCCTGCGGTCTTCTCAACATAAATATTATTAGTATAAGACCATAAATCATTTGCCTGACAGGTGCAGCTACTGAACTCGGCATGCCGAGAAATCTTAACATTTCAGGGAAGAAAACCAATGCAACGGCTCCAACAATCGAGCCTTTAAGACTGCCCATACCGCCGAATATGACCATAAGAAGTATTGTGATTGATTCCATTACCGTAAAGCTCGACGGGTCGATAAATGTGATATAATGGGCATAAAGGCTACCTGCAATACCAGCAAAAAAGGCGCCTACAATGAAGACCTGAAGCTTATATTTATCCGTGTTTTTGCCAAGGGCCTCTGATGCTATCTCGTCTTCGCGTACAGACCTCAAAACCCTCCCATAAGCGCCACCAACCAGTCTTTTAAGGACAAACACGGTAACAAGAGTAAGTACAACAACGAGTATCAAGTATGACCATGTCGAATCAAGAGACCAACCGAAGATTGAAAAAGATGGTATTCCCGGAAGTCCCATCGGGCCACGGGTTAGCGAGACCCAGTTCTTTGCGATTTGATAGACGATTACACCCGTTCCGAAAGTAGCTAGGGCTAAATAATCTCCTTTTAGTCTCAAGGAAGGTGCCCCTATCACTACTCCCATTACTGCCGCCCCGCAGGCACCGGCTACGAGGCCTATCCAGGGTGAAATCCCCAAGTTCAAAGAAAGAAGGGCCGAGATATAAGCACCTATGCAGAAAAATGCTGCATGTCCGAGGGAAGCAAGACCTGTGTATCCGACTATCAGATTAAGGCTTAGAGATAATATGCTGTAGATTCCGCAGATGACGAGTATATGAAGGAGATATTCCATAGTTTAGGCTACCTCCTTTTCGGTTTTGACTCCGAATATGCCATTTGGTCTTATCAACAGGAAGATAATGAGGATGGCAAAGGCTATCGCATCTTTCCAGCCAGAGGGTATCCAAGCAATTCCGAGGTTTTCGGCCATTCCGAGGAAAAAGCCGCCGAGCATAGCTCCAGGGATATTGCCTATTCCTCCAATTATCGAGGCTATGATTCCTTTGAGTATTGCCGAGAAACCCATGGTCGGCTCAAGATTTGTTTCAAGTGCAATAAGCACACCGGCAGCACCGGCAAGAGCTGAGCCCAGCAAAAACGATAAGCGTATTGTTTTTTCGGGATTTATTCCTACGACGTTTGCTGCAATTAGATCATCTGATACTGCCCGCATTGCCTTACCGAGCTTTGTCTTCTTAATGAATGTCCACAAGCCCAACATCAAGACTACTGAAACAACCAGTATAATAATCTGTATGGGCGTAATTACCGCTGAAAAGATATGGTAGCCCTCCTTGACAGGGCCTGTTCGGAGCGAGAGAATTTGTGCTCCGTATATAAGCTGGATAAGATTCTGGAGGAAGACAAAAACTCCGAAGGAGGCTAATAGAAAGATAAGATTCGATGCACCTTTTCGCCGTAATGGCAAATATACACTCCGGTCAATCAGGACGCCAAGAATAGCACAAAACAACATAGACAGTATGAAGGCAATAATGAAATTAATGCCAAGCTGAATAGCGAGGGTATAAGCTATATAGGCACCAGCAGTATAAACAATACCGTGAGCGAAATGGAAAAACTTGACCGTTCTGTATATGACGCTGAAGCCCAGAGCTACTAGAGCATAAATGCTGCCAGCTATAATTCCGTTTATCAGCAACTGCTGTAGCATATACCTGAATCCTCTTAATTATTTGGATTTGCGTATTTTATAAGGATATCTTAGCGATAACAACCACAAATTTGCAAATAGCAAGGGCAAAGCAAATTTAAATGGAAGACTTATCGGCATGTTTTGCTACCCGCGCGCGTAACCGCCTTAAAGTCTGTTTCTGATTACAGTCTGCATGTCTTCCGTACCTAACCAAAACGAACCTGCGTCGCTCCAATCATATTCATCAAAACAAAAATCCAATCACTCCCGGGTCTGTTCACAAGAAGTATCAGGCCTTTTCGTGAATCGCTAATGCGACAAGCAAAGGTTCGGGCATAAGCTAATAAGCTCTTTAATTCACGCAACAAGCTAACCAAATGAAATGAAAAGGGGCAAAACCGCGGCATCCCTGCTGAGGCATGGCTTTTGTTTCCTTTAGCATTATTGCTATCCCACTTTTTATTCACTCTCAGAAACCAAGCTATCTGAAGCTGTCTTGTGTTTGTCTCTGCTTGTCTTGCAAAGCTATGTCATTTTCCCACAAATTGAAAGGACAATAAAATGCAAAATCAAAAAGAAATTACCAAGATTAATCATTTTCTAGCCATGGTGTCACCTGTCATTGCTGCGATTGTAAAAACAATCATTAAATCAATCGACTGTGAGGTCTACCAGAAAGGTAACGGACCTGATCTGGTCTTATCAATTAAGGCCGGTGAAAAGCAAATGGAGTTTTACCTACACAATTTATTTATGGAGATAGCCACCATTGACAGGGACGAAATTCCTATCAGGTTTGATGAGAACCTGCGGGACTTTGACTACTTTTTGGCCAAGATGGCCCGCGTAATCCAGAGCAAGCTGAATGTTCTTTTTAAGCTGCTCGCTGAAGAAAATCCGGATATTGCTTTGGAGAAAATCACGCATATGGCGAAGGATTACGAGCGGATCCGAATCTGGAAGATAGACCAAAATCCGCAGCTTTAAACAATATTCATTCAACAAATCAAAAACATTCTTGAAAGGATAATCTATGAAACTTTTAACGCAGGAAATACTTCATAAATTGCCGCCACTTTATTCCCAGGATGGCCTGGGCGGAAAGGCCATCGCTCATGTTAAATTCTTTACACCCGACAGTTCATGGACATGGTACGCCACCGAGTTCGATGGTGATGACACTTTCTTTGGTTTGGTCGATGGTCATTGCAAAGAGCTTGGTTATTTCAGCCTTTCCGAGCTCAAAAGCGCTCGGGGGCCGTTGGGATTACACATCGAAAGAGATAAGTTCTGGCAGCCGAAGACGCTCGATGAAATAGCACCGGAACTGTTCAGAGAGGAGGTGCAAAGATAAATGATAACAGAGTTTTTAATAGTCTCTTGCATTGTGCGGGAGGCATTTTTTTCGTGAATTTTTAAAATTTAGAAGGAGAGCTAACAATGGCAACAGAAAATACAAAAACAAGGAAAGTATTTAGGCAGGGAGAGCTGCTCTTTCTGCCTCTGGGCAAAGAGGATCTGAGAATATTGGGCATTGAGCCAAAGGATACCTCTTATCCTTCCTGGAATAAGCTGGATACGAACGTTCTTCGGGAAGGTGAAGCAACAGGCCACAAGCATGAAGTGATTTCACAAAATCCCGGCGGCCTGGCGTTGATGGAACCTGACAGGCAGTTTTTAAGAGGGCTGCCGGGTATGGATCTTGTAGGAAGTGAAGACAGATTGATTGCAGCGACAGAACCCATTGAAGTCGTTCACCCCGAGCATAATACCTTAAGACTTCCGAAGGGTAGCTTTTTAGTAGTTGTCCAGCGCGAGTATGATGAAGTTCGTGCCCGTCGGATCAGGGATTAAGCACAGAGAGGAGGCTACGATGTATGTTGTATCAAGAGATGGCGGTTACGGCCGTAACTTCTGGAAATGCGTTGGAGATGGGACTGTAAGTGTACATTCAAGGAATGAATTTCTGCGAGCAACCGTAAGGAACGGGATTATCGTTAAACTGACCAATCAGGAAGGTGACGAATGTACTACTTTGACATATGGCGAGGGGCTCACAACAAAGAAGGCCAACAAGATGATTCAGCAGGTGTATTACGAGCCTCATACCTTGAATGCGATAAGAAGGGGCGGTCTCTGGAAGAGGGAAAGATGTGTAAAACTATGTGGAAGCGAGGGTATTGTGGAAAGTTACTCGACCTCGAGCGGAGCTTTCGGCAAAGAAGTGTTTAGATACAAGAACGGCAATCTGGGCTATGTGGCTGCGAGGTGGAGAAAGAAGCTGGTTGTAAAGCGGCCGAACGGTAAGCTCTGGATGGTGATAGAGGGAAAAGTACAGCTTGGTTATCAACCTGTAGCTGAAAGACTGACTACAGAGGACAAAGATATTCCTTACTGGGGCCTGATGCGTTGTACGGGCTGGAAGATGACTGTTTATGGCAAGGATGGAAAGACGGTCGTTACCCAGGGGCAGGTAAAAAATCACCAGAAACAGGACAAGTGGCTCGAAGGCCGCAAGGATGCTTATTACCTGTCAGGCATAAAGGTCAGCCGGGAGCTTTTCGAAGAAGACCCTGACAGTTGGGATGCTTCTGAGGTGCTGAATATACCCAATGCGCAGCTCAGATGCAGCTTACTGAACAGGATGGGGTACGACAAGCTGCTGGGCAAGGTGAAGCACAGGGTAATAGATAAGTCTTCTGACGGCGGCCAGTTGATTGAAATAAAAACCAAGGTTGATGAGAATTCATCAGGCTTGCCTGATAAGGTTATGAGGCTGGTTAAGGTGATTTGCCCTTCGACAGGTCAGGTATATGTGCTTCGTGTGCCGCCCGGCATAAAGGACTTCGAACAGGCAAGGCAGTGGACCTTCGGGCTTCAGGAGGAAAGCATCGGAAAAGGTGCACGCTTTAATCTGGTCGCTGAGACGTAACTAGGTATATTAAAGAAAGCAAAAAGGGCTGTGAGTAAGCAACCTTACGGCCCTTTTATTCCAACATTCAGCTTTGGTGACAATCGAGAGTAAAATTGGTATATGGAAATTTAACACGACTACTGGCTTGCACTTTGGAGCCACTGGTCGGCTAAGATGGCGAGATCTTCAATACCAACCGTAGTATTCCAGTTGATGTCTGCCCTTTCACACCATTCATTTG
>CAZBMW010000003.1:0-171371 GCA_964493425.1 uncultured Pirellulales bacterium
GGGACGGAAAAGTCGTTGCGATGATCTCAGTTGCAAGGGATATCACTGAACGCACCCATTCAAGTTTCGCACGCATACATACGTGGTCGGGGTCATTCTGCCAAAGAATGCGATGTGTGTGCCACCATCTCGCCGATTCCATAATCTGCATCCGCAGTCCCGACCATGTCGGCAGGGCGTCCATAGATATTCGGCAGGCATCGACAAGGCCGGCTCCTTCGGTCATAACTCCCCAGCTCAAAAGCCAGAATACTTCGTCGCCTATGGCATCGCGTGCAGTTTGAAGGTAGGCCCTGTATTTAGCCTCCGACTCTTCGTTAGTCATAATACCGTCGGCTATAGCCTTGTGAAAGCCGTCAAAGAGCAGGTGTCTTGTAACATCGGTCTTGAAATACTGATAACCGAGTTTTGCCAGCCCTTCATAAATACCCCTGACGTGTTTTGCGAGCGTTTCGGGCGTGCAGTCTATCAGGTATCTTATCCAGTCGCCGAGAATAGGCTTACCATTGTTGTCTTTGATGAGACAGTCCGGCTGATATTTGGCGAACTCATCGTTGTATATGGATACGCTTGTCCATATTCCCGGCGTCATATTGCTGTTTTTTATTGCTTGAACAATACCTTTATGTCCATCGGGGAATTTTTGCTCATCTATATCGAGCCAGGCCTTTGGAATCGGCTCTTTCGGCTCAGTTGGCAGCGGCATCTTCTGAAAACCGTCATCAAGCTGAATGTATTCCATTCCGTAGGGCTTAAAATGCCTTGAGCAGAACGTGGCTGTCTCTGTAAGCTTATCCTGTGAGACGTTTCTGCGATAAGCCTCCCAGGAGCACCAACCGCTGATGGGCTTAAGCTCAGGCCGACGAGACCAGGGCTGGTGATATTTGAAACCGAAATGCTCACGATAGAAGTGCGGCTTGAAATTCAAAAGCCAAGCTGACGGTCCAAGCTCAACCTCAAGATTTGCAAGAAGGTGACCATTCTCGTCCTGCTCGAACCGCTCTGTTTTCCATTGCCACTTTCTGCCATGCCAGCTGAGAAAACAGTCGTTATCAATACTGTAAATGCCGTTTACACCGTACAGCAAAGTCTTGCCGACGGCTCCGATTATCGCTTGCTCACTGCCCGCACGTCTCGGCCGCATATTGATAGTATCTTTACCAAGGCATATTGTAACATCAGTCGTTACTGTCTCAGGCATCATTACATATATCTGCTGAACAAGCGGTATGCTGTTGAGGGTGCCGTCTGAGTCACGGCGGTAAGAGATCTCGCATGTGCCCGGTATTTTCAGCGTGATAATGGGTAGTTTACCGTAAGTGTAGGTCAATATCCTGTTTTTCTCGTCCCAGTGGTCTTCTGCCTGGATGTGAGGCGGTACTTTCCCATCTAATACTTTCATAATTCTTTGTCCTGTGGTAACGTTTTGAATACAAACTTCAGATTTGTGGCTTAAACGTTTAAGAGGTATTCGCAAGCTTTTCTTTTAGAATCACAACAGCCTTTTCAAGAGCCTCCTCGATTTTGTCGGGTCTTTTTCCGCCAGCCTGTGCCATATGTGCTCTGCCGCCGCCGCCGCCGTCAACTATCGGAGCGATTTGCCTGATTATCTCCTTAGAACTAAGACCTTTTTCTATCAGGTCATCTGTCACGCCGGCAAGCAGCATAGCTTTTTCCTCTTGCACAAATCCGAGTACTACAGCAGCAGTTTTGGCCTTCTTTTTAACCATATCTATAGCTGAACGAGCCTGTTCTATTGAGCTCGTTGAAAGCCTGCCGACAACTACGGCAGCCTTGCCGACAGTTTCAGCCTTCTCAAGCAGTCCCCTTGCCTCTGCTAAAACGTCACTTCCTTTCAGCTTTGAAGCGTTTTTGAGCTGTTTGGCAAGTTTCTTGTTCTCTTGAATTATCTGCTCGACTCTATCAACAACGCTTTCTGCTGGTACTTTCAGTGCTGCCGAGAGTTCATCTACTGTTTTGCTTGCTTTTTCGAGGTAAGAATTGAGACCCGAACCTGTAAGGGCTATTATCCTGCGTACGCCTGCTGCAATACTTTCCTCTTTTATTATCTTAAAGCCGCCGATAACACCCAGCCTGTCCACATGCGTTCCTCCGCAAAATTCCTTGCTGAACGCCTTTGCAACATCTTTCTGCCCGTCTTTGCCGATAGCGATAACACGGACCTGTTCGCCGTATTTTTCACCGAATAGTGCCATCGCTCCAAGCTTGCGGGCCTGCTCTATATCCATTTCTACAGAGCTTACCGGCTCGTCTGAATTGATTTTTTCTCGCACGAACCTTTCAACCTCTTTTATCTGTTCAGCCGTAAGTGCCGTAGGACAGGTAAAATCGAACCTAAGATAATCCGGCCCGACAAGACTTCCCTGTTGTGAAACGGACTTGCCCACAACCTGCTGAAGTGCCCACTGCAACAGATGTGTAGCGGTATGGTTCTTCTTTACAGCGTTTCTGTCCTTGCTGACGATTGCATTAACCTTATCACCAGCGGCAAAAACTCCATCTGTTACTTTTCCCTGGTGAATTACACAATTCGCTATTTTCGTTGTTGCTTCGACGACAAATTCGCCTTTATTCGATTCTATCCTGCCGCAGTCGCCGACCTGTCCGCCTGCCTCGGCGTAAAAACAGGTTTTATCGAGTACTATCCCAGTCTCTGTATCCTTTTCGAGCTTTCCTTCTTTGCTGAATCCATTGGCGTCAATGAAACCGAGTATTGTCGCCTCGCAACTATCCGTGTGATATTTGTGCAAATCTTCGGTAACAGGCAACTGGTTATCAGCGATTGTTATCGTAAGGCCGGTACCTTTCTGGGCATCCCTCGCCCGCTGGCGCTGCTGCTCCATAAGCTGCTCGAATTTAGCTGTATCAACATTAAGACCCCGCTCAGCCGCCATAAGCTGTGTCAAATCAAGCGGAAAACCATACGTATCATAAAGCGCAAAGGCATCTTCACCGTTAATGATTTTGTTTTTTGTTTTCTCCGCATGCCCGGCGGCAGTATTGAAAATCTCGATTCCTCTGTCGAGAGTCCTGCCGAAACTCTCCTCCTCGGCCTTGATTACAGTCGAGACAAATTCTGCTCTTTGCTTTATTTCGCCGAACGCGTTTGCCAGACAATCAACAACGACCGGCACAAGCCGGTATATAAACGGTTTATGCATCCCTAATTCTCTGCCGAACCTCGCAGCCCGCCTGAGTATCCTGCGAACGCAGTAGCCTCTGCTCTCATTTGAGGGCATCGCTCCGTCGGTTATGGCAAAGACGAGAGCGCGTATGTGGTCTGAAATGACCCTAAGGGCAGTATCGATTTTATTATGCAGCTCGAAATTGTATTTATGACCCGTTATATCAGTGATGGCATTGATTATTGGCATAAACAAGTCGGTATCGTAGTTGCTCTTTTTGTTCTGCAGAACCGCAGCAATCCTTTCCAGCCCCGCGCCCGTGTCGATATACCTTGCGTTTAACGCTGATAATTTGCCTTCTTCGTTTCGGTTATATTGAATAAAGACGAGGTTCCACAGTTCGATAAACCTGCTGCAGCCGTTATTGATGCCGCATTTATGGCCGGGAACGGATTTTTTGTCGCACATATCTTCACCGAGGTCGATATGTATCTCGCTGCAGGGCCCGCAGGGCCCGGTAACGCCCATCTCCCAGAAGTTATCCTTTCTGCCGCAAAATAATACCTTCTCAGCTGGCAGCGGCGTCAGTTTTGTCCAGAGCTTTGCCGCCTCCTCGTCCCTCGGCAGTTTGTCTGCTTCGTCACCCTCGAAGACAGTCGCCCAGAGCAGTTCCGGCGGAATTCTCCAGACCTTTGTCAGAAGTTCCCATGCCCACTCGATGGCCTCAGCCTTGAAATAGTCGTCAAATGACCAGTTGCCGAGCATCTCAAAGAATGTGTGGTGATAATAGTCTCTGCCGACCTCTTCCAGGTCGTTGTGCTTACCGCTGACGCGAAGGCATTTCTGCGTATTGGCAACTCTGCTGTACTGCGGCGAGGCCAGTCCAAGGAAGATATCCTTGAATTGGTTCATACCTGCATTGGCAAAAAGCAGACTGTCGTCGCCAATTGGCACTATAGGCGAACTGGGCACAAAGGTATGGCCTTTTTGCTTAAAAAAATCTATGAATCCTTCTCTTATCCGGCTCGAACTTGTCATCTCTGTTCCTGTTCTATTGCTCAATTATGCCTTTGGCAGCCAGTATCTTATTTTTTATCTCGTCGCAGAGGTCGGGATTTTCTTTCAGGTAGGCCTTAGCGTTTTCTCTGCCTTGGCCGAGTCTGACAGAGCCATAGTTAAACCAGGCACCGCTTTTTTCTATCACGCCGCAACTACTGCCCATGTCGATTAAATCGCCTTCATAGCTTATTCCGCTGTCGAACATAATATCGAATTCAGCATCGCGGAAGGGCGGTGCAATCTTATTTTTCACAACGCGCGTCCTGACTCTGCTGCCGGTAGTGCTCACAGCGTCCTTTATACTGCCAACCCTTCTTATATCCAGCCGAACCGAGCTGTAGAACTTTAATGCCCTGCCGCCGGTCGTAGTCTCAGGATTGCCGAACATCACCCCTATCTTCATACGTATCTGGTTGATAAAGATAAGGCAGGTCTTGCTTTTGCTGATAATACCGGTAAGTTTCCTCATTGCCTGGCTCATAAGCCTTGCCTGCAGGCCGACATGGCTTGCGCCCATCTCGCCCTCGAGCTCTATCTTCGGCGTAAGCGCTGCCACCGAATCAATCACAATAACATCCACAGAGTTGGACCTGATTAGCATTTCCGCGATATCGAGTGCCTGCTCGCCGGTATCGGGCTGGCTGACGAGCAGACCATTAACGTCCACGCCGAGTTTCTTTGCCCACGTCGTATCGAGTGCGTGCTCGGCATCGATAAATGCTGCAACACCTCCGTTTTTCTGGGCGTTTGCAATGATATGAAGTGCCAGCGTTGTCTTACCCGACGATTCGGGCCCGAACAACTCTGTAACCCGGCCGCGGGGCACGCCGCTGCCGCCGAGGGCTATATCCAGCGATAATGAACCTGTGCCGATACCCTCAATCCGGGTATATTTGTGCTCGTCCATTTGCATTATGGCTCCCTGGCCGTATTGCTTTTCTATCTGTGCTATTACCCGCTGCAGAGCCGATTCTTTACTGCCTGTCTGGCTTTCCTTTTGTAACTTTTTTGCCTTAGCCATCTTTGTCTTTCTCCTGCCCGCTTTTTTGCGTATTTGCGTAAACTTAAGCTATAACTTTATTGACACATTTCATTATATGCTTACAGGTATGAGAATATATTATTGTTTTCAGTTTCTTTCAACCGGTAAGTTTATATCTGCCTAAGACTGTATATTCCGGGCCTGTCGGTTTCAATTGGCTTTGATACACTGTTACTGAGTCAACAAATGTCGTGCCCGCCTTGAAATTTTCGTAATTTTTTGCTGTTTGTCCGAGCTGCATACCCGCTTTTGCGTTCTTTATTCTGCATAAAGTCAGGTGGCCGGCAAATCTTCGCTTTTCTTTTGCAAAGCCGGCATCTGCCAGGCCCTGCTCTATGTCCTCTGCGAGCTTAAGTAAGTTATCGCTGCCTGCACCCGTCCCAATCCATAGTACGCGGGCGCTTCTTCCGCCGAAACTGCCGGCTCGCTCTATATCAAGCTCAAAACTTTTGTGTTTGCCTGAGACCTCTTCTGCTATTTTACAAACTTCTACTACTCCTCTGTCATCAATTTCACCCAGAAATTTCAGTGTAAGATGCATCGCTTCGCCCCTGACCCAACTTGCATCTTTTTTTTCGACGGCTGCCTGCTGGCGTATTCTTTCCTGCAGCTCCGTCACCATAGTCTTGACTTGCTTATCAATATCCACAGCGATAAAAACTCGCATTCAAGTCTCCTTCTTTCAGATAAAAAACCGTGGTGTTTTAGAATGTTACGAGCTCTTTAAGCTCGTTAAATCTTTTTTCTATATCCTGCCGCGCGATGGAATTTATTCCGTTGACTGAGAAATCCGAGATTGTAAAAGAGGCCGCGACCGTCCCGTACACAACCGCCTCTTTTAATGATGCAAAATCAGTCTTGCCGACTTCAGCCAATCTTCCCATCATCGCACCTGCGAAGCTGTCGCCTGCACCCGTGGGGTCCTTGACATCATAAGCCGCAAATGCCGGCAGGGCAAATCTCTGGCCGCTCGTATTAGTCATCAGCAAACCGGATTCGCCTTTTTTGATAATCACAATCTTCGGCCCCATCTGTAAAATCGCATCGTTGGCTCTTACCAGATTGCTTTCACCGGATAGCGCTCTGGCCTCTTCTGCATTTATTACCAAACAGTTAATCCTTTGCAGCAGCCGTTTCAAATCATCGGCCCTGCCGATTATCCAGCAGGTCATAGTGTCAGCTGCTACAAAGACGGGTCTTTCAAGCTGCTCGAGAAGCTCAATCTGCAGAGCCGGTGCCGTATTCGCAAGAAAAACGAATCTGCTGTCCCTGAATTCCTCCGGCACCTTGGGCGGAGCCTCAGCCAACACGTTTAATTCGATATTGTCTGTTATCGCCTCGCTCATCGTATCGTGATATGAGCCTTTCCAGCGAAACGTCCTGCTTAGTTCTCGTCTTTCTATTCCCTGAATGTTGACCTGTTTGCCGGCGAAGACCTCAGCCAGATTGAACGGGCAATCAGAGCCTATGACGCCGACCAGCCGAACCGGGCTAAAGTAGCTCGCTGCCAGGCTGAAGTAAATCGCCGAGCCACCGAGACAATTTTCGCTCACGCCGTAAGGCGTTGTTACCGTATCTATTCCAATCGAGCCTGTAACCAAAAGTGACATTTGTTGCCTCCTTAACTATCCCTCTTTTTTTCTTGACTGAATTTTTTTAGTGCAATGTCGATTCTAGCCAGTGTATTTTCTTTTCCCAGCAGAACTACTGAGTCAAATATCGGCGGGCTGACGGTCGTCCCGCAAATCGCTACCCGCAGAGGCTGAGCCACTTTGCCGAGACCGACCTGCCTTTCCTCAGCCAATCCGCGAAGCATATTTTCGATTGCCTGCTCGTTAAACTGCTCCGCAGCTGACAATTTTTCATGAATGACAGCGAGTATTTCCAAGGCCTTGTTTTTAAGCAGGACCTTTTTAACAGCTTTTTCATCATATTCTATTGAATCATTATATACAAATAAAAATCTGCTTTTCTTCTCAATGTCCTCAAGTGTCCTCGCACCCGCGTTAATCTTTAAAAGCCTGCTGAGCAATTCATCATCAGCTTGTGATAGCGGTGATTCGATTTCTTTAAGATAAGCCTTAAAACAGACCAGCAGTTTATCTTTCGGTGCCATCCTTATATGTTCTGTATTAAAGGCAATAAGCTTCGAGCGGTCGAAAAGGCTGTTCGATTTTGTGAGCCTTGTCAAATCAAAACTTTCAATAAGCTCTTCAATCATCATAAATTCTTTTTTGCCGACCGGACTCCAGCCGAGAAGCGCAAGAAAGTTTACCATCGTCTTGGGCAGATACCCGCTTCTGAAAAAATCCACGACGTTTATTTCCGGCAAATGTACACCGAGAAATTTTGCCATCGCATCAACGCTCGGCATATCCGGCGTCCACTTTTCGTCCAGAAAACTTTTTAACTGCTCGATGGTGATATTCGCTTTTTCAGCCAATTTTTCAATGTCCGCTTCGGGCGTGTGAGTAATTGCATCTCGCAGTGCTTTTGGCCTTTCTCTTTTTGACAGTTTACCGCCGGATTCGCTTATTGTCACTGACATATGAACGTACTGCGGCAGTTTGCCAAAATCTAATGCCTTCCATAGTTCCTGCTGGCCCGGCGTATTCATCAGATGCTCCTGGCCGCGAATAATGCATGTTACATTCATTAGAGCGTCATCTATAACAACCGCGAAATTGTAGGTCGGCAGGCCATCGCTTTTTAAGATGATAAAGTCACCGAGCTCGGCACCATTGAATGTTACCTCACCTCTGATTAAATCTTTGACAATAATCTGCTCATCGGTCATTGCGAAACGGATAGTGACGGGCTTGCCGGCGGCTCTTGCCTTTTTGACGTCACTTTCATCGGGGAATTTTGCCGGCCGGGGATAAACAATATTTTTCTTTTTTGCGATGGCCTTTTGCCTTATTGCTTCGAGCTGCTCCGGTGTATCGAAGCAGTAATAAGCCTTTTGCTGCTCGATTAGTTTATCGACATATTTTTGGTAAATATCTTTTCTCTGCGATTGAAAGTAAGGCCCGTTTGGCCCACCGACTTCGGGCCCTTCATCCCAGTCGATGCCGAGCCAGTACAGATCATCTATCACCTGCCGTGTCGCCGTCGGCGTGTTGCGTTTAATATCCGTATCTTCTATCCGAAGGACGAATGTACCCTTGTTCTTTCTTGCCCACAACCAGTTAAACAGCGCGGTTCTTGCTCCTCCGATGTGCAAGTAACCAGTCGGCGAAGGTGCAAAACGTGTTACTACCATAAACTTGTCCTAAAATTGTCCGATTTACCTGTAAAATATGCAAGCTACGTAAAATTCAGCTGATTGTCAAGCGTAGTCGGCCAGATTTCGGGTGATGGTATCTCTGCGGAAAGCTTCTGCTTTTATTATTCTGGCCAGGCTAGTTTGACAATTTTTCCTTCTCGGCC
Source organism: uncultured Pirellulales bacterium (assembly GCA_964493425.1). Taxonomy (GTDB): domain Bacteria; phylum Planctomycetota; class Phycisphaerae; order Sedimentisphaerales; family Anaerobacaceae; genus CAYLMG01. Next base: position 8,677 of record CAZBMW010000003.1, read on the forward strand.
GGCAGCCCAGCAGCCTCTGCCGTCGGGTGATACGGCGAGTGTGTGCAGTCCCATATATGAGGCAAATCTTTTGAAGCTTTTGCCGCCGTTATAAGAAATATCACTTCCGTTGGGCCCGACCGTGATAACGATATCCGAGGCCGGCAAATATTTAATGCATTCCCTGAATCCGGAAGGCTTTTGTGTATCTATGAGCTTCCAGGTCTTTCCGCCGTCGGCGGTTAATGCCGCGTTTGTTTTTGCCTGGTCTTCTTTTTCGTAATCGCCTCCGACAATAATACCTTTTTTGTCATTTTTCATAGCGATTGAGAAAATACCATTGGTCCCTGCTCCACTTTCGAGAGGCGAATCAACATAACTCCAGCTTGCACCGTTATCAGAGGATATGAAAACTCTTGCCGCAGTGCAGCCGGTGACAAACATAATCTTATTCTCATCGGGCATTGCGATATTTGAGCCGCTGGCGGAGAAAATTCCTTCACCTTTGAAGGCTTTAGGGAGGTTTTGCCTGGCTGTGTTCCTCCATGTATCACCGCCGTCGAGAGTTTGCACAAGGAAAAATCTTCCCTCAATCGGGTCGCTAAGGGCTATTGCCTCTTTTTTGTTTCTAAAATGGGCAGCGTTAAAGAAGATATCATTATGGTCGTTTTGATAAATGAGCTTCCAGTTTCTTCCGCCGTCGGTTGTTTTATAGAATTTTGCGGGCGAGGCGATGCCGAAAACAATAGCGGTTTTGTCATCGAAGGCCTCTATATCACGAAAATCGATATCTTCAGTTCCTTTAATTTTACCGACCTGCCAGTTTTGACCTCCGTCAGTAGTTCTTGCAAATGTCCCTTCGTTGCCGGATGCCCAGACGATTTTTCCACCGACCGCGCACAGGCCTCTAAAGCTTACCGTCCCTTCGTTCAACTGCTCTTGCCAGTAAGGCAGTTCATTTTCACTTGTAAGATTTTGTGTACAGCCGCTCAGTAAAGAACATAAAGTCAAAAACAATATTTGCTTTTTCATTAATCGCACCTCTTGCCTTAATCAATCATTATATAAAACCGCGGCGTTGACGCTTTTTTTTATCTAAGTATAATGATAAAATCTATAATAACCAGTGATAGTTTTAAAGGTTAAGATATGCCTGAAAGCAATGCCGAAGACAGGCTGGATTTTGTAAGGCAGATAGTTGCTGATGATTTGAAGACGAATAAATGGGGCGGCAGAGTGGCTACCCGTTTTCCGCCGGAACCTAACGGCTATCTGCATATCGGCCATGCCAAAAGTATCTGCCTTAATTTTGGCATCGCCGCTGAATTTGGTGGTACGTGCAATCTGCGGTTTGATGACACCAATCCGGAAAAAGAAGAAGAAGAGTACGTCAACTCAATAATCGCTGATGTTCGCTGGCTCGGCTGGGACTGGCAGGACCGGCTGTATTTTGCTTCAGACTATTTTAAGCAGATGTATGATTATGCAATCGAGCTTATCAAAAAAGGCAAAGCCTATGTCTGCGAACAGATCGCCGACGAGGTCAGAGAATACAGAGGAACCTTAACCGAACCCGGAAAGGATAGCCCTTATCGCAATCGCAGCATCGAGGAAAATCTCGAGCTTTTTAAGAGAATGAAAAACGGTGAATTTCCTGACGGCAGCAAAACCCTGCGGGCCAAGATAGATATGTCGCATCCCAACCTGAATATGCGAGACCCCGTTATGTACCGAATCCTGCACGCAAGTCATCATCGCACAGGCGACGAATGGTGTATCTACCCGATGTACGACTGGGCGCACGGCTTGGAGGATTCTGTTGAAAAAATCACTCATTCGATCTGCACGCTCGAATTTGAAAATCACAGGCCGCTTTACGACTGGTTCCTCGACGAGCTCGGGGCTTATCATCCGCAGCAGATTGAATTTGCAAGGCTGAATCTGACCTATACCGTGATGAGCAAGCGCAGACTATTAAAACTTGTGCAGGATGGTTTTGTTGCCGGCTGGGACGACCCGAGAATGCCAACGATTTCCGGTATGCGAAGGCGGGGTTATTCGTCGGCTGCAATCAGAAATTTCTGTAAAGTAATAGGCGTAAACAAGTTCAACAGTACCGTCGGTATCGAGTTGCTCGAGCACTGCCTGCGTGAGGACCTGAACAAAACTAGCCCGCGGGTGATGGCTGTTTTGAATCCGTTGAAGGTTGTGATTGAAAATTATCCGGATGATTTGACGGAAGAAATGGAGGCTGTAAATAATCCGGAAGATGCTGCTGCAGGGACACGCAAAGTACCGTTCTCGAAAGTTCTTTACATTGAACGTGACGATTTTATGGAAAGCCCACCCAAAAAATTCTACCGCTTGACACCCGGTCGGGAGGTTAGACTGCGATACGCATACTTTATCAAGTGTACTGATGTTGTAAAAGATAATAATGGAAATATCACCGAACTTCACTGCACTTATGACCCACAGACCCGGGGCGGTGACGCACCGGACGGCCGAAAGGTAAAGGCAACACTGCACTGGGTATCGGCAAAGGATGCATTGAAAGCTGAAGTTCGGCTTTATGATAATCTGTTTACAAAGGAAAACCCCGATGAGACGGAAGAAGGACAGGATTTTACAGCCAATATTAATCCTCGGTCTTTAAAGGTTTTGGAAGATTGTTTCATTGAGCCGAGCGTAAAGAATATAAAAGCCCTCGTGCGCCTGCAGTTCGAAAGGCTGGGCTACTTCTGTGTCGATAAGGACAGCACTGAAGATAAATTAGTTTTCAACCGCACCGTTACCCTTAAAGATACTTGGGCCAAAATCCGCAAATCGCAGGAAGGGGAATAAAAGGTTCAAGTTTTATTGAAGTATTTCACAACACATTTTGTGCAGGTTGACTTTTTTCATTTGAAAAAAATCATTTTCAGCGATATCAGAAGAAGCGCAACGCCGAAGACTTTCGTAAGGGCTGTGTCTGAAATGTTCGTTGCGAATTTTGCACCCAAAAGCGCGCCGAAGAAAAAGGCGATACAAATAAAGGCTGCGATTTTAATATCGACGTAACCCTGTTTGTAATAGGCCCACGCAGCGAGCAGGCCTATCGGCGGGACCATAAGTGCAAGTGTTGTGCCCTGGGCTGTGTGCTGTGATAGGCCGAACAGAAGAACAAGTGAAGGGACAATAATTATACCACCGCCTATACCAAGAGCGCCGCTGAGAACGCCGGCGACAAGACCGAGAATTAAATAAGATAATATGCTCATAATTCCAGACCATCCTTTTATAATTGTTACTTTAAAACTTTTTAGCCGAAAAGTTCGGCGAATTTGTCTTTGATATTTTCATTTTCGCAAAGCGTCTGGCCGATAAGGACAGCCCTTACGCCGAGGCGGATAAGTTTCTCAATGTCGCCTTTCGTCTTTATTCCACTCTCAGCCACAAGTTCACTTGTATTATCGACCAAGGCTGCAAGCCTGCTCGTGGTGTTCAGGTCAACCGCTAACGTTGAAAGATTTCTGTTGTTGATACCGAGCACGCTGTAACCTTTTTTAGGAAATCCTATCAGGCTGCGCACTTTTAACAGCATATCAACATCGTGAACTTCGAGAAGGACAGTCAGTGTAAGCTCAGCTGCGAGTATCATCAAATCGGATATCTCGCCGACCTTTAAGACATCTGCTATCAGCAGTATCGCGTCGGCCCCAGCTGCACGAGACTCATATACCTGCCACGGCTCGATGATAAAATCCTTTCGAAGAATCGGCAGCTTCACCGCCTCCTTTATCTGCTGCATATACTCAAGCCGGCCCTGAAAATACTTCTCGTCGGTAAGCACGCTTATTGCATCTGCTCCGCATCTTTCATAAGTTTTGGCTATATCGACCGCATCAAAATCTTCTCTTATCAAGCCTGCCGACGGCGAAGCCTTCTTAACTTCAGCTATAACATTAAGACCCCGCCTGTTCGGTTTTGTTACCGCCGTGTAGAAGTTGCGGCATTTGGGTAGTTTCCCAATCTCAGTCTTGAGCTGCTCGATACTTTTTTGCTCTTTTCTTTGCGCTACTTCGGTGCGTTTGTCTTCGATAATTTTCTCTAATATACCTATCACTTTTGTACTATCCGTCAATCAATAATCAGCTCTTTTTGGAATCCGAAACCTTTACGTAAGCCATCCGTATCTCGTTGAGTGTGGTCTCGAGAACCTTACTTTCCTCCTCGCTCAGATTGCCTTTCGTTTTTTCCTGCAGCGTTTCGAGCATATCGATATTATATCTTGCAAGTTCCAGGTCCGGCTCTTTTTCCTTTTGCCCTTCGAATCTTAGTGCTCCTAATGCGAACAGTGCTTGCGTAACAAGCATACTCACCAGTGCGGCAAAGTTTCCCTCGGGCAGTGGCTCGCGACGTGTTTTTTGTTCGGTTTGTTTTTCTTTCTCTGCTTTTTCCTGAGCTGCCAAAATCTCTTTTTCCTTCTGGGCCTGGCTCTTCCAGTCTTCATCAACGATTATCTTCTTCTCTTCTTTCTTTTTTTCCTGCTCAGCCATTATGAATCTCCCTTTTAGCCTTTTTGTTTTTTCCGGTACTTTTTTATGCTTCTGTCGATATCCTTTTTCTGCTCTCGTTCGCTGATTGACCTGCGTTTATCGTATTGTCTTTTACCTCTCGCTAGCGCCAGCTCAATCTTCGCCAGAGACTTTTCGTTAAAATATATACGCAGCGGCACCAGCGTAAAGCCGCGATGCTCGGTTTTTTCTCTTATCTTACGTATTTGTGCCTTATGTAAAAGAAGTTTTCTTTTTCGTTTTGGCTCGTGATTGAAAGCTCCTGCCTGCTCATACTGTGCTATTGTCGCTCCAACCAGCCAGCACTGGTTCTCCTCGATTCTTGCGTACGAGCCTTTGATATCCGCAGTACCTGCTCGCAGCGATTTCACCTCACTTCCTGCAAGCGAGAGCCCTGCTTCGAACCGCTCGGCGATGTAAAAATCCCTATATGCCTTTTTATTAACAATCTCGCCAAGCCGCTTGCTGCTTTCTTTATTCGATTTAGCTGACATCCGGTCTATAATAAGCACAAAACTTGAGTTTTGCAATAGAGCTGATATTTAGCGGAGCATCGCTTCTAGTTTTGAAATGTGATTTGGCAGCGCCGCTTTGCTTCGGAGGAGGCCTGTTAAAAAGCCTGACGGCGAATCACGTAAGTGGACGCTTAATCAAAAAATCTCGAACTAACTGCAGCCGTATTTACTTAATAAGCCGAATGGCTATAGGGTATCGATAGGGCTGACCGTCGTTGGCCTTTATCGCACCCATAATACAGAAAATCAGGTTGCAAATCCACGCAGCTAATCCAATGAAAAATCCAATACAGAAAGGGGCCGTAATACCCGCAATTGCGTAGGCAATAAGAATTGTAATCTGAAAGTTCAGGGCTTCTTTGCCGTGCTCGTCGATAAATTTGTCGTCCTCTCTTTTTATCAGCCAGACTATCAAAGGCCCGACAATCCAGGTGAGGATACCGAGCAGATGACACAGCATGCCGAACATCCGGGCATCTTTACTGACTTCTGCCGTACCCTCGCCGCCTGTGCTTTCCGCGGGTTCGGCTTTTTGGGGACTTTCATTTGGTTCCGCCATAACTGACTCCTTCCAGTTAACCTAAATTTGGTATTAATCTTTCTGGCAGTATTTGTAACATACCTTAATCTTCAAGGCAAGAAAAATATCTCTCCCTCATAACTACCTGGCTTTACTCAATCACTACAGCCGTCCCGTACACTAAAATCTCCGCTGCACTGCTCATAACCATTGACGTGGCGAACTTCATCCCCACGATTGCATTTGCACCAAGAGTTTGTGCCTCTTCTACCATACGGTCGATTGCCTGCTCCCGAGATTCAGCCATCATTTTCGTATAATCTGTAATTTCACCTCCGACTATGTTTCGAAAAGCCGCCATAATGTCCCTGCCTATATGTCTGGCTCGAATGGTATTGCCCCGCACAAGGCCGAGATGTTTTATAATCCTCTTGCCCTCTATTGTTTCTGTCGTTGATATAAGCATATAATTATCTCCTGACATCTTTATATCTGTCTGTTTTCCAGAAGTACAGCCTCTCCCGAACAATTGATACGAACAAGACCGCCAGCCCGGCTATCAAGACCAGCAATCCTGCCTTTAATAATGTCCCTATTGTCGGGTCCTCAATAATTTGCTCTATTAACTTGAAGCCGGCATAAATCAAAAGAAGTATCGCCGAGACTGAAAATAAAATCCAACCCACTGTCCGCTCAACTCGGTTATAGACATTGCCCCAGTACTGCTGCCAGATTTTGTCTTCCGGCTCTGCTAAAGTTACCTCGTCGGTAATCTGCTTTAGTTTCTTAAAGTCCTCAAGCTCAGATGAGCATTCCGAACAGCCCGAAAGATGCTTTTCGAATTCTTGTTTCTTTTCATCCTCGAGTTCACCGTCCAGATAAGCCATTAATAAATCCTTGAAATCCCGGCAGGCCATTACCATCGACCTCCTTTCTCTTTATCTAAAATCTCTTTTAATTTTTTGCGGGCGTAATACAATCTGCTTGTCACTGTCCCCTTGTTGCAATATAACATTTCAGCCATCTGCTTATAAGAAAGATTGCGAAAATGACGCAGAACAATTACCTCCCGGTGTTTTTCATCGAGCCGGCCTATAGCCTTCCAAAGCCTGTCTTTAATCTCATTGCTTTGTAATATTGCAGCAGGCTCAAAACCATCTCTGTCATTTGCAAACATCTTCTCTGCTGCAGAGGCCTCGAGTGATTGTGCTTGCCTGACTTTTTTTCTGCGTAAATGGCTGAAGCAAAGATTCTTCAGTATCTGATAGAACCACGGGAAGAACTTGCCCTGCTCTCTGAGCAGCTTTCGGTGACGATAGGCGCGATAAAAAGCCTCCTGGGACAGGTCCAATGCGTCTTCTTGATTTCCGACAAGACCCAGTGCAATAAAGTAAGCATCTTTCATATAGCGTTTGACAATCGCCTCAAAGGCCTTTTTAGAGCCGCTTTTAATCTCCCCCAATGATATCGTTTTATCATCTTCAGAACCGCTCACCAATTATCTCCGGCAATCCGTACTATCCAACCTTAAAACTTTCTTCCGTCAGCTTAATATACGCATCAAGGACCTTTTTCTTCAAAAAATTACTTTTAAATCAAGCCGAAATTCTTTCTTGCTGTTAATACTATCCAGCTTCGCCAGTCGCTTTTTCTTATATATATCGGCTCAATCCGCTCGATATCGGTAAACCAGACTAAAATGCCGTATCTGCTGTTAATCCTGCTTTTCCAATATTCTTCTGTTCCACAAATTGACTTGTTATATTGCTCCTTTATTTTTTTTATCAGGGCGGGCTGCAGGTTTTCAAACCTTTTTACCGCAGTGACTTTTGCCTTACCGCAGACAGGCCCGCTACTCTCTTTCAGGAACAGTATGTCATCGACACCGAGCTGGTCAAAAAAATAGCGCCTTGTTTTTAAGAAACGAGACTCAATCGTTTTTTGTCCACTTAAAATCAAGTCCAAATAGAATCTTTTCAAAATAACAAGGTGGCAATTTGTCATAAGCTTATTTTGCCCGAATCTAAACTGTATTGACTCCCAGCCTGTTCAATTCTTTTATGAGCTGTTTTGTATTTTCAAACACTATCCCTTGTAAGCCTGCTGCTATTGCACCGGCTACAAATTCGCTCTTATCGTCTATGAATGCACATTCACCCGAAGCTAAGCCTAATCTACCGACAGTCAAATCGTAGAGTCTTTTATCCGGTTTTTTCATACCCTCAAGGCACGAAAAAACCGCTGTATCAAATATCTGGTCGTATCCCTTTTGATAAAAATATCGAACAGACGGCTGCTCCGTATTCGACAGCACCGCTGTTGCGTAGCCGTTCTCCTGCAATTCATCTGCGAGTGCGAACATATCCTCTCTCGGCTGATATGCCTTCTCGAAAGCTATCGACCACAGCGATTTGACTTTTGGTATATCTTTTTTCAATTCACTGCATACTTTCGAAAAGAATTGCTCCTCGCTTATTCTGCCTGTCACAAATTCATCATCGAATTTGCGATGAGCTTTTATGTATTGCTGTACGGGCACATCCAGAGCCTCTGCGCAATATCGCATCAGCTCCGCCGCCGGGTCTTCTATCAGGACCCCGCCCCAGTCGAATATAACCGCCTGTATCGTTTCCATAGCAAAAAAATAGCCTATCATGTGTCTGTCTGCAACAATTATCTAAAACCTGTAGATTCGCACCTTTGACTATCCTCGCATTAAAATTTATAATCGAAGTACAAATTTAAGGGAATCGGTATGCTTACACTTTTAATTGTCAGTATTGTCATATTAGTATTGCTCACAGGTTTTGTAATATGGCTGGGGATTTCTCTGTCGTCTTTCAGAAGAGAATCGACTGCAAATTCAGCTAATATTAATCTTCTTGCACAGAATCTCGAAGGACTTCGTTCTGCCCAGAATCAGACCTCGGAAGCCCTGCAGAAATCACTGCAACTGGGTCAGTCCACCATAAGCCAATCATTACAGTCGAGCCATCAGACGCTCGATAGGCTCAATACCCAGATAGGCGAGCTTCAGGGCACGAACAAACAGATGCTGCAGGTCGGCACCGAGGTCAAACGGCTGCAGGATATCCTCAGCTCACCTAAGCTTAGAGGCCAGATGGGTGAGTGGTCGCTCGAGAATCTGCTCAGCCAGATCCTGCCGAAAGATGCCTACGAGCTTCAGTACACATTCAAAGACGGCAGGATGGTAGATGCGCTTGTAAAGATGGCTGACTATTCAGCTCCAATCGATGCTAAATTCCCAATGCCGGCCTTCGAGGCAATCGCGAAAGCGCAAGGTGATGATGAGCGCTCAAAGGCGCGCAGGCAGTTCCAGAAGGATGTTACCAGCCACATCGACAAAATTGCCTCCGATTATATCAGGCCTGCCGAAGGCACAGTCGATTTTGCGCTGATGTACATCCCTGCTGAGAATATCTATTACGAAACCGTCGTCAAATACGAAGGCGATGCAAAAGACGTTCTGCAGTACAGCCTGGATAAAAAGGTCATCCCTGTCAGCCCGAATTTATTGTATGCATATCTGATGACCGTCGTTATGGGCCTTCACGGCCTGCAGATTGAAAAGCAGGCTGCCGAGATAAGACAGAACTTAAAAAAACTTAACGCTTCGTTTGCTGATTTTATAGAAAATTACGATGTACTCGGCACACATCTGCGAAATGCATTCAACAAATACGATGAAACAAACAAAAAACTCGACCGCTTCGGAATTCAATTGGAACAGATACAAAATCATCAGGATAATACCGAGTAAGACTCAGGCTTATTAGAAAAGGGACGATTAACAATGATTTACGAAGACCTTAAGGCAAAGAGAGTATTGGTGACCGGCTCGTCGAGCGGTATCGGGGCGGCGACGGCGATTATGTTCGCAAAGCAGGGCAGCTTCGTCGGTGTGCATTTTTTCAGGACACAGCAGGGCGGTGAAGATACGCTGCAGCATGTAAAGCAATACAGTGACGGCGTGCTGATGAAAGCGGATATGCGAGACGAAGGGCAGGTCAACAGTATGGTTGAATTCTTCGCCGGCGAAGCCGGTGGTATCGATGTTCTTGTAAATAACGCCGGTACGCTAATCGCACGCTACGATTTTGAAAACGCACCCGTCGAATACCATGACGATATCTTCGCGACAAACTGCAGAAGCGTATTTTTGGCGACGAGGGCGGCTTTACCACATCTGAAAGAGAGCAAGGGCTGTATTGTTAATATCGGCTCACTCGGTGCTTTTACCGGCGGCGGGGGCGGCTCGGGTATTTACGCCGGCGCAAAGGCAGCCGTCCAGACCGAGACTATCGCTATGGCTAGCGAATTCGCAAAATACAACATAAGGGTCAATTGTGTTGTCCCCGGCCTTATCGAAACCCGATTCCATGAGCAGTTCAGCACGCCTGAAAGAAAAAAACAGGTTGCCGAAAAGACACCGCTCGGCAGAAACGGCACAGCCGAGGACGTCGCAAAAGCGATACTGTTTTTGGCCAGCAGCGATGCCGCCGCATTTATTACCGGAGCATACATCGCCGTCAATGGCGGCCTGTATATGAGAACATAAGGCCTTTACAGGCATATAACTTGTAAAAAGGGCTATGTTCTGGTAAAATACTTACCTATGAAATTTACTAAAATCGCCAATAGATTCGTAATGTTCATCACCGGCTCGGTTCTTATCGTCGCTGGCATACTCAAGGTCCACCAGCTCCTGACCGAGCCTATCGTATCAGAAGGTTTCTGGGAATCCTGGGCATTTTTTGTGATACAGATACCTCTCGAGTTAGGCCTTGGAATATGGCTTCTTTGCGGCCTGTTTAGAAAAGCAGCCTGGCTGCTTGCTGTTATCTCCTTTGGCGGCTTCATAGCGGTTACTCTACAAAAAGCGGTCGTCGGGGATTTATCCTGCGGCTGTTTCGGTACCGTGCAGGTTAATCCCTGGATAACTGTTTTAGCCGTTGATGTCCCGATTTTTCTTTTACTGCTTATCTTTCGACCCAAAGGTGAAAAGCTTTTGCCGCCTCCCTGGCCGTCTGCAGAGCATTTCTTCGGTGTGGCACTGCCTACATTTGTGATTCTCGCTTCAATTGTTCCTGTTCTTCTATTCAATAAGGTTGAAAGGCAAACTCCATGGACTCAAAACTTACCAGACTCGTATAATACTGCTCGGCAAAATCAGGCACACACAACTGATGCAAACGAAACAAGGCCTGATGCAAATCAGCTAATACCGGCCGAACAGCAATGGGCAATGCTAAAGCACATCGATATCGCAGATTCGCTTCGCTCTGGCGTTGCTATTGTCCTTTTTTATCACGATGACTGCCCTGATTGCAAAGAGGCCATACCTGTATATGAGCAGTATAATCAGATGTATAAAGGCAATGACCTGTGTTTTGCATTTGTTGAAATCCCGCCTTACGGAACCGAAGAGGATAATCCCGTCCTGCCCGATACCACCTGCCTGACAGGCAGGCTCGATACAAGCCGCAAATGGCTCATACAAACTCCTCTTGTCGTTATTATTGCCGATGGCCTTTTCGTCAAATCCTGGGAAGGCGTTGCTCCTGATGATGTGCAAATCTTCGAGGCAATCGAGCAAAAATAAACATCTCACCGCATTTATTAATTTTGCTGTATTCAACGGCATTGACAATCGTAAGTTGCCTGATATAATATTCTGAACCTGAAAGAATGTTTTATATAAGGTTTTTATCGAATGCAATTTTCCGCAGGGATGCAGACCGAGATATCGAAAAAGCGAAGGACAGCTTGCAGAAAGCAGTGGATAGTTAAACCTCTCAGCGAAGGCGCAGCCGCACTCGCCCGCTCACTGAATGTCTCTTCTCTTTTGGCACAAATTCTTATAAACCGCGGGATTACCGATGAACAACAGGGTCGGGGGTTTTTGCAGCCGAAACTTACCAGCCTCATCGAACCTGAAAAGATGCCGGGAGTCAAATCAGCGGTCGGAATTATAGCTGAAGCAATAGGCAAAAAACAGAAAATCACTGTCTATGGTGACTATGATGTCGATGGGATTACCGGTGTCGCCATCCTTTTTGAACTGCTCAGCCTGCTCGGTGCTGATGTTGATTATTACATACCGCATCGCATTGACGAAGGTTACGGTCTAAACGCCGATGCCGTCCGGTCGCTCGCTAAAGCAGGGACTAAACTGCTGATAACCGTTGATTGTGGAATCTGCGCTGTGGAATCTGCCCGGCTCGCGGGAAGTCTTGGTCTGACCGTTATAATAACTGACCATCATTGCCCCGGCCGACAGATACCGGAGGCTGCTGCCATTGTTCATCCTGCTCTCGAAGCAGATTATCAAAACCAGGATTCTTCCGGCTCGATGGTCGCCTTCAAGCTCGCCTGGGCCGTTGCAAACCATCTCGCCGCTGGCCCAAGACTTGAAGGCCAAATCCGGGAATTTATGATTAATTCTACCTCGCTTGCTGCGATAGGGACGATTGCAGATATCGTTGACCTGCGGGGCGAGAACAGGGTCCTGACGAGTTTCGGTCTTAAGGCTATCCCGAGCTGCCGGATACCCGGCATCGCTGCCCTGATTGAAACTGCCGGTCTGTCCGGGCAGGGACTCGACAGCTTCGATATCGGTTTTAGAATCGCGCCTATGCTCAACGCCGCAGGCAGAATGGGCCACGCCCGGCTCGCCGTCGAACTGCTTATCACACAAAGCGACACAAAAGCCGTCCAGATAGCCGATTATCTGAAAACTCAAAACTCCCAGCGACAGCAGTGCGAAAGAAAAATCCTCGAGAGGGCCTGCGAAATCATCATCGAGAGGGGCTTGAACCACCCCGACAACAAGACCATCGTCCTTGCAGATGACAGCTGGCACACAGGCGTTATTGGAATTGTCGCATCGAGGATAGTTGACAGGTTCTATCGGCCGACAATTATGATTAACACCTCGGCCGACGAGCAAAAGGCACACGGCTCGGCCCGTTCTATACCGGGATTCGATATACTAAGCGCAATCAATGCCTGCTCAAAACACCTCATCGACTTCGGTGGTCACAAGGCTGCGGCCGGCGTTACCATAAAGCCCGGAAATATAGATGGTTTTGCAGCCGACTTCGAAGCCTACGCGAATAGAAATCTCAAGCACGAGGACCGGCTCGCAAAGCTTCATATCGACGCTATTGCTGCTCTGTCGGAATTCAAACATCAGTTCGTAAAACAGCTGCAGCTTCTCGAGCCTTTCGGCCAGGGCAATCCGAAACCTTTGTTCGCGACAAGAGGTGTTCGTCTTTGTGCTCCTCCGAGAAAAGTCGGCGCAAGAGCAGACCATCTTCAGCTCGCAATAACGGACAACTCGCATTCGGTAAGATGCATTGGCTTTCGTTTTGCAAAATACGAAAAGAAAATGCTCGATAATGAGTACTTCAACGTCGCTTACCACCCCAAGATTAACACATATAACGGCTCAGACAGCGTCGAGTTCGTTCTCGAGGACATTCAGTTCGACGACTGATTGTTTTCAAAGATTACCGTTGCCGGATATAACTGTTATTTGCTGAATTCTATCTGCAGCTTTTCTATTTCGAATCGCCCGAAGCTGCCTAACAGGGTGAAGAAATCCTCCGGGTCGCCGTTGCCGACGGCCTGTGCGATATGGCCGGCATCGAAGCCGCCAAGTCCTGCCCTCTTAAACGACGCATCCAGACCAACCCATTTTCCGCCGACGTATGCCTGAACCCAGGCATGGCTGCCAAAGCAGTTCTCGAAACCCCTCCACTCTTTGACATAAGCCATACCCATTACTATCTCTGCAGGTATCCCAACAGCCCGGCAAAGAGCGGCTGTCAGGATAGCAGACTCGCTGCAGTCGCCTTTTCTACTTTCGGCTACTTCCACAGCTGATGCATAACCCACCGAGAGGTCTGCTCTCGAAATGTAATTAGCTACAAACTCTTCAATTTTTTTTACGGCTTCCGTTGCGTCTTTGGTATTGCCGACCGCCTGTTTGGCAAGCTCGATTATCTTCGCATTATCGCTCTGAATGTACCTCGTCGGCTTTAATGCTGCGAGCAATCTCTCGTCATTGCCCTTGTATGGAAACTCCGCGCCCGCTGGCGCTTTTATCGGCCGGACAGTTACAATAATCCGGCCGTCTTCGCCGGCGCTTACCGTCTGGTTATCCGTCGGTGGTATCGCCTCAAGAACGATTTTTTGATTTTTTTCCAACTCGCTGTCTAAAGGACTGTTACTATCCTGCTTTACCTTCAAATAATAGGTAATTGATTCAGCCTTGCTTACATCTTCAATTGGAACCGGGCTTTTTATAAATGCCTTATCGATGACCTCATATACCTCTGCATCGCTCAATGCAAATTCCTTCTCGCACGCCAGCATCTCTATTTGTATCCCTGCCACCGGGACAACCACTTTTTGCGCTTTCAGCTCGTCATCGACGTACTCTGTGCTCTCGATTTCTCCGGCCATCGGAATATTGGTTTTACTTTTAACTTCTGTCAAAGTAACCACTCGCCCTAATAAATCTATTTTCTTTTTTTCCCCGATGGTTACTTCGGTCTCGAATGCCTGCATTGCAGAGGGTACGAACACTTTCGCCTTATATGTTGTTCCTTTTTTCAGCCCGTGTTTTTCTTGAAGAAGCCTAAGCCCCTCAGCCATAATCGCTCCCTCAGGCCACGGCATAGTGCTTTTTTGTTCACTACCTGCAGAGCTGACTGTCAAATCTACCATACCTGCGTCGTTTATGCTGCCTGTTATCTTCATCGTCATAAAGCTCATATCCTGAACAGATTCGAAGCCAAGGGGTTTACCCTCCAGACTCTCGATGTAGCTTTCTTCCGTTGTAATAGTTACAGCCATTCCTGCCCGGCTCATAGTCATTGTAAGCTGCTCTGTAAATTTTACTTTTTGTTCTTTTACCTCGCGGCTCTGGATTGCGTGTCCTACTTTTTTACCGTCAATATACAAAGCGTAGTACTCCCTTTCTTCCTCAGCCGCCGAGACTAGGACGCAGGCAAAGACCATAATCACAATAGAAACTACGAAAATATCCCTGATTCTCATAATTAAACCCTTTCCCAGTTATTTTTGAAAATTTGGCGGTAATTATGTAATTATTATGTCTCGGACAATTATAAATAACAAGCAATAAAATTCCAGCCTTTTCGCCTCAATCATTGTTTTGCTAAAAATTAAACTATCTTGAAAACCTGCCTGCTTTCGATAAAATACTCAAAAAAACAACAATAATTAGATGGGTATCATTTGAATAATACGAGATTATGACTTTTGACGAATTGGTAACTTTAGTCTCTTCACGAAACGTTACAGCCGTCCGCACTGACTCCCGAAATATCGAACCCGGTGACATCTTCGTCGCAGTAAGGGGGACAATCTACGACGGCCACGGTTTTATTAATCAGGCTCTTAGTAATGGAGCCTCTTATATCGTTGCAGAAGAGATGCCGGCTGATTTTAGTGACGCCGAAAGGCAAAAGCTTGTTATCGTGGGAAATTGTGCAAAAGCTGCTGCGCTCCTCGCGCAGGCCCAATATCAGAACCCTGCGTCGAAGCTGGTAAATTTCGCTGTCACAGGTACGAATGGAAAAACTACCGTTGCATATCTGCTGCACTCGATAATAACGAGCTCGAATCAGAAGTGCGGCCTCATCGGCACTATCATTTACGATACCGGTGACAAAGCTGTACCGGCAAAGCTGACAACACCCGACTGCTTCGATATCGCTTCCCTGACCAACCAGATGGTAAAGGCTGACGCAAAATTTATGGTGGCAGAGGCCTCGAGCCATGCTCTCGACCAGGACCGGCTTGAAGCAGTAAATTTCAAAGCAGCGGCATTCACGAATCTGTCCGGCGACCACCTCGACTACCACAAAACAAAAGAACAATATCTCGCCGCAAAAGCGAAACTCTTTAGTTCATTATCGCAAGATTCCTTCGCAATTATCAATAAGCAGTCACCCGAAGCTCATCATATAGCAAAACAAACTAAAGCTAAAATTATTTATTTTGCGGTCGATGAGCCAGCAGACATCACCGCTTACATCAACTCGATGGATATCACAGGAACGAATTTCACCCTTGAAATTGCCGGCGAAAGACGGACCGTAAAAACTGCTCTTCTTGGAAGGTACAATGTAAGTAACTGTCTCGCTGCTGCAGGCCTTGCATACGCTGCCGGCTTTGAGCTGGAAACAATAGCCGCAGGTCTGTCTGCCCTTAAATCGATACCAGGCCGACTCCAGAAAATCGACTACAATGCAGATTTCACCGTCTTGGTCGATTACGCACATACCGATGACGCCCTGAAAAATGTCCTCGAAACCTTAAAGCCTCTTTGCAAAGGCAGTCTCATAGTTGTATTTGGTTGCGGCGGTGACAGGGACAGAACTAAAAGACCCCGTATGGCAAAAGTCGCTGAAAAATATGCTGACAAAATCGTCGTTACTAATGACAATCCGAGAACCGAGAATCCCGATGAAATAATAAGTGATATCGTCGCCGGTTTCAAAAATCCGGAAGCCGAAAATATAATTATCCAACAAGACAGAAAAAAAGCCATTGGGCTGGCGATAGAGTCAGCCCAAAAAGATGACATCGTGGTAATCGCCGGCAAGGGACATGAAACATACCAGATTCTTGCTGACAGAACCATTGACTTTTCCGATGAGGCCGTCGCAAAGCAATTCCTGCAGAAAAAAGTGGAAAAATTTACTATAGGCAAGCTCGCTGAAATAATCGGTGCCGAACCGAAACCGAGTACTGGCGGCGAAATTATCACCGGCGCGAGCATTGACTCTCGGACCGTAAAAAGAGGTGACTGCTTTTTTGCGATTCAGGGTCCTAACTTTGATGGCCACGATTTTGTCGAAGAAGCACTCGCGAAAGGTGCTGTCTGTGCCGTTGCTAATGAAAACTATCCTACAGTCGGCCAGGTGCAAAAACCTGTTATGAAAGTCGAAGATACAATAAAAGCCCTTGGTACACTCGCCCGTTACTATCGGCAAAAGTGCAATTTCAAAGTCATCGCGATAACAGGCTCAGCCGGCAAAACTACCACCAGGCATATTATTAATACCGTACTGTCGAAACATTTCCGTGTTCATCAGTCGCCAAAAAACTTTAATAACGATATTGGCCTGCCGCTTACGATTCTCGGCGCTGAACGCGGTACTGAAATCGTCGTTGCCGAACTTGGCACAAACAAAACCGGAGAAATTCCCTATCTATCGAAGATCGCCTGTCCCGACATCGCTTTGATAACGAATATCTACCCTGCTCATTTAGCTGGTTTTGGTTTTCTCGATGCAATCGTGAAGGAAAAGGCCTCGATAGTTGACGGTCTGAAAAATGATGGCCTGCTCATAGTAAATTCTGATTTCAAGAAAAATATCGAACCTTATGTCGATAAAAACGTCAAATGTTTGACTTTCGGTGAAAGCAGTGACGCAGATGTAAAAGCGCACAGTATTAATCTCGCCGGGGTGACGAGCCGTTTTACAATTGAGGGTACGATGGTCGACCTGCCTTTGCCCGGCAGGGCTAATTTCTATAATGCCCTCGCTGCCTGGGCTGTATGTAAACAGTTAGGCGTAAAAATCAGTGATTTTGCCCGGTCGATAAAATCCTTCAAAGCCATACCGATGCGTACTGAAATCCTTCAGTTTGGAAATTTGACAATTCTTAATGATTGCTATAACGCGAATCCTGCATCTATGAAAAGCGCTCTGCAGATTCTAAATGCGGTAGACCCTGCCAAAAGACGCCGACACGTATTCATTTGTGCTGATATGGATGAGCTTGGCGAATATTCTGAAACCTTCCACCGGCAGCTCGGTGAAGATATAACAAAAGCAGGAATCGCTCTTTTGTTGACTGCAGGACCGCTGTCAAAAATTGCTGCTGACTCTGCGAAGGCTTCTGCCCGGCACAAATTACAAACAAAATCTTTTCCCGACACCTGCTCAGCCTGCGATAATCTGTACAAATTTATTAAGGATTCCGATATAATACTTATCAAAGGCTCACGCAGTGCTAAACTTGAGCTGGCTGTCGAGAAACTAAAACAACTTTTCGGCTCGCAGGCCTCCCAGCCGGAAAAGCGAAAGTTAAGAGTAGCGAAATGATATACCATTTATTGTGGTATCTAAGAGATGTGTTTACTCACAGGCTCGGCTTCTATGCCTACCAGAATGTTATGTTTCGCTCTATTGCAGCTCTTCTGACAAGTTTTCTTATCGCAATCCTGCTCGGCCCGAAGATTATTCGATGGCTGATGAGAAAGAAAATAGGTGACAAGCCCGAATTTCACCACGCCGCTCTCAATGAGCTGACAAAGGAAAAAACAAACACCCCCACTATGGGCGGCTTGATTATTATCCTCGCCTCTCTTGCTGCAACCGGCCTCTGGGCAAAGCTGAATAATCCTTTTGTACAGAAGGCTTTTGTGCTTGTAGTATGGTTTGGCTCGCTTGGCGGCGTCGACGACTGGCTCAAGCTTACAAGTAAAATAAGACATCGTACAAGAAACGGCTTGAGACCGTGGGAGAAGCTCGTCTTCCAGGTAGGAGGCGCCGTTCTTATCGCGTCTTTTTTATACGCGGATTTTGTGAACATACCCGACGGCCGATTGTTCTGGCTGCCGTTCTACAAATATGGTCTGCCTCTGGCGAACGCAGTCTTCATTGTAATCGCAATACTTTACATTACTGCCACGAGTAACGCCGTGAATTTCGCAGATGGAATGGATGGACTCGCCGCGGGTCTTGTCGGAATCGTCAGCCTGGTTCTCGCAATTCTTTGCTACGTCGCTTCGGAAACTATGACTGCTACCGGAAATGTCACCTGGGCGAGCTATCTGCTGATACCGTATATATCGGAGGCGGGGGAGCTGTCTGTCTTTTACGCCGCAATCCTCGGTGCAGTCCTCGGCTTTTTATGGTACAACTGTCACCCTGCCCAGGTCTTTATGGGTGACGTTGGCTCTCTTTCCCTTGGCGCGGCTATGGGCTACGGCGCGCTCGTTACAAGGAACGAAATTCTGCTTCTGGTTATAGGCGGTGTTTTTATTATCGAGCTGATGAGCGTCGTTTTGCAGATTTCTTATTTCAGGCTCACAGGCGGCAGGAGACTTTTCAGGATGGCACCCATTCATCATCACTTTCACTTGAAAGGCTGGTCCGAGCCTCAGGTTGTCGTTCGTTTCTGGCTTCTGGCTGTTGCCTTTGCCGCTCTTGCCCTTGCCACACTGAAAATCAGATAGAAACACTGGAATTATTGACTGTAATCTGTTAAATTAGCGGCGGAATTATCAATAATAAATTGAAAGGTCAACTGATGTTAAATGTAGCAATAATCGGTGCGAGCGGTTACACAGGTGCAGATTCGATTGAGATACTTTTACGTCACCCGCAGGCGGAAGTTGTTTATCTGACGGCATTGCCTGAAGAGTGCGGCAAGGTCAGTGATATTTATGGTCAGTTCAAAGGCCGCTGTGAGCTGGACATCGAGCCGCTGGATTTAAACAAGCTAAGCAAAATAGCAGATATCGCGCTATGCTGTCTGCCGCATAAGGTCTCGATGGGCTTTGTACCAAAACTGCTGAATGCAGGAGTGAAAGTTGTGGACTTGAGCGCCGATTACCGGCTGAAAAGTACAGCCATTTACGAAAAGTTCTATCAGGTGCAGCATACAGACACGGACAATCTTAAAAAGGCGGTTTACGGCCTGCCGGAGCTTTTCAGGGATAATATAAAGGGAAAAGACCTCATTGCCAACCCGGGATGCTTCCCGACAGGAGCAATATTGGCGCTTGCACCTGTATTGAAAGAGGGACTTATTGAAACCGAAACGATTATTGTCAATGCGGTGACAGGTATAACCGGAGCAGGTAAAAATCCGAGCGTCAAATTTCATTATCCCAATATGAACGAGAATATGTTTGCTTATGGGATGGGGACGCATCGTCATCAGCCGGAAATGGAGCAAGTGGCAGCCGAGTTGGCGGGTAGCGAGGTCAATATACTTTTTCAGCCGCACGCAGGGCCTTTCGACAGGGGGATATTGTCGAGCATTTACTGTGAGCCGAAAGAAAAGGTTACAACCGAGCAGTTGATGAATTTGTATAATGACTTTTACAGTGGTGAGAGGTTTGTGCGGATTTGCAAGGTAAGTCCTTCGGTTAAGGATGTTGCCAGGACGAATTATTGCCATATTTATCCCGCCTTTGTTAAGGGTAAAATCGTTGTATTCAGTGCGCTTGATAACCTCGTCAAAGGCGCATCGGGCCAGGCCGTCCAGAATATGAATATAATGTTCAGCTTGGAAGAATCTCTCGGCCTGGAATAAAGATTATGTTATAATGTGTTTAGTTGCCAGGCAGGTTTAGCTTTGATTGAAGGGAAAAGAGATGCCCGAAAGATGGAAAGATTGGCTTTCACAGGCAAAAAAGGATTTGAAACATTCGGAGAATGCCTGCGAAGACGGTGATTATGAGTGGTCATGTTTCAGTGCTCAGCAGGCGGCTGAAAAGGCGGTTAAGGCAGTTTATCTTAAAAATCACGGTGAGGGATGGGGACATTCGGTATTCGGACTGCTTAAGGCACTCGGTGAAAAAACAACTGTAGCAGAGGATATTCTTGAGATTGCGAAGAGTTTGGATAAACACTATATACCAACAAGGTATCCTAATGGTTTTGACAGCGGGGCCCCTGCTGATTACTACACGAAAAAAGAGGCTATGGAGGCAATAAGAAATGCCGGAGGAATCATCAAATTTTGTGAAAGTCTTCTTTGCTGATAAAGAAAAAGTTTTACGTCAGTTGAGAGATTATGTTTCGGATTTGAAGCGAAACAGGCCCAACGTTAAAAAGGCCGGGCTTTTCGGTTCTTTCGCTACTGACACTTATGGACCTGCCAGTGATGTGGATTTACTTCTTGTTTTGAATCACAGCGATAAAAGGTTCGTAGACAGGATACCGGATTATATGCCGGATAATCTATCGGTCGGGTGCGATTGTTTTCCCTATACAGAAAGTGAAATTCAGAAAATGCAAAGGGAAAACAATCCTTGGATTTGTCATATACTCAAGGAAATAATCTGGCTTTGAGTGTTTGAGAAATACAGAATATGAATATAATGTTCAGCCTGGAAGAATCGCTCGGCCTGGAATAATATAGCCAA
The DNA here is from genome assembly GCA_964493425.1 of uncultured Pirellulales bacterium. Classification (GTDB taxonomy): domain Bacteria; phylum Planctomycetota; class Phycisphaerae; order Sedimentisphaerales; family Anaerobacaceae; genus CAYLMG01. Next base: position 29,473 of record CAZBMW010000003.1, read on the forward strand.
AGAGAAATTTTTGATACTGATTAACACAGATTTACACAGATTTTTTTCAGACAGCCCAAAATTGGCTTTGTTTTCACGAAACGAACCCAATTTAAAACCCAATTATGTTAAAATAGGTAATCTCAGACGGCCCAAACCAACCAGAAGCATTCTTCGTTTTTATTCTGTATTCTGTGTTCTGTGTCCTGTATTCTCTTTTGTGACAAATAACGGCTTCTGTTTCACCAAAATTTGCCGTAAAGTGGCGCGCAAAAATATTAAAAGGAAAAATCTATGGCTAAAGGAATTTTGAAGGTTGCGACGTGTCAATTTGCAGTAGGCAGCTCTGTCAGACGAAACGGCTCTCAGATATGTCGTTATATCGCTAAAGCGGCGAAGGCGAGAGCGGATATTGCACATTTCCCGGAATCGGCGCTTAGCGGTTACGGCGGGATAGATGTACCGAACTTTGTCGGTTACGACTGGGATTTGCTGCAAAGCAAAACTGAAAAGATTCAGCAGGCCGCATCTAAAAGCAAAATTTACGTTGTGTTCGGAAGCGCGCATAAAATAAACCGAACGGATAAACCACATCAGAGTCTGTACCTTATTAATCCCAAAGGGCAAATTCAGTGCAGGTACGATAAACGTTTTTGTATAAAAGCGGAGCTGAAAAGATATACACCGGGCGACAGATTTGTTTACTTTACGATAAACGGCGTGAAATGCTCGCTGTTAATTTGTTTCGATATTCGCTTTCCTGAAATTTATAGAGAGCTTTATAAAAGAGGCGTCAAATGTGTATTCCAGTCGTTTTATAATGCACATCAGAAAGGGCCAAGTGTACATAGTGAGATTATGCGTCAGAGTATGCAGTGCCGTGCGGCGACAAATGCGTTCTGGGCCAGTATGAGTAATTCGAGCGGGTATTATTCGCCTTACCCATCGTGTTTTATCCAGCCGGATGGCGTGGTTGTAAAACAGCTGAAAAGAAATAAAGCGGGGATAATGATAAATGCCGTCAACCTTTCACAAAAATTTTATGACCCGATGGAAGGATTCCGGGAATTGGCAATGAAGGGGGTACTGAGTAATAGAACGGTGTAAATAATCAACATGGCTATATAAGTTTTTGGTCGGTGTTTTTGTTCTGTACTAAATACAATCACCGGAAAAATTCGCGCAAAAAAAGCCCCTGACAAAGCGAAGTCGGTTAAACGGCCCGCTTTGAAGGGGCTATAATCTTTTTCTGGTTAATCACTTAGCGGATTAAGAGCGCTTCCTTCGAAGCAGCAGTCCACCAAGTCCCAGTAAAGCAATTGTTGCCGGTTCCGGAATAATCTCCAGGTTGTCCAATGTGCCTACCGTACCGACAGCACGCATATCGGAATATAAGCCGATTGCAGTGCCGATGGCCGAATTGGCAAACGTATGAGAGCCTAAGAGAGTCTTGACGCCGAGCGAGTCATAATATCCAGCCTCGAATGATGTTGCTGAAATCCGCTCAATGTAGAGGGCTTGGATTGCCGGAAGACCTTGAGCTTGAGCTAAAGTCAGACCTGATTCGCCATCAAATCCGCTTACACACGGGTGGCCTCCATCGCCTCGAACAAAGGAAATGTAGTAGTCTGACCGCGGCCCACCCGGGGTCGGATTCTTGGTTGCTGCGACGGCAATTCCAAGGTCCTGACTTAGACCGGACCCATAGCCTGTTGCATCAATTTTTAGTTCCTCGCCTACAGCCAGGCTGTAGTCCTCACGAAGGGCCATTGCCTGCTCTATTCCAGGGTAGACACCCAAGTCTGCCTGTACTGCAAAACTCGCATTTGAAAAGACTGTGTCATAAGTTGCACCTGGGTCAGTAGTCTCCAAAATAACCGTCTGGGTATACTCGAGCATGGTACCATCATCAAAGTTATCGATGATACCAGCCTGAGCGACCGAAACCAACAAGCATACCATTAAAAATGTGCTAATTTTCTTCATTTTACTCTCCTCTAACAATCTTCTTCTTTATTTCACTGCCTATTCAAAGACAGAGAAATAGAAACTTAGTACCTACATCATGGCGACGTGTGTGGATCCATCTGAAAATAAATCAGACGGTCGTCACTATAATGACTAAATTTGTCTTTAAATATTCTTGGAATATCAAGCTTACCCTTCTCCTTACGGCAGGCTTGTCAGTACCCTCAAATTAGCCTAAATTGTATATATATGATTCTAACAAATATTCTATTTTCTTGTCAAGAGAAATTTTATTTGGTCTTGAATTTCCATAAGCCTTTATTTAACAAGGGCTTGTATTACTTTGAAACGTGAGGTTTGAATGGAATCGATAAGCGGTCAAGAACTTTTCATATTTCGGGAAAAGACAGTACACGAAGGGGGCTCTAAGGCGTATAATAATCAAAGTTTTCTGGTAACAGTTTGGGACCCGCCAAACGCGAAAGATTATGTTTGGCAAACCCCTTCAATTTGCCCCGATGGGGAGGGCAAAATTATTTTTATTTCAGGATAAGGAGATTATCGATGAAAGCAAAATCAACGCTTTTTTCAATGCGGCTTCTATTTATTATCATAGCTACCGGTCTTTTCGGTACGAAAAATTCAACTGTTCAGGCTGCTTTGCCTGGGCAGGAAAAAAACGATGCTAAAACTGCAGCTATAAACCTTGCAGTCGTTGCTAGGCCTTCGGCTTCGTATGTATCAGGTGATACGAGCGTGGATGCGCTTAATGACGAAATTGAACCGAGAAACTCGCGTGACAGAAGGCTGGGCTCATACGGTAACTGGCCCAGAAGAGGGACACAATGGGTTCAGTATGAATGGAGCCAGCCGATAAGCACCAACAAAATCGATGTTTACTGGTGGGATGACAGACGAGGGGTACATTTGCCAGAGGCGAGTCGGGTATTGTACTGGGATGGTGAGTCTTTTGTGTCTGTGAAAAATCCGTCCGGTCTTGGGGTAGAGGGAGATAAGTATAACACGACGACTTTTGATGAAGTAACAACATCAAGGCTCCGATTGGAGGTAGATTCCGACGGCGAGTACTCGACAGGCATCCTCGAATGGAAGGTGTATGACTCAGGAAAATCGCCTGACTTTCCGCCGGAGGTGACGGCTGGTATAGACAGGGTAGTTGTTGCTGGCGGCAAGACCTACCTCAGAGGCGAGATAAAAACACTGGCAGGCAGAGGCCGGGAATCAATGAAAGCTACCTGGGGCAAAGAATCCGGGCCGGGTCAGGTTACTTTCGAGAACGTCGGTTCGCCGGTAACGACGGCGGAATTCTCTAAAGAAGGCGATTATGTTCTTAAATTGACGGCAGGTATGGGAACGTTGAGTTCATCGTCGACCTTGGCAGTTAAGGTAATTGGGCCAGCACCGAAAAGCCACCTTAATCTTGTCGATACGAAAAATTACAAAATCGACAGTCCTCTTTGGAATCAAAGGGCGAAGGCGCTAATAGTGAACTGGATACCGCACTGCATAGATAAGATTAACGACCCGAACCTGCGGGAAGGCGGAATGAATAATATCATCGATGCGGCTAATAAATTGGCCGGTAAGCCTCATGGAAGGCACCGGGGCTATGTGTTCTCAAATGCCTGGGTGCTCAATACGATTGAATCGATGTGTGTTGCACTGATGGTTGACCCGAAGGGCGATGAACAGATAATAAGAGCCCAGGAGAAAATGAAAGCGACGCTGGAAGACTGGATTCCCAAGATTCTGGCGGCACAGGAACCCGACGGCTATTTTCAGACGGCTTTTACGTTGCCGCGGCAACGTGCTCGCAGTGATGCGCCTCTTGAACACTGGACAGGAAGAGGCGACCATGAGGGCTATGTGGCCGGTTATTTTCTTGAGGCGGGCATCGCGCATTATTTGTTGACAAACGGCAAGGACCTTCGGTTGTACAATGCAGCCAAGAAACTTGCAGATTGCTGGGATAATAACATCGGTCCTGCTCCAAAGAAGCAATGGTACGATGGTCACCAGGCGATGGAGATTGCCCTGGTGCGGTTTGGCCGGTTTGTCAATAAGGTGGAAGGTAAAGGAAAAGGTGACAAGTACATCAAGTTGGCCAAGTTTCTGCTGGATTGCCGCAAGGACGGCAGCGAATATGACCAGAGTCATCTGCCGGTCATCCAGCAGTATGAGGCGGTCGGGCACGCCGTGCGTGCTTCGTATTCCTATGCGGGTATGGCCGACGTGGCGATGGAAACCGGTGATATCGGCTATACGAGCGCTACTATGTCACTTTGGGATAACATCGTCAACAAGAAGTACTATGTAACCGGCGGAATCGGTAGCGGCGAGAGTTCTGAGGGCTTCGGCCCGAACTACTCGCTGCGGAACAATGCTTACTGTGAGTCCTGCTCGAGCTGCGGTGAAATCTTTTTCCAGCACAAGCTGAATATGATTTATCACGATGCAAAGTATGCTGACCTTTATGAAGAAACGCTTTACAATGCTTTGCTTGGCTCAATTGACATGGAGGGTAAGAATTATTACTACCAGAATCCGTTAGTTTCGAGCCGCCCGCGCTACGACTGGCACGTATGCCCGTGCTGCGTGGGTAATATTCCGAGAGTGCTGCTGGCACTGCCGACCTGGATGTATGTCAAGAGCGATGACGGTATTTTTGTAAATTTATTTATCGGCAGCACTCTGACGGTGGAAGATGTGGCCGATACTGATGTCGAGATGGTTCAGGTCACCGATTATCCGTGGAGCGGCAAAGTTGCTATTACCGTCAATCCAAAGGCCGAGAAAAAGTTCAGCGTCAATATCCGTGTACCAAACCGTGATGTCAGCGAGCTGTATACGGCTAAGCCGGATGCCGACGGGATTACTTCAATTTCTGTTAACGGCTCTGTAATTACACCCAAGATTGAAAAAGGTTATGCTATGATCGAGCGAACCTGGAAAGCCGGCGATAAAATAGAACTTGTTCTTCCGATGAAGGTGCAAAGGGTTAAAGCCGACGATAAAATCGAAGCCGACCGGGGCAGGGTGGCCCTGCGATATGGTCCACTCATTTACAATGTCGAGCGAGTTGATAATAATGATATAAGCGATAAAGTCCTCAAACCGGATTCTGATTTAACAACCGAGTGGAAAGGCGAGCTTCTGCAGGGCGTTATGGTGATTAAGGGAAGCTGGGCTGACGGAACGCCTATGACGGCGATACCCAATTACGCCCGGAATAATCGCGATGACGCAGCTTCCCGTGGTTCCGGTCAGTTTGGCGGACCGGGTGCGACTGGAAGCGGCGATGAGGGTGGCTCCCGCAGACGCCGTTCCCGTTCACCCACTTCTATCGTGTGGATAAAGGACCAATAACAGCAGTGTCGTTTTGCTTTTGTATTTGGGGAGAGTAGTAAATGCGGTTCGAGCCGGCCGTTTAATCAGGTTAGCTCGAATCGCCTTGTTTTCTTTGAAGTTTAGAAAAATGCGAAAGACGAAAAGGAGACGGATATGTGTGACAGAGCCAAACTTGCGATTGAAAAATTTTCAAATGGTTTCAACTGCAGCCAGGCTGTATTGAGTGTATTTGCCGAAGATTTGACCTTGAGTGAGGAAACAGCTATAAGCATCGCAAGCGGATTCGGCGGTGGAGCAAGGAACAGCCAGCTTTGCGGAGCAGTTACGGGAGCGATTATGATTTTAGGGTTGAAATATTACGATACCAGACAGGGGCCTGCAAATGCCAAGCAGCCGGTTTATAAGAAGGTTATTGAATTTACGGATAAATTCAAAGCCAAGAACGGCTCGATTGTCTGCAAAGAGCTTTTAGGCTGTGATATAAGTACACCTGAAGGGGAGAAAAAATTTGAGAATGAGGATTTACATAACAAAGTTTGCTGCGGCCTTGTATCGGATGCAGTCGAAATAGTTGAAAAAATAATATGAGGATACAAATGAAAAAGTTATTTATCATACTGCTCATTGTGATGGTAAGCATGGCTTCATGTGCTAAAATGCAGCAGAAAGAAATGGTAAAAGAGAGTGGAACACCCTCATTTCAGCCGAAACCTCTTGATGACGAATGGAGCAGGTGGCTTGTCGGCGAATGGAAAGTCGTTTCGGGCGAGTCAGATTTTCTTGGTGACGAGCCGGGAAAAGCGGAGAAGATCGATGTAAACGAGGCAGGGACAGGCGGCTTTATAATAGAGTTTGGTTTGAATGGGCAGTTTTTAGTTTGGGAGAGTTGGGCCGAGGGCGAGATGACTGATGAGCAAAAGAAGCAGCTTAAGGAGGCGCTTAAAGGGACGACAAACGCTTCTGATGAAGATCTGGAAAGATTTGTGAGTATGCCTTACAAGTCGCTGCTAATTCAAACTATCGACCCAAAAACCGGCGAAAGGATTGGGTATCTCTTTGATAGCCAACGTTGTATCGCCACAGGCATCGGCAGGTTGGAAGGAAACAAAGAAATCATGGAATGGCAGTGGTCTTTGACCGGACAGGGGGTTAGGAGTGTAGGCGTCATTGAAAAAATCAACGACAATAAGTTTACCGTGCAATTCATATATACTCTGCCCGACGGCAGGAAAATGGAAGAGAAAATAGAAATGACCCGGAAAATAAAGAAACCTTAAAATTGTAAATTGTATATTTAATGAAGATGGAAGTAGGACTGAGGACAAGTTTATGAAGACATCTAACAAAGCCAAGGCAAAAGTCCAGATAATCGAGATGACACCGAAGGACGCGGGAAAGATGCCATTATGTGGGCATAAAGATCCGAGCAAAAAGAGCTATCAGCACAAGTTCCAGTGGATAAAGAAACGCATGTCCGAAGGATTAAAGGTGAAGATGCTTAGTACACCAAACGATGGTCTTGCAGGGTATATCGAGTACGTACCAGGTGAACGTGCATGGAGGGCCGTGAACTCTGAGAATTACATGTTCATACACTGCATATACATGCAAGCGAGGTGTAAGGGCAGAGGTTATGGCACACTCCTTGTAGAGGATTGTGTAAAGGATGCCAAGAAGGCAAATATGAATGGTGTGGCAGTTGTAACACGTGAGGGTACTTTCATGGTTGGAAAGGAATTATTCCTTAAGAACGGATTCGAGGAGGTTGAGAAGGCACTTCCAGATTTTTCTTTGCTTGTGAAGAAATTTAAGAAATCTGCACCAACACCGAGCTTTAAGGGGCAGTGGGATAAGAAGCGAAAGAAATTCGGTAAGGGCCTCACGATTATAACCTCTGGCCAATGCCCTCATAACTTAAAAATGGTTAACGATATTGTTGAGATTGCAAGAAATAGATACGGAATAGAACCAAGAATAGTAGAGTATAGAAGTTACAGGCAGGCCCAGAACGCACCGTGGCCTTATGCTGTAGCCGGCCTGCTGTACGATGGCAAACTCGTTGCTGACCATACCATAAGTGGTCGGAGATTTCAGAATATCATGGAGAAAGAGGTAGGAATGAATGCCAAGACGGGATGCTGATAATCGTAGAATGGGAATGGTCCGGGACCGGCCAGGGGGCTAGGAGTGTAAGCATCATAGAAAGAATCAACGACAATAAGTTTACCTATAATCACAAATACATCTTGCCGGACGGCAGAAAAATGGAAGAGAAAATAGAAATGACCCGGATAGTGAACTGACCGAAAAAGTTAATCCACGAGGTATCAGGAAGCTTCATTGTCTGTCAATTCATATTTAATTGTTGTTGTCTGTGTACGTGACACACCTTTTAGTCTTTTTTGGTTTGTAACATTGAATTGGATTCTATTTTTTGCTTTTCTTTAGTGACGTTTTCTATTATCCTGTTACGGCTGAAATTTATTATCGTAAGTTCAAAAGAGCAGGTTAATGGCTGAAACTCGTGAACAATGGCACAGCAGAGCGGCTTTTATAATGGCTGCTATCGGCTCGGCTGTCGGGCTGGGTAATGTCTGGCGGTTTCCATACGTGGCATACTCGAGCGGAGGCGGGGCATTTCTGATTCCTTATTTTACGGCGCTTTTTACGGCCGGCATCCCTATGCTGATTCTTGAGATGGGGCTTGGCCAGCGTATGCAAAAGGGTGCGCCGCTGGCATTTGGCGCTGTAAATAAGCCGCTTCAATGGTTCGGCTGGTGGGCGGCGGGGCTCAGCGCAGCAATAGTAATCTATTATTCCACGATTCTGTCCTGGTCATGGGTATATTTATGGCATTCACTCGGTCTTAACTGGGGTGATAATCCGGAAGCATTTTTTAATCAGGCAGTTTTACACAAATCTGCAGGGCCCGGGCAAGTTGGTTGGCCTGTCTTGCCACTGGTAATCGGCATGGCACTTACATGGTTGACAGTATATTTGATTCTGCGAAGGGGCGTGCGAAGCGTAAGTAAGGTGGTTATGGTAACAGTTCCTCTGCCGACGATATTGTTGGCGGTTTTGTTAGTACGTGGCCTGACGTTGCCGGGTTCAATGGATGGAATCCGTTATTATTTGACGCCGGATTTTAGCAAGCTCGGGGACTGGCAGATATGGCTGCGTGCTTATGGTCAGATATTTTTCTCACTCAGTTTAGCCTCCGGTGTGATGATTGGCTACGGCTCCTATCTTGGCAAAAAGGCCGAGATAACAAACAGCGCCCTGATTACCGGCCTGGCAAATTGCGGTACGAGTTTTTTCGCAGGATTTGTGGTTTTTTCGATACTGGGTTATCTTGCCAGAGTTCAGGGGCTGGAGGTTGGTGATGTGACAGCCAGCACAACAGGATTGGCATTTATAGCATTTCCGACAGCAATTAGTAAACTTCCGGCGTTGAATGCGGTTTTCGGTGTAATATTTTTCCTGACACTGCTGACGCTTGGTATCGATTCTGCGTTCGCCCTGCAGGAGGCCTTTACTACCGGTTTTAATGATAAGTGGCGCATCGGCGCCGAGAAGCTTGCAAGGATTTTCGTACTCATAGCGTTCCCGGTTTCTCTAATCTTTATCACTCGCGGCGGATTTTACTGGTTCGATATCGTCGATAAATGGGTATGTGATTTCGGATTGGTAATTTCGGGGCTTATTCAATGTATTATTATTGGTTATATATATAATGTGAATGATTTTCGCGATTATTTGAATGGGCATTCGGAGGTTCGGCTTGGGAGATGGTGGATATGGGCGCTTCGTTATGTTACGCCGACAGTTTTACTGGTGATACTTGTGATGAACCTTTATGATTATATTACGGAAGGTTATGAGGGTTATCCCCGTTGGGCAACGCTGATTGGCGGGTGGGGAAGCGTATTGTTCTGGCTTGTGCTTGGATATTTTTTATGGAAACGACCAGCAAAATCTGAAGAGACTCTGGGAGAATAAGAAAATGCTGTTATCTGCCTGGATAATGTTTATATTCGGTTGCCTCGTACTATATGGTGGCCTGGCGGTATGCATCGGAATAGCTGTTCGTAAACGCAATAAATAGCTGGGCTGAAAATGTGGGGTCTTAGAAGGAATTTTAAGATTTTTTGTTTGACTTATCGTTAATTCTTTGGTAGATTAAAGACGATAAGATAGCTGGTAAAAAGATATGAACAGTATAACAAAAGACAAATTGTTTGGGGCATCGGACCGAAATGCGACTGATTTTAGATTTTTTGCGTTTTGGTTTAGCACTGTAAAGGAGGTGCGCAGGATGCTCTGAGCATAGAAGATAGAAATTATAAAGGCCTTTCAGAGCACTGTGCTCTGAAAGGCCTTTTTTATTGGCTTGTAAGGAACGAAAGGAGAAAAAATGGAAACAGGACAGGCTAAAAGAAAAGTATATATTAACGTTCTGGAAATAACCCCTTTTGTGAAGGTTTGTGATAATTCGGTGTTTTTCTTTTTTCCCTTTATGTGGTTCGGCTTTTGGCGTTTTCAGACGGTGCATAATGCAGAAAATCGTTAATAAAAGCAGAAGTGGAATAAAGGAGAAAGAAAATGAAAACAGAAAAACAGTTAAAGATAAGAAGACTGGTTGTTACAGATTTACCAGGAATACAAAAACTTATATGTAGAACAATCGATAAGTGCTATAAGGGCCGGCTATTTGATTATGTTGTCGCGTATATGAAGAGGTTCCACAGACAGGAGAATATTTTGGCTGTAGCTGAAAAGGGATATACGGTAGTTGTCGAGAGGGATGGTAAAATTGTCGGAACCGGCAGTTTGATTGATGGAGTGATTCTGAGAGTTTATGTCGAGCCACACTGCCAGAAGCAGGGAATCGGCAAGCTGATTATGAAGGAGCTGGAAAAAAGAGCACTGCAGGAAGGTTACGATGAGGTTGTTCTTCGTGCAACGGATGTATCGTGGCAATACTATCAGTTACTGGGCTATACAATAGTGGAAAAAAATTATGTAGCGGTGGAAAAGGATGCGCGATTGGATTATTATAAAATGTTAAAAGGGCTCGGCGAAAGGGCGGTGCCGGCTTTGAACAAGGGCTATGAATTGAAAGAGGATAAATGGATAATAATATGATAACTTCACCGAAAGGTTTTCTTGCTGCGGGCGTGGGCTGCGGACTGAAAAAATCCGGCAGGCTGGACCTGGGTTTGTTGGTGTGCTCTTCAGGAGCAAATACGGCAGCGATGTTTACGACAAACAAAATTGTGTCAGCAGCTGTTCAGGTCAGTAAAAATCATATTAAAAGCAAAAAGATTTTCGCTGTGGTCGTTAATAGCGGCAGTGCCAATGCCTGTACCGGCGAGCGGGGATTGCATAATGCTATAAAAATGTGCAGGCAAACGGCAAAGCTTGTAAAAGCAGAGCCGAATGAAGTGCTTGTCGCTTCGACGGGAATAATTGGTGAGCAGCTGCCGATGAAAAAGATTACCGCTGGTATTTCAAAAGCGGCGGCAGAGCTTTCAGCTACAGCATTGGCAGGTCTTGATTTTGCAAAGGCAGTAATGACGACAGATACAAAAGTCAAAAAAGCTGTACGAAGATTCAGTATTTCCAGCAGGAAAGTCACTATAGCAGGCACCGCGAAAGGTGCAGGTATGATAGGCCCTGCTATGGCAACCACTCTTTGTTTTATTACAACTGATATAGCCATAAGTAAAGCGTTGCTTGCGAAGTCACTAAATGAAGCAATCGATAATTCTCTGAACAGGCTGACGGTTGACGGCTGGCAGAGCACAAACGATACCGCGATAATTCTTGCAAGTGGCGCTGCAGGTAATCGGACTATAGTGCAACAGAGTCCTGCTTATAAGAAATTCAGCAAAGAACTGATGATGCTATGTCAGGATTTGGCCAGGCAGATGGCTCTTGATGCAGAGGGGGCAACTAAGAGTTTTAAGGTGGTTGTCAAATCAGCAGCGAGCAAAGCAGATGCCGCGAAGGCGGCGAAGGCTGTTGCTGATTATAATTTGGTTAAGTGTGCGGTCCACGGAAATGACCCCAACTGGGGCAGGATTATATGCGCCATCGGCTCGTGCGGAGTCAAACTTAACGAAAGCAAACTCACCTGCAAAATCGGCAATGTCACGGTATTCAAAAATGGCAGGCCTTCGAAGTTTGACCTCAAAAAGGTCAAAAAGATTATTTCACGAAAAGAGCACACAATCACGATAGAGCTGGGTGCAGGAAAGAAAAGCGACTTTTATTATGGCTGTGACCTCAGTAAGGAATACGTGAAGATAAACGCTGATTATCATACATAATAGAAGTCCCTTGGATTGGTTTTGTGGGTGGGACCGGGCAGCAATTACCTGATTAGTTTTTCTATAGCACAGGCGACTATGTAATCCGGAAGCTTGCCTAAAGCCGGACTCAACTGGTACGCAGAGATAATACTTTTGTCGGGATAGGCTCCATATTCTGTGATAAGTTCTTCAGTAAGCTGGTGCAATCTTTCTTCGCTTGGCTCATATTCCGCTTTACTGTAAATCGCCTCCATCAGTGACTCAAATTCCGCACGGCTGTCATAGAAGTTAAGCTGCAGTTCAAGCTCGATTGCCTCCTTTGCCCTTATCCTGTCGAAGGTATATTGGATACCGATTGGATTATAGGTTTCAAGTCGCTCATCAACAAAGGCAAGACATGCATCAAGATATGCCGCGAACTTGTCATTGTTAAAATTCTTAAAGTCCTGCCTTTTTATTTCGTCTGTTAGTAATTGTTTTATTATTGCCTGCAGGCTTTGCTTGTTGGATTTAAGCTTTTCATAAAGAGCTTCGTAATACGCATTAAGAAGTATCTTTGCTTCGTTCATCATTAAATGCACCAAATGAAACATTATCTGCTGACAAGACAGTGCAAGCAACTGATTATGATAGCATTTAGTATATCTTTTATCAGCCCATAAATTTATTTAGTTTTATCTGTCAAAGTTGTTGACAGAGTGCTACAGAATCAGCAAACTTATAATTTCTTTATTAAAAATTTTTAGGAGTTCCAATTATGAAGGCTGATATTAAGCGTATTGATGTTTGGATTGCCGGTATTAAAGACCGGCCGGGCGCGCTGGCCAAAAAGCTAGAAGCCCTGGCCAAAGCAGGAGCTCGCCTTGAATTTCTGCTTGCCCGCAGGCGGCCGGAAAAACCGGGCCAAGGTATGGTATTTGCCGCACCTATCAGGACAGGCAAGCAAACAGCGGCAGCCAAAAAAGCCGGATTCAAAAAGACCAAAGCTTTATTTGCCTTGCGTCTTGCTACTGCCGACAAAGCCGGTCTCGGAGCTGCAATTACGAAAAAAATTGCAGAAGCCGGTATTAACATCCGTGGACTGTCTGCTGTGGCTGTTGGCAAACGTGCAGTATTTTACTTCGCTTTTGATAAGGCTGCGGATGTCAATAAAGCCGCGCGTTGCCTGAAGAAAATTTAATAAAGAATTAAACCTTCACGTGAATTGCTTGTTTATTGCGAAAGAGTAACTTTTATCTTTGAGACAAAACGCGTGGCAGCAAAGAGCTTCAGTTACTGAGGAGCTTTTTGCTCGAGTGCTTCTTTTGCTTTTTCAGGCCCCAATATATATTCCAGACGTCTCTTTAACCATTGGGCCTCATCTTTGAGGCCGTTGTTTTTGTAAAAGTGAAAAAGCTTGCTGTATCGATTGATAATGTCGAAACCGATACTGTATTGAAGCTTTCGCAGGCAAACCGGACAAAGCTGTAGAGGTCGAGAATCGCTTTCTTGAAGGTGGTTTGAACCGTTTAGCACACATCTGAAATATATGCAATGATGTAAGCCGAACATATGGCCTGTCTCGTGAGCCAGTACTCTGCAGCTTCGGCGTAATAGAATTTTTTCATAATCTTTATTACGTTTCTGGTCGTAAAAGGCTGGGTCGTACCGTGCAAAACTGTATACGCCGACTCTGTTTCTTAAAGAAGCCTGTCCAAAAACAAAATTCCAGGAAGGTTCCGGGTAAAGGTCTTCCATCGTAATTGCCAATACGCAGAAAGCGTCTGCAGGAACATTTTTTTTCAGAAGGTTCAGAATATCGCTGGTCAGTATTTGCTGATTGCCTGTGTATGGGTTTCTACGGATTGTCAAATTACTCTGCCTGATATCCAGAGGTTCAAGAGTTTTCACTTCCATACCAAAGTAAGCGGCGGCATAATCATCCAGCTTATCCAGGAGGGAGATTTGTCCTTTAGGGAATAGGCCTAATGGTTGAAGGTAAATTTTGTTTCTGACCTTGTCCGGCCGGTTAGGTTTCGATTTGACAAATTCATCAAATGTTTGGCCGTACTCCTTGTGCTCTGCCAGCCAGTCACCGCTATGTGGTGCGGCAATAGGCTCAAAATCGTTACCAGGTTCCAGCGCCTTTTTCAGCACATCTTCAAGTTCGTCGGTTGAGCCGATAGCTTTAAGTCTCTCAGTTTTAGTTGGCGGCTTGAATTCCATAGCCAAAGTTACCGACAGTATGCAGAAACCTGTTATGACCGCGATTTTTTTTGTCCTACTCATAAAAGCAGTATCAAATCGAAATTAATTTGGTCATTCATAAAAAGGGTATACGCAAGCCGTCTCTCTGTCAAGAGAACAAGGAATTTGATACATTCTATTAATCTATTTCTATTGTAACATCTCCGATAACAAGACAGCGAATTCGACGGGTATCGATATCAGCAGCTTTAACTGCCAGACTGTCGCTATTCTTTCGCCATTTCTTTATTAAGCCGAGCCTTAAGTCGGTTCCGTTTTTATCTCGTAGTGAGATTAAGCGATTGACAAGATTCTGATAACTTACCCTTCCGCAGTTTTGGATTGAGACATTCTTCAGGCTGATATTGTAAAGCTGTGAATCTTGAAAATATTGAATAAATTGCCTGCGCCTGTAGCTTTGTCTCTGTTGCGGGGATTTTGTCTTGATTTCAGCCGGCGATTGAATTCTTTCAATCTTAGAGCGAAAGTGTTGCAGGCCATCGATAATGTCTTTGAGCTCATCGTTTCGTTCCACTGATAAAATCAAGTCAGGCTGCAGTATCCTTTGCACTGTCCACCACAATGCACATGCTGCCGGACCTCTTGTAAAACCCGGTGTGTCAATTATGACTATGTCGCTGGCTTTGGATGTTTGCTTGGTACATTGAAAGATGCCTTCTGTTAGTTGAAGCAGATGGCCTGTAGGGCTGATGTCGCCAATAAAGCTGATACCCCTGCAGGTAAGTTTTGAGAAATCGAATTCTGTTTTTTCAATAATATTCCAACCGACGGCGCCGGGAGGGCCGATATGAGATTGGCCTGTATCGGCATCTACTATGCCAATAGTGTTTTTCCTGGCCAGTAGTTTTGTCAGAGCAGCTATAAGGGTGGTTTTGCCTGTATCTGTTGCTCCAAGGACCAGACATAATCCCTTTTTAATCAGGCCCTTATCTAAAAGCTGCTGAGCTGTTTTCTCAGGTGATTCGGTTGATGCTGTGGATTGTCTCTGGCTATCAGGCATGGCAATAACCCACTACAACCATATAAATAGGTTCCAGATGATGCGGCAATATTAGCACTTTGCTGACGGAATCATCGTCAAAAGCACCGACTGCAACGGAGCCAAGCCCTAAAGCTGCAGCCTGCAGATGAATATTCTGTGCTGAATGGCCAGCCTCCATAAAAACATAGCGGACGCCTCGCCGGCCGTAATGTCCGGTTGTCCTCTCGAAATGGGCCGTAAAAATAATCGTAACAGGTGCTTGGGCGATAAACTTCTGTCCCAATGCAGCCGATGCAAGTCCGCTTCGCAAATCTTTGTCAGTAATGCTCTCAAGGCTGTGTTTTCCCGGCAGGTAGTGAAAAAGACCTTTTTCGGTAACGACAAAAACCTCAAGTGGATAAGTCGCACCGGCAGAAGGAGCTGTCCGAAAACCTTTTGCATCTTCTCCCTGAGCTGACCATAGCAACTGGCCTATCTGTTCTAAGGTAAGCGGCTTTGACAAAAAATCTCTCCTTGAGCGCCGTCGTGCTACAGTCTGTTCCAGCGGCATTGACCCTCTTAAATCAGGCTTTGGAAGTTTTATATTTTCCATAGTTTTTTGTTTTGTTGCTACACAGACATAATAACTTTTACAATCTCGTTTACAACACCATCTCGATTTTGAGTTGTTAGATTGAACAATTCGGCTGACGGATGCTTTTTTATCTCGGATATAAATCCACGCCCTTTTTGTGCTACGGTCGCTATGATGGTTTTACCAGAATCGAAGAGCCGGCGGACGGCGTTTACGAATTTGCCGGATATGCATTCCATCTTTCCAATTTCATCAATTACGAATATCTCTGCATCAGTTTCTTGCGGATTCAGTATCGGCACGATGACTTTTTCAAACTCTTCGAGATTCACTCTATATTTACCGACTCTGTAAGGACTTTTAATATTGGTATGCGCTAATATCCCCGTATGCCCGTCAAGACGATTGAAGCGAAAACCTTTGCGGGTATTGCCTTCGCGAATCTCCTGTGTATAAAAACCAGCAGTCTTTTCGTCTTTTAATTTTTCTAAGATTTGCATTATTACTGTTGTTTTTCCACAGCCGGGCAGACCTGTGAGTAATATTTTCACCGCTTTTGGTGGCATAATTAACTTTGCAAGAAGATTTAGAGTATTTTACTTCGGCCTTTTGTTTTTAACAAAGCTATTGATTTTGGACAAGGTTAAGGTATTCAGTATATCAGCCCTTGTAGCCCATCCTCGTCCTGCTGTTGCGACACCATATTCTATTAACCAGAGACCTTCAACGGTGTGAGCATCCGTTCCGATTGCAAGTTTCACTCCGGCTTTGACGGCCATTTTGCAGTGGATGTCTTTTAAGTCCAGCCGCCAGGGGTTGCCATTTACCTCAAGTGCTGTTCCTGTTTCAGCCGCATGTTTGATTACTGCAGCGATGTCGATGTCCATTGGCTCTCTTTGACCCAAAAGCCTTCCCGTCGGATGGGCAATGCAGTTTATATACGGGTTGTCCATCGCTTTTAATGTGCGGGTAGTTACTTTTTCCCTTGAGCTTGCCATGCCGGAATGTATCGATGCTATTACAAAGTCTAAATCGGCTAACAATTTATCATCGAAGTCAATTGAGCTGTCAGCGAGGATATCAACCTCTGAGCCTGCCAGAATCCTGATGCCTTTAATTTTCTCATTGATTTTGTGTATTTGTTTGATTTGGTTGGCAAGTCTTTTTGCTGACAGGCCGTTTGCAATAGCTGATGATTTGGAGTGGTCGGTTATGCAGATATATTTATATCCTAACTGCCTCGCGGCTTGAGCCATCTCTGATATGCTGCAGTCGCCGTCGGAAGCGTTTGTATGCATGTGCAGGTCGCCTTTTATATCCTTAAGCTGTACTAATTTTGGCAGATTATGATTCTGCGCAGCCTCTATTTCACCTCTGTCTTCGCGCAGCAGCGGGTCAATATAATCAAGGCCCAGCCTTTCGTATATCTCTTGCTCACTGCTTCCTGCGATCATCTTATCTTTTTTGTCGAATAAACCGTATTCATTCAGCTTGAGTTTTGCTTTTAAGGCAATCTCTCTCAATCGCACGTTGTGTTGTTTTGAGCCGGTAAAATATTGTGCCGCTGCGCCGAAGCTTTCTTTTGGCACGACCCGCACATCAACGTGTACCGGACAGGCTCCCGTCTGTACAATAGCGGAGCCTTTTGTTGGTCCGGCTGCAATTACCTCCCGTACAAACTCTGCCTCTGTAAAGGCCTGTATGATTTTTTTGCCGTTTTTAGCTGCAGCGAGTATATCAACATCTCCGATTGTCTCAGCCCTTCGTCGAACCGAGCCTGCAGGCTGTATCTTTTTAATTCCGGAAAGCTTTTCGAGAAATTCGCCGACCACTTCTGCCGCTTCCAGAGCCTCATCAAGCAGAATCCGTCCCGTTGACTTTTCGAGAAATTCTATACCTTTTGCGATTGCAGCAGCTTTTTTCTCGCCGAAGCCGGGCAGTTCAGCTACTAAATTCTTCGCAAGGGCCCTGTTTAAATCTTTGATTGATTTAACATTTAAGCTTTCATATAACGCCTTTACGCCCTTAGGACCCATACCAGGGATTTTTAGAAGTTCAAGCAGTTTGGGTGGTATCTTTTTCAATAGCTGCTGATGTGCTGTTATCGTGCCTTTTTTTACAAATTCTTCGATTTTTGCAAGGCTTGATTTGCCGATACCCGGCGTTTTAGCAAGTTTGCCTGTCGAAAGCATCTCTTCTACGTCGGTAGGCATTTCTCCTAAGGTACGTGCAACTTTCCTGTAGCTATTGATGCGAAAGCGGTCTTCGGCGAGGATTTCCATAATGTCCGCCATCTGGTCAAAAAGCTCACTTAATGCGGCATTTTTCATACGTAAGATTATAGCTTAGCGGTGGCTATAATTACAATGGATTTCGTTTTTCGATGCGGCGTGTATTAAAAAAGCAACGGCCTTGTTTATAAAAAGCAACGGTCTTTTAAGGGCTTTTTGTTTATATTGTTATATTCAAGCCTTGATTTTTTGATAAGTATTTACGTTGTTTTTCGGCAACGTAGATGCGTAACCAATAAAATCCCCTTATTTTGAAAATGTTCAAAGTCATTGCCGGACAGGTCTATGGATGGCTTTTAACGGCATTTGTGGTTATGGTTAAAATATTTTTGCCCACCCACTAATATTATACTGTATAGGTATGGTTTTTGCACATTATTAAAGTTTGTCAGCAGAAAGGGATTTGGAAAGATTCTTTAGGCAAATATACAAGCGGAAATAGATTAGTGATGTATGGTATGTTAAGTTGCGGACAGGGCGATGAATAAAACGAAGCTGAAAAATGAGTTGAAAGAATTGGCCAGGGCGTTTGACCGGCCGGCTGGTGCTGAGCGTAATAGGCTGCAAAGCTTAGCCAAAGATGCGAAAACAGACCAAAAGAGTCTGCGAGAAACTGTTGATGGCCTGCAGGAGTCATTGGACTATCTGCGCGTGTGTATTAAGTACCAGGCCTTTGATCTTGAGGCGACCCGTAGGGAGAACGAGTATCTCAAAAGGCTGCTTGAAGAGAGAGACATCTGAGGTTTTATAGGTTTGTAGTTTTTGGTTGTCGGGCAGGTGTTATTGATAGAAACTGCGGTGTAATCTCACATAATATAAGGGGCCGGATACTTGGCTAAAAAGTATCCGGCCCCTTTTCAACTAATATTGACGGACCTGTAATTATTTCACATTGGTGTTTAGCATCCGTTGCTGTTAGTGCTTAGCAGGTCGTCTTCGGTCTCCGGCTGGCTGTCGGGACCGCAGCTTCTTATTAGAAAAGGTTCCCCGCTTTCAGGGTTCAGCTCGTAGAGAAAATTATTTCTCCAGGCGTCTTTTGGGAGTTGTGTGCTGCCGATATAGCCGCCGGTTTGATAATTTTCGACATCAATAGGTTGTTCGATTAGCGCTATGAGCCCTTCGGCTTCGGTTGGGAACCGGCCGGTGTCCGTTTTGAACTCGATGACAGCATTATGCAGTGTTTTGAGAGTTGCCTTCGTGGCGCTGGTATTTGCCTGATTTATCATTATTAGCTGCACGGCTTGCATTATCTCCATCAAATGCTGTTTGGGTATTGCAACGTCGACGGTCAGTTTGCTTTCGCCGATATTGGCAGCTATGACGACGTTGCTCGTGGTCTCAAAATCCATTGCAGGCATAGGTACAGGCGCTGGCATTATGCTCGTCATTTCCGGTATCGCTTTAAAAACTCTCAGCAGGTTGAAAGTCATAAATAAATCTGCATTTTCTGAACTAGGTAATAATGCTGTAGCAGCTTTTATTTCAGAACAGATTTCTTTCGAGCCGGGAGCGGTTACTTCATCAATCAGCTTTTTTATTTGCGAATCGGCATTGGCTCCCATAGTATATACACACAGGTCATCGACAAGTGCCCATCTTGCCTCAAGGCCTTCGCCGTACATCTTCTCAATCATCTGTGCTTCTGGGGAATTTATGTCGGTTGCCTTCATTACAAATTTAGCGGAGTCTATTGAGAAACCTTTATAACTGTCGACGTCCGGTGCATAGACACTTGACATATCAAGCCCCATATTTTTGTAAAACTCGGCCATTCCCGAGTATTCGAGAAACGTCGCGCCCTCTTTCATAACCTCATCGAATCTGGTTTTATCTTTTACCTCATAGATCATTTCACCGGCGAATAGCGGCTGATTCTTTGGCTTTATAGTAAAGGAGCCTGCGAAGTTCTCGCTGAAAACAGTTGTCCAGTTGGTAAGGTAATTGTTAATCCTGGTTTTTTGCTCTTCTGTAAGGTCTTTTCCGAATATTTTCACGAAGAAGTCCATACCGAGCTTATTGTATTTTCCTGATATTTTACCGGCCATATTGAACATTGAGCCGTCCTTAAGGTAACAAAGTAGTTTGTTTTCGGTTTTTGTTGCAGACTCTTCAGTAAACAGCTCTGCTAACTTTGTCTGCGGCAGGGCGGAGATGGTTTCGCTAATTCTTAAGACATCCGGTTTAGGTGTTAAGGATACTGTGATTGATTTTGACTGGGCAAGAAAAGCCTTGATACAATCGAAGTATATCTTCATTATCTCTGCAGGATTCTGCATAGAAGACTGCATACCGGCTGACTGTAGCTCCATTGCTTTTTGCATCTCATCGAATGTCTGGGCAATCTGCGTACCGAAAGTTTTATTCACAAGTTCCATATTGCAATAAGCCCAGAGTGGTGCGCTGGCAGCCTCTGCTTTTTGCGCTGTGTCAAGTGCATCTGCAAGCGATTTGAAGTTGCCGGAAGAAAGTAATTTTTTTGTAGCAATCAGGCTGTTGTAAGTATCAGGTGGTTTTATTGCAGCAAAGCTGCCGACTTGAGTGACGAAGCCACCGATGTTTTTAATTTCGGAAATGCCGTTTGGGTCCGGCTCCGAGAGATTAGTGTTTGAACTGATAAACTCTGAGTAGTCACTGATAGGTGCAAGTATTGTTATGGAGTTTTCATTCAGTTCGCCGCCTTCGACTACGGCAAAGACGGCAAAGCTGCCGGTTGTGTTTAGGCCGGTAAGCGCCGGATTTCCCAGCATCCGAGCAAGCTGCATGCGTACCATCATCTGCAAACCGAGCGGTACAGGTGAGACGCCTGCGAGGAACTGGTCGGTCTGGCTGAGGGTATAATCGAGATTGTTAATCTGGACATAGAAAAGTGCATTAGCCGGTGCTGACTTTAGCGGCTCATCAACAGCTTGAATCAGCGGCGTAAAAACTGAGATAATCAGGGTTGCAACTGTGATAACGACGACATTTTGAAATTTTTTTGAATTAGTCACTTTTGATGCCTCCTTAAAATAAATGTTCAAAGGTTATGTCTTATGGGTCTTAAACATTAGCTTTATACCATAAAAGACGGCTATTATGCAAAAAAGTTACAAAAAATTTTTCTAATAAGCTTACTTTGGAAAGCTTTGGTTGTAAGATTATTGGATTATTTCCCTTTGTTACTGAAAAGATGGTCTTTGTTTTTGACGATAAAAACCATACCTGCCTGAGAAACAACGTCCGAGAACGAACATTATTCAGGTTTCTAAGATAGAAAGAGGTAGGTGAACGGAGTATTTGGAATTTTATTTTTTGTGGTTTTTCGAAAGTTTTGACAGTAACAATCGTTGTGATATAATTAAGATTTATAGCGTTTTTTTCCGCATTAGTTCTTGTGAAAGGTAAGAGATGTTTGAGCGTTTTACAGACCGTGCACGCAAGGTAATGGCGCTGGCTAATCAGGAGGCCCAGCGCTTCAATCATGAGTTCATAGGCACTGAGCACATCCTTCTTGGTCTGGTTAAGGAGGGCAGCGGTGTTGGTGCTACCGTTCTTAAGAATCTTGATGTAGATATTAAAAAGCTTCGTATCGAAGTTGAGAAGCTCGTTCACAGCGGGCCCGATATGGTCACGATGGGCAAGCTCCCCCAGACACCAAAGGCCAAGAAGGTCATTGAATATGCAATCGAAGAAGCCAGGCATCTTAACCACAATTATGTAGGTACCGAACATATTCTTCTTGGCCTGCTTCGTGAGGCCGAGGGGATAGCTGCGCAGGTGCTTATGAATCTTGGCCTAAAGCTTGAAGAAGTTCGCCAGGAGGTGCTGAATCTTCTCGGTGCAGGAGTTGATGAGGCGGCCGCGGGTTTTGATATGAAGATGGGGCCGTCAGTGACTCGAGCCAAACCCAAGAGCAAAACACCGGCACTGGACAGTTTCGGTAGGGACCTTACAAAGCTGGCAACTGATGGAGAGCTGGACCCGGTTATAGGCAGGAGAAATGAGATAGAAAGACTGGTTCAGATTTTGTGCAGGCGGACTAAAAATAATCCGGTTTTGCTTGGAGAGGCTGGCGTCGGCAAAACGGCCATAGTGGAGGGGCTCAGCCAAAATATAGTCGGAAAGCACGTGCCCGAACTGCTTAAAGACAAACGCATAGTGGTGCTTGACCTGGCGATGATGGTCGCAGGTACAAAGTACCGTGGCCAGTTTGAAGAGCGTATAAAGGCTGTTATTAACGAGGTAAGAAGAGACAAAAATGTTATCTTGTTTATCGATGAGCTGCATACTTTGGTTGGAGCCGGAGGAGCCGAGGGAGCAATTGATGCTTCAAACGTATTAAAACCCGCACTCGCCCGCGGTGAGGTCCAGTGCATCGGAGCTACGACTCTTGATGAGTACCGTAAATATATTGAAAAGGACGGTGCTCTCGAGAGGCGTTTCCAGACGATAATTGTCGAACCGCCATCGAAGGATGAGACTTTGGATATACTAAAGGGGCTGCAAGACCGGTATGAAGCGCATCACAGGGTGCATTTTACTGACGAGGCGCTGTATCAGGCCGTGGAATTATCCACCAGATATATCACGGGCAGATGTTTGCCAGATAAGGCTATTGATGTTGTCGATGAGGCAGGGGCGAGGGTGAGACTTAAGAATATGACACCACCAGCTGATTTGACTGAAATAGATGAGAAAATTGAGAAGCTGCAGGGACAAAAAGATGAGGCGGTTAAGAATGCCGACTATGAACGAGCCGCGTCATTGAGGGATGAAGCGCAGCAGCTTTTGGATAAGAAAAACAAACTTCAAAAGAAATGGTATGAGGAGAATAAAGCCTCTGCTGGTGTCGTTGATGCTGAGATTATAGCAGAGGTAGTGAGCAAGATGACGGGTGTTCCGCTGACGAGGCTTGAGAAGAAAGAGGCACAGAGGCTTTTGGAGCTTGAGGCAGAGCTTCATAAGCGAGTTGTTTCTCAGGATGAGGCGATTACTGCGATTGCAAAAGCGGTCAGGCGCAGCAGGAGCGGGATGAAGGACCCGAATCGGCCTACAGGCAGTTTTATCTTTCTCGGTCCGAGCGGTGTTGGAAAAACCTTGCTTGCGAGGGCACTGGCGGAGTTTATGTTCAATGACGAAAGTGCGCTGATTCAGCTGGATATGAGTGAATTTATGGAAAAACACAATGTAAGCCGGCTGGTAGGTGCACCTCCGGGCTACGTCGGTTATGAAGAAGGAGGGCAATTGACGGAAAGGATAAGACGCAGGCCTTATGCGGTGCTGCTTTTGGACGAGATAGAAAAGGCACATCCTGATGTTTACAATATGCTGCTGCAGATTATGGATGAGGGACGATTAACTGATAGCTTCGGCAGAAATGTCGATTTCAAGAATGTTATTCTAATTATGACCAGTAACATTGGGGCTGATTTGATAAAGAATCAATCCGGTTTTGGCTTCGGCAAAAAGACTGCAGAGGCAAACTACGAGAAGATGAAAGAGGTGCTTCAAAAGGAGGTGGACCATCACTTCAGGCCGGAATTTTTGAATCGTCTTGACGATGTAATAGTGTTCAGGTCTCTGACAAAAGAAGATTTGCAGACGATTGTCGAGTATGAGCTGGCGAAGGTCTTCAAAAGGATAATTGAGCACGGCTTCAGGATGGAACTGACGGATGCTTCCAAGGAGTTTCTAATTGAAAAGGGGTACAGTTCGGAATTCGGGGCTAGGCCTTTGCGAAGAGCTATTGAGCACTATATAGAAGACCCCCTGTCAGAAGCGATGCTTCGCGGCGAATTCAAAGGCAAAAATCTTATAAAGATTGATGTTCAGGATGAGGAACATTTGAAACTTGAGGGTTTTAAGACAGCTGATGCTGCTGAGGGCAAAGGCAAGAAAAAGCAAAAAGTGGAAAGCGAGTTGTAGACTGGTTTCTGCTTTTTCGTTTTGTTTCTATTTTGTTGTTTTGATTTCCATTGGGCTTTGCTGGCTTTCGAGAAGTTTCTCAAACTTCCTTTTTTCCATCCATTCCACGTTTCCGTTCAGCAACAGAAAGATGTAACCATCATTTATGAATAACGAGTTGTAATTTTTCTCCGTATATGCGAGGATTTCGTTTGGTTCTGATTCGGGTGTAATCCAGAGAGCTCTGTATTGAATTTTGCCCAGTCGCACACGGCCCTGGACGTTTTCTCTGATTGTATCGAGGTAAGATTCCGGCGGCAGGTAGCCATATTGCTGTCGGTAGTTTAACAATCCAGCGCTGATTTGCTGCATCGCGCGGATGCCCTCGGACCTGTTAATTAAATCCTTTATATTAATCATTGCCAGTGCCGCAATAGTGGTGACCACGGCTACAGCAGCGAATTTTGCCACGATTATCTTTTGTCTCTTATTCATAAAAATTGCCGTTTTGCAGATTCTATTCGATTATTTTTACTTTTTTGTTCACAATGAGCAATTTGTTTTCTGCAAATAATTTTATGGCTTGTGGATAGGCAATGCATTCCTGTTCAAATACTCTCGCAGCGAGCGTATCCGGGTCGTCTTTGTCTTCGACAGGGCAGCAGCGCTGTACGATTATCGGGCCTTTATCGTATTCGTTTGTACAGAAGTGGACTGTGCAGCCGCTGACTTTACAGCCGGTTTGAAGCACGGCTTCGTGGACGTGATGGCCGTACATACCCTTTCCTCCGAAACTCGGCAGCAGTGCCGGGTGTATATTCATAACCCGATTGTTGTACTGCGATGGTATTTTCCACAGGCAGAGCCAGCCGCCCTGAATAACAAGTTCGATATCGAAGGCGACGAGTTGTTTTTCGATTTCTTTGCTGAATTCGTCGATGTCGGGGTAGTCTTTTTTGCGGATGATTTTGACATTTAGCCCTGCAGCCTTTGCTCTTTCGACGCCGGCAACGGTTGAACGTGAGCTTATTACAAGCGGTATTTCTGCGTTCAGCTTTCCTTTTTTGATGTATTCGAGGATATTAATCAGTGTTCTGCCGCCGCCGCTTATGAGCACTCCGAGTCGAATCGGATTTTTGCGTTTTGAGCTTTGGTCTGTAGTTTTTGCTTGCTTATCTGCCGGGCTGTCGATGTCCCTCTCGAGATTTAGAGCCTGGTTGACAAGCCTGTCAGCCTGTTGGTTTTTTGACCTTGGGATGTGTTTGAAACTGAAGGCTTCAAAGTTGCCCAGCAGGCTGATAGTTTGCCGAAACAGTGGTACCAGGTTCGGGTTTTTAACCTTATATAAGCCGTTGATTTGTTTGACGAGCAGTTCACTGTCACTGAAAACGGTGACCTCTTTTGCGCCTGCTTGCTTTGCAGCCTCCAGTGATTTTACAACTGCGGTATATTCTGCCACGTTGTTTGTCTGACTGCCGAGAAAAAAAGCTTTGGCTTGGAGCTGGTTTTTATTTTCATCCAGCAGAATGAAAGCAGCGGCGGCTGGTCCCGGGTTTGCCCTGCTACCGCCGTCGGTGTAAATGATTATTTTTTCCGGCACAATTATACTTCCTCTGACGGTTTTGTATTGTTTATAGCTTGGTCGGCAGGTGGTAAGCAGTAAGCATCAGACTTTTTTTAATATCATTCAGACTTCGCATCCAGCTTGTTATCGGGTTTTAGTTTTCACCAGAGCTGTCAAGCACAAGAATACGCGTACAGTTTGGGCAGCGAATAATATCGTCTTTGCCCATTAGCAAATTTACGGATTCCGCTGTGATACCCATAAAGCAGCCTCCACAGGTATAGCCGGTTGTTTTTCCCTGCTGGCTTTGAACTGTTGCCAGTGCCTCGCCATCGTATGTCTCCGCGACCCGCTTGAAAATCTGAAGTTGTTTGGGCGGTATTGCCTGCGCCTCCTTGTCCCACTTTGCCTGAATTTCCTCGATTTCAGCTTCGTATTTGGCGGCAAGCTGTTCCGATTCTTTGCGGTTTTGCTCGAGTATTGTTTTTTGCTCGTCTATCTGCTCTTTAATCTTATCACATTCAGCTTCATCAGCCTCGATATCCTTCATCAGTTCAAGCACCTGGCTTTCCAGCTTGGAGTTGTCTGCTTTTGTTGTGTTTAGTTGTGTGAGCACTGCTGCATATTCTTTGTTTGTTTTAGCTGTGTTCAGAGAGGCTCTTAGTTTGCTGACCTCTTCATCTCTGCTCCTGAGCTCAAGCTCGAGCCGGTCGCACTGGACTTTGGTTAATTGGATTTCTTCTTTCTTGGCTTCGAAGGCGCTCTGGAAGCTTCTGATTTGGTTTTCTTGGATGACAACTTTTCTTCTGCATCTTGTGAGTTTTGCTTTTGCAGCCCGCAGTTGATTTTCAACACTTTGTAGTTTTATCAACCCATTTAATACAGGTCCCATTTATACTCCTTTTGTGCCGATTCTAACAGCTTCGAGCACTGCAGTATATCAACTATTTTTGTAGCCCGCAACCTAAAATTTTATTTTTTTAGCTCTATGCGCTATGGTTTTTTAATTTGTGCAAAAATGCTGGCTAAAAGTCGGATTGCTTTGTATAATGATTATGACTTAACGGCAGTTGGCTGTGAGCATTGTTGTCAATCTTACGATAAATACAGAAAGGCGGATTAGTTATGTGCGAGCATTGTGGTTGCGGACAAACAGAGGGTGAGCAGAATTTCGAGGATAAAGTCAGGGCTGTTATAGATGCGGTCAGGCCTAACCTGCAAAGTCATGGTGGCGACATAGAGCTTGTAAGTGTTGAGAAGGATTGCACCGTAAAAGTCCGTTTGCAGGGTGCCTGTAGCGGCTGTCCGGGTGCTGCAATGACACTTAAGATGGGTATCGAACGTCTATTGAGAGAAAAAGTGCCTGAGGTAAAAGAGGTTATAGCGGTAGGTTAGTTTACGCGGTTTATTTTAAGGATTCGATCATTTTTTTTCGTGATGGTTTTTCTATTACAGTTTTATCCGTGATGAGCGCTGTTATAAAACCCGCGGGGGTGACATCAAAGGCGGGATTGTAAACCGTTGCATTTCTGGGCGTGATTATTTTCCCACGAAGCCTTCTTATTTCCTTGGCATCTCTTTGTTCGATGGGTATCTCGGCACCGGTTTTTATGGTCAAATCGAAGGTGCTTGTCGGTGCAGCGATGTAGAAGGCAATATTATGTTGCCTGGCGAGGATACTGAGGCTGTAGGTTCCTATCTTGTTTGCTGTGTCACCATTTGCCGCGATTCTGTCCGCGCCCGTTATGACGGCGTTTATTTTGCCCTGCTTCATCAGCCAGCCTGCCATATTATCGCATATTACTATTGTTTTTATGCCGGCCTGTTTTAATTCCCACGCGGTTAATCGAGCGCCCTGAAGTAAAGGCCTGGTCTCATCGACGTAGACGGTAAATCTCTTGCCTTTTCTGTGTGCCTGGTACAAAACAGACAGTGCAGTACCTTCTCCGGCAGTCGCGAGGGCGCCGGCGTTGCAGTGCGTCAGGATACCAGCGCCGTTTTTTATAAATTTTTGGCCATTTTCGCCAATACGTCGGCACATATCGACGTCTTCTTGATATATGTTGTTGGCTTCTTTGAAGATGATTTTCTTAAGCTGATAAATATTTGCTTTTGGATTTTTAGTGATAAAATTGTTTGCCTTTTTTTCTATTCTTTCCAGTGCCCAGAACAAATTCACTGCTGTTGGTCGCGCTGTTGAGAGGTATTTGCACTGCTTGCTTAGCTGTGAGAATGCTTTTTGAAGTTCGGTATTTTTACCTGTTTTTTTCAGTGACAGGACGGCTGCGTAAGCGGCGGCAACCCCTATGGCCGGTGCTCCGCGTACAGCAAGGCTTTTAATCGCTTTGTAAATACTATCGACGCTCGTACATTTTATCTTTATCAGCCGGCCGGGCAGCTTCCTCTGGTCGATAATCTCCAGAAAGCCGTTGCTGTCACCTTTCCATTTCAGTGCAGAGGCAATCATAAATTTTTACCCGATAGATTATAGGTTGTTTAATTTTGTTTTCAGGTATTTAGCAGTATAGCTTTTTTTGTTTTTTATAATTTCCTCAGGTGCTCCTGCGATAACGACTCGTCCGCCGGCATCGCCGCCTTCGGGGCCGAGGTCTATTATATAGTCTGCTATTTTGATAACGTCAAGGTTATGTTCGATTACGATGACTGTGTTGCCCATATCGGTAAGCCGCTGAAGCACGCCTAAAAGGTTGTCGATGTCGGCGAAGTGCAAACCGGTCGTTGGCTCATCGAGTATGTAAAGGGTATGTCCTGTTGCGGCTTTTCCGAGTTCGGCGGCGAGTTTTACTCTTTGTGCCTCTCCTCCCGACAGAGTTGTAGAGGCTTGCCCGAGCTGCATATATCCGAGTCCGACGTCGTTTAGTGTTCTTAGCAGCCGCATGATTGTCGGGAAGTTCTGGAAAAATTTTAGTGCTTCGTCTATTCTCATATCAAGTATGTCAGCGATATTTTTGCCCTTGTAAGTAACCTGCAGTGTCTCGGGATTATATCTTTTACCTTTACACTGCTGGCAGGTAACATAGACGTCGGGCAAAAAGTGCATTTCGATTTTTATGGTGCCCTGCCCTCTGCAGTGCTCACAGCGGCCGCCTTTGACGTTAAAACTGAATCTGCCTGCCTTGTAACCGCGGATTTTTGCTTCTCTTGTCATCGAAAACAGTTTTCTTATCAAGTCAAATACGCCGGTATAGGTCGCCGGATTGCTCCTGGGGGTCTTTCCGATTGGCGACTGGTCGATTTCAATCACCTTGTCGATATTGGAGGCTCCGATGATTGTTTTATGTTTGCCGGGTTTTTCGCGGGATTCGTACAGCCGACGTTTCAGTGCCCTTAGCAGAACCTGATTTACCAGAGTGCTTTTGCCCGAGCCCGAAACTCCTGTAACACAGATAAATACTCCGATGGGAAATTTGACGTCGATATTTTTGAGATTGTTTTCCGCGGCGGCTTTTACTTCTATGTATCTTTTCATATCGGGCTTTCGTCTCTGGGAAGGCAGCTCGATTTTTTCCTTGCCGCTCAGATATCGGCCTGTAAGCGATTTTCTGCAGGAGTAGATTTTTTTATAGTTTCCCTGAACGACTATTTCTCCGCCGTGCGCGCCTGCAGCCGGGCCAATGTCGATAATATGGTCTGCGCTTTTTATAATGTCCTCATCGTGTTCGACGACGATGACTGTGTTTCCGATTCTTGTCAGCCGCCGCAGGATGCCGAGAAGTCTGTCGTTGTCTCGTTTATGCAGCCCGATTGTAGGCTCATCGAGGACATAGCAGACTCCTACCAGACCGCTGCCGACCTGTGTGGCTAATCGGATTCTCTGGGCTTCACCACCGGCGAGAGTGCTGCTTCTTCTGTCGAGCGTTAAATACCCCAGGCCGACATCGACCATAAATTTCAGTCTGGCTTTTATCTCCTTTAGTATCTGTGTCGCGATTATCGTTCTTTCACTGTCGAGCCGCAGCTCGTTAAAGAAAATCTGTGCCTGTTCGATACTCATCGCGGTTAATTGATGGATATTTTTGCCGCCCACTGTTACCGCGACAGCCTCAGGCCGCAGTCTCGCTCCACCGCAGCTTCTGCAGCTCTGTTCTGAAAGATAGCTGTGCAGCCTTGCCTTGACGAACTCACTTGTGGTTGTTTTCCATCGTCGGGTTAGGTTTGGTATAACACCTTCGAATGAAAAGCCGTATTTTCTTCTGTCGGCAGCCGTTGTTCCGTACATCAGGATTCGTTTTATATCCTGGCTAACTCGTTCGAAGGGCGCGGCTTTACTGATGCCGACGTATTTACAGAATCTTTTTATCAGCCGGTTATAGAAGATATTCATTCTTTTACCGCCTTTTCTCCAGGCGGTGATTGCACCGTTTTCAAGTGAGACTGTTTTATCCGGCACAATCAAATCGACGTCGAATTCGAGTATCGTCCCCAGACCATCGCAGCTTTTGCACGCACCGTACGGGCTATTAAAACTGAACAGCCGTGGCGACATCTCTTCAAGACAGGCCTGCGGGTGCTTCGGGCAGGCAAACTTTTCGCTATAGATAATTTCTTGCCAAATTGCTTCGGTGTTGTCTTCCGTTTGACTTTTTTGTTCATCCGGTGTTTGTATCAGTGCGAGAAGGATACCGTCAGCCAATTTCAGGGCCGTTTCTACAGAATCCGCAAGCCTGACGCTCTGGCTTTGTTTGTCGCTTTTTATAATCAGTCTGTCAACGACGGCGGCAATGTCGTGTTTTTTATTTTTGCTCAGCATTGGGACATTTTTGACATCATAGATTTTCCCGTCAACACGTACACGAACAAAGCCTTCTCGCTGAATGTTTGCGAGGATTTCTTTGTGCTCGCCTTTTTTACCGCGGACAAGAGGGGCGCATATCTGGATTTTCGTCCCTTCCGGCTGGCTGAGCAGCGACTCTACTATCTGCGTTGGATGCTGGCTTGTGATTTCTTTTCCGCAGACCCAGCAGTGCGGCTGGCCAACCCGGGCAAAGAGCAGCCGGAAGTAGTCATAGATTTCTGTCGTTGTTGCTACTGTTGAACGCGGATTTGAACCTGCACTGCGCTGCTCGATGGCAATGGTAGGCGGCAGGCCGGTAATATTGCCGACAGCCGGTTTCTGCATCTGTTCGAGGAACTGTCGGGCATAAGCGCTGAGCGACTCCACGTATTTTCTTCTGCCCTCGGCATAAATTGTATCGAAGGCCAGCGAGCTTTTGCCTGAGCCGCTTATGCCTGTGATTACGACCAGTTTATCACGAGGTATGCTCAGGTTAATGTTCTTGAGGTTGTGCTCGGCTGCGCCTGTGATTTGAATGGATTTTTCTGCTTGTTTCGCCATATGCGTCTTAAACAACCAATGTACTGCTTATATGAATTTTCATAGTAATCCAAACTCAGTATTGTAACGAAATTCCTTTGGAATGTAAAGACCGAGAAAATTTCGTTTTATTTATTTTGTTCGCTGGTTTTATCTTTTATGAATTGTTACAATCAAGGCCACCGAATAATGTGTCGGCAGGGCTGCAATGCACACAAAGCATTTACATAGCTGGGATTTGAATTATAAACAGGCGATTGACCTGCAAAATCAGCTTGCCGCCAGGGTCCGCTTTATACCGCTCGGAAACAAGCCCGAAATTGTAGCCGGCCTCGATTGTGCCATAAGTAAAGACAACCAGGACATTATAGCCGCCGTTGTAGTATTAAAAGCCTCAAGTGCACAATCCTGTCTTTGGGGCCCTGAAGGGCAATCCGGTTTTGAAATTATCGAAAGCGCAAGCTCGATTCAAAAAATCAGCTTTCCCTATATCCCGGGCCTGCTCTCTTTTCGTGAAGCGCCTGCCTGCCTTGCCGCCGTCGAAAAATTAAGAACGGAACCTGACTTGTTTATCACTGACGGCCAGGGCATAGCACATCCCCGTCGGCTCGGCCTTGCGGCACATCTTGGCCTGTTCTTTGATAGGCCCACTATCGGCTGTGCAAAAAGCAGACTTACCGGCAGTTTTAAAGAACCCCCTATTAAAAAGGCAAGTTTTAGCCTCTTGACCGATAAGGGACAAACTATTGGAGCGGTAGTAAGAACAAGAATGAATGTCAAACCGGTCTTTATTTCAGTCGGACATAAATGCACGCTTGAGGATGCCATAGATGTCACTCTGGCCTGTACGACAAAATATAGATTACCCGAACCAACGCGGCTTGCGCATCAGCTTGTAAGCAAATTGAAGTTGAAAAGCTAATTTATGAGTTTTGCTGATTTTATTACGACCGGCTCGACAGGAACATCTCTCATCCCGTTTCGGATAGTTGTTTTCACATTTGCTATTTTGTCAACCACATCAAGGCCTTCGATGACCTTTCCAAACACAGCATAGCCGGGATTGCGTCCTTCAACGAAATTAAGCGCATTATTATCAACCTGGTTGATATAAAACTGGCTTGTCGCACTGTTGGGATTAGGAGCTCTTGCCATTGCTATTGTCCCGCGGTTATTTTTTAAGCCGTTGGATGCCTCGTTAACGATGGGCGAATGTGTCGGTTTTCGCTGCATATCTGCTGTAAGACCGCCGCCCTGAATCATAAATTTGTTTATAACGCGGTGAAAAATTGTACCGTCATAAAAACCCTCTTCGACATATTGAAGGAAGTTCGCAACTGTTATCGGCGCTTTGTCTTCATCAAGCTCAATGACAATATCGCCCATTGTTGTTTCTAATTTGACCTTTTTAGGCCCTTCAGCTTTTTGGGCTTGTGTTTCATTCACTGTTTGAATTTCCTCCTTGCTTTTTGAAATCTCATTATTTTGGCAGCCGGTGGTTAGAAGTATTGCAGCACATAAAGGGCAAATGTGAAACTGTTTAAACATAAAGCACATCTCCTGAATAGCATGTTCTCAATTATTATCACACATGCCGCAAGTATAACACGAGCCGAGTTGTGCTGCAATCTTATATTGCTTCGATATCGGCACACAGAATCAAAAATACCGCGGAATTCTCATCCTGCACGGAACCGGCGATTGCGGGCTTTCCGGCTTCAAGTGTAATCACTCCATTCCAGTCACGAGACATTCTGTCAGCAGGTTCGTTTGGTTCGGTTGTGGTTGTGATAAAACCTTGCTGATTGAAACTGTACTCAGTTCTTATCTTATCTTCAGTATTTATGTAGACTCTTGTATGAAATGTTATGTCCGTGGCGAATTCACTCGAAGGCTGTCTTGGACGGCGTCTCGCGGTAGTTGGGCTGGTGCGGGCGGCGGGACGTGCCTGTTGTCTGCTTCTTATGAGCCTTTGGCGCATTTCGCCGGTTTCTTTATTTCTGACGGCAATTTTTGCACCTGCGATTACCTGCCCGTTATCCTCGTCACCAAGACAATTTAAGATGTGCTTGATTGATACGGAATTTGGCTTTTGGCCTATCGGGCTGACACCTGAATCGTAAAGGGCCTCGAGGTCGGCCTCCACAACAAAAGCTTCTACCAGAATTCTTGCATTCTGGTATTGCTCTGCGAGGCTTTTAACGTTGCCGGTATCACCTTTTTCATCCGCTCCGCCGAAAAGTAACGGCGCCAGCAGGGCTAACATAATAAAAGTTAAGATACATTTGGAAAACTTTGTCATGATTGGTCTCCTTGAATTTTCTTATTATGTGGGCCCGTTTTCTTAACAGACAAATAAGAACGGATTAAGTTCCGAAAAAAATTGGAAATTTTTTAAGATGGCTGAAATCGATACCGGCGATTTATTCCCACTTATGCTGGCTCATTGACTCGAGGATCATTTCTGCACACTGCATAGCCGCCAGTGCTTCTTCGGCGCTTACCTCCGGTGCGGTTGTTCTGCCAGCTGCGGCTTTGAGGAAAGAATCCTGTTCGAGCCGTAACGGTTCTTTGTCGTCGATGTCGAGCTTTTCAATCTTCAGCAAAGACGTCCAGTCTGTTGTGAGCAGACCAAATTTGCCTTTTTTCTTTAGCTCTCTGATTTTTTTGACCACGTCGATATTCTCGGCAGCTTTGATAATAGTGCCCGTTTTCTTGAAGTAATCCAGGCTCAGATACGCCTGCTTGCTGAATACCCTTACCTTCCTTTCGGTTTTCAGCGCCAATCTTGAAGCGGTAATGTTTGCGATGCAGCCGTTCTCAAAAACAATCCGTGCGTTGCATATATCCTCAGCCTCGTCAATTACGTTAACGCCCACCGCATTGACTTCTTTTACTTTGCTTCTCGCCAGTGAGAGAATGATATCTATATCGTGAATCATCACATCGAGCACGACGCCGATATCTGTTGAGCGAAAAGGATATGGGCTGATGCGGGTGGACTCGATGAATTTCGGCTCGATATCGAGCCGCTTTATCGCCTGCACAACCGGGTTGCAGCGTTCCGAATGTCCGACTGCTACCACACAGTTTTTTTCTTTTGCCAGTTCAGCGATTTGTTCACCTTCTTCAACGCTCGCCGCGAGTGGTTTTTCTATCAGAACCGGTATCGAGTTTCCAATGAAAAGCTTTGCAAGCTCAAAATGCGCTATTGTAGGTGTTGCTATGGTTACGGCGTCGACCTTATCTAAAATTTCGGCAGGCTCCTTGAAAGCTGAGCATTTGTATTTTTTAGCAAGTTTCTTTGCCTTTTTGTAATCGGTATCAATTATTGCGGTTAGTTTGCTTTGTGCCAGGGACGCGTAAACTTTCGCGTGAATCTGTCCCATTTTGCCTGCGCCTATGACGGCGGTGCGTAATTTGTCCATAGTATCTTCTGCTATTAAAAGGATTTGCTCTTTTTAATCTCTGAACAGTTCGAGATATCTGCCGAAACGGTGCTTGCTGCTTTTTATTATTGCATCGACCATTGCCCGGACGTTTTCGTCGAGATTATCTTCAGCGGCAAGCTCCTTGGCGTTTTCCAGCAAAGGCCTGCCGTTTCGGTATAGTTTTTTGTATGCGCCGCAGATATTTTCCTGCTGCTCTTCATTTAGTCCTGCCCTTTTCAGGCCGCGTTTGTTAATGCCTCGCACGAGTGGTGGATAGTGCCCGCTGACGATAACAAAAGGCGGAATATCGTGGTTAATACCAGCCAGTCCCGCAGCGTAGCACCATTTCCCGACGGTGATAAACTGATGGAGCAATACCATTCCGCTGAACCAGACGCCGGTCTCAATCTTGCAATGCCCGCTTATCTGAGAAAAATTACTCAGCACAAGGTTGTCCTCGAGAATACAATCATGTCCGATATGCACGCCTACCATAATTAAGTTATTATTTCCTATTGTTGTGGATTTATCTGCGTGCATACTCGGGTGAATGGTTACCTGCTCACGTATGGTGTTTCCGTCACCTATGATAATGCTGCCGAAAGTGTCTTCCGGATTTGAACCGAGAATCTGCGGCGGGCCTCCTATCGAGCAGTAAGGGTGTAAGTGATTGTTCCTGCCGATGCTGACGTTTTTGCCGATGTAAACATTCGCTATAAGAACACTGTCGGCTCCAACAGAACAACCGTTTTCGATAACGCAGTTCGGGCCGATTTTGACACCTTCGGCGAGTTGCACATTATTTGCTACTACCGAACTCGGATGTACTGTGATTTTCCGTTCAGCCTGTATTTTTCCCACCGTTTTATTTTTCTCCTTATTTTTTGATTGACAACTTTTTCATACTTTCTCATTATCGACGAGCATAAATTTAATCTCCGCCTCGGCGACAAGTACGTTGCCGACCATTGCCCTGCATTTGCATTGAGCGGTTCTTTTTCTTGACCGCAGAGTTTCTGCCGTCAGGATAAGCTGGTCGCCCGGCACAACAGTCTTGCGCAGTTTTACACCGTCCATTCCGAGTATAACAGCAAGTTTTCCGGTATGTTCGAGTGTCTGGGCAAACAGTAACCCGGATACCTGGGCCATCGCTTCGACGATTAGGACACCTGGCATAATAGGAGTGCCGGGAAAGTGCCCTTGGAAGAACTGCTCGTTGAAGCTGACGTTTTTTATTGCTTTTATACGCTTATCCCCTTCGATTTCGACCACTTTATCGACGAGCAGGAACGGAAACCTGTGGGGCAGGATTTTTGCAATCTGTCGGATATCGAGGATCGCATCGGTTCCGGTTTTGCGGATTCTTTCTGTTGCTTCAGCCGCTTCAAACAATTTTCTTACGAGCCGTTGGTTAAGGGAATGTCCGCTTTTATAGGCTACTATTCTTCCCTTCAGAGCCCTTCCAACGAGGGCGAGGTCACCGAGCAAGTCGACTATTTTGTGTCTGACGCATTCGTTCGGATAGTTGAAGCTGTTTTTGATAGGACCGTCCGAGCTTATTACAAGGATATCCTTCGGGCCGAGATGTGTGCCCATTCCCTTGGCCTGAAATTGTTTCGCTTCGGCCTCAAGCAAAAACGTCCTGGCGGGTGCAAGGTTTTTTTCAAAACCCTCAGGCGTGATTCGGCAGGAGAAAATTTGTCTGCCAATACCGGTATGGCCGCTGTAATCAAGGTCGTAAGTGATATTTAAGCCGTCATCGGCGTACGGCAGAGCGTATATCGAAGCGTCGCCGTCGTTTATCGAGACAAGCTCACTGATAGTGAATTCCTTTCGATTTGCTGGCTGCTCAATCAGACCCGCCTTCTTTAGCACCTTGTAATATTCCTCACTGCTGCAGGTAGGGTCAGGCATCTCCGGGCCGTCGACCTCCACAATCAGATTATCAATCTCGAGTGCGTTTATGGCTGCCATACAGTGTTCTACCGTATCGATGGAAACTGAACCTTTTTTTATCGTGGTGCGCCTGCTTTGTTCGGCGATGTTTGTTGCTATGGCTTTGACCTGCACCGGCTGTGGCAGGTCGGTGCGTATAAAGACTATCCCGGAGTCTTCAGGGCCGGGACGGAAAACAGCCTTTGCATCCTGGCTGCAGAAAAGGCCTTTGCCGGAGAGCTTTGCTTCAGTCTTTATTGTTTTTTGATGCTTCAAGTTTATCCACCCTCTCGCCAAGCTGACGTAACTGCTCAAACAATTTTGGCAGACGTTGTGTTAAACCTATGATTTTTAAGGCACTTTTTACTTCTGTTGCCGGCGTGCCTACGACTTTCTGGCCGGCTGATATATTGCGATTGACACCGGAGCGTGCTCCGATCATGGCGCCGTCTCCAATTTCAATATTATCTACCATACCGGCCTGTCCGCCAAGCACAGCACCGTTGCCAATCGTGCAGCTGCCTGCGATACCGACCTGTGCAACAATCAAACAGCACTTACCAATTTTTACGTTGTGAGCGATTTGCACAAGGTTATCGATTTTTGTTCCTGCCCCGATTATGGTATTGCCGAATTTTGCCCTGTCAACGCAGCAATTCGCTCCGATTTCGACACAATCTTCGATTACAACGCCGCCGTTATGCGGTATCAGTTTGTGTTCGCCGTTGATAAAGGCATAACCGAAACCTGTTGAACCTATTGTTGTGTTTGCCTGAATGATAACATTGTTTCCTATCGTGCAATTATAGTAGATGACTGCATTGCTGTCGATTCGGCAGTTTTTACCTATCTTTGAGTTTTGTCCTATCTTGCAGCCGGCAGCGATTATCGTGTTTTCGCCGATTTTTACACCACTGTCGATAAGAACACCCGGTCCGATAGAAACATCAGCGCCGATTTGTGCATCCTCTGCTATTGTAGCGGAAGGGTCGATTCCTTTAGCAGGGACATTTAATTTTGGAGCAAAAATGTTCAGACTTTTTATCAAAGCGCCATTAACATCTTTAACAATCAATTGCGCAATACTAGCGCCTTCGATGCGCTTCTGGACAATGGCAGCTGCGGCATTTGAGCTGGCGAGTTTTGCTGTATGCGTGCTATTGGTGGCAAATGTAACGTCATTTTCACCTGCTGACTCTATGGGTGCTACCGCACTGATACTTTTTTTACCGTCCCCTGCCAGCTCAGCGCCGAGCTGTTCGGCTAATTGTGAAATCGTCAATTCCATTACAGCTTCTCGTAAGATAAGTGGATTCGTATTATTTCAGAATTAATTGTCACCCATTGCATCCACACGAGCCATAACTTCATTTGTTATATCGATGCAGCCCTCGCTGTATAGCAGCTTATTTGTTCTGATTACGAGCATAAGCTCGTTGGCGCTATCGACCGGAAACTCCGGTTCATCTTTCTCGAATACGATATCCAACTCCATTTGTTTTGCCACTTCGGTTGTTTGTAGCAGGATATCCTTATAAATCTGTTCAGTCCACTGCTGGTCTTTTGCTGCGAGCTTCTGTTCATAGTAGTCCTGTTTCAGCGGCAGCGTTGATCTTTTCTGGGCCAGTTCTTTTGCCAGCTCGAGGTAATCTTCTGTGCCTCTTTTTCTTGTCTCCAGGCCGGCCTCGGCTGCTTTGATTTCCGCGCTGAGCTGTTGAAGTTCCTGGATGATTTGTTCCTGCTCGAGCTCGGCCTCTTTTCTGTATTTTTCATTTCTTTTGCAGCCCTGAAAGATTTTACGCATGCTGACTACTCCGATTTTCCGAACTACCTTTTCTCCTTTGCTTGGTTGCGCATCGCCGCTTTTGTAGCCAACAAATAAAACGATTACGCCCATCAAGCAACTCAGAACAAGTAACTTAATTTTCATAAATGACCCTTTCCTGATTTTTGTTTCGGGTTGGATTTAATATACGCATTTCCACTTATATGTATCTAAAGCAATTAAAACAGCCTGCCGATGGAGAAACTAAATACCTGCGTTTCGTCGTCGCCGTCTTTCAAAAGTGGTGTGGCAAGTTCAAATCTCATCGGTACCTGGCCGAACCACTGGGGAATTAGTATCTGTATGCCTGTACCGACTGAAGCGCGGGGGCCGCCGGTATCAATCATACCCGAATCGACGAAGAACAGTGCTGAGAAATTATCGCCCGCAAGTGGGACAATGAGTTCAGCATTGGCAAGTACTATCCAGTCACTGCCTATGGGGTCTTTTTTCTTCCTTCCCGGTATAGGCACACCATTTGCCGTTGTAGGTCTGCCTCTCGTGCTTACACCTCTATAGTCGAAGCCTCTTATTCCGTAGTAAGTCCCGGAGCCGCCGGCGTAGAATTTTTCGAAGGGCGGTGCGTCACCTATTATAGTTGCTCCGTAGAGCTTGGTTGTGAGAATGGTTTTGCGCTCAGCTAAATCCTCGTGAATGGTCCGGAATTTCTGATAAAAGCCGCTTAATTTCCCGAATGTATGGTCGCCCGCCGCCTGTTCATAGCTAACATCAAGGATGTGACCTGTCGTGGGATTGAATCGGTCATCCGTCAGGTCTCTGCTGATGCCGAGCCGAATTGCGGTAATAAGATTCTTACCTTTTACGTCTCTTATCTCTTTCGGTGCATCCGTGTCAATGCTGCCGATATCTATGTTCTCGAATCTGAAGCTCAGGCTCCTTCGCCAGCGGTTCTTATAGCGTTTTTCGAAGCCTAAAAAGCCTTTGAGTCTTTCTTCATCGTAGGACTCTTGTCCTCTTTCCCAGTTCGA
The DNA here is from genome assembly GCA_964493425.1 of uncultured Pirellulales bacterium. Taxonomy (GTDB): domain Bacteria; phylum Planctomycetota; class Phycisphaerae; order Sedimentisphaerales; family Anaerobacaceae; genus CAYLMG01. Next base: position 68,159 of record CAZBMW010000003.1, read on the forward strand.
GCCGGCCAGATCTAAAGATATGGGCTTATCTTTCAGGTAAGGCTCGGTGAAGCTGATTGAGTACTGGCTGACCTCGGTTCCGGGTTCGAGTGCGATTCTCAAGCGCTGCCCTGCGCCCTTGAAGGCCTTACCGGTTATGAATTCACGGAAGCTCTTCGGTCTGTTTTTGGTGTCGAAGTTTCTTTCATCGAAGATTAATTGGCCTATGGCGCCCATGTCAGCAGAGATGCCGGCGCCTGCCATAACCATACCGGTTTTGCCCTCAACGATTGTAACCAGGGCATCTTTCTGGTCCGGTTTTGCCGATTCAGACGGTATGATGGTGGCCGATTCGGTATACGCATTGGACTTTACCATTTTTTCAAGATAGCCCGTGCCGTCTCCACGCGCTATATCAGCATTGTAGAAATTGCCCGGTGTGAAGTCATATTCGTCGAGTATTCGGCGGATGACTCTGTCTTGCGTTTGCTCGTTGCCTGTAATATCAACCTGGCCGATTCGGAAACGTCGACCTTCGTTTATTATAAATCCCGCATCAACTTTATCCTCTGCGATGAACTTGATGTCCTGCTCAACGGTTGCGTCGATGAAACCGCTTTCACGATATAATTTATTTAGCTGCTTGACGTCGGAGTTGCCCTTTAGCTTATTGAACACTTTTCCCTGCTGTGTTTTAAGCTCTGAAAGCAGTTGCTCATCGTCGAATTGCTTGTTTCCGGTGAGGCTGATTTTATCGACTGCATAAGCGGCGCCTTCATTGATTATATAGGTAAGCTCAACCCTGCTTTTATCGGCATTGAATTTTTCTTCGACATTGATGGAGACATTCAAAAAACCCCTTTTATAGTAAGCGTTCTGGAGGTTTGTGACGGCTTTTTCGACATGCTCTTTGACATAGTACACTGACCAGAACATAAATCTTTTTTTCTTTAACTTGGATACCTTTTTAAGCTCCTTCAGACTTATCTGCTTGTTGCCTGTGTAATTTATCGATGCGATTTTAACTCGATTGCCCTCATTTATCATATAAACTACTTTGCCCTTTGACAGTTCTTGCATATCGAGCCCTACGGTGGCGAAGGCAAAGCCTTTGTTATGGTAGTGCTCAAGGATTTTGTTTCGACCAGTCTCGGCCACAATCGGGTCGAGAAAGTCCGCCTTTTTGAAGTCGAGTTTTTTGCGCAGCGTCCCCGCCTTATATTTTTCATTCCCGATAAATTCGATGCTCCTGACGATGTTTCGCTCTACTACGGCGAAGATAAGCCTGACCTGGCCGTCGACGACACTTGTGTTGTACCAGCCTCGCTGTATGCCGGGTAATTCGGTAATGCGTTTGACGTCCTCAGCCGCTGTTTGCGGGTCAAAAAGGTCACCGGCTCTGCTGCGAACCTTTGCTAAAATTTCGCTTCGTTCAACGTTTCTATTTCCGGCTGTCTCAATACTGCCGATGCGAAGACCGCTGAGCTGTTCGTCAGAAGCTTGTTCACCGCAAAGACAAATACCGGAGAATAAAAGCAGCACAATCCAGCAGGAAAACAAAAAATTCTCGCCTTTGTTAGCTGCTAGCCTCATAAGGTAACTCCTTTTTGACCTCGGGTATGCGAATTTATCCATTAAATTTTCTCCTAAAAGGGAACGGTCTGTTGAGAGCTCTCAAATTCTGCAGCAGGCTCTTCTGTATGAGAAGCGTTTTCGAACCGCGTGTATTTTTCCAGGAATCTGAGTTCGACTACTCCTATCGGGCCGTTTCGCTGTTTGGCTATAATCAATTCTGCCGTATTATTTGGTATGTATTCTTTCTCAGTTGTGTCATCTCTTTTACTTTTAATAGATTCCCTTTGGTGGTAATAATCTTCACGATGAAGCAGCATCACTACATCGGCGTCCTGCTCGATGCTTCCGCTTTCTCGCAAATCACTCATTCTTGGCCGGTGGTCTTCTCTGCCTTCAGGGGCTCTATTGAGCTGGCTTAGTACCACTACGGGTATATTTAGCTCCCGTGCCAGTGATTTGAGGTACCTTGAAATCGTTGATATCTCTTGTTGACGTGATTCTATCCTAGTGCCGAGGTGCATCAGTTGCAGGTAATCGACAATAATGCACTGCACATTATGCTGACTTTTCAGCCTTCTTGCTTTTGCGCGAAGCTGAAGCGGCGTCATAGCTGAATTATCATCTATATATATCATCGATTCGCTCAGTAGCCCGCAGGCCTCGACGAGCTTCTCGTAGTTTTCCGTGCTCAGCAGTCCTTTTCTGACTGATTGCAATTCGACTTTGCTGTAGCTGCATAAAAATCTTTCTGCTAACTGCTGCTTGCCCATCTCGAGTGAGAAAATTGCAACCGGAATTTTACTTATAGCGCCGATATGTTCCGCGATGTTCAACGCAAGTGTGGTCTTGCCCATACTGGGTCTGCCTGCAATGATAATCATCTCTCCGGGCTGCAAACCGCAGGTCTTGTCGTCAAGCTCATAATAGCCGCTCGCAAGGCCGGTAACGTGTTTGCCCTCACGCTTGTCTATCAATTCGTATGCTCGAACAACTAGGTCTTTTATAGCTTCTGCAGAGTCCGTTATCTTCTGGTCCGTAATAGCAAAGATTTTTCGTTCAGCCTCGTCAAGCTTTTCATCAGGCTCACCGCCCAGCTCGTATGCTTCGTTGATGATTTCACTTGCAGCGCTAATCATCTCCCGCAGTAGCATCTTGTCTTTGACGATATTTATGTAGTATTCTATGTTTGCCGACGAGGGAACGGACTCCATAATTTTTCCCAGGTATTCCGCACCGCCGACCTCGTCGAGCTGTTTGCGTTTTTTAAGCTCGTCACGCAGCAGGACTCCATCGATTACACCGCCTCTGTTTTTTTCATATAGACCTATGATAGCCTCGAATATCATTTGATGTTCGACGCGATTAAAGGCCTTGCTGCTTAAGTGCTCGACAACTTCGCTGATGCATTTATTGTCGGTTATCATTGAACCCAGCACTGCAGCTTCTGCCTCAAGCGATTCGGGCATAATTCGATTAGATAATGTTGTTAAGCTGTTCGCCCTTTGCGAAGTTTTGTCGGGGCTGTTTTTTGTTTTTACGGCCATTAATGCCTCAGTTAATAAATATTAGGTTAAGCTCACGCCGCTTTTGATTTATCAATTAAGCTCAGTATTGTAACGGCTATTAAGCCGGCGTGTCAATCTTTTATCGCATATTGGCGTTTTTAGCTTATTGACCCGATAATTTCATTTTTTATACGGTTTTCAAGCCGTATTTGCAGTATAATTGAGTTGTTTGTCTGTTGCAAAATTTTTTCGCAAAAGGTCCATAGCTCGCATTTGTTGTGTTTTTGGCTGTTGTATTATGATTAGACTAAACTCTGACACTTTTATTTCTGAAGAAAAGCTCACCTTTAAGTTTTCCAGAAGCAGCGGGCCTGGGGGCCAGAACGTAAATAAGGTTAACAGCCGGGTTACACTTTTTTTTGATGTAGCCGGCTGTAGCGAGCTTAGTGAAAATCAGAAAAGCAGAATACTGAAGCAGCTTGGCCAGCGGATTGACAAAAACGGAATATTAAGGGTCATTTCACAAAAATACCGGACGCAAACTGCAAATCGCAAAGAGACTTTAAGGCGGCTTGAAGAGCTCTTAAAAGCTGCATTAAAGAGAAAGCCCGTACGCAGAAAAACTACTGTACCGTACAAAGAAAAATTAAAACGCCGGGAGGAAAAAAGGCGGCGAAGCGCCTTGAAACGGCAAAGAGCAAAATTAGATTTAACAGACGATTTACGTTTCTGAATGGCCCCTTACAATTCAGAAAAATTGTGCTAAAATCTTATCATAACTTTGTATGTAAAAAGAATAACTATCGGGCACAACAGATAAGGATATATAACTGGTGGTTTTATGTCATTGCCTAAAGTAGCAATAATCGGCCGGCCTAATGTCGGAAAAAGCAGCTTGCTCAATGCACTGGCTGGCGAGATGATAAGCATCGTTGAGTCTACAGCCGGCGTCACAAGGGACCGAGTCAGTGCTGTAATTGAGAAAGACGACAGGTATTTTGAGCTCATCGACACGGGCGGCTATGGGATAGTTGATAGAGGCGATTTGACCGCCCACATCGAGCAGCAGATTCGCCAGGCCATTGGCTCAGCCGAGCTTATCATTTTTATGGTTGATATCCGTGACGGCCTTGTCCCGCTGGACCAGACTATAGCAAGGTTGCTTCGTAAGGAAAATTTCAATGTTATCGGCGTAGCCAACAAAGCCGATTCTGCAAAATTGTTTCCCGCTGCTGCCGAATTTGCGAAACTGGGTTTTGGTGACTTTCTTTGTATCTCAGCGACGAACAACATCAACAAAACTGTACTTCTTGAAAAAATAGTCGAAAGACTCGGGGCGCTGGCAGCAGAAAAACCGGCTGAGCCTGTGATGAAAATCGCGATAGTGGGCAAAAGAAACGCCGGCAAAAGTACCCTTGTTAACGCTATGGTCGGCGATGAGAGGATGATTGTCAGCGAGCTGCCCGGAACGACAAGAGATGCTGTCGATGTAACCTTTGAAAAAGACGGCAGGACTATGGTTGCAATTGACACCGCAGGCGTCAGAAAAAAAGGTAAAATGGCCGACAGCATTGAATTTTACAGCTACGTTCGTGCGACACGCTCGATTCGTCGTGCTGATGTTGTCCTATTTTTGATTGATTCAACAGTCCCCATATCGCAGGTAGATAAAAAGCTTGCACGTTTTATCACCGCCGAGTACAAGAGTTGTATCATCGTTGTAAATAAATGGGACCTCGCAAAGCAGAAAGCCTCTACCGGAGACTATGAGGATTACCTTACAAAAATGCTGCCTGCCTTGAAAAATACCCCGATAGCATTTACCACAGCAACTGAGGCGAAGAACGTACAAAGCCTTTTGGACCTTGCCGCAAGTATTTACAAGCAGGCCTCTACGTGGATAAAGACAGCTAAGCTTAATAAGGCTTTTGAGCTTATAAAGGCTGAAAAGGCGGGCGGCGTTAAACAAAAAAAAGCCGGCTGGCCTAAAATCTATTATGCCACGCAAATCGCCGTAAATCCCGTCACTATACTTATGTTTGTAAATAAGCTGGAACTTTTTGATGACAATTACCGAAGATATATAAGAGGCAGGTTGCAATCAATGCTGCCGATAGCTGAAGTCCCTGTACGCCTTTTATGCCGGGAGCATAGAAGCAAATCGAGGGAAAAATAAATGGATGCACTTTTACTTTTGCTGGTTTGTTTTGTTGGTTATATTCTGGCTTATCACACTTATGGCCGTTTTATTGCCCGCAAAATTTTCAAGCTCGACCGAAATGCACCCGTTCCGTCGAAGCAGCTCGAGGACGGGATTGATTATGTCCCTGCGAGAAAAGGGATAATATTTGGCCATCATTTCACTTCAATTGCTGGCACAGGCCCGATTGTAGGACCTGCTATCGGAATTATCTGGGGCTGGGTCCCTGCAATACTCTGGGTGACTGTAGGCTGTATCTTTATGGGGGCCGTTCATGACCTCGGCGCGCTGGTTGTATCAATGCGAAACGAAGGAAAGAGTATCTCCGAAGTAGCCGCAAAATATATCAATGCACGGATAAGATTCATTTTTTTTGTGGTTGTATTCCTCAGCCTACTTATTGTTATCGCTGTATTTGGTGTGGTTATAGCTATCGTTTTCTCCTTTTTCCCCAGCTCTGTTGTTCCGGTTTGGCTGCAGATTCCAATTGCAATGACGCTTGGCTTTATGATTTATCGTCGTGGAGCTAATGTTGTTACCGCTACAGCCTTTGCTGTTATCGCGATGTACCTTACAATTTGGCTTGGCAGCGTCTTGCCTTTCAATATGCCGGAAATTTTCGGCATCCCTCCTACAGGTGTCTGGACGATAATACTTCTTATTTATGCCTGGTTCGCTTCTACTCTGCCCGTAACGACGCTGCTTCAGCCCCGGGATTATATTAATGCCTGGCAGTTGTTTATTATGATGGCTTTGTTGGTCGCCGGTGTGTTTTTTGCCGCCTTTCTCAGTGATTTGTCCATAGTTGCACCTGCCGTCAATCTATCACCGAAAGAAGCCCCACCTATCTGGCCTTTCTTATTTGTTACTATCGCCTGTGGTGCTATCAGCGGATTTCACTCCCTTGTTGCTTCCGGCACCAGTCCAAAGCAGGTTTCTTATGAAACGGATTGTCAGTTTGTCGGCTATGGGTCGATGCTGCTCGAAGGTGCTCTTGCGGTCCTTATTCTTATTTGCGTTTCTGCGGGTATTGCGATTGCCTACAAAACCAGCGATGGCACCGTGCTTAAGGGTATAGAAGCCTGGAATCAACATTACTTTTCCTGGCAGGCGGCTTCCGGCCTGCAGGCAAAACTCAATGCCGTAGTGTACGGCGCCGCAAATATGATGAACAGTTTCAAATTATCAGCCGCTGTCGGCCTGACTATTATGGGTGTTTTTATCGCTTCTTTTGCAGGAACAACACTCGATACCTCGGTTAGAATCCAGAGATACATCATCAGTGAGCTTGCCGCGGATTTGAAGGTTAAGCCCCTTACCAACCGGTATTTGGCTACCACTTTTGCTGTCCTTACCGCCGCCGGTCTTGCTTTTGCTACCGGTGCCGACGGAAATGGCGCTATGGTCCTCTGGCCGCTCTTCGGAAGTGCAAATCAGCTTCTCGCTGCTCTTGCTCTGCTCGTCGTTACGATCTATCTTAAACGCAAAGGCGGCTTGAAGTTTATTTTCACCGCTGTGCCCTGTCTGGTAATGCTTATCATTACAAGCTGGGCTATGGTAGAAAATGAAAAGATTTTCATCCACGAACGCAACTGGCTGCTGGTTGTTGTTGGAGGCGGTATCTTTTGTCTTGCTGTTTGGGTGATTATAGAAGCGGTAGTGGCTTTTTTTACTGCCCGCCGGATGAGGTAGAGCTCAAAGGTATCAATTCAAATTCGGCTACTGCTGGCGGCGGTACCAGTTCAATTTCATTATTGCGCACCATTTCATCGGGGAAATTATAGACTACCGGCTTCGATTGTGTCCCCTCTTTTTTTGCATCTTCGTCGAGGATATACAGATATATTTGGAACGGCTCATTTTTATATCGTTGTGCCGCAGCAGAGGTTGCTTTGACATTTACTATTGACAGCTCCGCTCTGTTTTTAATCTCGATGTCATATTCCCCGAACAAGACCGGGCTTACAACGATTCCGAGAGTAGCTTGTATCGATTGAGTCGGCAGCTTCTCCTGGACTGGTGGTAGTTTCACTGTTACCGCTGTGCTGCTGTACCTGAGCTGGCCGTCAGGAAGCTCAATCAGCGGAATTTTATCGCTTAGCGCCCGAGATCTCGCCTGTGTTATCTCCGAAGCTGTAAGTCTGACCTGTGCCGAATGTGCCCAGTCTTCGGGTACGGCGATTGTCACCTTCGATGGTTCGATTCTTTCGTGTTTAAGCACAGAGCCGTTTTCATCGATGCATTCGATACTTAAAGAGTTCTCCACGAGCCCGTGAACCTGTACGCTGACCGTGGTCGGCGTGCAGGATTGAACTCTAAGCCCGAGCTGTCTTATGTTCTGACTTGTACGCAGCAGTTCAAGTACGTTTAATGAGTGTTCACCGGATTGTCCTAAGCCGCTTTGTTGTTCCGGGCCGAGGAAAAACTCGAATGAAAGTTGCCTCTCACGCAGCTTTCTCTGCACCTCATCGATTTTTGAGGCCGCTCCTTCGAGTACTATCTTTTCGATATTAAATGATTTTTTGTTGTTGAAGGTTATCCACAGCTTCGGGTCGGCTGATTCGTTGATTTTTATCAGCCCAGTTGTTATCGTCAGCGTTTCTGTTTTTGCTCTGTCCGCCCATACCCATATCAGTATAGTTAGAGATATCACAACGAGAAATTTGCCGAGTTTGAATTTTTTTTTCGCCATCTAAAAGCAATCCCTTTATGTTTCGTCTGTGCTGGTATCCTTTCTTCGATATCTCCATAACCTGCCGAATATTGGTATCATTTCATCTACTTGGCTGGTCAGCCGTTTTCTAAGCTGTGACTGGCTTATGTTTCGTGTGAGTTGTCCGCCTTCAGCGATGGAAATAATCCCCGTTTCTTCGCTGACCACGATGCAGAGGGCGTCCGAGCCTGTTGTGATTCCTATGGCGGCTCGGTGACGCGAGCCCAGTTCAAAGCCGTGCTCGCTTCCCGCTTCCGCTAAGGGAAGCTGTACTCGAGAAGCTACTATTCGGTCACCGCGTATTATGACTGCCATATCGTGAAGTGCGGTTCCGGGTTTAAATATCGTGCTTAATAGTTCACTGCTGACAAGGGAGTCAAGGCGAACTCCAGTTTCGATAAACTCGCCCAGTGCGACGCGCTTTTCCATAACAATTATGGCTCCGGTTTTGGATGCCGAAAGGTCCGTAACTGCAGTTATTATTTCCTCAGCCGTTCTTGCTAGTTTCTGAGAGGACGTTCCCAGAAATCTCGGTTGTCCTATTCTTATAAGTGCTCTTCTTATTTCCGGCTGAAAGGCTGCTACTGCGATAATCAAAACGAAAATCAAAAAGCCGTTGTAAAGGTATTGAAGTCTTGCGAAATCGAGACGCTTAACGATAAGATTCAGAACTAAAAAACCGATGATTAAAATGAATATTACGCTGCGGAATAACTTTTCACCACGTGTGCCTTCGAGGAAATCTACCACCCAGTAAACTACCAGCCCGATAAGAAGAAGCTCGATTGCAACTATCCATAAGTTATATTCCATCACCCGTCTGAAGTAATCGGTGAGCATTTCCAAAAATCAAGTCCCTTTGATGATAGTCTGCAATCTACTTATGTTTTTACCCGTGAATCAAAAGTGTTTTAGGGTATCCTTTTGTCGGTCAATTTGCTGGGCTTGTCCATCAGCAGCACCTTGTCTATGTCACTCATCAGCTCTTGCTGATTAATACGAAGTACTCGAGTATGCCTTCTCTTTCCTTTAGCCGTGGTTTCTCCCAGTTGTTCCAGGCATCCTGTCAGCAGGAAAGCCATAAAGCACAGAATAAGCCCCAAAACAAATTTTCTTTTCATCGTTCTTCCCCTCAATGCAATTTAATATGCCGGCACTGAAATCGGCTTTCGCTCAATAGCTGTAACAATCCCACTTTTCGAAGCCTGACTTTATTATATCAGTTGTCGAAGATGATGTCAATGCAAAAAAGTCCGAGATTATCCTTTTCGGCCGGCAGATTCTTTATTTTGGGCCCGTTGCCAAATTCGGACGGCTTTGCCGAATTATATAGGACTTTGTCGAAAACAATTGTGTTCGAACAGTTAAGAACTGACGGATTGGATACTTATTTCTATGTGTTTTTTGAAGTTTTTGTTGTCCGTGTTGGGAAAATCACTCCTGAAGTGCACACCCCTGCTTTCCCGGCGAAGCTGGGCACATCGGGCCATAAGAAGGCTCACGCTGAGCATATTCTGGCATTCCCACCCGGCAGGTGAATCGAATGTCTTGTCCATTACATAACGTTGCCAGAACTTGATAATTTCTTGTGCTTCTATCAAAGGTCTCGCTTTTCTGGTTATGCCGACGTTCCGCCACATCAGCGCCCTCAAAGAATTTCTTACGTCGTCCGTGTCGAGCAGCGTCCTGTTTGAGTGGGGAATTTTTTGTTTAATCGCAAAGGCTCTTGCGCGGGCCTTCTTGGCTCTTATTTTTTCGCAGGCGCCTTTTCCCGCTATCCTGCCGAAGACAAGTCCTTCCAGAAGCGAGTTGCTCGCAAGCCTGTTGGCACCGTGCAGACCGCTGGCAGCGGATTCCCCGCAGGCGTAGAGATTGTCGATGCTCGTTTTCGCTGACCGGTCGGTTTTCACCCCGCCGATAATGTAGTGTGCGCTCGGCCGGACCGGAATCAGAGCACTGCCAATATCTATATCGAAGCTTTCACACAGCTCGAAAATATATGGAAATCTTTTGGCAACATATTTTTTGTCTAAGTGACGAACATCCAGATAAACGTGTGTTGATTTAGTCTTTAGCATCTGCAGCAGGCACGCTCTGCTCACCACATCGCGCGACGCCAGCTCCGCGTCTTTGTGATATTCCTTCATAAAGGCTCTGCCTTTGGCGTCGCGCAGAATGGCACCTTCGCCGCGAAGAGCTTCGGTAATCAGAGCCCTTGATGCGCCGGCAACGTATAATGTGGTCGGGTGGAACTGTAAAAACTCCAAATCCTGCAAAACTGCACCCGCACGCCAGGCCATTGCAATTCCGTCGGCCGTGGCAACATCCGGATTAGTGGTTTCCCTGTATAGCTTTCCTGCTCCGCCCGTTGCCAGTATCGTCTTTGCCGCCCAGATTATTTGCCTGCCCCGCTTGTCCTGGCCGATTATACCTGAGCATTTATTCTCGTCGCTGGTGAGTAAATCTATGGCAAAGAAATTTTCTACTATCTTTATGTTCTGACGCTGCTTTGCGATTTTTATAAGCGTTTCTACTATTATTCGCCCCGTCTCATCTCCATGTGCGTGAATTATTCGGTTGTGTGAATGTCCTCCTTCAATCGTCGCCATCAGATGGCCCGCGGATTTGTCGAAGTCGGTGCCCCACCGAGTCAATTGTTCTATTAGTTCCGGGCCCTGCCGAATAACCATATCGGCTACTTTTTCGTCGGTAAGACCGCAGCCGGTTTTTATCGTATCTGCTATGTGCGACTCGAACGAATCTTCTTTCCTGGTAACGGATGCTATCCCCCCCTGTGCCTTCCAGGTATTGCTTTCGTCGAGCTTGCCTTTGCAGACAATAATGACTTTACAGTTCTCCGCAGCCTCGATTGCCGCCCGGAGCCCCGCAATCCCTGCCCCGACAACTAAGCAATCCGTGAATATCTGCTGCGTCGAGCCTGTATCGACTTCTACTAAGTAACGTCTGCTTTGTCCGAATGGACCTTGCCCGCCTCTCTGACGCCCTGTTGTTTGTTTATTTGCTGACATCTTAAATTTGTTTTGTATCAGTTGGTCTTTTTACCGGCCTCGTTCGGGTCTTTTATTTTTTTGCGAACCAGTTCGATTTCAGTTGAGAAAAGCCGTTCATCATCGGCATATTTTAGCACGAATTTTTGCAGCTCTTTCGGCGAAGCTGTCAGCACAAAGTTATCATCAATTGATTCGAATTTGACGGCATTAGGGTCGGCTTCGAGAAGCTCTTTCATCTTCTCGTCGTCGGTTAGCGTCAGCTTCAGCTTTAGCTCTGTAAAATCTACTTTAGCGAATGTGTGTGCCGGTATAAGAAAAAATGCGTTGTAAGCCCAGTCTGCTTTATTCGCATCTTCTATATTACAGGGAAGCTGCGCAGGATAAACATCGAGAAAAAGCTTGCCTTCCAGCTTTACTAACTGTGCCTCGAACAGGCCTTTGCCTCCCTCTTCGCCGGTGAAGATGAGCTGATATTTTTTCTCCGACTCTTCATGGCGTGAGAATTCGAAGCTCACTTCTTCATCCTCATCGACCCACGTACCTAAAATCTTTTCCTCGAAGACAGCCTCTTTTTCCGTGTATAAGGGATGCAGTGACATGACCGGCACACATCCGCCTAATATACCCGCTAACAGATAGAATATAATTTTTTTAATCTTCACACTTTTCACTCCTGAAAAATTTTTATAAATGGTTTATTTGACGATTTTTTGATATTTTACCATTTAGCCTGTCAATGGCAATCAAATATGTTCAGAATTGATTTGCAAAATAGCCTCTGACAATGGAATATTATATATATGGATGCCCAGGAAGATAAATTCACGCTCGCCCGTCAGCGGATGGTCAAATTAGACCTCAAAGGTCGCGACATTACCGACCCCAATGTATTGAAGGTTATGGCCGAAATCCCGAGGCACCAGTTTGTGCCCCCCACTGCCAAATCACAGGCCTATGCAGACGGCCCGCTGCCTGTCGGTATGGGCCAGACTATCTCTCAGCCTTATATAGTCGCTCTGATGACGCAGGAATTGAAACTTAAGCCTTCTTTTGAGGTCCTTGAAGTGGGCACGGGAAGCGGCTATCAGGCCGCCGTCCTTGCTCGCCTCGTCAAAAAGGTTTATACGATAGAAAGATACAACCAGCTATCCGAATCCGCACAGGCCGTTCTCGGCAGGCTCGGATTTAATAACATAGAGTTTTACACAGGTGACGGCAGCAGCGGCTGGCCTGAAAAAAGAGAATTCGACCGCATTATGGTAACTGCCTCTGTCCCTCAGATACCTGAACCGCTTCTCGGGCAGCTTGTCATCGGTGGCCTGATTATCGCGCCTGTCGGCAGCAGTTCGGTACAGAGGCTTATGCTGTGTGAGAAAAAGCTCGTCGGCTGCACCGAGCATGTTGTCTGCGACGTCAGGTTTGTAAAACTCATTGGTGAATATGGCTTCAAAGAATAAAAGATTTATTTATGCAAACTTTCTCTGATAAAACTGCTGATAAAAAGAGTGCACGTGCTTTCGAGCTTTCAACGCCTGTGCAGTTCCTCAAAGGTGTCGGACCGGCTCGGGCCACAGTTTTTGAACAGTTCGGCGTCAAAACTGCTGGTGAGCTGCTTGAATATTTTCCTCGAGACTGGCACTTTATCCCGCCGGCGATAAAAATCGCGCAAATGCGCAAAGATTGCGATGTCACTGTCATCGGACAGGTCGAATCGACCGATTTTCAATCCTTCAGGAATCCACCGATTTTTGAAGCTCTTATCGCAGACCAGACCGGCGTCTGCAGGATTATCTGGTTTCACGGCGGATACTTAAGAGATAAGCTCCAGCCGGGCCAGATCATTGCCGCATCGGGAAGGGTCAGCATATATAAGCATCAGGTTCAGTTTACAAATCCAAAATTCGTTGTCCTTGATGGCAAAGACATTGATGTTGAGGATACTTTCGGCGGTGCTGTTTATTCAGCCTCTGCAGGATTAACCAGCAGACAAATCAAACGGATAATCAAGCCTTTGCTCAGCCGACTCGATGAGCTTGTCGATGAGTTTTTCGATGAGCAGTTTCGCAAAGATAATGCTTTGATTGCCAGAAGACAGGCCTTTGAATGGATTCATTCTCCGCCGGACGAGCAAAAACTTGCTCGGGCGAAGCGCCGCCTGAAGTATGATGAGCTTTTTTTGATGCAGCTCGGCCTGGCGCTTCGAAGGTACAGGGTGAAACATTTTTCATCCGCCGTAAAAATGAAGCTGACCGACAAAATTGACAGCCGAATAAGAAAACGTTTTCCGTTTCTGCTCACCGAGGACCAGGATAAGGTGATAGACGAAATCGTTACCGATATATCAAAACCTGAGCCGATGAACCGGCTCCTGCAGGGTGACGTCGGCTCCGGCAAGACCGTTGTCGCCCTTTATGCAGCTCTGCTCGCCGTCGCTAACAAAAAACAGGTCGCAATTATGGCACCAACCGAAATCCTCGCAGGCCAGCACTTTATAAGTATGGAAAGATACCTCAAAGACAGCGACGTCAAAAGGCTTTTAATAACTGGAGGGCTTACCGGCAAAAAGAGAAGTCAGACCCTCAAGCAGATAAAATCAGGACAAATCGATATCGTTGTCGGAACAGTTGCACTTCTGCAGGCCGATGTCGAGTTTAAATCGCTTGCTCTTGTCATTGTTGACGAGCAGCACAAATTCGGCGTTCAACAAAGAGCAACCCTGCGAAAGCAGACTACGCCGCACTATCTTGTTATGACCGCCACACCCATCCCTCGAACTCTTGCGATGACTGCTTTCGGCGACCTTGATGTCTCGGTTATAAACAAGTGCCCGCCGGGCAGAGGTCAGGTCATCACCCGCCGGGTCGATAAGGCTGACAGGGCAAAAGCGTACGAATTCATTCGTGAAAGAATAAAGGCAAAAAGGCAGGCCTATTTTGTCTGCCCGCGAATCACTTCTGTCGAGGCAGACGTCGACATCAAGGCTGCCACCGACCAGTGGCACAAGTTATCGAAAGAAATTTTCCCTGAATTCAAAGTAAGCCTCATTCACGGCCGGATGCCCTCGGCCAAAAAACAGCAAACTATGGCAGATTTCAGAGCCGGCAGAATTGATATCCTTGTTTCGACCATTGTTATCGAGGTCGGCCTTGATGTCCCCAACGCTACTATAATGGTTATCGAAGGTGCCGACCGCTTCGGCCTGGCACAATTGCATCAGCTAAGAGGCCGTATCGGAAGGGGACAGAACAAATCGTACTGCTTTTTATTTTCAGACTCTCTTGGCGAAGCAGCTAAAAGCAGGCTTCAGATAATGACAAGAAGCAATGACGGCTTTGAAATCGCCGAGCAGGACCTGCGTCTGCGAGGCCCGGGCGAATTATTCAGCACTCGTCAGCACGGCCTGCCCGATTTGAAAATCGCAAATATTATTGACGATTATGAGCTGCTCGTGATGGCCAGAAAAAATGCCTTTAATTTGGCTGCTGCCGATCCGATGCTCACAAAGGCCGAGCATAAAAACATCCGCAAAGCATTACTTGCAAAGTTTGGCGACACACTCGGCCTCGCCGACGTCGCTTAGTACCCTCCGCGTAATAATTTTAAATACATAATCCCGCAATTTTATGCTCAGGATTATTTATTTAATATCTTCCGCCGCGGCTGTTGCCGAAACCGCCTCGGCTTTTACCGCCGAAGCCGCCTCGTCTTCCGCCTCCTCCTCGTTTGCCGCCGCCTCTTCCGCCTCTGCTGCTGCGTTCAACTTTTGGTCTGGCTTCATTAACATTTATGGCTCGTCCGTTGAACTCTCTGCCGTTAATTTCCGCGATTGCCTTTTCTGCCTCTTCTTTCGATGGCATCTCGATAAAGCCGAATCCTTTTGATTTGCCGCTGAACTTATCCATTATCAAGCGGACCTCTGTGACCTCGCCGAACTCTTCAAAAGCTTTTCTCAAGTCGTCTTCGTTTACATCGAATGACAAATTGCCTGCATAGATATTCATTCTTTTCGTTCCTTAACTTTTAAGAAATTTTGCCGTAAATACTGGCCGTCAATATTTACCATGAGCAGGAATGTTATCCGCTCTTTCCCAAAGAAGCAACAAAAATATAATTAAGTTTTCGTCCACCGGATTTACTTTTCAAATAGCCATTCGGGGGGTACGAGCTGGGTGAGTTTGCTTCGCAGCTCCGGTCGCAGGTGCTTTAAGCCCAATTGGTAGCTGGCATTCATCCAGCCGAATCCTTCTTTTGTAATATATGTGAATTTTGTTCCTACGTTGCCATACTCCGCGAAAACACTGTGTGAGCGGGTAACGACGTTGAATTTTTCAGGTATAGTGCCGTTATAATTTTTAGCGTTTATTGTTATGGTATAGAGCCAGCGGTAGATTAGCCGCTGAGCTTCATTGTCGAAACCATAATCTGAAAGGGCTTGCCAGGCGAGCATCTGATGCGGAGCCCAGCCGTAAGGATGGTCCCACTGCCGCTCAGGTCTGTTTTCTGAAATTTCACCGCGAGACTCTTTGCTTGACCCTGCCAGGCCTCCGGCCATCTCCAGCTTGCCAAGTGCGTTATCGATAATGGAATTAGCCTGCTCTTTGGTGGCTATGCCGGACCATAAAGGATAAAATGCCACAGGAGTTACATAGACTTTCCTTCTTTTGTTAACCAAATCGTAATCGAAAAACATTCCGTGTTCTTTATCCCAGAGGTATTTATTTATTAATTCCTTTCTCTTTTCGGCCCGCTTGTACCACTCGCCACTTTTTTCTATCGTGCCGTCTTCGAGCTTCAAAGCGTCACCGAACTCGCTTTCTATTGTTTTTGCGATATCTGTTTCAATCTTATAAAGAAGGCAATTCAAATCCACCGTCACGAAGTCCGCACAGCGGTCGTCCCAGCGGTAAGTGGTATCGTGGCCTGACTCCCGCATCGCCCGGTCGTGTTTAAAATACTCGTCGAGCTGCGGCGCTTTTATTTTATCCTGTTTGTAGCCTTGTTCGAACTTGTCCGGGTTCATATCATATTTTTTGGCGTATCTTTTGAACACTGCATCGAAATGGCCAGACTCGACTTCCGGCGGCACGCCGATGCCTTCGCCGAAGTATCTGCTAAGAGATGTCTGCGTCAGCCTCTTTTCGCCCATCCATACAGTGCGGTATTCTTTGATTGCCGCCTCGAGAACCTGTTTTAGCCACTGTTTGCTTTCGTTGTCCCGCGGAAGATGTTTGTAAACAGCCAGAGCCATCGAAGTCAGAAACGGCGGCTGAGAACGGGTGAGATAATAGGAACGATTGGCATTTAGAATCTTGCCGTAATGGTTGATTTCATAAACGAAGTTGTCTACCATTGCCTTCGCTAATTCCACTCGCCTATCCGCCAGTAAACCCAGCGCCTCGAAATAGCTGTCCCAGCCGTACATCTCGTTGAACCTGCCGCCGGGCACTACAAACGGCACAGCTTTATAGTTTCCATCCGAACCGCGCTTCAGTGCCAGACTTAACAGGCCGTGATAGCCGTCCCGGCTCTTTACCCATTCGCTCGTTATTACTTCAGGAAGGCGCATAACCTTGATTTTTAATTCCGGATGTCTGCCGGCAACCTTTGAAAAATATTCGTAAGCAGTATTATCTGTATGCGGCACATAGATGTAGCGGAATCCGTCGACAGTAGTGGTCTTGCTGTCCGCAAATAAAGGGACGATATTTTCTTCATCGATGCGTCTGGTAAGGCCGTCCCAGTAAAGCTCGCGAATAGAGCGGGTGGTGCGCTCCACAGGATTTTCGAAAATCCTTTCCGTGTCAAGCGCCGCAATTTTCTGTAGCTTTTGCTGACAGAGCTTTAGCTGCTGCAATAGATTGGATAGATAATACGTTCCGGTTATTTCGCAGGCCTGGTCGTTTACATCGATGAGCAGGAATTTTTTATCGCCGCGATTGCCTTCAATAAAGCGGTCGTCTATTGTGATTTTTTTGTCGCCGTCTGTATCCTCCTGGCTTATCAGCCGCTGTATATTTTCCTCTACATCAACCTGAATCGATGCACGTGAGCCGATATTTGTTTGCCTGCAGCAGGTGGACATTACAAATGCTGTTAAAAGCAGCAGTTTTGAGTTAATCCTGCTGAGCTTGTTTTTGTTTTGATTTTTCATAATATCCTCCAATCCTGCCACATTAAACCACGTCTATAGAGCTGTCAATCCGATTGGCAGAAAACGAACCCAATTTTGGCCCAAAATTGGGTTCGTTTTGGCTTCGTTTGGGTTCGTTTTTTCGTCGGAAAAGAAGTCGAAAAATACCATAACATCTTTTATTGCAAAAACTTATGTTTATTTGGTCATTTTTTAAATTGGGTTCGTTTTGCATAAAAAGGGTTGATTTGTAGAGTTCTCTCGACAAATGTAGAGGTGCCGGAACGGAGAATTGAGAACTTAGAAGTAAGAAGTTAGAAGTGAGAACTAAGAAACTGGATTCCCGATGCTGGATTCCAGATACTCGATACTCGTGATTATTGAACATTCGCTACTCCTTGTTATGAAAGAGCTTACGAACTAAACTTGACTTGGCCGACTGGCCAATCGTGCGGGACTCCGCAGCCCCGTATTCGGGGCCTCCCCCAGTTAGAAAGACTATATCACACTAATGTGATATAGTCAATTAAAAATTAAAATTTCAAAAGTAAAAAGTGTGGAGTCGCTTCGCGACAATGCGAGTTTCTGCCGGAGGCCGCGATGAGCATCGTAAAGTGGCACGCAGGGGAACCCGAAGTGCATAGAAAAAAATGCGAACCGCAGGCAGAAACCGCATGGAAATAGCCGCATTAGGGCGATATGTTCAAGGAAAATCTTATAATTTTCTGAACCGCAAAGGCTTCAGACGAAGAATACAGAACACAGAATACAGAGGATTGACGACAGAAGACGGATGGCAGAGGACGGATGCCGGATAGCGGAGGACAGATGGTGAAGGACGAGATAACGAAGATTTTGTTATGCGATTGACAAATAAGGCCGGCGGGTATAGGCTATTCATTCAATTATGCTGATTAAATATCAAAACAAGGGACTGGAAAGATTTTTAATAGTGGTTAATGCTTTAGCGGCGGCGGTGGTGGCCGCCTCTTTTGTATGCCTGTTCGGTTTTTATGAGCCGCTTTTGTCAGAGACCTTTCTATTCACCGTTCAATTTATCCTTCTTTTTGTTTTTATCGGTGAAAAGTTTATAAGGTTTTTCAACTCGCTTTCCAGGAAGGATTTTTTAAGGAATAATTGGTTCGAGATAGCCGCTCTTGTTATTCTTGGGATTGTTCTTTTTGGTGCCGGCAGATTGTTCAAAGAGGCTGAGCCGTCGATGGTTCGGCATATTGCGGTCGGTATCTACCTGGTTCTGCAGGTGGTTACTAAGGTCTGCAGGACGGTTGTCAACATGGCAGCTACCGGCCAGAATCCAACGCAGACGCTTATCGCAACCTTTCTTATCCTGATATTTACAGGTGCGGGTTTTCTTATGCTGCCCCGTTCGGCAGCAAAAGAGAATATCAGTTTTGTCGATTCGCTATTTACGGCTACCAGTGCTACGTGTGTTACCGGCCTGATAGTAAAAGATACCGGCAAGGATTTCAGCCTGATGGGGCAGATAGTGATACTGTCGATGATTCAGCTCGGTGGTCTTGGAATAGTGGTTTTCGGAGCGGTCTTTGCTCTTCTGTTGGGACAGGCACTGAGTCTTCGCGAATCGGTGGCGATGCAGGATTTACTCAGCGCGCGGACGCTTAGCAAGATAGGAAAAATGATTGCCTTTATTTTTGTGGGGACAATATTTATCGAGGCTGTCGGCGCATTAAGTTTGTTCGGTATGTGGGATAATGTGCCTGCGTGGACGGGCGATATAAAACAGCAGTGGTTCTGCAGCATATTTCATTCGATAAGCTCTTTTTGTAATGCGGGTTTCAGCCTGTTCAGCAACAGCTTTGTCGGCTACAGCGGATGCTGGACTGTTTATGTGGTTGTATGTCCTTTGATAATTTTGGGCGGTCTGGGCTTTGGCGTTCTTTATGACCTCGTCAATATTGCTGCTGATAAGACGAGATTGTTTTTCGGAGGGTGGTTTCGCAAGTACGGCAGTTTCTTAGAGCAGGCACCCAAGACTTTGCGGCTTCAAAGCAAGATTGTTTTGAGCGTAAGTGCCGCTTTGATAATCTTAGGAGCGATTGGTATTTTTGTATTCAACCGGTATTCGGTCGGCTCTGACGGTGGAAGTAAAGCCGGTGTTCTCGATGCTTTGTTTCAATCGATTACGGCGAGGACGGCGGGTTTTAATACTTTTGATATTAAGCAGATGTCTGTTTCAAGCAGGTTTATTTTGATACTGCTTATGTTTATCGGCGGCTCGCCGGGTTCGACGGCCGGCGGTATCAAGACGGTAACACTTGCGGTTGTGGTTATGACTGTTTTTGCAGCTCTGCGCAAGCGTGAAGAGGTCGAGATGTTCAGCAGGTCGGTGCGGCTGGCTATTGTGGGCAGGGCTTTTACGGTTACGCTGCTTTTTGTTTTAGTTCTTTTTTCTGCGACACTGGCACTGAGTATTACCGAGAAAGCGAATGGTTTCGATATGTCACAGATATCATTTGAAGCGGCATCGGCTTTGGGAACGGTAGGGCTGACGACGGGTATAACGCCGTCTTTGACAACGGCGGGCAAACTGATTATTATTGTTACGATGCTTATCGGCAGGTTGGGGCCGTTGACGCTGCTGGCGGCACTTACGTTTAATATAAAACCTGCACGGTATAATTATCCTGAAGAGGCGATAATTGTCGGTTAAAATTTATTATTGAAATTTCACCTTCGGCGAGATAAAGGATAAAAGATACAGGAGCTTATAATATGAAGCGTTTTGCGATAATGGGATTGGGGCGGTTCGGTAAAAAACTGGCGATAGCTCTGGCAATGAGCGGTGCGGAGGTTATTGCGATTGACAAGAACAGAGAAGAGGTTGAGCTGATACGCGACCAGGTAAGCCTGGCGGTTCGGCTGGACAGCACCGATGAGGAGGCTCTTAAGGCGCAGGGCATAGACAAGGTTGATGTCGCTATCGTCAGCATCGGGCAGGGGACGGGCAGAGGTTTCGAGTCGGCGGTGTTGACGGTTGTTAATCTCAAGCAGATGGGGGTCAAGCAGATATATACGAGGGCTGAGGATTTGATTGCCGGCCAGGTGTTCGAGAAGATGGGTGCGACGGAGGTGATTTATCCTGAGATTGAGTCTGCGCAGCGGTGGGCGTATAAATTGATTGCACCGCAGATTGGCGAGAAGATTGATTTTGCTCCGGGCTATAGCCTGGCCCGCGTGAAGGCTCCTGCGAGTTTCGACGGCAAGACGGTAATGGATTTGCAGCTTCGCCAGAAATACAATGTTAATCTGGTTTCGATAAAAAGGGGTGAGCACGGCAAGAGCAAGAAAAGCGATAAGAGCGAGAAAGACGGGATTATCAATGTACCTATGCCGAACACTATTATCTACAAGGATGATATTTTGATGGTTGCCGGCTCGGACGCGGACCTTGCCAACCTGCCGCAGGAATAATAATCGTGAAGGCTTTGTTAAAAAGATAAAGGGCTGCAAGTTTTCTTACAGCCCTTTTTGTTTTACGATTTAAAACCTGTTATCGGTTACGGACAGTATTGCAGCCACTTGTTGGCTAATATAGCGACGTCCTTAAAGTTAACAAAGCCGTCACAGTTGAGGTCCGGGCACCTTACGCAGGTTGTATCGGGCACAAATATGTAATCCTCGGTCTCGCCTATATCGTATCCGGCGGCTGGTCCGCTTCCGCCGTTGCCGGTGACACCTGGTGCGCTTCCGCCATGCCAGGGCTGTTCGGCGAGGGTAATTCTCATCCATAATGGCGGAGTTTCCTCGCCGGGCTCAAGCAGCGGATGCCAGCTTAAGAACCGCGGTGTTTCAATGGTATGAATACCCGGTAAAAGACCGACGAGCACCTGGTTTTGCACGGCCCACTCGGGTGCCGGTATTGAGGCTAATGAGCCACAGTCAAGGACATCATCCCAGTCACCATCGCGATTGAAGTCGAACCAGACGTTAACGTAAAGTACCTGGTCGGCTGTCAAGGCGGTTACCACGTTGACATCGTATTTGAAAGTGGTTGGCTTGCATCGCGGCAGATTAAGAGGAATGCCCAGCACTCCGTCATCAGCTACGTCCTGGTCGGGTGCATCACTCGGCGGGTCAATATTATTAACGCCATCCTCGTCGGCGCCTGTGTCCGCCTCCAGCTCTAAAGTTACATCTTCGCCTAAAAATGCTATTGCTTCCGGAAGCTTGTGAAGCGGTCCACAAGGCCCGGCGCCGGTGCCGTCATTGAATACGGTTGGGAAATTAGCCTGCACGCCGGGATAAGCACTCATAGTTGAACCGTGGTTATTGGTGCTGTCGGGTGCGTCGCCCAGGTCCATAGCCGGTTCCGTTTCAGGCTGAGTAGTAATGACAAATGCCATATCGATCGAATTTTCTTCGTATTCATGATACGGATGTCCTGATGGATAGCGCAATTCGAGCCAGGTTCGAGGCAACTCAGTCCCGGCATCAAAGACGGCGTCATCATTGTAGTGAGCCGGCCAACGTCGTGTTTTCCAGCCGATTTGTCCGCCATAAGTTTCGGCTCTGACAACCAGCCAGTAAACCTTTGGATTGGTTGATGAGCCTGTCTGGCGAAATGCTCTTTCAGGCTCGATATAAATATCGTATTGCCAAATCAGGGTGTCTCCGCCTGCTATCAGTTCGCCCTGCAGGATATCCCACCACCATTCGCCGGCTGAGACCTCAGCATAAATGCTCTCGGTGAATTCTCCTTCCACGAATTCCTGGTACCAGAGTTCTTCGTCGGGTTTTGAGAACTGATTGTCCGGGTCGGAGCCTCCCGGGCCGACGGGGTCATCGCTGTAAATACTCAATTTAAACTTACTTACCGGTGTAGCTTCATTGTACAGCCAGGAGCACCACAGATGAATATCAGTTATGGGGCCTGGTGTGTTGCATTCAAAATCATCTCCAAGCCAGCGTTCTGTACCGTCGAAATTATCAAAACGGATATCGATTCCGTTTTCAGTTACATCCGGCATTTGAATCCATTTAACGTTTGGATTACTTTCTATAGTAACTTTATAATCCTCGACTTCGCCGTTCAGGCCTCTTCCCTGATAAGACAATCCCTCGTATGTGCTGAAACGGAATCGAGCAAATGTGTCGCCTTTGTAGGAAGTAAAAGGCATAGTGAAACTAATAGAGTTGTTTCCCGCGTTAAGCGGTTCGTTTGTGAATATCTGTTCGCCGAGGTCTGCCCAGTCTCCGTCGGCGTTAAGGTCGAGCCAGGCATTAAGATAACCATCTACTGAAGCCACGACATCAAGAGTGACAAGGCCTCCGCTTACAATCGGGCTGGTAAAAGTAACTCCATCTTCATCGTCGATTCCACCGATATCGTCGCCGGTTGCTGTAGCATTAGGTTGTCCGTTTAATTCTGAATCAACGTTATTGCCAAGATAGACAGGTGCGGCTGCAGAAACAGGATGACATGCGCCGTTATTGAACGATAAAGTCGGATACTTCGGCACCAGGATATCATCCGGTGCATCGCCGTAATCCAGCTCTTCCGGCGCTTCTTCATAATCAACTTCAAGGTATGGGCGTTTTGATGACTCGCTGTATTCTTTGCTGTGAAGCCATGCGCCTTTAGCGCTGGCGCCTTCGGTGGGCAGCTTCATTACAACGCTGTATGTACCGTCGCCGGTATAAGTATTCTGAACGTCGGTTGTTACGTCCCAGGAATTGTCGCCGGTCGCCAGTGTTTGGGTATCGGTGGCGGAAGAGTTGAATCCGGTTGGTGCATTGTGCCAGGTAATATTATATTCCGTCCAGCTGTCGTTCGATAAGAAGTGCGCCCCTGTTTGTACCGGTGCGCTGTAAATTTCTTTACAGTTTATATGGAGTTCTGCGGAAGTTATTACCTGGCCGGCTGGTATTGTGCTCAAGTCGAACATAAAGTATGACCTGCATATATCATAAGGTAACCCTCCGCCCCAATCACCGACTATCATATAATTAGCGCTTCCGTAATTTCCCATTTCGTCATCTCTTGCTACGTAAGAGTCGTCGGAAGGGCTGATAGTCACGGTTCCAGCAATCACATACGGAGCCAGAGCCAAAGTAAGAATACAGGCCAATAATAGTTTTGTTTCGGAAATTGTTGTTTTCACTTTAAATCCTCCTTATCACTTTTAATTTATCATATTTAGATTCATTATATAGATATATTGCGACCCAAGCCGCAATTTTGACGGTACATATGCTGGAGCAGAAGCTGCGAAATTTGGGAAAGGAGGAAAAAAGATTGCTGTATAAGCATTAAGACTGCCAATACAGCTCCCCCGCCAGCTAAAACTTGGGTAATAAATAACATACTCCTTCCATTATCGGTTATATAACCTATATAATAAAGCGGTCAGGCTCTTTTGTCAAGAACTTTTTCATTATTAGCTAACGTGCGTCTAAGTATGTTACTTACACCTGTATTTTCGCAACATTTCCAGTAGTTTTTGCATATCCTGCGGGATGGGGGCTTCGAATTTTACCTGTTTTTCGGTGGTGGGGTGCTTGAATTCGAGGCTGAAGGCGTGCAGTGCGGGGCGGTTGATGAGCGGCTCCTCGACTTCTGGTTCGGCATCGGCCAGCTGCCATAGATAAACGAATTTTCCGCCGTACATATCATCGGCGACTATCGGATGCTTAGCATAAGAAAGATGAACACGTATCTGATGGGTTCTTCCGGTTTTTGGGAAAAGTTTGAGCAGAGAAAAACCGCGGAATTCTTCAAGCACTTCATAGAAGGTAACAGCTTCTTTTCCACCTTTCGGTCTGATAGCATATTTTTCCCTTATTTTCGGATGTATGCCGAGCGGGGCGTTGATGCGGTCCGAGGTGAGTTGTGGCGTGCCGTGAACAATCGCCAGGTATTCTTTTTTTGTACGGCGGGTTTCGAACTGTTTTGCGATTTTCCATTGCGCAGTTTCGTTTTTTGTAATGACCATAACTCCTGTAGTATTTTTGTCGAGCCTGTGTACGATGCCGGGTCGAAATTCGCCGAGTCCGCTTGAGAGCTTGTCACTGTAGAAGCTGAGTGCGTTTACGAGTGTGCCGTGCAGATTTCCCCTTGCGGGATGGACGAGCATATCCGCGGGCTTATTGAGGACAATTATATCGTCGTCTTCGTAAATGATATTTAGCGGGATGTTTTCCGGCGGGATTTGTTTTTCGGCAAGGGCGGGCAGTGATAATTCGATTTTGTCACCGTGTGAGAGCTTGAAGCTTGGTTTTACGGGCTGGCCGTTGACTTTTGCTCCGCCGGCTTTAATAATTTGCTGGATCATTACCCTGCTGTAATTGCCGAATCTGCTGTGCAGGTATTTATCTATTCTTCGTTCTTTGACTGAATGGCCGACGTGAAGTACCAGAGGTTTATCCGGATTGTTGGGTATGTTGTTTGTGGTATTTTGCTTCACGATTAATAAATTACTGGTTCGGTTCGAGCCAATTTGTATCTATAATAGTCATCAGGTCGGTGAGTTCCGGTTGTTCGTTTGCGTCCGGCAGCGTCGGCTGCAAGAGTTCCTGCGGAATTGTTAAGGTTTCCGGCAGGGACCTCGGAGCGGGTTTGAAGGCTATTTTTTCTTCATATCCATCCATCGTGTCAAGCCGCAGTTTTGCCTGAGCGGCGGCTGTTGTATTTTTGAGCTCGTCTGTTTTTGTAATTTCGCTGTAGATTTTTTTTGCTTCACCAAAATTTCCGAGCTCTTCTTCGCAAAGTCCGAGTCCGAATTTGGCCTCTGCGATGAGTGACGGGTACAGTTTTTTTGCCTTATCTTCGTCGTTTGGTGCGAGTATATTGAGTGCTCTGTTATAGGCGTTTTTTGCCTGCGACATCTGGCTTTGGAGCTCGTTTTGGTCGGGGCTTTTGAGACGATAATGCAGCTCCGTTCTCAATATTTGGCCCTGCTCAATTAATGCGATGGCGGCCATTTTTATATTTTTCGTGGTTTGCGCGAGTGCCGATAGCTCTTTGGCCAGGTCGAGAAGCTCGAAAGAGGCATCTATTCCCTGAGAATAAGCGTAAAGAATTCGGGTTTTTCTTGCCGGCAGCTGCGTGAGAACCTGTGAAAAATACGTTTTTTTTCTGACCGCTACCACGTTTTTCTGATAGTTGTACCAGAAGAAATAACCTCCAATGACGATTACAGCTACAGCGACATAAATAATTGTATTTCGATTTTGCTCGAACCATTGGGGCAGGTGTGCGAGCCACTCGGCCAGATCGTTGGTCTTCAGCTCGTGTCGGTGTTCAGGTTTCATATTTTTGCCTTTCTTTTCACGAAACAACTTTGTCCGGGCCGGTTCTGTAAAGCATAGAATCGAGTTGGATTATAATAAAATTCGTTTTGGCTTGCAATATCCTTAACCGGCAATAAAATCATAGCCGGTTTTTAACAGAAAGGGCGCAGATGTTTAATCAAATTCGAGTATGCTTTGTGGCTTTTTGCACACTGCGGGGTAATAGAACATTTCGGCTGATACTTTTGCTGGTTTTTATTCTTTTAAGTGCTTCGGCGTCCGGGGGCTCTGAGCAGCCGGAGAAGAGTAAGTACATTACGATTGATGAGATTCAGGCGGGTATGAAGGGCTATTGCCTTAGCTGTCTTAAGGATACCGAGGTCGAAAGGTTCGACCTTGAAGTGATTAGTGTGGTTTATAATATGAATCGGGGCAGGGATGCAATTCTGGTGAAGGTTGACGACGAGCGTTTTGTCCATGCCGGTGTAATTGCCGGCTGCAGCGGCTCGCCTGTTTATATTGACGGCAGGCTGGCAGGGGCAATGGCTTTCGGATGGTCGAACAGCAAGGACCCGATTTATGGGGTGACACCAATCAAGGATATGCTCGAGGCAGGTAAGGGCGGCGATTCAGCAGAAGATTTCGGAGCAAGACTTTCCGGTGTTATTTTTGATTATACCGGGGGTTTGGACTTTGCCGAGGTTGAGGAGCGATTCAAAGGTTTTCTGGCATCGAGAAGTCAATATTCGGGCGGTATGCCGACTTTACGGTGTCCTGTAGTAATTTCCGGTCTGCCTGGCTCTGCAGTAGAACGATTAGGAGCTGAGCTTGAGTCTTTCGGGCTTATGGCGGTTGCCGGTCCCGGCGGGGGAACTTCAAAGAGCGGTGTTGCGAGAAGTTCTGATGTGCAATTAGAACCTGGTTCGGCACTTTTGGTGCCTCTGGTGACCGGGGATATGACAATGCTTGCAACGGGGACGGCAACGGAGGTGATTGGTGATACTGTGTACGGTTTTGGCCACGGTTTATTGACTTACGGGCCGGTCGATTTGCCTATGGCTACGGGGCAAATTCACACTGTTGTTGCGAGCAGGGTTCGTTCCTTCAAAGTCGCCAGTATGCTTGATATAGTCGGGGCACTGAAAGTTGACGAGGCCACCGCTGTTCGAGGGCAAATCGGGGCAGAGGCTTATATGTTTCCGATGACTGTAAAAGTGGACCGTTATAATTATACCGAGCAGAAGGTGTTTAACTGCAGGGTTGCTTACAATCGGCTGCTTACGGGCAGTATGATTGGCGCTGTGATAAACGGGGCTGTTCTTTATGGTGGTGATTTGCCGCCTGATAATATGCTTGAATATAAAGTTAGCATCGGTGTCGAAGGGGTAGGGACGATTGCTTTTGAAAACGTCTCGACGGGGCAGGGCATTTCTGATGTATTTATAGAAACGGTGAATTCGATACGGCTGCTTATGAATAATCCTTTTAGAGAGGTCGGCATAGAATCAATAGATGTTGAAATCCGGATAAAGCCTGAAAATATTGCCTCGCATATATGGTCTGTGCAGGTTCTGGATTCGACGGTAAAAGCCGGCGAGCCGCTCGATATAGAAGTGGTTTTGGAATCAGTGCTGTCACCGAAAAGGCGTTTGCGGTACAGCATTGCGGTACCTGAGAATTTGGAGCCGGGTGAGTACAATCTAATTGTTTGCGGAGGCAGCGAGTATTTGAAATTTCTGAATCAGGCTGTGCCGTACAGGTTTGCCGCCAAGAATTTCGAGACACTTGTCGAGGCGATGAAAGAGATATTGGCTGTAGAGAGGGACAGGCTGTACTGTATTCTTGTGTTGCCGGCCGGCGGTATTGTACTGGAGAGGGCGGAGCTGAGTGATTTACCCGCTACAAGGGCGCTTGTTCTCAGCGATTCGAAAAGGGCTCTGGATGCACAGCCGTATCGGCACTGGATTGAGCGAAGCTCGAAGACAGGGACCATTATCGAAGATAAAAGGAGTCTCAAAGTAAAAGTGGAAGAATAACGGGAGCTGAAAGTGAAGAATAAAATGCAAAAAGCTATGACGAGAAACGGCAGATGTCACCGTATTGTATTGTTTTATGTCCTTGTTTTTTCGGCTGCAATTTTTGTAGCCGCTTTTGATTGCCTTGCGGTCAATAGTAAAATCACGCGGCATAACAGCGGGGTGGAACTGCTCAAGGGTGAAGTTGAAGATGTCGTGGTGAGCTCTAAGGGTGCGATTCAGCTCGGCCGTTCCGCGGAAGTTCTGGTCTCTGAGTTCGAGGATATTAATGAGCCGTGGTCGATAAACTGTATTGTAGCAACCGGGCCTGCGATTTATTTCGGCACAAGCCCCAACGGCGGGATATATAAATATAGTCTTGGAAAGCTGGAAAGGATTTATCCGGCAGAAAGCAATAATAATCCTGGCGCCCGGAAGGGCCGCTCCGAGGCTGGATCGCCGCAAGAGGTTAAAGATTCTAACGCGGAAGATGTTGAGAAGGGCGAGGTAGTCGAGGCTGAGGAGCATCTGACCAATGAGCATATCTTTGCAATGGCGATGGATGTGTCGGGAAGGCTTCTGGCGGGTATAAGCGGCAGGAGATGCAGGCTTATACGCTTCAGGGCGGGTAAGATGGAAACTATCCTTGAACCCAATGACGCCAAATATATTTTTTCTATAACGACCGATGCGAAGGGCAATATTTATTTAGGGACAGGGCCGGAAGGCAAGGTCTATATGCTCGATTCGTTCGGTAAGAATGCGCAGGTTATTTATGAAAGTAAGGATAAAAATATACTTTCTTTGACAGCGGACAGTGACGGTTTTGTCTACGCCGGAAGTGACGGCAGAGGGCTTATATACAAGATAAATCCTGCGACAAGAACGGCGAGTGTTTTGTATGATAGTGACGAGCCGGAAATTACAGCTTTACTTTTGACAGAGGAAAGTGATTTGTATGCCGCTGCGACGTCGGCCAAGGTTGTTCAGACACAAGCTAAATTCGCGACACAGTTGTCGCTGGCTGCCGGCAGGCCCGAAGAAACGTCCGATGACAAGGAGGGAAACAAAACGAGCGGAACAAGCAGGAAACTCGAGATAGCAAATACCAGAAAAACATCAGATGAAGAACAGGTTAAAAGACCTTCAGTTATTCCGAAGGGAGCAAAGCCGGGGACCATTAGTTTCATATACAGAATAACGGGCGCAGGTTATGTGACAGAGGAATTCAGGGCTGCTGCGGTTTTATTCTGTCTTGCTGAACAGCAGGGACAGCTTTTTGTGGGCACGGGTAACGATGCTGAGCTTTTCAGTATCGAGCCGGCGACCGAGCAGCAGGCGATTGTTTATGAGGATGAAAAAGCATCGCAAATAACGGCGGCGACTGTTTATGGTGATGAGGTTTATTTGGGGACGGCGAACCCTGCGAAGCTGATAAAGCTGAGTAAAAAATTCGCTGCGGAGGGCACATACAGTTCTGATTTAATCGATGCGGGTCAGCCTGCCCGGTGGGGTAAGCTTCAAATCGAGGCTGAGATACCTTCCGGCTGTAAGGTGCTGGCTGCGTGCAGGAGCGGAAACGTCAAGGACGTTAATGACCCGAGCTTTTCGCAATGGAGCGAACCGGTTGAGGTCAAGGAGCCGATTGAACTTGACTGTCCGGTCGGCAGGTTCTGTCAATATAAGCTTGTTCTTCAAAGTCCTGAGGGAAGTGAAAGTCCTGTTGTAAGGGAAATCGCCGTAGCCAATATGGTCCCTAATCTTGCTCCGAAAGTCGAATCCGTCGAGGTAAGCCGACTTGAGGCCGCGGGCAAAGAAGGAGTTTTTAAGATAGAATATAAAGCCGAGGACGAGAACAAAGATAAGCTCGTTTATAAAATTGATTTTAGAAAAATCGGCAGAAGCAACTGGATTGAGATTGAAGATGAGACCGAAGCGGCGAATTTTGAGTGGGACAGCAAGACTGTCGAAGACGGCAGGTACGAAATAAGAGTTACAGCCAGTGACGAAAAGAGTAATACGAGCACAACAAAGCTTTCGGGCAGCAGAGTCAGCGACCCGGTCGTGGTGGATAATACGGCGCCGGTGATATCAAAGGCTGATGTGAAAGTTCAAAAGGCTAAGGTGACATTGAATCTGGCAGCCACGGATGAATTTACCGTCATTGGACAGGTTCAATATACGGTTGACAGCAATACCGACTGGATTGGCACTATGCCTGAAGATTTGGTTTATGATACAAGAAAAGAGAATTTTGTGATTGTGATTGAAGATTTGAAGGCCGGTGAGCACATCGTTTCTGTTAAAGTCAGTGATGATGTCGGTAATACAGCCTATAAAACATACGAAGTTAAAATCGGAAGTTAAGAGTGTCTCGAATTATTGAGTTTGAAGAAGTTGTCAGGACTGTTGAATCGCTTTGTGAGACGGTCTGTTATGAATTGCCGGCAGATGTTCTGGAAGGGCTTAAGCAGGCTGCAAAGAAAGAGAGCAGTCAGAGAGCGGTAAAGATATTGGAACAGCTTATCGAAAATGCGCGGATTGCAGCAGAAGAAAAGATACCGCTCTGCCAGGATACGGGGATAGCTGTGGTTTTTGTCGAGCTTGGCAGCGATGTTGTTATTAAGGCTGAGAAGGATAAAACGATTATTGATGCGATTGATGCGGGAGTAGCCGGCGGTTATAAAAAGGGTTTCTTGCGAAACAGTGTTGTTGCCGAGCCTCTCAGGGAGAGGAAGAATACCGGCTCAAATACACCGGCTATAGTTCATCTGACAATCGCCGCAGGTGACGGGCTTAAAATAACCGTTATGGCCAAGGGGGGCGGCTGTGAAAACAAGAGCCAGTTTAAGATGTTTCGGCCAACCGCACAGAGACAGCAGGTAATCGACTGGGTTGTAGAGGTTGCGAGAGAGGCAGGTGCCGATGCGTGTCCGCCTTTTATTGTCGGCGTCGGTATCGGGGGAAATTTCGAATATAGCTGTCTTTTGAGCAAGAAAGCCCTTTTGCGTAAGCTGGGTCAGAGAAATAGTGACAGGTTTTATGCCGAGCTGGAAGAGGATTTGCTTTCAGCGATTAATGCTCTTGATATTGGCCCGCAGGGTCTGGGCGGAGTGACGACGGCTCTGGATTGTATGGTCGAGGCAGAAGCCTGTCATATAGCATCTTTGCCAGTTGCGGTAAATATCGAATGTCACAGTCACCGGCATAAATCCGTTGTTATTTAGCAGGGAAACTATCTGAGGCTGAAATGATAACAGAAGTCAAACTGGCGAAGCTGAGCAAAAATATGGAGGAAGCAGCCATAGTGGCTTTTTCGGTCAATATCGGCGACGAGGTTAAAAAGGGGGACAAGCTTTTCGAGATTGAGACCGACAAGGCCTGCGTTGAGGTTGAGTCACCGGCTGATGGTTTTGTCAGGCATATTTTTGTCGAACCTGGTTTTGTGGTTGGTGTTGGGACAACGATATTACTTTTGGCTGAAAAAGATGAAGATATTCCACAGCGGCTTTTGAATTCTTTGACGGCTGCGATACCGCCTCAAAAGGAATACGACAGGGGTGAGGTTGAACCGGAGAATCAAAAATCTATAGCCGAGGCAATTAGAGATTCGCAGTCAGCGGCGGCTGACAGGCAAATCAGACTGGGTGACACTGTTCCGCTTACGAAGCTGCAGAAGATAACCGCAGAGAAAATGCTCGAATCCAAAAAGCAGATACCCTGTTTTTATCTGAATGCGAAGGTTGATGTCACCGAATTGGTGGATTTGAGAGCAAAGCTTAATCGCGACAGTGATGTAAATATTTCGTATAATGACTTTATTATCAAAGCTGTTGCTGCAGGACTGGAGCATTTTTCCCTAATGACGGGCAGGTTGTATGGTGGAGTTATAGATCTTGCAGAGGATGTCAATATAGGTCTTGCGACTTCTGTATCCGGTGTTTTGTATGTACCTGTGATAAAACAGGCAGATAAAAAAAGTATTGTGGAAATTGCCTCGGACAGAGCAAGGCTCATTGAAAAGGCTCGGCGGCACAAGCTCGGCCCAGAAGACCTTGAGGATGGCTGTATTACCATAAGCAATCTCGGCTCTTTCGGTGTGGATTCGTTTATACCGATAGTTGTTCCCGGCCAGTGCAGCATTATCGGTGTCGGGCGGATAAGCGAGTTGCCGGTGCCGGATGACGGCGGTTTTGTTATAAGAAAGCAGATGAGTTTGACTATCGCTGTGGACCACAGGATTGCAAACGGCTCTTACGCATCAGAATTTCTGGATTACGTGAGAGAATATCTCGAAGATAATTCAAATTTTCAAGCGGTAATTGCTAAATAGACATACACTGTGTCTTTGGATATTTTCTTTTTTTTCAGGCTAACAGGTTGCCATTTTGGCAGCTAAAAGCACCTTCCAGATGCCACTTTTTGGGCTGATATCCTGTTTTTTTAAGCAGAAATCGCGATTTTAAGTGATTTGGCACGAGGTTTGCGAATAATTATTATAGACTGAAAAATGAAAATAGTTACAAAACAGTTGAGTTGAAAGGAGGTGTTTATTATGTCACTGATACCTTATAGAAGAAGAGAAAAAGGTGATTTGGCATCTCTCCACAGGGACATGGATGATTTGTTCAATTCATTTTTCGGCAGTTGGCCGACAACGGCGCTCGAAAGCAGGGTGTGGCCTGCAATGGATGTGTCCGAGGATGAAAATGAGATTATGATAACAGCGGAAGTGCCCGGCTGCAAAGCTGAGGATGTAGATATAGCTGTGCACGGAAATACGCTGAGCATTACGGGCGAGAAGAAACAAGAGCAGGAGAAAAAAGAGAAAGGCTACTATCATCTCGAGAGGTCGTACGGCAGCTTTCGACGTGAGTTAACACTTCCCGCCGACGTGGAGACCGACAAGGTCGAGGCCGTTTGCAAGGACGGAGTGCTTTCAATAAAGCTGCCGAAGGCTGAGAAAGCCAAGGCCATCAAGGTCAAGGTCAAAGGCCAATAACCGATATAGAAAAAACTTATTGCTAACAGAAAATGCCGCTCTTATATATGGATGAGAGCGGCATTTTTTTTACAGACGGGATGTTTTTTCCTGCTTGTTTTTAAGTGGTGTGTGAGAGAGCAAAATACACGATTTTTATACTGATAGGAGCGTTTTTTACTGGCGAGTCCTATAAAAAGTAAAGGTTTTAGTGGTTTGTTGCCGAATAGAATGTTAAGTATATTTACATTTTGTAACAAACGAACGGCTTAAATGAACTCTTGTTTGGGCTGGCGTGAGGTGTTTTTTGTTTTGTGAGAGCTAAGCCCTCAGAGCGGGAGAAAAGCTATGAGAACAATAGCGGTCGTTAATCAAAAAGGAGGATGCGGCAAGACTACTATATCGATAAACCTGGCCAGTGCGCTTGCCGAGCTGGGCAAGAAGACACTACTGGTTGATATGGACCCGCAATCACATTGTGCCGTTGGTCTTGCTGTTCCCGAAGAGCAGATTGAGCAGAGCATTTACGATGTTCTGATAAGTAAAAGCAGAAACGAGCCTATTAAGTTGACCGAGATACTCTGGCAGATTAGCGACAGGCTGGATTTGGCACCGGCCAGTATAGACCTGTCGGCATTCGAGCAGCAGATGGCGGGTGTCGCCGAGCGTGAAGGCTGTTTGAGGGACGTTCTTGGTGAGCTTAAAGGTGAGTTTGAGTACGTGGTAGTTGATTGCCCGCCAGCGGTCGGGCTTTTGACTTTTAATGCGCTTAGAGCAGCTACCGATGTTGTTGTGCCGGTAGAGACCGGATACTTTTCATTGCATGGGCTGAGCAAGCAGCTTGAGACGCTGAACATTTTATGCCAGCGATGCGGACAGCAGATTAACATCAGAGTTGTTGCAAGTATGTATGATATAAGGACAAAGATGGCTCGGGAAATTATGGCTGAGCTGAGGTCCTGCTTCGGCGAGAGAATGCTTAAGACGATAGTGAATTTCAATACGAAGTTAAAAGAGGCCGCCAGTTTTGGTCAGCCGATAGGTGAGTATGACTCTGCCAGCAAGGGGCGCAGCGATTTTATTGCATTGGCTGAGGAGGTTGTCGCTTGCGAGAGTATGCAGCAGCGGCGAGAGCTTGTTAACTCCTTGTCGAGCCAGCTCGATGATATCAGCAGTAGTGCAGATGAGCTGCTGAAATCTACAAAACCTGCTGAGGCAATAGAAGAGCCGATTGTTGATAAACCGGCGGTGGAGAAAGAATCACCTGCCCAGACTGAGCCGGTCGCTATAGTAAAGCCCGTCTTAACCAATCCGTCTGCCGATAGGGCTGAAGAACAAGGTGAATCTGAATCTTTCGAATCCGCAGAGTCCTTAAAACCCGCTGAAGAGATTATTGAGATTGAGCCCGAGGTGCCGGTTGAGCCTGAGGTACCGGCTGAGCCTGTCAGCACCGAGGAGAAGCTTTCGGATTATTACGGGGTCAGCCAGATGAATGCCGCTGTGGTGTTTGTAACTCTTTATCCTCGTGCCAGCAAGGTTCAGATTGCCGGTGACTTTAATAATTGGCAGCCGGAAAAGACTGAGATGCAGAAGGTCGGCGACAGCGGCATTTGGCAGACGAAACTGTCTCTGCCGCCCGGAAAGCATCAATATCGTCTTGTTGTTGACGGGCATTGGCAGCAAGACCCCTATAATGAGCAAACTGAGTTGAATCCTTTCGGAGGGTTTAATTCGGTCGTCGAAGTGGAATAGGAAACCATCAATAGAATCCGGTGTTTAATCGCTGTTATTCATATGTCTTTTTGTTGCGGGGGCTTTGTTTACGGTTAGTCTTAACAATTATTTTATCCATTTTTCAACACCATTTTGTTGTTAAAAAAAATTAATTTTTTGCTTGCTTTTTCGCGGAGTAAGGTGATAATTGCTTACGAGAGGGGTGAACTTACATAATTAACAGCAGTTGTTCTTTTCAGTTTATTGATGATGGGTGCTCGCAATATTCTTTATTGTATCTCTGCGTTCATTGTTGCAGCGGGGGGCTGGATTTGCCCTATTTATGGGGTGCCGGTTTATATTTGTGGAGGCGATTTTAACCTGCGAATCCCACAAGAGCCGGACAGTTCTTACGGATGGATGGCCGACGCCGTTATAGATATCCCAGTCCATTACAGTATCAGCGACCTTGATGTTAAGATTAATATAACGCACAGCAGCGTTTTTGATTTACGGCTGTTTTTAGTAAACCCAGCAGGGATATCTGTTGTTTTGAATGAATATCTGGATCTGAACGATTTTTTTTATAGCCCTAATTATACCCAGACAATATTTGATGATGAGGCCCTTGTATCGATAGAGGATGGCGAAGCTCCTTTTACCGGCCGATACAGGCCGAGAGAGAGCCTGAATATATTCGATGGCGAGGACACTTTCGGTGCGTGGCGATTGCTTATTTATGACCAGTGTCTTAATGATTCAGGATACCTGAACTCTTTTGAGCTGTTTATTTCGGTTCCTGAGCCGGCTGCTATTTTTCTGTTAGGTTTCGGTTTGGTATTTATGTTGTTGGGAAATTCAAACAGGGGGTTTAAAAAACACTGAAAGTTTTTCTTTTGACGCTCATAATTTCCTGTCCAGTTTGCGATAGCTGATTGCCTCGGCGATATGTTCGGGTGCGATTTTTTCGCAATCCGCCAGGTCGGCTATGGTTCGGGCGGTCTTGCAGATTTTATCGTGTGCACGTGCGGAAAGACCGAATTCGGTCATTGCCTGTTTGAGAAGCATTTCGCAGGGCGAGTCGAGCTCGCAGAACTTTCGAACCTGTTTGTGGGTCATCCGGGCATTTGTCGTTACCTTGCCGTCACCGAATCGCTTCGCCTGGATGCTTCTGGCCTTTATTACATCTTTTCTTATGCCGGCTGAATCCGACTGAAGTGTTTTTGAACGCAGTTTGGTGAAGGTTACGGCGGGGACATCAATGTGCATATCGATTCTGTCTATCAGCGGGCCGGAGATTTTCGATAGGTAGCGCTCTATCTGGCCGGGTGTGCATCTGCATCTTCTTGCGCTCGAGCCGTAAAAACCGCACGGGCAGGGATTACAGGAAGCAACAAGCAGAAAACTGGCAAAGTAAGTTATAGTTCTTTTTGCCCGTGATACGGTGACGGTGCCGCTTTCGAGCGGCTGGCGAATCATTTCGAGAACATTACGTGGAAATTCCGTGAACTCATCGAGAAATAAGATTCCGTGATGCGCGAGAGACAGTTCCCCCGGCCTTGGAATAGTTCCGCCGCCAACGAGTGCAGGACCGCTTGCTGTATGATGCGGTGAGCGTACAGGCCTTGTAGCTAGCAGGGCCTTGCCTTTCGGCAATAAACCAACCGAAGAATAAATGCGCGTTGTCTCGAGTGACTCTGTCAGGGTCAGCGGCGGCATAATCGTAGCCAGTCTCTGAGCGAGCATAGTTTTTCCGGCACCCGGCGGTCCAATCATCAAGATATTATGGCCGCCGGCAGCAGCAATTGTCAGGGCTCGTTTAACAGACTCCTGTCCCTTTACATCAGAAAAATCTACATCGTAGCGGCTTTCGATGTTAAATATCTTCTCGATATCGATAGTGGTAGTTTCCAGCGGCAATTGTCCGTTCAGAAAGCCGACCGCCTGAGCCAGTGAGCCGACCGCATAAACCTCAATATCACCAACGACGGCAGCTTCAGCGGCATTTTCAAGGGGCACAACGATTGCCCTGTAGCCGTTGGCTGCTGCGGTCATCGCCATGCTCAAGGCACCTTTCACCGGCCTGACCCTGCCATCGAGAGCGAGTTCACCAACAATGATACAATCCCTGGCAATCTGACTTGTAAATACGCTACTTCCCATAAGCATTCCTAAAGCGATAGGCAAATCGAATGCCGGGCCTTCTTTTTTGATATTTGCGGGAGCAAGATTAACCACGGACTGCGTTCTGGGATGCTTATAACCGGAATTTATAATAGCACTTTTAACCCGTTCAGTGCTCTCTTTCACTGCTGCGTCAGGCAGCCCGACGATGAGTGTTTTTTCGAAACCTCCGCGAGCCACATCGACTTCGACCTCGCAGATTACCCCATTTATTCCCTCAAGGGTGACACTGTGCAGTCTGGCCAGCATAATTTCTCCTCTTTTAAGATTAAAAATTGAATTTTAAGCCTGTTCCAAGATGGTTGCAAGTAATTTTAGAGTTTTTAAGTATCTAATATTAGACAAACAAAGATAGAAACTCATACCCCCGATAAAGCGCTCAATGTTAAATATCCCGCGAGCGGGTGTTCCTGTGAAGCTGTGGAAAATCGCATTAATTAAAGCCTTTTAAAAAGGTGGGGAGGCGTGAAAAGGCGGATTTTTTGCCTAAAAATGGGCTTGGCTGGGAAAATTTGAAAAAATTTCACAAATTTTCTGAAAAAAAGCTTGCAATTATTTCACCATATAGAATATAATCACAGTAGTGATAGAAGTCTTTTCTTCGTTAGTTTTGGTTTCTGCGTTGAGACAGTATAGATTATTTATAAATTTGCAATATATATTATGAGCTGTCTCAGAAAGGCCGGAAATGGCATAATCCGGCCTTTTTTATGCGCCCGTTATATGTATTAAGCTTTATTTTGAGGTCTCCGAGTTTATGTTTTCTTAAACCTGGTCTTATTAAAAGTGCATCTTCTTATGTCCCAATGCAAGATAAAGACTAACTCTCAGGGCGCGACGGAGAGGTTGCTTCAGGGCAAAATCAGCTTGCAAAATTTCCTTAAAAACAGCAAGATTCTACCTGCCGGAAAGACAATCCAGACACAGAGATGAAAACTGCAGCACTGATGGATGTATTTTTAGGCAATTAGGTTTGTGGAAAAAAGTTGAAAAATAACAAAACTAACAGAACAGAGGGCGGTTGTTGCGCATCATAAAAGGTGGACAAGTAAGCCCGAAGGCCTATCAGGAAGGGCGGCAACTTGGAAAGGCAAGAAATACTTGCGAGAAGATTACAGGCTGGTGAGCGAACAGCAGCGGTTGAGCTCGTTGACAAGTATTATGAGCGGATTTACCTTTATATGCGCTGGCTTGGGCATAGCCGCGAGGTGAGCGAGGACCTGACGCAGGAATGCTTTCTGCAGGCCTGGAAACACATTGGTCAGCTGCGAAGCGGCAGGGCTCTGAAAAGCTGGCTATATCGCATTGCTGGCAATATTTCAAAGCAGTACTGGCGAAAGCACGGAGACAAATGTGATGTGAGCTTAGCAGATGTTGATATAGAAGCATCCGGTGAAGACGGGCCAGGCCAGATTGAACGTAATGAGCAGCTTGTTAGATTGAGAGATGCGGTAGGCAGACTGCCGTTAAAGCTCAAGCAGACAATTGTTTTGCATTATATGCAGCATTTGACAATCGGAGAATCATCAGATGCGCTGGGTATAAGGAAAGGCACTTTCAAAAGCAGGTTAAACAGGGCGTTAAAAGCTCTAAGAAAAGAGGTAAAGTGAAACGGTAACGTAGTCGGCTCATAGGGCATTTTGGGACGTTGGTATGTATTAATAGGATTAGTTTGTAGGCTGAGTATGATAATGGAAAAGGATAAGCTGGAAAATTCGTTAAACGAATTATCTGACCGGACGAGAGAACCTGTCCGACCGGGTCTTGCGGGAGATATTAAAAGCGAGATTCCACACGACCTGTCCGGACATAGAGGCGGCCTGGATACTATAAGAATAATGATAGATTTAAGGGTAAATAAGCTCGTGGCAGCAGCAGTGATAATTGCAACGATACTTTTAGGTATAACTTTTTGGCCGGATGGTGTTTCAAACAGTGATAGTTTATATCAGGATGGTAAACTTCTTGTAAAATACTTACTGAAAGGTGAGATGGCAACCAGCAAAAGTATGCTAGCCGATTTACCGGCATCCAGCGGCTTTTTTCGGGATGGTAGAGAAGTCGTGTATTACGGCGGTGGTGTTGAGAAGTCAGATAAGGATGCGTTGATGATGCACTGGAAGATTTCTGAAGATAGCTACCGTGTGATATATGGCGATTTTAGAACTGAGGTTGTTACAGCATCAGAGCTGATAAGACTGCAGGCTAAGATGCTGCAAAGAAGGACAAAATGACGGTCTTTTGTGTTTGTTGTAGTATTTCTTATTGCTTGACTTATGAAAATTAATATGGTAAGTTAAGAAAAATGGGAAATTTAAGCAGGTTTTTTACAAGGTTATCTTTAAATAAGTTTTTTTAACTTCACATTTTCGAAAGGGTATCTTATGAGAGGCAAAAAGGCATTTACACTGGTCGAATTGTTGGTTGTGATAGCTGTTATTGCTTTGCTGCTGTCGATATTAATACCGGCGCTGCGTTTGGCAAGAGACCAGGCTATGCGGGCAGCATGTTCCAATAACATCTATCAGCACCTCCTTGCTTTGACTATTTATGCCGATGAACACCGGGGCCGACTTCCGGTGGAGCACGGTGGTTGGTGGATTTGGGATGTTTCCCGCGTAAATTGTAATGTCTTACTGCAAAATATGGGTATAGATGTATCCAAATATGAAGGGGCTATTCCGGTACAGCCTGTTTTTTATTGTCCGGCTAATCCGATGCACAGAAAATATAAGGATGTGGCCTGGGATTATTCGTCTGGCTACCGGGTTACCGGTTATCTATTTCTTTGGTGGGGGGACAATTGGAGTGGCGCGGGGATTGAGTATGACGAGGACGAAGCTGCTAAAGAGTTCCTTAGAAGGATAGATGTCAAACAACCCTCGAAGGCCGAGCTTGTATTAGACGTGACCATGAGTGATGCGGACAACTGGGATTCGGATGATTATCCTGACGGCAACTTTGCACAAATAATGTGCGGCGGCATGCCTGATATTTATGGAAATCCGGACAGCAGCAGCCATGTGTTGAATGAAAGAAAAGCCGCAGGTGGTAATGCAGGATTTGCTGATGGTCACGTAGAGTGGCGTCCTTTTAATAAAATGAAGATACGTCATCGTCCCTTTGGCTGCCCCATGTTCTGGTGGTAAAAAGTATCGAAAAGACCCATTTAACAGCTATCACACACTGCGAAGCAAGATAAGGGAAGTTGTAGCTGTGCTTTCCGAGCAGGAGTGTGGATATTATATTTGTTCATTCAGGTTAATTATATTCTCAGCGGTGCTGACCACTTTTTTGCGCAGAGCTCTTGGCGCGAGCACTTGTACCTGGTCGCCGTAACCGAGTACCCACCATGATATTTCTCCCAGCCCGTCAATACGGAACTCAACAATGGCAGAACCGTCTTTGTTGTAAGTAACTTTTTGTGTGCTGTGCCATTGTACTTCGGCTACGTTGGCGGCAACTTTGGGTAAGAATCGCAGCTTTATATTATAGATTTTACCTTCGGGTATCATCGACCAGGCTCTACCGAGATAATCGTCAAGGTTGAAGTGTTCTCCATCGACGAAACATTTATCGAGCATCTGAAGTTCTTTGATTCGGCTTAGTTTGAGTGTTCGTATACTCTTATGCAATGCGGACAGTCCCAGGACATACCATGCCCGCTGGTTGTACAATAAATGATAAGGGTCCAGGTCCAATTCTATGATATTGCCCTCGAAAAGCGAATGATAGCGGATGTGAACTTTACGTTTTTTTTCGATGGCCTTCTGCAGACTTTCGAAGGTTTTGTCGAGCAGCCTCATCGGTGCCTGGGGATTAAGTCTGGTAGATATACTGCGTAAGGATGTGTTGCAGTATCTCCTTATTTTGGCAGGCAGATTGTTTTCAATTTTCAGGGCGGCAAGAAGTGCAGAGTTTTTGAAAGGTATCTGCATCTGATTGCTTACCTTGTGTACCAGCAGAAGAAGGCTGAGTGCCTCCTGAAGATTAAGGTCTATAGGAGGCAGAAAGAATTCAGGGTCTATGGTATAGCTGCCGTTTTTGGAGTCGTAAT
Organism: uncultured Pirellulales bacterium; assembly: GCA_964493425.1. Lineage (GTDB taxonomy): Bacteria > Planctomycetota > Phycisphaerae > Sedimentisphaerales > Anaerobacaceae > CAYLMG01. Next base: position 108,493 of record CAZBMW010000003.1, read on the forward strand.
GATATGGGACACCAATAAGCTGCAGTTCCTTGAGGTCTCGAAATACGGTGCGGCGGCTTGTGCCGAATGTTTTTGCCAAATCATCCACCGTGCAGTTTTTACCTGCCTGTAAGGTAGTTAAGATTTGCACAATTCTGCCTACTCTGCTGCTCTTCATATTCTGCTGTCCTATTCGAGCGACCTTCTTTCCCCTTTGGTTTGTAACAAGGATATTATACAGGTGATTATATCATTTTGTCAAAATTTTATACAGCCGATTTACAAAAAAGAGCTTTATATTAAACAAAAAAATCTCACTGTGAACTAGGTTATTGAAATATTTGTATTCTAAAGATAAAATAAACCTGTATTTTCTTATAAGTGACAGATTTTTGCTATGATAAGATTTGACTGCAAAAACTGCGGGCAAAAGATTGCCGTTGCCGAAACACAAGCCGGCAAAAAAGGCAGGTGTCCGAAATGTAAAACTATACTTGTAGTTCCTGCGGATTTTACGCTGGAATTTGAGTCCGAGAGGGCACAAATTAACCTTCAGGAGGCCGACAAGCTCGAAGACAGGCTGGAAAAAGCCGGCTTGAATCTGACATTTCTCGATGCTTCTGATAAAGATAAAGCCGGCGAAATACCGGCTGTATCCGAGAGCACTGCTGATAGGCGTGCTAAAGAGCTTCAGAGGCTTGAGGAAAGATTCGAAACAGCCGGAGGAAGCGAGTCTATAGGGCGACGTAAATTCCCTTGGCTTATCGATATATTTCTTTACCCGATCAGTACACCGGCTCTGATAATTATTGGAATTATTATTTCAATACCGTTGCTTATCGATTTGGCGGCGATTTTATTTGGTCCATTAGGCTTTTTTATATCTATCCCCGGCTTTTTTGTAAAAATTGTCGTTGGATTGTATATGTACTGGTACCTTTGTCACTGTGTCCGCGACAGTGCTGAAGGCAATATTCGTGCACCGGATGTGCTGGTCAGCTCTCCCACACTTGGGGATATGTTCTTTCAAACAGTAAAGGCGGTTGTTTGCCTTCTGTTCTTTTCTGCCCCGATGCTAATTTACTATTACAATGCGAGAAGTACGGATTTTATTTTCTGGCTTCTGTTCGGATTTGCGGTTTTCTTTTTTCCGATGGGATTTCTGGCGGTTATTATGTTTGATTCCATCAACGGCCTTAATCCAATCCTGCTGATAGGCTCAATCTTCAGCACATTTTTTCAATACCTTGGCTTGCTTTTTCTATTTTCCATCTTAGGCTGGCTGGTAATACAGGTTTTTTCAGTTACATCAGATTCGGTAATTCTAAATCTTCTGATGCCATTGGCAATTATCTACCTTTCGCTGGTAACAACGCATCTTCTCGGGCGATTCTACTGGCGGAATCAGGACAAGCTGAGGTGGGCAGTGTAGTCTGCAGTGAGATTTATTTGTTACGGCGGATTTGTACACTTTTGGCGTGGGCGTCGAGCCCTTCGATTTGTGCAAGCCGAATAATCTCTTCGGCGCTGCGAGCTAATTTTTCTTTGTCGTATTCGATGATGCTGGTTGACTTGATAAAATCGTTGCTGCTGAGGGCGCTGAAGAACTTTGCGGTCATACCGGTTGGCAGAGTATGGCTCGGTCCCGCCCAGTAGTCACCAACGGCGACAGGAGTATAATCGCCGATAAAGATTGCGCCGGCATTGTCGATTTTTTCGGCGACCACTCTGCTTTGTTCGCCGCACTGGATTTCAAGATGCTCGGGTGCAAAATTGTTGGCCTGGAAGATACAATCGTCCATATCTTCAAAAACGACTATTGCACAGAAGTCCTCAAGGCACTTAATCGTTTGCTGTGAGCGGTCCAGTTTTTTAACCTGTTTTTCGAGCTCGGTGAGCACGTTTTCTGCCAATCGCTGTGAATCGGTAAACAGAACGGCGCTGCCTAGCGAATGTTCAGCTTGGCTGAGCATATCTGCTGCGACCCAGGCGGGATTGGCTTTGTCGTTCGCTATTATCAGGACCTCGCTCGGCCCTGCTATCGAGTCGATATCCACGAGCCCGAAGAGATGTTTTTTTGCCATTTGTACCCAGGTGTTTCCCGGTCCGACGATTTTGTCCACCTTTTTGATTGTCTGCGTGCCGTAAGCCAAAGCCGCCACGCCTTGAGAGCCTCCAATTCGATAGACCTCGTTGATACCGAGTTCGTAACAAGCCGCTAAAATTACAGGGTGGATGCTGCCCTTGTGTCTTGGTGGTGAGATTACTGCAATTTCTTTAACACCTGCTACCTGGGCGGGTACTGCTGTCATTATCACGGTCGAGGGCAGCGGTGCCGATGCACCCGGTACACAAAGGCCGACCCTCTTTAAGGCAGTATATTTTATTCCGGTACCGTCATTGAAACTCGATCTATCCGTTATAAAAATTTTCTGCTGATACTTTCTAACGTTGTCAATCGATTTGCGTACAGCCGACAGTAAATCTTTGTCCATTCGGCTATGTGCCTCTTTTAATTCTCGGTCGTTTACCCTGAGCTGAGATGCAGACAGTTTAACGTTGTCGAATTTTTCGGTAAATTCAATTAAAGCCTGGTTCTGCCGCTTTCTTACGGCATCAAGTATTTTCATCAGCTGCTCGTATCTTTCGTCGCCGGGCAGGAAATATGAGGCCTCGAATAATTTTTTGTGAAGGTCCATTATTTTTTGATGCCATTGGGTATCTGAGGCCTGGATAAGGATTTTGGCAAGATTGCCGGCCATATTGTGCTCCTATATTCCAAAATTGCCATAGCTGTAGGCACGTCTTGCGCGCTGGAGCAGCAGATAATAGCTGCCTTTATATTTTGTAATGGTTCCAGCTACCTTGAATCGAATTTTCTCGAGCTCAACTGACTGTTTCTGCCAGGCGTTCTCAAGCGTCCGGCAGGGCAGCAGTGGTATTGAAATATTCTCGAGGTTTCTGCCGAGGGCATCAAGAACGAAGACGGTTTTGCCGTCCGGCTGTTTTAGTATGAATCCGGTCCTGTCGGCAAGAGCGTAGTTTTGCTCGAGATCGAGTCCTTTTTGTATTTGTGCCGGCCGAATAGCTTTTTCGGCGGTCAGTTTCTCTAGGACATGAGCAGGCAATTGCAGTTCATCGTCGGGCTTGCCGGCCTGTGTTTTTTGCTGCTTCTTTGGGCGTATGTTCTCGATTTTTCTAATCTGGCCGACGGGCAGGTAGTTATCTACAAAGAAGTAGTTTTTTTCTTTATAAGCTGTTACCCTGCCCCAGATGCGAAAGCCGGTTTCGGGGTCCTGTTTTATATTGGCAGCCATTTTTTCAAGACTTATGGACGGCAGCAGCTCGATATCTGTTCCGCTCTTAATGACTGCTTTGTCGTCTCTGAGGTCGTTGTCAAGTCTGAAATAATATGTACCGTTGGTATCGGGGACAGTCAGTTTGCCGTCAACGCCGCTCAGCGCCATCCCGTCTCTTAACAGGACATCCGGATCAGGCTGCCGAGCGAAAGCTGTGAGGTATGCTGAAAATACTAAAATTATTAACAGTGATTTTTTTAACATAATTAATCCTGTTTAAAATGTATTAGTCAAATATTTGTTTTAGAATCTCTAAAACCCTCTCCGGTTCTTCGGCTATCTGTATATATTGTATGCACCCGGGGTCTTCGGCCTTCATCAAATCAACAATAGGCTTCCAGAAACCACCTGCCAGTATAACCGGTTTATTATCATTTATAAAGCCTTTATTTTTCAATTCCCAGACCTTTGCCAGCTCCAGCAGGGTGCCCGTTGAGCCCGGTAGGACAATATAAGCCTGTGCCGTTTTTATCAGTGTATCGAGCCGCTTATCAAGTGTCTCGGTTATAATCTCTTTGCTTATATATTCATTGGCTCTGCCGGCGGCAAAGGCTTTGCAGGTAACGCCGATAGTTTTACCGCCGGCCTGCGAAGAGCCTTTCGCAGCCGCCAACATTGTGCCGCCGTATCCGCCGTTAATTATTGTAAAGCCGGCTTCCGCAAGCAGCGTACCGATTCTCTCAGCTAATACGAATGCGTCATCATTCGGCTGTGACCTGCCGCTGCCGAAAATAGCTATAATTCTGTCACCCATTTGCTTTTTTACGCGTTAAGTTTAACAAACCTGCCGACAGCAGAATTTCTCTTTCCCTGTCGGATAGGCTGAGACTGCCGACAAATTCAAATGAGCTGCTTTTGTTAATAATGGTCACCTTATCACCGATTTTTATCGCTTCCAGAAGACCGGTTATCTCCAGTTGGTCATCTGTGTTGAGCTTTTTATAATCGTTATAGTCGGCAAATTCTATCGGCACGATGCAAAAATTAATTAAGTTTGACCTGTGAATTCTCTCAATGCTTTTGGCTATTACGACACGAACGCCGAGATACATCGGACAAAGCGCAGCATGTTCTCTTGAAGAGCCCTGGCCGTAACTGAGGCCGGCTACAATGATGCCAGCAGTGCTTTTTTTCTTTAACTCGAGTGCACGCTGAGAAAAACTCACCTTGTTTTGCTCGTTGAAGCAGTTGAAAACATATTTGGCGTATTCCGGCACATTTGAGCGGAGCTTGAGGAATGGGCCTGCGGGCATAATATGGTCGGTTGTTACCTTGTCGCCGGCTTTTATAAGCACCTGTCCTTTAAGCGAATCGGGCAGCGGCGGCGGAGACTCAGGAACAACAATTGTCGGAGCCCGCAAAACCTTTACTTTTTCCGCGTCTTTTACGCTGAGAGGTTTTTCTATCATACTGTCGTCAACGTCAAATTGCTCGGGCATCGGGCAGTTTGGGTATTCAATTGCAAGAAGTTTCGGCAAATCTCGAGGGTCGGTTACTTTTGCTGTTAATGCTGAAGCTACAGCAGTTTCCGGGCTGACTAAAAAAATCTGGTCATTTTTTGTTCCGCTTCGGCCGGCGAAGTTTCTGTTGAATGTTCTAAGGCTCACGACGCCGTCAGCGGGAGAAAATCCCTGCCCTATACAGGGTCCGCAGCCTGATTCGAGAATTCTTGCACCGGCACTTACGATATCAGAAAGGGCGCCGTTCGAAGCGAGCATATTCAGGACCTGTCTGCTGCCGGGTGCGATAGCGAATTCCACCGTGCTATTTATGTGCCTGCCTTTTAAGACTTTCGCGACCATCATCAAATCTGTGAAGCTGGAATTCGTGCAGCTTCCGATGACCACCTGATTTACTTTGGAGCCTGCGATTTCGGCTACTGTCTCGACATTGTCAGGGGAAGAAGGGCAGGCAGCCATCGGTTCAAGCTCAGATAGATCGATTTCAATGGTTCTGTCGTATTCGGCGTCGGTATCCGCAGTCAGAGCTTTGAAATCGGTTTCTCTTTTCTGGGCTGCAAGAAATTTTCTGGTTTGTTCATCACTTGGGAATATGCTTGTCGTTACGCCCAGTTCCGCACCCATATTCGTAATTGTTGCTCTCTGTGGTACTGAAAGAGTGGAAACTGCATCACCGGAATACTCGATTGCCCAGCCGACATTGCCTTTCGTTGTGAGAATGCTTAGCAGTTTGAGAATTATATCTTTTGCCGAGACCCAGTTATTAAGGCGGCTGGCAAGCTTTATGCCTAGCACTTTTGGACATTTCAGATAGAAAGGCCCGCCGGCCATAGCAGCCGCCACATCAAGCCCTCCAGCACCAATAGCCAAAGCTCCTATACCTCCGTCAGTAGGTGTATGTGAATCACTGCCGAGCAGTGTTGCGCCGGGCCTGCCAAAGCGTTCGAGATGAACCTGATGGCAAATACCATTGCCGGCCCTTGAGTGATAAGCACCGGCTTTGGCAGCGATTGTTTGCAGATACAGATGGTCGTTATGATTTTCCGGGCCTAACTGACTGATATTGTGGTCGATATAACTGACCGAAAGCGCGGTTTTTACTCTGCCGTTACCTATCGACTCATAAAGCAGAAAAGCTGTTGTGCCTGTAGCGTCCTGGGTAAGTGTCTGGTCGATTCGTATAGCGATTTCCTGGCCGACAGCGAGACTGCCTCCAATTAGATGGTTAGATAATATTTTATAAATCAGCGTTTGACTCATAATCAGTCTTTATAAAAGAAACAGGCAATTTAGCATAATCTGTGGGAAAAAACAAAATTATTTTACTTCTGTAAGACGTTATTTAGAAGCGTCTTGAGTGATGCGACAAGACCTAAGACAAAAAAGCGGCCTTGAGAATATTTTCTCAAGGCCGCTAGTAAAAAACTGAACAAAGTTTTAAGCAACCGGTACAGGTGTAACCTATACCTATCTTTTTGCTTTCTTATTATGTGGGCGGTCTATATACTGCACGCCTCTGTTTCTGGCCTTCATTTATCAGGATAGAATCAATTTTACTTCTGGGAAGAACCTTTTGATTAGCTGCATCTTCTTCAAAACAAGTTCCCTCTTCGATTGGCGGATCTTCACCGACCTCCTTTGGTACGGTAGAATAGGTTGACAACACCGTATAAATATTGTCACTATCAGCGCCGCAGTAAGGTTTTTCTTCATATCTCACGCTGCTGTCGTTGAATAGTACATTTTGTCCCTCAGAACGATGGTTGAGAGAATTTCCATATCTTTCCTCCTCTTTTGTGCCTGGATAAATATACCATATTGTTTCTGTGTCCTGCTCAAGAGTCAGATATGGACTTCTGTCAGCCATTAAAGCCATATCGGATTCGCTGTAAGGAGTCAAGGGATAATAATAGTCAGTATCAAGAGTGCCAAATGGTACCTGGTAAGCGTAGCTATAGTGTTTCGCGGGCGGATTCCAGCCGCCGTTGCCACCGAAATCCCAGGCCTCAGTGATGTCCTGTTTATAGACAGTGTTGTTATCGTAGTCTTGAAGGTTGAATTCCACTGCAAGGGTATCGCCACCGCAGATAAATATCCTGGCCCCTGTGTCAGCATACTTAATCAAAAGAAACAAACAGGAACCAATTGTCGCCGGACAATCCTGCCAACCGCCGAAAGCACCTTCCTGACCCGCTGGTGTGGTATCTCTGCCGGCGTCCCAGCCCGGGTCAGTAATTAGGGGTCCCCAGTAGCTGTCTCTGCCTCCGGCACGAGGATATTTTTGTTCGTAGTCGTTGGCATATGTGTACATCGATTTGCCAAAGCCTGACAGGTGGGTACCGCAGACGACTCGCTGTGCGATAAATCGCACCCTTGCCAGCGCCGGCATCAAGATGCCCATCAGCATCGCTATGATCGCGATAACGACCAGCAGCTCAACTAATGTAAAACCTTTCTTTTTCATTTTATCTCTCCTTTATTTTCCTTGGGGTTCGAATCCAATCATTTTCAGACCCGCTTTTATTATCTTTTCAATAAATGCTAACAAAAAATTTTTTCCGAACCTCGACTTTTCATTATATTCCGTCCAAAAATGACTGGTTAAATCTATCTAATAATGACTTTGCCAATGACGTTAATGTAATCAAATTCTGTTCTAATCGTTTTTACAAGCAGAAAAAACATTAAGTTTTTGGCAGGCAGGCTTAAAAGATATGACATTAAAATAGGAATATGATAACTCTTCAAATTATGATAAACTAATACACCTGTCTGCTATCTAAATGCAATTTAACACGAAAGATATACTTTGTCAAGTTAATTTTCGGCGAATTTACATAATTTTCTAAAAAATTTTTCAGTTCTCTACTTTATCTTCTCGATACCAATTATCCCGCGAAATGGGCGAAAACAGCGAAAAAGCTCGGCTCTGAATGAAATCTTCACGCGAGGCGGCTTTTAGACGCTGTAAAAAAGCTATAAAAACTGCCGGCGACTAACCGGCAGTTTTGTATTTTGACGTAAGACAGCCCCTTTCTCTCTCAGGTCCAAAATATTGTGCTGAGTGGAACGTCAACGCAAATTTCTAATTTCGTTTTTGTGCATATGCGGCAGAATCTATGGTAATTACTCTTCAATCAGTTGTTCCTTACCTTCGTTGAGCAGTAGCGAATCATCTCCGCTCTGCGGAACAGCAGTACCGTAAAAAGGTCTCGGCCTTGTCCCAATCTGAGGATTGGCTGAGTCAGATGCATACGTATATATGTTATCCTGATTAATCCCGCAATATGGCACAGTTTCCCAACTCGTGCTGCTGTCGTTGAATAATACATTTTGGCCTTCATACTTGTGGTTTGGGGAATTGCCCCATTTTTCTACCGTTGGGTCGTGGGGGTCGGTATATTCGTAAGGGGGTGTAGGCTCTTGAATTAATACTATGTAAGGATTCCGGTCTGCCATTACAGGTATACCTGGCTGGCGGCTTGTACTCAGTGAGTAATACATTTGTTCCGCTCTACAATATGGCATGTGGTAAGCGTAACTGTAATGCTTTGCGGGTGGATCCCCACTTTCATTCGGTGGTCCGCCGAAGTCCCATGCTAAGGTTATATCTTGTGTCTGGGTGAGGCGGTAGTTGGGAGCGTTCTGGTTGAGATAATCATTATAAAGGGAAAGCTCAAATTCGACTGCTCCACTATCGCCGCCGCAAATAAATTCCTTTGGCGCGGCGTCCGCATACTTTATGAGATAGTAAAGACTCGCTCCTATTGTTGCATAAGAAGCACCAGAGGAGCTGGCTCCTTGATGAAAAGCTTCTATCTCGTCTCTGGCGTAAAAAAGCGGAAGGGGTTCATCTTCGTCTGTATCGACCCGCCATCGAGAAGTTTTGCCTCCGGCTCGGGGGTACTCCTCGTAATTGTCGTGGGCATAAGCTAAAAATGCCTTGTGCAGGCTGCTGAGGTTAGTGCTGCAGACAGCCCTTAAGGCCATCGCTCTTACCTTAGCCAGAGTCGGCATCAGGATAGACATGAGAAGTGCTATAATCGAAATAACTACCAATAGCTCAACTAGGGTGAAACCTTTTTTCTTCATTTGTTTTTCTCCTTTCAATGCATTTTTTTTCATGGATTCAAACTTAAACCACTACAATCTAAAATATATATTTTATACAATTATCGCCGCTTCAAGGCGCTTAGTATAAGCTTATTTCATCGTTACAGCACAAATATCCATAAACCTTTCCAATTCCTGAAGCCAGCTCATTGCCCGAACACAGTTGAATGTGACAAAAGCGATTACAGCGGCCGCAGAGGCTAATTTAACAATAGGATTGTCAATTATTGCTCTTATTGTCGTGAGAATACGGTCCTTAGCCGTAGAGCTGAAACAGCCGATTGCTTTTATAACCTCATCCTGTTGTCTGTCCAAATCCCTGCCAAATTCGTTAAAAAGACGGGTCAGTAATGCGTCTTCAGCCCTTAATACCCGCTCAAATTCGGCGCAATCTTTGCACTGTTCTTTATGTTCTTGTATAGCATTAATCTCGCTGTCAGGCAAAGTTCCACTGATAAGCTCAGCGATTTTATCTTTGAAATTATCACATTTGTCGCTCATTATTTCTCCCTTCCGGTCAACAATTTATGTAATTGTTTTCTCGCTTCTTTTATTCTGCTGCACACACCTGAATGTGAAATATCGAACTTTTCTGCGATTTTTTTAGTGCTCTTGTTATCAAAGTAATACATTACCAATGGGAGCCTTAACTCCAGGGGCAGTTGTCTGATAGATTGGTGTATATCCTGGCTTTGGCTTGTTTTCCGGTTACTCTGCATCGTAAGCCCTGCCAAAATGGCCTTGACGTGTTTTTTTCTGCGCAACAAATCGATACAAAGATTTTTTGCAATTTGCACAATCCACCAGCCGAAACGGTCTGCCTTATGCAATTTTCTAATTTTCAAAAATCCGGTCAGCATTGCATCCTGAGCAATATCTTCTGCATCATCAATATTTCCAAGTATCCCTAAACAAACCGCGAAGACGTCCCTGTAATACCTTTTAACAAGTCCGGCATAAGCCTCTTTCTGCCCTCGCTTTGCAGCAGTAACAAGTTTTTTGTCTGATCGCTCATCCAAAAAAGCGCCCTTTAACCACTGTTCTCATTAATAAAGACGAATGACCGAACGCTTAAATCCAAAAAAGTGACTGTTTAACCTTTCAATATTTTCTACAAAAGGGGATTTCCGGCGGATAACCGGTTATAAAAATAAGGTTTAACTATAGTAAAATTAAAGCATCTCATCTGAAACACATATTTAAATAGTGAAGCCTAACATGTAGAATGCTTTTTGTCAAACTAAATTCGGCTTAAATTCGGCTAGAGGCTTGAAAAGTGTTGCTTTTAATCTTATAAGCAAGGTTTTTGGTAACCCGAGTCGGGAAAAGCTCGAATTATGGTTAGTAAAGAATTAGTCGAGACTACAAAAAAAGCTTTTAGAGCACAATCAGTAGCATCTTTTGATGTTTTGGGATGGATTAAATGAGAATCAGAAACAAAAGCTGCTGGAGGAAGTCGGGCGATTAGACCTTTCAAAAATCGACCGATGGGTGGAAGAATATGTAAAAAAACAAAACCGACAGGATTGCCGAGATAAAAGCCGGCGATAAAATATGTATCGGCTGAGTTTTATATAATCAGCATCGCGTCACCGTAAGAATAAAAGCGATAACGCTTTTTTATGGCGTAACGATAAGCAGCAAGTATTTTATCCAGACCGGCAAAGGCGGCTGTTAGGGCAAGCAGTGTTGAGCGGGGCAGATGGAAATTTGTCACCATTGCATCAGTTACTTTGAATTTATATCCGGGTTTTATGAACAAGTCCGTCATTCCGCTAAAAGGGCGCACCTTCGAGCCGGCGCTTACGGTCTCCAGGACACGAACACTGGTTGTACCAACCGCGATTATTCTGCCGCCTCTTTCTTTTGTCTTATTTATGATCTCCGAATTCTTTGAATCTATACTGAATTTCTCTTTATGAATTTTGTGTTCTTGGAGATTTTCAGCAGCTATCGGCTTGAACGTCCCTGCGGACACGTGCAGGGTAATATACGCGAAGATTATGCCTTCGTTTCTCAATTTCGCGATAAGCTTTTTAGTAAAGTGCAGCCCCGCAGTCGGAGCTGCCACTGCACCTGCCTTTTTAGCATAGACGGTTTGATACCTCCTCCTGTCGGCCTGTGCTTGGCTGAGGTCTTTGCCGCGTTTTATATAGGGCGGCAGAGGTGGAAAACCTATTGTTTCAAGGATGGTTTCGGTCTTTTGACTGCTTTTAACACTGAGCAGGCATTTACCATCCTGTTTTTTCCCGAGCAGGACAGCTTCTATTGTCCTGTCGCCTTGTTTGCTTTCAAGATATATCTGCTCTTTCGCCTTTATTCTTCGAGCGCCCTTTAACATAACCTCCCATACGCCGTCCCCGGCCTGCTGCAGAAAAAGACCTTCAAGCTCACCGCCCGTAGAGCGCCGCGCAAAGAAACGGGCAGGTAGTACTTTTGTATTATTAAATACAAGACAGTCACCAGCCGAAAGGAATTTACCAATATCGCTGAAGACATAGTCTTTGAGCTTACCGCTCAAGCGGTCTAAAACCAGCAGGCGTGATTTGCTTCGAATGCTACAAGGCTGCTGAGCAATAAGTTCTCGGGGTAAACTGTAATCGAGCAGTTCAGTTTTCATAAGCAAAAGGTTATCAGACCATCGGAAAAATGACAAAAAAATTTTCAGCCGATAATAAGCCAATCAGAAGGATTATCCCGTAGCACTCAAATTAGTCACCAAGCCTGTAAAGATTACCGACGATATGCAAAAAAACAGAGAACTGTTAAAATTAATTTCATAGGGGCAGGGAAATGGCGTCAAAAGAATATTTTGAACAGGCGGCCACTTCAATCGCGGCATTAGACAGAAAAGAGCTTGAAAAAAGAATCAAAGGCTTCAAAGGCAGATTCAAACTCGACTTCAGCGATGATTATCTCAATAATCTGTCAGTTGACAGACTCAGGCACGTTCTTCTTGCTGCTTTAATAAATGCCGGCCCCCACAATTAGTTACACTATAGCTTTTTTGTAATGCCAAACCGGACTAAAAGCCACCAGCAGCTAAACAGTAATGCTATAACCTATATTATAAAATCCTTGCGAAAAATAAATTTTTAGATTACAATGCTTTAGTTTATTTAATCCGGAGGAGCGGCTGAGCTCTAAATAAAAGAGCCGTTTCGCTTTAGACTTGCAATAAAAGGGGATAACTATGGTGAGGTCACTTTTCAACCGGGGGGAAATAGCATTAATTTGTCTGATTGTATCAATCTCGATGGGCACCGCTGTGGGCGGCGGTTTTTTCGATAGCGTCGATGAAGCAACCTCTAATGAACGCAAATACGCACCTGACAGAAAGGTGGACATACTGCATATCATAATTGATGTAGCGCCCGATTTTAATCAGCGTACCATTGACGGCATTACAACAATCAAATTTGCTCCCATTGCAAAACCCCTTTATGAGCTTAGGCTCGATGCATATGATTTGCTTGTATCATCCGTTGAATCCAACGCGAAAATCGCCGGGTACGATGTCACCGAAGAGGATATTACCATCACATTTGCCTCTGCCGTGGAACCGGCAGATGTAACAACCGTTACCATTGCCTACCACGCCGAACCTGAGGACGGCTTTTTTTTCAGAACGCCTGAGCTGGGTTATAAGGCTAAAGATATTCACCTGTTCACGCAGGGTGAATCGCATTCTCATCGTTACTGGTTTCCGAGCTACGATTACCCGAACGAACATTCAACCTCGGAGGTTATCTGCCATGTCCCCGGCGATATGACTGTGCTTGCGAACGGCCGGCTTGTATCAGAGGTAATTGATAGCAACACAGGCCTGAAAACGGTCCGCTGGATGCAGGAAAAGCCGCATGTAAATTACCTTATTGCTCTTGTCGCAGGCAAATTCGAAAAGGTCGAATCCGAGCACAAAGATATTCCACTTGCCTTTTATACCACGCCATCCAACATCGAATACGCACAAAACTCTTTCCGGGAAACGGCGGATATTATGGACTTTTATGAGAAAGAGATTGGCGTTGACTTTCCGTGGTGCAAATATTACCAAGTTTGTGTTGCGGATTTCGTAGCTGGCGGGATGGAGAATACATCTCTTACAATATTGACAGAGGGCACCTTGTTTTCGGATGATTTTGAAAATATACGTTCGAGCCGTGGGCTTAATTCACATGAGATGGCCCATCAATGGTTCGGAGATTATGTTACCTGCAAGGACTGGAGCCAACTGTGGCTCAATGAAGGTTTTGCGACATACTACGAGAAGCTGCACGACGGACATCAAAACGGCAGGGACCAGATGCTATACAATTTGTACAACACTGCCGAGCCTATATTAAGCCAAACGGAGGAACAACGGCCTATAGTGTATAAAGAGTATTCAGACGAAGGTGAGCAGTTCGATTATAGAAATTACAACAAGGGATGCTGGGTGTTGCATATGCTTCGCAACAGGCTCGGCAAGGATTTATACCGCAGATGCATCAAAACCTACCTTGAGAGGTTCGCGTTTGGTAGTACGGTAACCGAGGATTTGGTCTCGGTAATTGAGGAGCTTTCCGGCGGAAGCTACGAGAGGTTCTTCGACGAATGGGTCAGGCAAGGACGTTTCCCGGAATTAAAGATAGGTTACTCCTGGTCGGAAAAAGATAAACTTGCCAAAGTCTCCGTGACACAGACACAAGAACCGGTAAACAACGTAAAAATTTATCATTTCCCGGCTACACTTCGGTTTGTTGTTGACGGGCAAAAAATCGATAAAGAAATAGAGGTCGATTCCAAAGAGCACGATTTTTATTTCCCTCTGCCGGCAAAACCTGAAATCGTACGTTTCGACCCCGAGTACACACTGCTTGCCAAAATTGAGTTCGATAAACCACGAGAGATGTTATACACCCAGCTTGCGGATGCCAATGATGTCATCGGACGTATACTGGCAATCAAGCAGCTTGAGAAAAAGACAGACAAAACCACCATAGAGAAACTAAAACGCGCATTGAATAACGACCCGTTCTACGGTGTAAGAATCAAGGCCTGCGATGCCCTTGTTGAGATGAAAGACGAAGATGCTGCTTTTAAGGTTTTGTGCGAGTCAATTGAACAGCCTGACGCAAGAGTGCGCCAGACTGTTATAAGAGGTATCTGTTCGGTGTACGGCAGAGAAAGTCACGAGATTATTCTTGATGTTCTCGAAACGGAGAAAAATCCCGACATCAAAGCGAATTGCCTTCGCGGCCTTGCTCTTTACAGAGATGACCGAACAAAACAAATAATGAAAGACTACCTGAAGTCTGAATCATTTAAAAATCTTTTGGTCGACGCTGCGATGGATGGAATTCGCAATCTCGACGACCCGTACTTTATAGATGAACTGCAGGAAACAATAGAAACTCGCATTGGTGAGCTTGAGACAAGAACAATTGGAAGCGGCCTTAACACACTTGCATATATAGCACGCGAAGAAGAGGACACAGGTGAGGTACGGGAATTTCTAACTGGATACGTAAGTCACAAAAATCCGCGGATCCAGGCCGCTGCCCTGAGAGCTCTCGGCACACTCGGCGATGTGAAGGCAAGGGCGCTTCTGGAATCCTTTGTACCGCGTGATGAGATGCCCGGCGTTGTTCCCCGAAGAAGAAGATTCAACAGGCCGGCTTGGGCTGCGAAGAATGCTCTCGATAAGCTCAACAAAGAACAGAAGTTCGCACCTGACGAGGTGATAGAGCTGCGTGAAAAAATCGATGAGCTGGAAAAGCAAACCGAAAAGACGAGAGAAGAGCTTGAGGATTTGAAAAAGAAGTTCGAAGCCCAGCAAATGCCAAGCGATTCTAATGATATATCTACTCCTGCTGACTCAAATGAGCTGCCAACAGAGGAATGCCGCGAGATGCTGCTCGATGTTAATCAGCCGACAGATGTAAACAATTAATCGGGCGAGCTGTGAGGCTACATTATAAGCGGCGGCGTAAAATCGTTTTCACTGGAGCCTATGGGATTCGAACCCACGACCTCTTGCATGCCATGCAAGCGCTCTCCCAACTGAGCTAAGGCCCCTTCTGCGAAGACAGATGTTATCAAATCCGGCTTTGCATATCAAAGAGAAATTTAATCTTAAAGGCCATACATTTGCAAAAAATATGGCAAAATCTAAAAGATTGGATATAATTTATCGTTCCGCGTAACAACCTGCTTTAGCTGCTGTTTTAGGAGTGAAATAAATGAGGAATAGAGACCATCTTACGCCTTACGGCAATAAACCGATGGTTACCCCCATCGTATCAGCGGTAAATTATGAGTATGTTTCCTTCGAAATCCTGCGGCAGATTACCGACGGCGAGATAGACGGCTACACTTATCACCGCGACGACAATCCTACTGTCCGTGCGGTAGAGAAAGAAGTAGCCCTGATGGAGAAGTGCCCTGATTGCGTTATCACGACGACGGGGATGGCGGCCCTTACGATGATTTTCCTGACGTATCTGAAAGCCGGTGATAACCTGATAACTTTTCACGATGTATATGGCGCCAACTATAAGGTCGGCCTTATTCTTGAAAGGTTCGGCGTTGAGGTTACTTGGCTCGACGCAGCCGAACCCGAAAAAGTAGCGGAAAACGTAAAGGAAAACACTCGAATGATTTTTTGTGAGACACCCAGTAACCCGCTGGTCAAGATTGTTGATATAGAATACCTGCGTCGCCAAGCTGACCGTGTCGGCGCGATACTTGTCATCGACAACACATTTGCTACTCCTTATCATCAACTGCCGCTTGAACTTGGAGCCGATTTGGTTGTGCACAGCGCTACCAAGGGTCTCGGGGGGCACAACGACCTGATGGCAGGCGCAATCGCCTGCTCGACAAAGCAATATTATGACGAGCTTTGGTTCACGCGTCAGGCGATAGGAACCACACTCGATGCATTCTCTGCGTCCCTTTTGGAAAGAGGCTTAAAAACTTTTGTGGTACGCGCGGCTAAAATGTCTGAAAACGCAATGGCAATCGCAGAGTTTCTGGCGGGCCATCCGAAAATTACCAGAATCTACTATCCGGGCCTGCCGGATGATCCCGGTCATAAAATAGCCTGCAAGCAGATGGAAAAAGGATTCGGAGGAGTTTTGGCTTTTGACGTGGGAAAGACTCAGGATGAAGCTAAAAGGTTTGTCGAGAAGCTAAATGTTATTTATCACGCTGTAAGTCTCGGCTGTACGGAAACTTTGGTGTGCCTACCGGTGCTGACGACCATGCTCTATCTGCCTGAGGAACGAAGGACAATTTTTGGTGTCAGGCCGAACACGGTTCGATTGTCAGCCGGAATCGGCGATACCAATGAGCTTATTGACGATTTAAAACAGGCGCTTGAATAATCAGAGTTTGAGTTGATTGCCTTGATTTCTTGTTCTTTAAATATTATACGTTCAGGATGTAAGAGCCGGGGGCTTTTTAACTCAGTACGCATAAAAAAGAAAAGGGGGCTCAAATGAAACACAAGTTATATATATCCGTTGCATTTTTATTGTTAGCGGTAGCGATATCCTACAGTGATGAGAATCAGAACCTCGTAAAAGGCGCCGCAAAAGTGGGAAAGCTTGCCGGCGGATTTGTTTTTACCGAAGGCCCTGCCGCTGATGCCAAGGGTAATGTGTACTTTTCTGATATTCCCAATAATAAAATTCATATCTGGTCGCTTGAGGGAAATTTATCAACGTTTATTGAAAACTCTGAAGGTGCGAACGGCCTGTATTTTGATAAGGACGGCAACCTGATTGCCTGTCAGGGTGGCGGAAAAAAACTGGTTTCCATCGATAGCAGAGGCAAAGTAACGGTGCTGGCTGACAAGTACAACGATAAACCATTTAACAGTCTCAACGACCTTTGGCTCAGCCCGGACGGCGGTGTGTATTTTACAGACCCGCGCTACGGCAGCAGAGAGAATATGGGTCAGGACGGCGAGCACGTTTATTATCTCTCAGCTGACCGTAAAAGGCTCATCCGCGTTATAGACGATATGGTTAAACCGAATGGCTTGATTGGAACACCCGACGGCAAACTGCTTTACGTCACAGACCCGGGGAGCAGAAAAACCTTCGTATATACCATCGATAAAGACGGCTTGCTGTCGAATAAGAAGCTTTTTGCGAAGCAGGGCGGCGATGGTATGACAATAGATAATAAGGGTAATGTCTATCTTGCCACAGATGCTGTGACGATTTATAATCGGGCCGGCGAAAGAATTGAAGAAATCGAGGTCCCCGAGAGGCCGTCAAATCTTTGTTTTGCAGGCAGGGATAATGATATACTTTTTATCACCGCAAGGACCTCACTGTATTCGATTCAAATGCAGGTTAAAGGAGTTCAGTTACTGAAGGCAGAGCAGGTGCAGAAATTTGAAGAAGATATTTTTAACACCAGTGAGGGGGATTTGAAAATAACCTTTATTGGTCATGCAACGTTGATGTTTAACTTCAACGGCAAGGTCATTCACGTGGACCCTGTGAGCAGAGAGGCTGATTTTACGAAGATGCCCAAGGCCGATATTATCCTGGTTACACACGAGCACGGCGACCATTTCGATAGCGGGGCTATAGCGGCCATCCGAAAGGATAATACTGAGCTGGTTTTTACCGAGGCCTGCTCGGAAACAATGACCGGCGGCATTGTGATGCGAAACGGCGATGTAAAGACTGTTCAGGGATTGCGAATCGAGGCTGTGCCCGCTTACAATATTGTGCATAAGCGTTCCAGCGGCGAGCCTTTCCATCCAAAAGGCAGGGGTAACGGTTACGTGTTAAGCTTCGGTGATAAAAAAGTTTACATTGCCGGCGATACGGAAAACATACCGGAAATGAAGAAATTGAAGGGAACCGACATCGCCTTTTTACCTATGAATCTGCCCTACACGATGACGCCGGAGATGGTAGCAGATGCAGCTAAGATGTTTAGCCCAAAGATTTTATATCCGTATCACTACGGACAGACAGATACGAACTTACTCGTTGATTTATTGGAAGATTCAAAGAGTATCGAGGTTCGTATTCGTAATATGCCTTAGCCTGTTCTGAAATCCACTGGTGGAAATTCGGAAAAAATTTCTTTTTTTAGGATTTAATGAAATGTTGAAAAAAGTTTCTTGACGGCGTTTACTTAACTTTGATAATTGATATTTGTTTTAGGCTTTTTCTTCCAGAACGGTTTTGTCAATTTGAAAGGAGGCCATCATGGCAAAGAAGATTTTAACCGGTGCTCTTATTATTTTATTGTATGTTTTTGTCGGCTGTCGCCAAATGGATAGCGGCGCATCTCAAATCGTTCCTCCACGCATAAAAGCTGCACCTGTGGTTGAGCCTGTGGAAGCAGGCGAGGCCGACGTTGTTGAGCAGATGACTGCTAATCGGCAGGCTTACCGCAACGCACTTAAAACCCTGATTAAATATTACAGCGAGAAAGGCAACAATATGAAGTTGAGCTGGGCCAAAGACGAGCTTAAGCAGCTTGACGGCATACCCCAGTATCAATATATAATCGAGGCGATGGTGGCACCCGAGACCTTAAGAGCTACAACATCTATCAATGAAGCCGACTATATGTATCGCGAGGCTGTGCGGATTGAGAAAAGTGCCGGCAGGTTAATAATTATCAAGCACGAGGACAACCTGCGCAGCGCTCTTGATATATATAACCAGATTATCAAGAGGCATCCGACGAGTGACAAAATTGACGATGCGGCATTCAGGGCCGCGGGTATTCACGAGTATTTCAAGGATTATACTATAGCCGTTATCTACTACAAGAGGGCTTTTCAGTGGGACCCCAAAACACCTAATCCTGCGAGATACAAAGCAGCCTATATTCTGGACAAGTACCTGCACCGAAGGGATGAAGCCCTTGAGCTGTACAACGAGGCCCTCGCAAAGGAAAAGCTGGGCAGCGGCAGAGTTGATTATATAAAAACCAGAATTGCGGAACTGACCAAAAACGATTAAAACGGCAGATGATTTAAAACCTTCTAAGACAATGTACTTTACGGTAAACGAGCGGGTCTGGCTGGAAGTCAGGCCCGTTTTTTATATAAAGAAAAAATGGTATCAGATTTCGAAGATAAACTGGCTGGCTTTATCAAAAAGAACAATCTGTTTGCTTCAGCGGACAGGATTCTGCTGGCCGTCTCCGGCGGAGCAGATTCCACTGCACTTTTATATGCACTTTGTTCGCTGAGAGAAAACTCGATTGTAAAAAACGAGCTTGTCTGTGCTCATATAAACCACCTTCTAAGAGGCGCAGACAGCGACAACGACGAGCAATTTGCCGTACGACAGGCCGATATATTGAAGCTGCCGATAGCTACTGAGAAAATTGATGTTCGCGGTTTTGCGAAACAAAACAAACTGTCCATCGAGACGGCGGCGAGGCAGTTAAGAATTAAGGCTCTAATTGAAATCGCCAGGAAAAATAAATGCAGCCTAATAGCCACCGCTCATCAGGCCGATGACAACGCTGAAACCGTTATTCATAATATTATTCGGGGTACTGGCCTTCGAGGTCTTGCAGGTATCTGGCCTAAAAAAAGTTTTGAGGGGGGTATCAATTTTGTCAGGCCTCTGCTTTGCGTTACCAGGGCTCAGATTGCTGACTATCTGGAACAGAGAAATTTGAAATGGCAGACAGATAGGACCAATCAGGATTTGACGTTCAGGAGAAATTATATTCGCCATCTTTTGCTGCCGCAGCTTCAACGAAATTGTATCAGTTCGCTCGTTGAACAGTTATCCGGTCTTTGTCAGTCGGCTCGCAGACTTTATAATTTTGTCAGCAGCATAGCCGAGAAACTTTCGTCTCAGGCGGTAGAGGTTGATGAAAACAGCTTGGGAATTGATTTGAAAATTTTTTCAGTTCAACATCCTGAAGTAAAGATTGAGCTACTGCGCCGGAGCCTAGCCTGTCTTGGCAGTGGCCAGAAAGATTTAAACCGCCTGCATTATGAAAAAATATTGCGGCTGGCAGGAAAGAACGTAAGCAGCAAAAAAATTGCCCTGCCCGGTGGTTTTACCGTACACCGTGAGTACAACAAACTTATGTTTGAGCGTCCGGCAGAAGCCGAAAGCGGCAGTGTTCCTGATGAAATCTTTGAGCTCGAAATTCCGGGCACACAAAAGTTTGGCAGTTTTATTATAGAAAGTAAATTTTTAGCTGCTTCGCAAAAAACAGTCGAGGATATCAAAACCAATAAAGACAATTTCACAGAGCACTTTGATTTTAATAAGCTGCAGCCTCCAGTCAAAGTCCGCCGTCGCAGGGCGGGTGACAAATTCCAGCCTTTGGGTATGCTCTCACAAAAAAAAATCGGTAAATTCATTACCGACTTGAAAGTGCCGCAAAATATAAGAAGAAAACTGCTGGTAGTTACCGATGGCGAGAAGATTATATGGCTGTGGCCGATTAGAATGGCTGAACCGGCTAAGATTACGGGCAGTACTAAAAAAATCCTTCAGCTCAAAATAACAGATTCCCAAAATATGCATAATTGCTTAAAATGCTGAAAACCTCGCAGCCCCTCGGCTCGAATGCCGTGAGGTCTGCGGCTCGCCGCGAGGCGGGAAGGAACGATTATGATAGACAGGCAACAATTACTTGAGCATGCAAAAAATCAAAACGCTACGGACATACATATCTGTGCGGATACGCCTGTACTGTTCAGAATCGGCGGTAATTTAGTCCCTATCACAAAAGAGATACTTACCGCCGAGCAAAGTAAAGAAATTTCGCTGCAGCTTCTGACGCCCGAGCAAAGGCAGGAATTCGAAGAGGACTTGGACTACGACTTTATGCTCACAGAAACAATCGGCAGATACAGGGTAAATGTCGGTTATTTCAACGGTACCGTCGGGGCTACAATCAGAATACTTCCGACCAAGCCGCGGACAATCAAGGAGCTTTATCTTCCCGATATCGTAAAAGATTTGGCTTGTCGAACCAAAGGCCTTGTCTTGATTACGGGCAGTACCAGCCAAGGCAAGACTACAACTATGTCGGCTATGATAGATGAGATAAATGCAAATTTCACCAAACACATAATTACTATTGAAGACCCTATTGAGTACGTGCACACGAACAAAAAAGGCGTTGTAAGACAGAGGGAAATCGGCAGGGACACCAAGTCATTTTACACAGGTCTGCGGGCTGCTCTAAGGCAGGACCCCGATGTCATTGCTATAGGCGAGATGCGGGACTACGAGACGATAAGGATAGCTCTGGCTGCTGCTGAGACCGGCGTTCTGGTGCTCTCGACGCTTCACACAATATCAATAGATAAAATCATAGAAAGGCTGTTGAGCTACGCACCTTCGGCAGCCGAAGGCCAGCTTAGATTTCTGCTGGCAGAATCGCTGCAGGGGATAGTCCACCAGGAGCTAATCCCGACAGTGAAAGGCAGCCAGAGGGTGGCGACCGAGATAATGGTAACGACCGGAGCAGCCAGAAACATAATAAGAAGAAAAGGGGGCTTTTTCCTGAGAAGCGTTATTGAGACAGGTAAAAAGCACGGTATGATTACAATGGTGGATTCGTTAAACGAGCTTCTTGCCGAAAAGATAATAAGCGAAGATGCCGCAAAAAGTGTGCTCGTAAATTATACGTAATCCTTGACATTTCACTTCATTTTCGTTACGTTTATGCAGATTTTCTGTTAGTGCCGTTGGCACTTCTTCAAAATTTATTTTTGTTTTTGCTATCGGGAGGTTAATTTGAGAGCGCTTTCAGGCATACAGCCGTCCGGGCGGCTGCATATAGGAAATTACTTTGGAGCGATGAGTCATCAATTAAAGCTGCAGGCTGAAAACGAATGTTTCTATTTCATTGCGGATTATCACGCCCTGACGAGCGGTCCCTCGCCGGACGAAGTCGCTCAAAACGTATTGGATGTCGCAATCGACTATATTGCCCTTGGCCTGGATACGGAAAAAACCGTTTTCTGGCGCCAATCGGATGTGCCTGAGGTAACCGAGCTCACCTGGCTGCTTTCGTGTGTAACGCCGATGGGACTGCTACAGCGCTGTACCAGTTATAAGGACAAGGTGTCTCAGGGCTTCAGCCCTAATCACGGCCTGTTCGCATATCCAGTCCTTCAGGCGGCGGATATTCTTATTTTTAACAGCGATATTGTTCCCGTCGGTGCTGACCAGAAACAGCACATCGAGGTCGCACGCGATATAGCCGTAAGGTTCAATAACACTTACGGCCAAATTCTTACCCTGCCTGAAGACTATATTATCGAATCGGTAGCGGTAGTGCCCGGCCTAGACGGCAGGAAAATGAGCAAAAGCTATGGCAACGCGATTGAGATATTCGAACCTGAGGATAGTATCGAAAAGAAAATTATGCGTATCGTAACCGATTCGACCTCTGTCGAGGAGCCCAAAGACCCTGATAAGTGCAATGTTTTTGCCCTTCTTAAACTTGTCGCTTCACCTGACGAGCTTGCAGAATGGGAGAACGGATACCGCAGCGGCGGTATGGGCTACGGCCAGGTGAAAAAGCGCCTGGCTGAGCTTATGATAGAGTATTTCAGGCCCTATCGAGAGAAAAGGGCAGAACTTGAGAGCGACATTGGTTACGTCAGAAGGACCCTTGCCGACGGTGCACAGCGGGCAAAAGCCGTCGCTTCAGAAACGCTGGCCCGGGCAAGAAAGGCCGTCGGATTGGGAAGGTAAAAAATGGCTGACAGACTCGTCACAATCGCAAGGTTTATGGATTATATAGAGGCTGAGCTTGCCAGGCAAAAACTCGAAGACTTCGGAATCAAGGCAGTAGTAACAGGGCAGAATGCTCCGAATATGTTTCCGGGCTTACCTGCCATCAAAGGCCCTGAGCTTCAGGTTTTTGAAAGTGTGTCCGAAGAAGCCAGAAAAATCCTCAAGGCTGATGAAAGACAGTAAGGATATGAACGATTATCGCGTAAATCTTGATATCTTTGCAGGACCGATGGATTTACTTTTGTATCTTGTCCGCAAAGAGGAGGTAGATATTTATGACATACCCATCACGAGGATAACCGACCAGTATTTGCAGTATATCGAAATGTTAAAAAGTCTTGATATCGACCTGGCAGGCAGCTTTCTTGTGATGGCGGCCACCTTGATGCAGATAAAATCGGCTATGCTTCTGCCCAGAGCCGAACCCGAATATTCTGACCAAGAGGATTTGGCAGACCCGCGAGCAGAGCTGATTCGCCAGTTGCTCGAATACAAGAAATTCAAGGATGCTGCTAATCTGCTTGATAGTGCCGCGCAAGAGGTTAAAAATCGCTACAGCCGTCCGGATATTATTATCCAGAAATTAAAACCCGATGCCGAACCGGAGCTAGATATGGAGCAGGTCAGCGTCTGGGACCTGCTTGAAGCCTTTGATGCCATATGCAAGGCTACGGGAACAACCTACCAGGTAAACCATATCACCGACGAAACTCCTATCGACTTGTACCAGATAGAGGTTCTGGCACAATTGCAGGCTGAAGGGCCGCAGCTTTTTGAGACAATTTTTGCGTCAAAGCCTAACCGTCTTGTAATGATAGGCCTGTTCCTTGCGGTTCTTGAGCTTATTCGAGACAGGCTGGTTTTTGTCGAAAAGCTGCCGGCCTCCAATTCCTTTCAGTTGAAGGCTTTGACTAATGAACCGGCTGAACAGGCCGTCCGGAAGGCAATAGCTGCTTCTGATGAGCAAAGCAGAGCTGCTATCGACAAAACCGGCTGGCAGCAAACAAAGCTCACTGCGGCTGAGCAAAAACCGCCTACCTCGGTTGTCGAACTGCCTGCGAAAAAATCTCATAAACAAAAAGACTATGAAAAAGTTGAGCTGACCGGCGAGCACAAAAAACAAACTTCAAATTAGCGTTTGACACGATTGTTTCTTTTCCTTAAAATACTTTTTTGTTTAGAAATAGTTTTGTTTCTTAAACCAGTACTCGAAAGGATTGAATAATGGCTGGTAATGTGATTGAGCTGACCGACGCTGAATTCGATAAAGTTGTTCGCAACTCTGATGTGCCTGTGCTTGTGGACTTCTGGGCTCCGTGGTGCGGGCCTTGTAAAATGATGGCTCCAATTCTGGAAGAGATTGCCGATGGATACACAGGGAAAGCAAAAGTGTGCAAAATAAATACCGATGACTCCCGTGACAGCGCTGTAGAATTCGGCATTAGCTCGATTCCAACCTTAATTTTGTTCAAGGCTGGGCAGGTACAAAATACGTGGGTCGGTTTAACAAACAAAGACAATATCACAGCAGCCGTTGACGAGCTGATTTAAGGATTTAAGAGATAGCGGTTCAAATCAAGCTTGACCGTGACCTCTATCAGCCCCTGCATCCGAACTATCAGGTTCAATTTATATAAACTGCCGGCCGGTCTCATTGTTTTCTGCTGCAGCAAATAATTTAATGATATCTTATTGCCCTTATAAGGAAATATCACTCGATAACTTACTAAGAATTTGCTTTAATACATTTGCTGCCGAGCTCTGCCTGAGGCATGCTTGAATTTTTTTTATATGGTTTTCGAATATGACCGAAGAGATATCGCACAAAATAATATCAAAAAAGCAGCTCAGTGAGAATGTATTTACTGCTGAAATCGGTGCTCGGTTTGTCGCAGAGGCTGCTAAACCGGGCCAATTCGTCATAATCAGCGTAAACGCAGAGTTCGGTGAGAGGATACCTTTGACAATTGCAGCATCCGACCGCCAAAAGGGAACCATCAGCCTTATCTGGCAGCGAGTCGGCAAAACCACAGCTCAACTGGCTGATATGAAGGTCGGTGACAAATTAGCTGCAGTAACAGGACCGCTCGGAAATCCAACGCATATAGAAAATTTCGGTACTGTAGTTTGCGTAGGCGGCGGTATCGGCAATGCACCGTTGCTGCCAATAACAAGAGCCTTAAAAAAAGCTGGCAATACAATTATCACAATACTCGGCGCCAGGAGCAAAGAATTAATTATACTGGAAGATGAATTTGCAAAGATAAGCGATGAGCTTATTGTAATGACGGATGACGGCTCATACGGACGTAAGGGCCTTGTCACCGAACCTTTGAGGCAGGTTTGCCGGCGAACACCGAAACCCGACCAGGCCTTTGCAATCGGGCCTGCTGTGATGATGAAGTTCTGCTGTGAGGTAACAAAGGAGTTTAATATTCCTACGCAGGTTTCACTGAATACGATTATGGTCGACGGCACCGGTATGTGCGGCGGCTGCAGAATCGAATATGACGGCAAGCCAAAATTCGTTTGTGTTGACGGCCCCGAATTTGACGGCCATAAGGTCAATTTCGATTTGATGATTAAAAGGCTGAACGCCTATAAAGGCCAGGAAGAAAAAGCGTACCAACATTATAAAAAACACGGCTGCAAAATCGGACTGGATAAAAAAGATTTTGGTAACGAGAAGAAAAAATAAAAAGGAACATTCAGGGATTTTTGCGGTGACGGAAAAAGAAGAAAAAGAACTTCTTGAACAGTTTTTGGATAAACAAAAAAAAGGTCAGCTCACTGCTGCTGAAAGGTACAAAATACCACCTCAGCAGATGCCGCAGCAGGCTCCTGCTGAAAGAGTGCTCAATGTGAATGAAGTGGCCATTGGTTATACTGAAACACAGGCCAGACTCGAGGCGATGCGATGTCTGCAGTGTAAGAATGCACCCTGTATAAAGGGCTGCCCGGTGCAAATTAAAATAAAAGACTTCATAACAGCAACCGCGGAGGGCGATTGCAAAAAGGCTCTGAATATTATCAAAGAAAACTCTCTTCTGCCGGCTGTCTGCGGCAGAGTCTGCCCGCAGGAAACCCAGTGCCAGCAGGAATGTACCGTTGGTAAAAAGTTCAAGGATACAAACAAGGCTGTTTCAATAGGCAGGCTTGAAAGATTTGTTGCCGATAACGCTGAAACTGAGGATAGCGTTCCCGCTGTCGCTGCTCCTACTGGGATGAAGGTTGCTGTAATCGGTTCAGGACCGGGCAGTATCGTTGCCGCTACCGATACCAGAAGGGCAGGTCACGATGTTACGATATTTGAGGCCTTTCATAAGCTCGGCGGCGTGATGGTTTATGGAATACCAGAGTTCAGGCTGCCAAAATCTATTGTTCAGAAAGAGATTGATACTTTAATAAAAATGGGCGTAAAAATCATCCCCAACTTTGTTGTCGGCAAGACCAGAACCATCGAGCAGTTAATGAATCAGGATGGTTATGATGCCGTGTTTATAGGTGTGGGGGCGGGCCTGCCAAAATTTATGGATATTGAAGGCGAATCACTTGTCGGTGTGTACAGTGCGAATGAATACCTGACGCGTACTAATCTTATGAAGGCATATCAATTTGGTTCAGGTGCAGATACTCCAATTGCCCGCTCGAGAAAGGTTGCTGTTATCGGCGGCGGTAACGTGGCGCTGGATGCTGCCAGAGCCGCTCTAAGGATTGGTGCCGAAAAGGTATATCTGGTTTACCGAAGAGCCGAAGAGCAGATGCCTGCCAGGATAGAAGAAATCCAGCATGCCAAAGAGGAGGGCATAGAGTTTCACCTGCTGCAAAGTCCTAAGCGGATTATCGGTGACGAAAACCTGCACGTAACTGCCATTGAAGCTCTTCGATATAAGCTCGGTGAACCTGACGAGAGCGGCCGGCGACGACCCATTGCCATAGAAGGCTCGGAGTTTCAAATCAAGGTTGATACTGTTATTGTAGCCATCGGAAGTATCGCCAATCCGTTGATTCGCAAGACCACGCCGAATCTGGAATTCAACAAATGGGGAAATATAGTTGTCGATGAAAACTGCAAGACGTCAATGGAAGGCGTTTATGCCGGCGGAGATATAGTTACAGGCTCGGCAACGGTAATTCTGGCGATGGGACAGGGCAGAATCGCCGCCGCCGCAATAAATGAATACCTCAAAAAAAAGAAAAAAGTTGAAAACTGAAAATTGCTTTTTAACCTCGTTTCTTCCGGTTATTTTTCCGGCCTTTCGAGATTCTATATTACATTTGACAAGTCAAAGTTTCTGCTGTAATATCCCGATTTTCACAAAACGGTGATGATTGCTCGAAGCACTGGATGCTAAGCTTATGGAAATAAAATCCTTCAGGGCATTTAGGTTTAATCCTGCTGTCGTAGGCAGCGCCGGTGATTGTATTGCTCCGCCTTATGATGTTATCGACGCCAGCCTGCAGGAAAAACTCTATCAAAAAAATGAATATAATATTGTGAGAATAATCAGAGGCAAAACAAAAGACTCTGATAATGAAAATGAAAATCAATATACGCGGGCGGCAGATTACCTTAACGAATGGATTGCAAAAGATGCGCTAAAACAGGATAGTGCCGAATCCATTTACGCCTATGTACAGGATTTTGAGGTTGCAGGCAGAGCCTTTCAGCGAGGCGCCTTCATTTCTCTAGGTAAACTTGAAGAATACGGCGGCAGTGTAAAGGCGCATGAGAACACCCTGAGCGGCCCGAAGGCAGACCGGCTCAATCTTCAAAGAGCAACAGCAGTGCAGTTCGGTCTGATTTTTATGCTCTATGAAGACCCTGAAAAAATCGCCGACGAAATCATCAAAAAAGCTGTTAACTCCGATGCTTTGATTGGTTTTACTGATGAGGACAATGTCACGCACAGGCTCTTCGCTATTACCGACAGCGGCGACATCGAACAGATTCACAAAATGATGAAAGATAAAGGTTGTGTTATCGCCGATGGCCATCATCGCTACGCAACCTCGCTGAACTACTATAAAGAGACAAAAAATCCCAACGCAGCTTATCAGATAATGGCCTTTGCAAACACCCTTAACGAGGGGATGGTTGTGCTGGCCACTCATAGACTTGTTTACGGCCTAAACAATTTCAGTACAGAAACTTTACTTGAGGGCTTGAAGAAAAATTTTGACATTACGGAATACAGGTTCGATTCCGAAAACAACAAGCAGCGGGCCAAAGACAAGATGCTCGAACAAATGAAGGCAGAATCCGCTAAAGACAAAAATGCCTATGGAATCTATACAGCCGACGATACCTTCGGGGTAGCTGTATTAAAGAAAAGCTCGGTAATGGATACTGCTGTGCCTGAAAAAAGCAAGCCTTACCGGCGGCTTGAGGTCTCGGTGCTTCACAAGCTGATACTGGAAGATTTGCTTGGCATCGGTGAAAAACAGCTGGCTGCAAAAAGCAATCTTGAATACGTAAAGGATACCCCTAACGCTGTTGATGAAACTATCGCAAAGGTCGATGCCGGCCGGATACAGGCCGCGTTTTTCACGAATCCTGAGAAGATGAGAATGATAAGGCAGGTTGCCGACGCTGGCGAAAAAATGCCGCAGAAATCAACTTTCTTTTTCCCGAAAATTTATACGGGTATGACTATTTATAAAATGTAGCTTTTTTGACAGGAGAAGAATAATGGTTGACTGGAAAAATCCGCCACGGCTGTTCATTCCCGGCCCTGTACACGTGGTCGATGACGTCTTGAAACAGCTTGCAAGACCTACCCTTGGACATCGGCTCAAGGAGTATGGCCAGCTTCATTCGGAAACAATCGAAATGCTCAAAAAGATTTTGTTTACTGAGCAAAATGTGTTTTTATCAACGTCCTCGGCATCAGGGATTTGGGAAGCTGCCATTCGCAACTGTGTAGCGACTGATGAAACTGTTCTGGCAACAGGCTGTGGCGCCTTTAGCGAAAAATGGGCAACCGTTATTGAAAGCTGCGGCAGAAACGTCGATACCCTGAATGTCGAGTGGGGCAAAGCGGTCACTGCCGAGCTTATCGATGAAAAGCTTGCAACCGGCAAATATGCGGCCGTTACCCTTGTACACAACGAGACGAGTACCGGCCTGATGAATCCCGTCGAAGAAATAAGTAAAATGATGAAACAGAAATATCCCGATGTTCTGGTATTTGTCGATTCGGTCAGCGGAATGATAGGTTTGTCTTTGAAGTTTGATAAATTAGGCTGGGACGTCGCATTTGCATCCGTACAAAAGGCCTTTGCAATCCCGCCGGGATTCGCCGTTGCAGCGGTCAGCAACAGAGCGCTTGAGAAAAGCAAAAACGTCCCTAACCGCGGCTACTATTTCGATTTCGTAAAATGGGCTAAGATGAACGAAAAAAACCAGACGCTCGTGACACCGAGCATTCCTCATATAATGGCTTTGAATTATCAGTGCAAGAAACTGCTCGCCGAAGGTATGGAAAATGTATGGGCCCGCCATAAAAAAATGGCTGACTTCGTCAGGAGCTGGGCAAAGGAGAAGTTCAAGTTGTTCTGCGAGGAAAAGTATGCCTCGAATACTCTTACGGCGATTAAGAATACACGAGGCATCAACGTCGCTGAAACAATAAAGGCAATTCAGGAAAAGCACAACACGGTTTTCGGCAATGGTTACGGCAAGCTGAAAGAGGAGACCTTCAGAATCGCTCATATGGGCGATATTACAATTGATGACGTCAAAGAGCTGACCAGCTGGATAGATGAAGAAATCGTATAAGAAAACTCACGGCTTACGAATCAAAAGCCTCCGGAAAGCCGGGGGCTTTTTTATTTATAGGCCTTAATTATTTACTCTCAGCTTAGCTTTTCTTCTGAATAAGTATGACAGAAACAGAACGACAAACGGGACTGTCAGTATTATAGGTACTACTGATATATACAATGCTTGAATGTAGTTTTTTTGTCGTTTGACGCCGGATTTATAAAAGGCATCGCAGACTCTTTTTTTCCATTTACAGAGCCATTTATCGAAAAGCAATACCTGGCCTTTTTGCTGCTGTCTTATTTTAAAGATGGAATTTTTTCGCCAGTTTATAAGCTCGTCGGCAATCTTTTTGTTTTGTTTCTCAGGCAGTTCGTAAGGATTTAGCTCCATTGGGTCTTCTGCGAGGTCAAATACACGTACCTTTTCGTCAACGGGATTATATGCGAATTTTTTGCCGTTTTGGACAAAGCCGCAAGGCCCCTGCAGCATCCAGCAGGCAAAATACACCTTTCTGTCGTTAACAGATTTACCGAGGATATTTTGTCCTTCAAATGGTCCTTTTTCGACATCGAAACCAAGCAGTGATAGTATCGTTGGAGTAAAATCGATTGAGCTTGCGGGCTCTTGAATTATGGTATTCGGCTCAATCAGAGAAGGTGCACGCATTACCCAGACAACCCTTAATGCTTCCTCGAAAGCAACCCGCTCATGAACAAGAGAGCCGTGTTCACCAAACGCCTCACCATGGTCGCCGATTACACAAAAAATTGTGTTATCATAAAGGTTCAATTTTCTCAATTCCTCGTCGAGAGCCTTTATGAATAAATCGGTATATTTTATTGTCTGTTTGTATTTGTCGGTAAGCTGTCCCTGGGCTTTACCATACCATTTCGGCAGGTCATACGGGTCATGTGTGACTGAACACATCAGGGTCAGAATGAAGGGCTTGTCATCTTCTCTAATCCACTCGGTAATCGGCTTGAGCAGGGCAAATTCATCGCTGCCGAGATAGCCGATATAAGTATTGGGGTCGTCAAGGTCGTCCCTTGCAAAAAACTTATCGAAGCCGAGATTGTGCACCAACGCGGGACGGGCTTCGAAATCACCTTTGGGCGACTGGAAAAAAGCTGTGCGATAGTTCCGTTTTGTTTTCAAAATCATCGGCAGAGAAACATAAGGCTTGGTAACAGGTACAGCCTCCGAAAGGTCCATTGACGCGGACGGAAAAAAGCCTGTCAAAATACCGAAAAGGGCTTTGGTGGTGTGCGTCAGCGAAGTCCGCATGCTGTCAAAGCATAAACCCTGTTGCGCAATTTGGCTTATATAGGGCGTCAGGTCGTCCTGCTTATTATAAAGAGATGTGTATTTGTATTGAATGCCTTCAAGGACAACAACAACAACGTTATAGTTACGGGCAGGCGTATCAGGCAGAGAAGCTATGTTTACCTCGTCGTTGAATGGAATAATTTTATTTAGGTTTTTAAGGTCGTCCCGGGTCAGCCTGTGGCTTTTGTTCCAAAGGCAAGTTACGGCTTTTAGTTGTGCATTATAACGCATTCCGACGGCAGCAGCCGGTACAGAGCCTCGTTTGATATCAAAGAGCTTGGCGATAAGAGCGATAAGAATTATAGTTAATAGGACGGCAGTGTTTCTAAAAAATTTTGCCTTATCGATTTTCGGAAGGAGCGGTTTTGCCTGGACATGGAAAAAAAAAGTAAGAGCAGCGGCGCTGGGCACGAAGATTAAAATCGAAGGCAGCGGCATTCTTATAATATTAACACCGACCATTGAAAAACCGTCCGCAGGGTCCCTGAATAATGGTAGAAGGTTCATCGGCAAAATCTGTACGCCGTTTCTTATCAGCCAGCAGGCGTTAATAACCGACCAGGTGCAGACAAGCGCGGCGGCAAATGTGACTACACGAAAGACATTTTTTCGGGGCCAGCGAAAGTAGATGGTAGAAAGAACCACTTCAACACCGAGCAGTACAGCAATATCAGTTAAAATCCATTTTGGATAGTATGAAATAATGGAGTTCCGACAGGCATGAAAGAACTTTACAGTAATTGTGCAGAACAGGGCGCCAAAAACGATAAAGCTATAGGCCCGGCACTTTAAATAGTCAAACCACCGCCGGATTAAACCTGCTGATTCGACTTTACTATCAGGTTTCTCTGCGCTTCTGTCCACATCTCACCAGGATACGAAAATTGCCCTGAAATAACAAGCAGGGTTTCTATGACGTCAGGGCAACAAATTATAAGTTCAAATTCTTAAGTATTCCCTCGAGGGAAATTTGTGCATAGCAAATAGAAGTATCTGCTGCACCGTAATATATATTTAATCTGCCAGCCTCAGGAAACAAGCCGCAGCAGAACACAACGTTTCCGAAGAATCCAGCTTGCTCGTACTCGGCCTCCGGCTCGAAAATCGGCTTTTCGCTTCTTGCTAAAATCTTCCACGGCTGCCTGTCGTCAAGAAGCACTGCACCGAGACAATAGCGGTTGTTCCGGTCCGCTCCGTGATATATTTCGAGCCATCCTTCATCGGTACGGATGGGAACAGCACCGGTACCGATTTTCGCTTCGTCCCAGCTATCCGGCGTCGTGCCCATTAGGTAGCGATGATTGCCCCAGTGAATCAAATCAGGCGACTCAGCAATCCACAATTCATTTTTCCCGAATAACGGCGAAGCCGGCCGATGCAGGGCATAAAATTTTTCGTTTATCTTCTCAGGAAAAATAGCTACATCCTTATTTTCCGGACAAAATACTATTCCGTGACGTTTAAAGTCCTTGAAATCTTCGGTAGATGCTAAAGAAGTTGTTACACCGTACCTGCTGACAGCCACATAAGTTATATAGAACCTGCCGTCAATCGCTGTTATTCGAGCATCTTCGAGACCGAAGCTCTCGTATTCATTAGTCGCAAAAATTGAAGGTTTATTGCAAATTTCGAAGTTTTTTCCATCCTTGCTTTTTGCGACCCTAAAATGCGAAAGCGATGTCAGGTACGTTCCTTCAGCTGTTTTTACCAATCGCGGGTCGGAAAAATCGATACTCGCGTCATCCTTGCGAAATTTAATCACATCGACAGCTCTTTTTTTGATATCATAATACGGCGACAAAACGACATTCGCTTCGGTGCTGATAGGCCGTTCTGCTACCCTTGCCAGCAGTATTATTTCGTCGGCGCATCGTGTAACCGCCGGGTTGAATACGCCGGTAACCTCGAAATCTTCTCTCGACGGCTTGATTTCATCCGGTCTTATTACGGGATTATTTTCGTAACGCCATACCTGCAATGACAAACTCCCTTTACACAGAATCGTTTTATTGACGTTTAATGGTTCAGGCGTGTGTAATATATCCGTCCGCAGTCAATCTCGCAAGAACAAGTTTCACTGAGGGTATACCCTTATATTTGCTGTATCTTACGTATTTGAATTTGTGAATCGTAAAGGTAGAATGAGGGCTTGTCCGATACTAATATTGACTAAAGGGAAAAATTTTACTATTATTTTTCTGTTTGCCAACGTAGCTCAATGGTAGAGCTCTGGTTTTGTAAACCAGTGGTTGTCGGTTCGAATCCGACCGTTGGCTTTTGTCTTTTTGGGTTTTTAATTATAGATGAGGGGGGCAGGACAGGCTCATTTTAGAATACAATCGCGGCGTAGCCTACGCTTTCGGCGCTTGACGTATTCATCTTTTCAAGCATAACATCTCTGCTGTTCGTTTGAGCGAGCAGCACACCTTTTTTTCTGCCGAGCTTCTTTGCAGCAGCAACCGCCGCTGCCGCTGCTCCCGGCCCGCAGGCGTTGCAGTTCTCCGCAGCACTGCTAAGCATTTCCTGCGGCTCGAGCTTCAATGCCAAATCAACGAACTGTCTGTCATTAACCTCACTTGCCCATTCGATGGCATTTTTGCCGACCCCCATCGGCGTAAAGCCGTAACGAGGCCCGTAATGAGTTAAATCAGTCGAACCAATGCAGACAATTACTCTTTCGGTGTCTTTACTGATAACCTCACCCACAGCTTCACCCAGCGCAACTGCCTGACTGCCCGGAGGAACAAGTATGGGAACGAGCTTTGCGCCGGCGAACAAGTACTGTATGAACGGCACCTGCACCTCGATGCTGTGCTCGCCACGATGTGCGTCAGGGCCGCTCTCAGCTATGCCGCTGTCAATCACAGCATCCGCAAATTGCTCATCAATAAATATCTCGCCGATGGGCGTCAGCCAGCAGCCCCTGTCGTAAACTGCAGGCTTGTTCCCGAAGAAGCTGTGAGCGGCTCCGAATATCACGAATGTGTGGACCTTGTTGTTTTGCACTTTTATCGCGGAAAAAACCAGCGCTGCCAGGCTGCCGCTGAAGAACCAGCCTGCGTGGGGGACAATGCCGGCCGCTATTGTATCTGGCAAAGTCTCGCTCGATGCCCTTTCGTTCAGATACTGGTTAATTTCATTGATACAACTGTCATTTTGAGCCGGATAAAACTGACCTGCAACAATAGGCTTTCTGCATTGCATTTCAGGCACCCCTTACTTGCAGATGTCCGCCGAAGCGTTATAATATATATCTTAAAAATTTTATTAAATTGTATTCTGAAAAGCGAGAAAAAAATGGCTGCTAACAAGCAAAATAAAGTTGCTGTTGTGATGGGCTCTGATAGCGATATGGCTGTAATGCAGGGCTGCGTTGACCAGCTCGCCGATTTCGGCTTGGAACCGACTATCCGGATAATTTCGGCACACAGAACACCCCAAATAGCCGCA
The DNA here is from genome assembly GCA_964493425.1 of uncultured Pirellulales bacterium. Lineage (GTDB taxonomy): Bacteria > Planctomycetota > Phycisphaerae > Sedimentisphaerales > Anaerobacaceae > CAYLMG01. The sequence continues at coordinate 142,700 of CAZBMW010000003.1, forward strand.
GAATTCGCGCAAACGGCTGCAAACAGCGGCATAAAGGTTATAATCGCTGCTGCAGGTATGGCCGCTCATCTCGCAGGTGCACTGGCTGCGAAAACCACACTGCCCGTAATCGGCGTGCCCCTGATTTCGAGTTCAGGCCTTGAAGGAATCGACGCCTTTTTGAGCACTGTGCAGATGCCGCCGGGCGTGCCAGTTGCCACGGTAGCCATCGGAAAAGCCGGTGCGAAAAACGCTGCAATCCTCGCCGCCCAAATCCTCGCATTGTCGGACGAAAATCTTGCCCGAAAATTGGCGGATTTCAAAAGTGAGCAGGAACAAAAGGTGATTGAGAAAGACTCATCGCTGAAGAACGAATGAAGCTTTAAGTGGAATCCCGATACCTGGCTAAGGCGCAATTGACTCTGTAGCAATTAAAGTGTAAACTTGAATCTATGCAAAGGTCGATTGCTACATTTACTCTCGATACGGGCACCTGTCCGAGATGGCTTTTTCAAAGGATGGTCAGACTCGGCCGACAAATGACAGAAGTACTTATAGCCGAGTTCGGCCCGGACGAGTTTATCAAAAGAATAGCCGACCCCGTCTGGTTTCAATCGCTTGGAACGGTATTGGCCTTTGACTGGAACGCCTCCGGCCTGACAACAATATTGACAGCAGCTCTCAAAGAGGCAATTCGAGGCAGAGAAAAACAGCTCGGGATTTTCATCTGCGGCGGAAAAGGCAAGACGTCACGAAAAACGCCAGACCAGATAGAAGAATGGGCCGATAGGCTCAGCCTGCCGGACAACTCTGCAAATAATCTCGTTTATAATTCCCGAATGAGCGCCAAGGTTGACAGCTCGCTCGTTCAGGACGGTTTTCAGATTTATCATCACTGCTTCTTCTTTTCGAGAAAAGGAAGCTGGGCGGTGGTTCAGCAGGGGATGAATCCTTCTAACGTCTCAGCGAGGCGATACCATTGGTTCAGTGAAAATGTCAATGACCTTGTCTGTGAGCCTCATACCGGCATTGTCACCCAAGCCCACAAGTTACCGACCCTGAATCTTACTGCCAAAGAGAGCACTAAAACAAGAGACCTGAGTGTCGAGTTCGTTTCCGGCGGATACAACTCACTGATAAAGGACATCGAAATCCTGCGAAGGCACTACTCCCGCTACAGCAAAATGGTCAGCTTAAAATACAAGGGCCGGCAGATGACTTTTTTGAAGCTTGAAGACACAGAATTTAAAACCCATCCCGTAATCTATGAGGATTTTTCACGCAGCAGGTACCTTGAAAAAATCCTTCACTTGCTTTGTGATTTGAAACCCGTCAATTATGAAAAGCTGCTCGCCACGAGAGGTGTCGGTGCGAAAACAGTAAGGGCACTGGCCCTGGTTGGTGAGGTGATTTATGGAGCTGAACCTTCATACCAAGACCCCGCCCGCTATTCATTTGCTCACGGTGGCAAGGACGGCACTCCCTATTGGGTTGATAGGAGGACTTACGATAAAACTATTTCTATTTTGGCTCAGGCCGTCAGAAAGTCTCGAATCCAGGGTTACGAAAAAGACAGGGCTATCAAAAGACTCGTAAAAAATGCTTAAACCTGCTGCCTTGAAATCATTTAATCTTAAAAAGAATCAAAAAATTGCTGTTACAATTTGTATCTTTGCGCGTCTATAATATGACAGGTGAAGAAAATGAACGTTTTTTGTGAGTGAAATTTTGATGGATGCGCTTTTACTGCGAAATATAAGTAAATCTTTTGACCATTTTAAGGCTGTTGATGATTTAACTGTCACCGTGCCGGCTGGTAGCGTTTACGGCTTTTTAGGCCCGAATGGTGCCGGCAAAACCACCACAATCAGAATGATTATGAATATCATAAGCCCCGATAGCGGTACCATAAGTATATTCGGCGATGGTTCCATCGAGAATATGCGAAGCCGAATCAGCTATATGCCGGAGGAAAGAGGTCTCTATAGAAAAATGACGGTGCGCAGCGTTCTTGCTTACTTCGGCTCGCTTAAAAACTTATCCTCGAACGAGCTTAGCGAGCGTATTCCTCACTGGCTTGAACAAGTCAACCTGGCAGATTGTGCAAAGAAAAAAGTCGAGGAGCTTTCAAGGGGAATGCATCAAAAATTACAGTTCGCCGTCGCCGCCATAAATCAGCCCGACCTTCTTATACTCGATGAGCCTTTTTCAGGCCTCGACCCCGTCAATCAGGAAATCCTCAAAAATATTATTCTGAAAATGCGCGAGAACGGCGCAACGATACTTTTCTCAACCCACGTAATGCATGAAGCCGAGAAGCTATGTGATTATATTCTTTTGATTAACAAGGGTAAAATCGTCATAGATGGAAAGCTCAGGCAAATAAAAGACCAATACAGAACCGGTGCTGTTTCCGCCGAGCTTGCCGGTGATATCAGTTTTATTGAAACTTTACCGATTGTCTCTTGTGTAAACAGACAAGACAATCGTTTTGACATTATGCTCAAAGATAATGCCGACCCGCAGAAGCTTCTCGCCGAGCTTGTCGGCAGGGTACAGGTAAAAGCATTTGAAGTTAAGGCTCCATCGTTGCACGAAATTTTTATTAAGCTTGTAGGACAGCAAAATGAGTAAAATTCTCAAAGTTGCCCGGCGTGAGTACGTCGAATCTGTAAAAAGCAAGACCTTCCTGATAAGCGTTTTTATGGCGCCGCTTATTATGGTGGCGATTATTTTCGTTTCGGCCAAGGTTGCTCAGACAAAACCGGGCTCACGACCGCCGCTTAAAGTTGCTGTCACCGACCTGTCAGGCCAACTGGCAGATGAAATAAAAACCTGCTTCGATGCTCATAACAAAAAATCCGAAAACAGGCAGATGATTGTTTCTCAGACTACAGCCGATGTGAACTCATACAATAAACAATCAAAAATGCAAAAAAGCAGGCTCAGAGAAGGTAAAATCGACGCCTACATCGTAATTGACCCGAATATCGTATCGGGCGACGGCAAAATTTCACTTTATACATATAAAACAGAAGCCTCGAATCTCGATTCGCTCGGAGTTATCGAGAATTTATGCCGGAATGCTGTAAGGGAATATCGTTATAAAACCTGGAACGTTGACAAAGAACTTTTTTATAAGCTTCAAAATGTCCAGACACAGCAAATAGAAATAGGCCAGGCACAGGGAGAAGAAAAGGTAAAAGGCGAAATCGAAATGGTTACTTCGATAATGGTGCCGTTTTTCTTTATGTTACTTATGTATATCGGAATTTTTGCTAACGGACAGCAGATGCTCACGAGTGTCATCGAGGAAAAATCATCTCGCGTCATCGAGGTTTTGCTTTCGGTTGTGGATTCTTTCCAGTTAATGGCGGGAAAAATACTGGGCCTTACCGGTATCGGCTTGACTGTGATTGCGTTGTGGGCTCTTGCTGCATATTCTACCGCGCTGTGGAAAGGTCTGCCGGTTGATGTTAACGGCTGGCTGTTCTTTTATTTTGTTATATATTTCATTCTCGGCTTTATTTTGCTCAGCTCCATAATGGCCGGAGTCGGCTCGATCTGCAACGTGCTCAGAGATGCTCAGAATCTTATGGGTCCGATTACACTTTTCTATATAATTCCGCTTATGTCCTGGTTTATACTTGTTCGGAATCCCCAGGGTACTTTTGCTACGGTTTTATCGTATGTGCCGCCGATGACACCGCTGGTTATGATGCTCCGCCTTGCGGCAAGCTCTGAAGTGCCGATAATAGAGATATTCGCGACTTTGGCTTTATTGGTCTTTTCTGTTATCGTGGTTATCTGGCTTTCTGCAAAAGTCTTTCATACCGGTATCCTGATGTACGGCAAAAAGCCGCGATTAAGAGAAGTCCTCCGCTGGCTTAGAAAAAGCTGATATGTTTTATTGCTTCTTCAAATAGTTAAGTATATTTCTTTTCTTACTTTTTTCTTCTGTATTTATATTTGTAGCCTAAAAGTTTATAGATAAGTTTCGCTGCTAAGAAATCCGGGGCCTTGTCCTGCTCATTCGGGCAAAGCTCAACGACATCGAATCCCACCACATTTTTCGTACGGCACACCGCCTTGAGAAGCGTAAGCACCTCATACCAGAGAAGCCCGCCCGGCTCAGGCGTCCCCGTCGACGGCATTATCGACGGGTCGAAGACGTCAAGGTCAATCGTTATATAAACATTTTTTCTCAGCTTGCCGACTACTTTTTCAATCCAGCCTTTTTTGTTGTGTATATCCTTTGCAAAGAAAACATTTTTTTTATTCATCAGCTCTTTTTCGCTCGCGTCCATACTTCTTATGCCGACCTGAACGGTAGGGCACCACTGGCTAATCCTGGCCATTACGCAGGCGTGATTGTATTTTGAGCCGGCGTATTCGTCCCGCAAATCGGAATGTGCATCAAGCTGTAATACGCTGAGGCTGCGGAATCTGTTTGCGAACGCGCTTACCGAGCCGATGCTTATCGAATGTTCGCCGCCGATGACAACTACAAACTTGCCGTCGTCTATATGCTCACAGATTTTTTCTGCCACCTCTGCTGCCATATATTCCGGCCGCATCTTACATCTCAAAGGCTTGTCTGTGAATATTCCGTTCAAAAAGACCTGAGAATCAGTCTCGATATCATAAAGCTCCATATTGGCTGACGCTTCTATTATGGCTTGTGGCCCTTTGTCGGCACCTTTGCCCCAGGTACTTGTTTCATCGTACGGCACCGGCACTATAACTATAGCCGAACTTTCCTGTTCAGAATATATTTGTGGCAGGTCGCCGAAACCGTATTGTTTTTTCATTAATGATGCTCGCTTAATTGGTCATTGAATAAAAACATTGCAATAGCGACAGTTGTCGTCCACAGGCCTTCTTTGCCTTCCGCTGCCTGTGTGATATTACTTGTCCTGATGAACAGGCCGCTCGATTTGTATGCCTGCTCTTTTTCCGACCACGCAGTATCAGGGTCGAGCTCGAAACCCAGTGTCGTCCCTAACATACCTGCCGCAAGGTCCTCAGCCATATCGCTGGCCTGCTGGCTGTTCATACCGTGCCCGTGAACCTCGCTTAAATAACCCCATTGTTCCTTGTCCTTTGGTATTGCTATCCCAATCGACGAAGCCACGAGCCTTCCGTGCTCATTTGTATCCGCCCTGGCCATTACACAAAAGCTTACCTGGCCCGGAATCAGCTCCTTTATCCCGCTTTCTCTGCTTACAACCTTGCATCCGGGCGGCACTATTGATGATACCTGTACAAGGTTTTGTTGTGCAACACCAGCTTGCCTGAGCGCTGTCTCGAAGCTTTTTAGCTGGTATTTGTGTCGCCCGACGCCCTTTGTTAAAAAAACTTTTGCTGGTAAAAGCTCCATTTGACTCTCCTGACTTTTTATTGTTTTAGTTTTGTCGTTTAATTTTATCATAACCTGTTTTTGCCTCAAGAGATTTTAATTTTTGCTGAGCTAATTTTAAACCGTTTTTTTACCCGCTCGCCTCCGAGACCGGCCCAAAACCGATCCTGAGTTTACCTTTCCCGATATCAACTTTTTTAATTCTTACCTTCTTGTCTTCCGCATCGAAAATCGGCTCGAACGGTTCGTCATTCAGCAGCGAACTGAGTATTTTGACTCTCCAGTCATCCGCATCAATGTCGATCTCGCTAATTTGCTTTGTGTACATTCTTCGAGCTATTATCTTTGAAACGATAGTAACCGGCACGGCTCCGACCTTAACTTTTATTATGTGAAGATTTAAAAGCCCGTCTTCGTTCATTACCGGTCTGCCTGCGACTGTTATAATAAATTCAACCTCCTTTAGTCTCGCAGCACCTATCAGGATTATTCTGCCAGGCTCGAAAAAAACCTCCGGCGCGTAAAAACTGAATCCGTCGGAAAATTTAGGCCAGCCGGAGCTGGCTATCGCTTCGTTTATCTCTTCCTGCTTAATTACAACCTCGAAAGGAACCTGGCGCTGTGCGCCGTTGTAAATCTCGGGCATCAATTCGTGGGTCCAGTATGTGCTTACCTCGTCGGTTTCTATCGGCTCAGGCCTGCTGTAGCGCGGCGGCCGATACAGAAGTAGCGAAAGACAAAAAAACAAAATTGACAAATCGATCAGAACCCAAAAACGCTTTTTTCCTTTGCGTTTTTTCCGCTCGTTTTTATTTGCTGTTTTTTCTACCTCTTCCAATTATGACACCTTTTTCTGAATTTCACTCTTGCTCCTTTTAAGTTTTATGATTATAGTGTTTCGGACGGGCAGTAAAAGTTTTTTTAAGATTTTATCCGCACTTTATTGAAGAAAGGTTTGCAGGAATATGCCGAACCATTTTGCAGACAGGCTTTGCCAGGCCGTCAAAAGCAAAAAAACATCTTTGATTGTGGGCATTGACCCCGTTTATAACCGTTTGCCTCAGTCGATAAAAAGCCACAAATCTATGAATGACGAATTCGACGCCGCTTCCGCCGTGGACGCTATCTTCGACTTCTGCATCCAGACTATGAGAATCGTGGCACCTATGGTCCCTGCAGTGAAAATAAATATCGCTTTCTTTGAAAAATATCTCTGGGAGGGCATCGAAACATATTATAATCTCATCACCGAGGCAAATGACCTCGGCCTTGAGGTTATCGGTGACGTCAAAAGAGGCGATATAGGTCATACCGCTGAAATGTATGCCGAAGCACATCTTCAAAATTCAGAGCTTGTCGGACTCGAAGACACTATCACTCCGGATGCAATCACCGTCAATGGCTTTGCGGGAACCGAGGCAATCGAGCCTTTTGCAAAAATGGCCGATGCGCAGGGGAAAGGGGTTTTCGTTTGGGTGAGAGCAAGCAATCCTTCTTCTGCTCCCATACAGGATTTTGAAAATGCTGATGGCTGCAAATTGTATGAAAAGCTCGCGCAGCTTGTAGCTGAAATCGCCGGCGGGCCTGAACGTATCGGCCGCAGCGGTTACAGCAACGTTGGTATGGTCATAGCTGGTACCAGCCCGAAGGTATCTGCCGAGTTTCGCCAAAAGTATGAAAATATCTTTTTTTTAGTCCCCGGTTACGGCTCGCAGGGCGCTTCTGCTGTTGATTGCGTGCGTTTCTGCAAAGCCGATGGCACTGGTGCTTTGATAAACGCCTCACGCTCCATTATTTATGCTTATGAAAAACCAAAATATAAAGAGCAATACGGCAGCGACTGGAAACGATGTATCGAGCAGGCCGTCATCGACGCCAAGGTCGACCTCGCAAACGCTATGCAGTCAAAGCTGTAGTATGAGTTTTGATTTCTGTGTCGGCAAAAAAGTCTTGGTTATGGGTCTTGGCAGGTTCGGAGGGGGGCTTGATGTGGTAAAGTTCGTTCATAGGGCCGGTGCCGACGTCACTGTCACTGATTTGTTACCGCAAGATAGGCTCACCAAATCCGTTAATCAGTTAAAAGATTGTCGGGGCATAAATTTTCATCTCGGTGGACATCAGAAAAGCGATTTTGAAAATACCGATATCGTAATAGCCAATCCCGCTGTCCCGCCAGGTAACGAATTTTTACAAATCGCCCGAAAAAATAAAAAACTCGTAACCTCGCAGATAGAAATATTCTTTGATCTCTGCCCTGCGAAAATCATAGGCATAACAGGCTCCAACGGCAAAAGCACAACCGCCGCCCTCACAGCACACCTGCTTAAAAATACGCAATACGCATCACGTGATACGCATCACGTTTATCTTTCCGGTAACATCGGTAATGAGCCTTTGCTGTGTCTTTTGAATGAAATCAGACCGGAAGATTTGGTCGTCCTCGAGCTGTCAAGCTTTCAGCTTGAGCAGTTGGCTCAGATTAAAAAAGCGCCGCACATCTCGCTTTTAACTAACCTGACCCCGAACCATCTCGACCGTCACAAAACTTTTGAGAACTACTGCAGCGCAAAGGAAAATATCTTCAAATACCAGAAGCTTGATGAAAGCAATCCTGCTGTATCGATTTTTAATGCCGGAGAAAAAAAGGCAAATCAATGGTTCGAAAAATATCAAAGTGATAACGGCAGAATTTGCCTGGAGTTTTCAGCAGATGATGTCACTGATGATATAAAAAATTGTTTCAGACTTCTCGGCCGGGCAAATCTCGCCAACCTCTCCGCCGCTATGGCAATAGTAAAATATCTTGATGTCAATAAAGAACAGATTAAAAAAGTTTTGCCGTCTTTTGAAGTTCTGCCTCACCGCTTGCAGCTTGTTGCCGAAAAAGATGGCATCTGCTGGTACGACGATTCAAAGGCCACAACACCCGAAAGCACAATTGCTGCATTGCAGTCTTTCGATAATCCTGTAATCTTAATCGCGGGAGGTTACGATAAAAATATCGACCTTGGCGCTCTCGGCCTGGAAATTGCAAAAAGGGCAAAAGCCGCAATTCTCATCGGCCAGACCGCTCCGAAAATCGCCTCCGCAATACGAGTATCGAGTATCGAGCATCGAGTAACGAAAATTTTACTTGTTGACTCTCTCGTCGATGCTGTTACTGCCGCCCGCAATCTAGCCAAACCTGGTGACATTGTCCTTTTTTCCCCTGCCTGTGCCAGTTATGATATGTTCGAAAATTACGTGCATCGGGGCTGCGAATTCACCCGCCTTGTACTGCATAAAAAATAAGTTGTATTTTTTCTTTTGACCCTTCACTTTAGTCCTCTCTCTGTGTTCCTCATAGGTGGTTTAAAATCCTGAGCCCTTCGCTGTGGATAATCACACAACCGCATACAAATGGCGGTATTGACATAAAGGATAGTTGCTATACAATGAGGCTGTTTTGACAAAGGCGCAGTAAAATGATTTATCGCTTTCTGTTGGCGATTTGATATTCGAGTACGATATTTGATTGAAAATAATAAATTCTGCTGGTGAAAGTAGCTCAGTTGGTAAGAGCACTGGATTGTGGTTCCAGGGGTCGCGGGTTCGAATCCCGTCTTTCACCCTTATTTTTTGCCGGCAAGATTCGAGGTCTGTGTTGGCGTTTTTTTTAATACTTTTTCTTAACCAGCTAAAGGTACAATAGCTGACTTTAGAGCTAAAGTTCTGATATTAAGCTTGTTTTTTAAGTTTTATTTTTTAGGGCCTCAAAGGGCCTTGATAATCCTGCTGGGTTTGTAATACCGGTTTGGACACCATAAAATATTTCAAACCCAGCCAACCTTTGCCGTTTTTCACCTGACTTTTTTATCTTCACACGACATTAAACAATCGCGTTTTTTTTCATGCTGGGTTTGTTGATTATTCGCACACAGCAAACCCAGCAAAAAGAAGAGAGAGAGAACTTACACTACCTAATTATTTTCATCGCAGCCCAGCTGCGTTTTGTCCTGCTGAGCTTGGCAACCGCGAGCTTTTGGCTCAAGGTTAACACGCTCAGCCTGGGGGATGAGAAAACCCTATTATGAGCAAAACACTAACACGGTTTTCGGCCGTGACTGCTCTCTTAAATTTTTGTTGATATAGAGTTAAACTCAGTTTCACTCTTTCTGCTTATGCGCAACCTGGCTCGTAAGTCCGACAGCCGCTGCGACCGTTTCACTGAAAAACTCGTCGCTGGACCGGTCTGTAACGACTGCAGAAGCACCGAGACTCCTGGCTTCAATTTCCTGCCGGAAGTCACCGGCCTTTACAACAACGATGGTTTTAATATCCGGTTTTACGAGCCTGAGTTTCTTCAGGAACAGTCCGTTCGGCATATCGAGCAGATTCCACGCGCATAAACAAGCATCTACTCTTTCATTTTTCAAAAAGCGGGCGGCTTGTACGCCAAAATCAGCCTCTATAAACTGGATAGGCAGCTCCCGCAAAGCCTCAGTTCTACCATTGAGGCCTACAATTAATACTTTTGCCTGAACAAGAGCTAACATCTCATAGTTTACCTTTCTTTTTTAACGGGAGCCTACCTGCATCCTTTTTTGATTCCTGCCTTATTAACACAGCTTTATTTATCTTTACACGGGTAACCGTGTTTATTTTCTTGCCGGGTTTGCTTTTAATCTCGCTTGGATGATTACAAACCCAGCAGAGAAGAAGAGGAGAAGAGAGTTTTTCAGTTTTTATATATATCACGGCAAAGCCGCGTTTACTTTCACGCTGGGTTTGTGGTTCTTTATGTTTCGGTTATTTCAAACCCAGCGAAGAAGAGAAGAGAGAGAGAAATTTCCTTTGAGTATTTTCATCACAATAATCTTGTGTTCAATTCGTGCCAGGCTTGAGGAAACCACTTTACATCAACCCTTTCCGGTTTTTTGTTTTTTCAGATTTGGTTTATCAAGCCCAGCGGGGGGTGAGAAAACTCTTCGTGAGCGTATATATATCACGGCCTTTCGGCCGTGCCTGCTCTCAATCTTTCATTTTCAAAGAGCGTAAAGCTTGGATGTCATAAACCTTTTAATATGCGAAGTGCGTGCCAAAAGTCTCTGCGAAAGCAGAAAAATCTTTAAGTGACTTTCTTCACTGAAGTTAAGATTAGAAAAAAATTGTTGCTCAAAAAATCGCTTCAGAAGGCGGGTGACTATTATGGCCGGTAAGAAAAGGAATTTATTCAGCCAGGTCACTGGGTGACAATCATTTATAAAAAAACGACCATTATTGCCGCCGGTGACCATATTGGCCGGTAGGATATTTGCTATTCTATATTTAATATTTATTGGTGCAAAAACTATTTTCGATACCCGATGCTTGATACTTGATGCTGGATTTAATTTCACTGCGGGGACCGCAAAGGTATTTTTTGACACGTCCATTCCGTCAAAAAGAGTGCCGGACTTGCAGCAAACAAATTGCCGGATCTGCAGTCCGTATAAAGCCGGGACCGCGACGTTAATCTGCGGTTAAATAATTTAGTGCAAATATGCGGCGGAAAAAGAGGACTACTGTTCGTTACAATCACTCAACCAATGATAGGCAAGGATTTCAACATCTTCAAAATCGACAACGTCATCACTATTAATATCCCCGGCCAGGTCTGTGCCTTCCTGCCGCCAGTCAGATGCAAAAATCGAGAAATCCAAAAAGTCAATAAAACCAAATCCATCAAGGTTGGCTGCGATACATTCGCAAACATCGCCCCAGCCGTCCAAATTCCTGTCCGCCTGTTCGGGGTTATAAACATAAGGACAGTTATCATTTGGGTCCATAACACCATCACCGTCAGAATCCACCGGCTGAGTAATTACTATATCATCCCAATAAGCCTGTCCATAATCGTAATAAGTCTGGTCGCTATTTCTGTCGCCTATTCGAAAACTTGTTTCAAAGCCGGTATGCACCCACATATCACAAGTACGGTTAGGTTCCGAATCGATATAGACGATGTAAGAATCCAAAGAAGGACGTGCTTTAATCTCGATGAAATACCATTGGTCTGTTGATAATTCGCAAATCTGGTGACTGTTACTTCCATCGTAACTCTTAAGATTTCCTCCGGAATCAATAACAAGATAGATTTGATGGTTATTGAATACTTCAAACCAATGATTGTCCGTGCGGGGTATAAGAAAGGAGAATGACACATCATAATTCTCTGAAAGCTCCAGCTCATAGGAAGGTGATACGCCCATTGCTTTATCGCCACTTTCCAAGGATGTCATCTGAAGACTAAAAGGAGAGCTTACATATTCGCTGCTCGATACACCGAAGGTTCCGCCTCCAGCCGTAGTGACCGTCCAATCACTTATGTCACCGTCGTCAAAGTCGTCAGAAAAAATACTTGCCTCAGCACTGGAAAAAAATGCTCCAACAAGCACTAAAAAAACAAGAACTATTTTTATATTTCCAATTTTTAACATTCTCTCTGACACCAGATTTTTATTTTCAGCTCCTATGCAATAGAAACTCTTCCAACCGCGACCGGTTATGATGAACAACCTTTAATATTACATAATAATACAATAAAACGGCTAAAAAATCAAGAAATTTTTTAAAACACAATAAGCCTCTGAACTTAGATATGTAAGCCAATGTGTTCCTGTTATCAGCTCTTTCTGTAAAATTTGCAGCAGAATTTGAAAAGAAAACAAATTAGGGACGAGAATTTGCACTCAAGCATACTTACTTGTTGGGGACGGTGATATTCAATTTCTCTATGAGGCGGTTGAGGGTCCTTCGCTCGATACCGAGAATTCTGGCGGCGGCAAGCTTCCTGCCTTTAGTGTACGCAAGAGTTCTAACAATAACCTTGCGCTTGACCTCATCGAGAGTAGGCAGCTCATCCTTCGGATAAGTCTGGGATTCTGCGACGATAATATCAAATGGAAGAGAAGTGGATTGAATCTCGCGGCCGATAGTCAGGACGTAAGCCCTTTCAATTGCATTTGCGAGCTCACGGACGTTTCCGGGCCAGGAGTAATTTACGAGAAGCTCTTTTATCTGCTGAGAGAGTACTTTCGGCGGTTCATTATAAAAACCGGCCTGTTGTTCGAGGAAGAATTCAGCGAGAGGAATGATATCTTCCTTTCTCTGCCTAAGAGGCGGGACCTCAAGGGTAACGACATTTAATCTATAATAGAGGTCGGAGCGGAATGTTCCGTCTTCGACCATTTGCCGCAGGTCTTTCGCGCTGGCGGAAATTACTCGAACGTCAATAGGAAAGGATTTTGTTGAGCCGAGTGGAGTGACAGCCTGTTCCTGAAGGACGCGCAAAAGCTTTGCCTGCAGCTCAAGCGGTATCTCGCTTATCTCATCGAGAAAGATTGTTCCGCCATTGGCGGCTCTGAAAAAACCAAGTGTAGTGTCAACGGCACCTGTAAAGGCACCTTTTGTGTGGCCGAATAACTGGCTTTCGAAGAGATTGCCTGTGAGTGTTGTGCAATCGACGGGGACAAAAACTTTATCGGCGCGGTCACTGGCATTGTGTATCTGGCGTGCTACAATTTCCTTGCCTACACCGGTTTCGCCAACTACTACCACAGAACACTTTCTTGCGGCAACAGCCTGAATGGTATCAAGAATGGATTTAAAGACAGGAGATTTCCCTATAAAAATATCAACTTCATTTTGATAGGGATTACTCTGTTCAAGCCGACCTGCAGAGCGCCCTCTGCGCCTACCTAAACCGGCCTGGCTTGAATTGAAGTCTTTACTGAAAGTTTCTCTCATCTCTTCTTGCCAAAACTCAATTGTAGGACGATAATATTCCTTAAAAGGTACTTAGAACTTAACCTTTTACAACCTTAACTGCACGCTTAGAAAGCTTCCACCTAAAATTTACTCATTAAAAATTTTACTACGTTAACATAGGTAAGTCAAGGAAATTATAGGACTTTAGCCCATTTCCTTTAAAACCGAAGCCGGGCGAGATGATTTTAATCTGTTTTTTGGCTGGAAATGACCGTAGATATGGAAATTGAGCCAATTGTGTCAGAAAATGTAAAAATCCATAAGCCACTGTCAACAAGTAACTTACGTGTTTATTTTCTCATCTATAAGACGATTTAAGGAAATTTTTCTTCTGCTTGTATATAAAGATTTCACAAAAATTACTGTTTTTCCAGTAACAAAGAGGATTTTTGCGGAAAAGTAAAATCTTAATTCCCAGCAATATACAGGTATTTAATTAATACTGCGGATTATTAATCAAATCAAATGGGCTAATATAATCGCCGAACTTTTCGGCAGCGGCTTTGAGTCTTTTTCGAACATTATTGAAAGTGTCGTATAGAATCCGAGGAGTGTCTGCCACCTTTTCTCTGTAGATTTTTTCTACGCGTTCGAGCTTCGCGAGGTTTTCAGGTACACGAGTCGTGAATTGATTTATGAAATCCTGCTTCGAGTACTGCCGAGAGAGATTTACCTTGAATAATTCGGCGATGTCCTCGTACTTTGGTATCAGGCCTGTCGGTGTTCTTACGGCATCAACGTCACCATTTACGCGCAGCTCTGCCCACAGTATCCAGATTTTTTTATCAGCCATACCGTTGAGGTATTTTCCGTTCTTGTCCTTGAGGAAGTAATTGACAGAGAAAATCAGCGGCGGCTTTTCGATACCCTTTATGAAATCGAGGTTGTTTTTTATGTACCGGCCGAGAGGGATAGAGAGAAAATCGAGATTCGACATCAGGTTGAAGGTTCTGACGCCTTCTTTGCCGAGTGTAGCGGCGGTTGTTTCTGATTCGAGAGCAGCGCCTTTTATAAGGATTCCTTCAGCCCAATTATAGGCCTGCTCGACGGGTACCCAGGTGTCACTATCGCGGCCGCCATAAATGACACCGCCTACAGGTACACCTTCAGGCTCATCCATCATCGGGTCTTTGTTGGCAAGCTCAGCTATATTAAGACAGTACCGAGCATTTCTATGCGATGCGGTAATTTCTTTTCCCTGGTCATCTTTTTTACCTTTATGCCATTGGCCCGAGTGATTGAGACCTTTTTCGGGCAGTTCTTTTCCCATACCGAGCCAGTAAGGTTTCTGGTTTTCATCGACAAGGACATTCGAGAAGATTACCTCACAGGGATTGACAAGAGCCTGGTAGATAATGGGGTCGTCTTTTTCGTTGACGTCCCTTATGATTCCGAAAATTCCTTTTTCGACATTGACACATTTTACGATATTATCGATTTTTCTCAGGTAAGCTATGTCATCGCCAACGATGGTCTGTCCCGGAATCATAGAAGTTGAGGTTTTTCCACAGGCGGAGGGAAAGGCACCGGTGAAATACGTAACTCTGCCGTTCGGGCCGTGAGCTCCCATAACGAACATATGCTCAGCGAGCCAGCCTTCGTTCGATGCCTTTTGGATGGCAAGTCTTAAAGCAAGCTTTTTCAGGCCTATGGTGTTACCGCCGTACTGGGTGTTGACGCTGTAAACAATGTCTTCTTCAAGGTCGATATAGATTCTGCGCTTGTCGATATTTTTGCTGACATAATTTTCGAGCTCGCCCTCGGAGTGGAGAAATCTGAAGAAGTAGGGTGATGAGCCGATTTTTTTGAACTGCCGATATCCCGTCCTGTAGAGGATAGTTTCACTGTGAGCGACATAAGGCGAATCGGTTATCTGAACGGCGGGTATGGAAAAGACGGAATCAACAGGCCCGAGGCAAAAAAAGCAGACGAGCATTTCTCTGCCAGCCATTGAGTCCTTCAAAAAGGAGCGTACTTCCTGCACACCGGTTTTTTTGTCGATGGAATTGAGACTCTCGCCGAGCTGTGAGCCGACCGGCAGCAAATATTTCGTTCGAGCTTTGTCGCGGGCCTGGTCGTTGTAACCGTCAAAGTGGATGGTGTGCCCCTTTATATTGAGAGGTCTTTCTTCGCCGGTTTTTACCGCAAGGCCCCTAATGTACTGCGCATCATCAGGCAAGTCAGTACAGACATAAACGGAGTCAGGGGCTGCCAGCTCAATTGCATCGGCGATGAACTGGTGCATCTTCGGGTTATCCAGCTCGATGAGCCTTTTATAGTGTTCGTCAGTCAATTTTTGTTTCAGAAAGTCTTTAACTTTACTCATATAAAAATTAATCCTCCAATGTTTCGTTCCATTTTTGCGGCCTATCCGGCTATCAAAGGCCCCGCCGCTACATATCACTTTCTGACTGTTCAAAAAATCAGGGGATTTTATCAGCAATGAGTGTGCTGCGTCAATTTCTTTTTGTAAAGTTTATCGGGCGGCACGGGCTCCAAGAAAATAAGTTTGACGGGCATATCGTATATTATTATACTTGCCGGATTAAAAACTTGAAATATGGAGATAAAGATGAATAAGGAGAAGATTTCAGCAGAAGGCATAACTTTTGATGATGTACTGCTGATACCCGCCAAGAGCGATTTCGTGCCGAGCCAGGCGGAGACAAACAGCCGGCTTACGAAAAATATATCGATAAATATACCGATTTTGTCGGCGGCGATGGATACAGTTACCGAGTCGGCACTTGCGATAGCACTGGCGCAGGAAGGCGGCATCGGGATAATTCATAAGAACCTGACAATCGAAGCACAAAGACTCGAGGTTGCAAAGGTCAAGCGGTCCGAGAACGGCGTAATCCTGGACCCGGTGACACTGACGCCGGACGAGCCGGTGAAAAAGGCAAGAGAGCTGATGGTAGAGTATCACGTTTCAGGAGTGCCGATTGTCGATGGTAAAAAACTGGTGGGGATAATTACGAGCAGAGATCTGAAGTTCCTGAAAGACTACGATGTGAAGATAAGCAGCGAAATGACGAAAGAGAACCTGGTGACTGGCCCGCCGGGGACAACACTTGAGCAGGCAAAAGTGATACTTCAGAAACACAAGGTTGAAAAACTGCTGCTGGTTAATGAGGCCGGTGAACTGGCCGGCCTGATTACAATGCGTGATATCGACCGGGTTCAGCAGTTCCCGATTGCGGCAAGGGACAGCAGAGGCAGACTGCGAGTGGGGGCGGCGGTCGGAGTCAACGAATATGAACGAATCGAAGCGATGATAGGAGCAGATGTGGATGTGATTGTGGTGGATACCGCTCACGGACACTCGCAAAACGTTATAAATACGGTTAAAGAGATTAAAAACAAATACGACATCGACGTGATTGCTGGTAATATCGCGACGGCCCAGGCGGCGCGAGATTTGATAAAGGCCGGCGCTGATGCGGTTAAGGTCGGGATCGGGCCTGGAGCAATCTGCACAACAAGAGTCATCTCGGGCGTGGGAGTGCCGCAGGTTACAGCGATAATGGAGGTGGCAGGCGAGGCTGAAAAACATAATATACCTGTGATTGCTGACGGCGGGATAAGACATTCGGGGGATATCAGCAAGGCGATAGCAGCAGGTGCATCGAGCGTGATGCTGGGTTCGTTATTCGCAGGCCTGAAGGAAAGCCCTGGTCAGCTTGTTATCTATAAGGGAAGACAGTTCAAGGAATACAGAGGGATGGGCTCACTCGGTGCGATGGTGAAAGGCTCGGCTGAAAGGTACGGGCAGAAAAGCTCTACGGTCAAAGAGAAACTTGTGCCCGAAGGTGTCGAAGGCAGAGTGCCTTACAGGGGAACATTGAGCGAGTTCGTATATCAATTAGTCGGCGGTCTGCGAGCAGGGATGGGCTACTGCGGAGCGAGGAATATCGAAGAGCTGAGAAAGAACGGCAGGTTCGTGCGACAAAGCAAGGCTTCAATCACCGAGTCACATCCCCATGATATTCAGATTACCAAAGAGTCGCCGAATTATTCGGCGATGGAGCCTTTTATTGATTGAATTTATTTTGATTGAGGGACAATTTGGACTTTGATTGTGTTGCGATGGGTCACGAGACAATAGCAATTCTGGATTTCGGCAGCCAGTACATACAATTGATAGCAAGACGTGTTCGTGAGCAAAATGTATTTTCACTCATTTGTCCTGGTGACATATCGGCTGATGAATTGAGAAAGACGGGTGCAAAGGGGCTGATACTCTCGGGCGGGCCTGCGAGCGTCAGGGATCAAGATGCGCCGCGATGCGATGAAGCAATCTTCGAAATGGGTGTGCCGATTCTGGGTATATGCTACGGGATGCAATTAGGCTGTCAGATACTGGGGGCGGATATTGTGGCGGCAAAGGCGAGGGAGTACGGCAGGACGAGTTTGCATATCCTCGGTAAGAAAGATTTATTTGCGAATTTTCCTGGCACGATTATGGCGTGGGCGAGTCACGGCGATCAGGTTGGGCAATTAGGCAGCGACTTCGAGAAGCTGGCTGAGAGTACGAACTGTCCATTCGCAGCGGTCAAACACAAGAAGACGAAATTCTTCGGCGTCCAGTTTCATCCGGAGGTATCGCATACGCCGAAGGGCGCGCAGATACTGCAGAATTTTCTATATGATGTCTGCGGCTGTAAGGGCGACTGGAAGATGAGCGATTTTGTAGCTGAGGCCACAAGGGCTATCAAAGAGCAGGTCGGCGGTGCGAAAGTGATATGCGGTTTGAGTGGCGGCGTGGACTCATCCGTTACGGCGAGCCTGGTAAACAAGGCGGTCGGCACACAGCTTATCTGCATATTCGTGGATAACGGCTTTCTGCGCAAGAATGAGCGGGACTGGGTTGTCTCGACCTTTCGCGACCATATCGGGCTGGATTTGCATGTCGTCGATTGGTCAGAGCAGTTTCTGTCGGCGTTAAAAAACGTAACCGGGCCGCAGGAGAAGCGAAAAATAATCGGGGCGGAATTCATAAACGCCTTTAAGAGCGAGGCGATGAGGATTAAGGGAGTGAAATTTTTGGCTCAGGGGACACTTTATCCGGACGTTATCGAGTCGGGTTCAGGAAAAAGCGTCTCGGCGGCGAATATAAAACTCCACCACAATGTGGGTGGTCTGCCGGCTGAGCTCGGCTTCGAGTTGATTGAGCCGCTGCGTGACTTGTTTAAGGACGAGGTGCGAGCGGTCGGCGAGTATCTGGGGTTGCCGGAACATATAGTGTGGCGGCATCCTTTTCCGGGCCCGGGGCTTGCGGTCAGGATTTTAGGTGAGGTGACGAAGCAGCGACTTGAGATACTTCGAGCTGTGGATGAAATATTGATTGATGAGATAAAAAGTGCCGGTCTTTACAGGAAGATTTCGCAAGCGCTTGCGGTCTTGCTGCCGATATCAACGGTAGGCGTTATGGGGGACGAGCGAAGCTATGAGAATGTGGCGGCGATTCGTGCGGTCGAGACGACTGATTTTATGACGGCTGATTTTTCACGGATTCCGCACGAGGTACTTGGCAGGATATCGAGCAGGGTAATCAATGAGGTTCGAGGCGTTAACCGCGTGGTATATGATATATCGAGTAAGCCGCCGGCAACCATAGAATGGGAGTAAAAATCAGCGCTCGTTGCTTGTATCTCGTAAAGTTTTAGAAAAAGATTCAGGAAGAGGATAATGTGTCCGGATAAAAACTACAGCAATTGTAAAAATCACCAAATAAATTTATTGCTTAAATATTTTTTTATTTTCTGTTTTGCTTTAATATTTATCGCAGGCTGCGGTAATGAGGCCTCGCTAAATTCATCGTTCAGCGACCTCTTGGAGACAACCTTCAGCGACCTCAGAGGCTTGCCGGAAGATATAATCGAGGATTCGAAAGATACATTCCTTCGAAGGGACAATCAGATACTGCTCGGCCTTGCCGGCGGAGCAAGCATCGCGATGAATCAGGGGGCTGATGATAATCTGGAAGGGTATTTCGAGAGGCACGAGGTTTTTCACAATGTCACCGACAGGGGTTTGAAGCTGTTCGGCGGGCCGGGTATACATTTTGCCGGTGCGGGCCTGTGGTATGTTCTGAGCGTCGATTCAGGCGATGATTTCAACCAGGGCAGGGCGTGGACAATGATAAGGGCGCTATCTCTGACCGGCCTGACGACTGTTGGATTAAAAGCTATCAGGGATAATGAAACTCCTGCAGGGAACCAGTGGGGCTGGCCGAGCGGCCATACGTCGAGCTCTTTTGCGGTTGCCTCGGTTTTGGATGAGTTCTACGGGCCCGAGGTTGGTATCCCTGCCTATGCAGGTGCAAGCCTGGTGGCACTTCGGATGATGGACCAGAAAGACCACTGGGGTAGTGACGTCGTGTTTGGTGCGACGTTAGGCTGGGTAGTAGGGCATACAGTGGCAGGCAAACATAAACAGCTTGAAATAGCTGGCTTTAAGGTCATGCCGTATTTAGTAAGCTCAAGAGGAGCGATGACCGGTGTTACGCTGGTCAAACAGTTCTGAGGAGCGTCAAGCGGGCGGCAATTAAAAATTCTACAAACGAAGTTTGTTTGCGACAGCTCTGAATTTTCCGGCTGCTATATCAAGCTCGGCGAATTTGGTATCATCTCCAGGTGCATCTAAGAGGTATTTACGAAGACGCTCCATATCATAAGCCGCCACAAGAGCATCAAAAAGCCTTGCGAATTCTTCAGGTTTGAGGTTTTTTTCGAGCGTCTTGTGCAAATGACACATATAGCTATCCATTTCGGCGCAGCAGCCGTGCGGGAGAAATCCGGTTTTCAGTTCGTTACATCCTCGTGAGAGGCAACCGGCGATTTTTTCGCAATAATCAGCGAGCCTATCCCGCTGGTCTTTTTCAATAGCTACGAACCATTCGATATTAGAAAGCATTGTGTCGCTTACAAGCATTAACCCTTCGGCAATTACAGACTGAGGCATTTTGCAAGGCTCCGAACAGTAATTAAAATTAATATTTATTGCTAACCTTCTTATGCAAAAGCATTTTTGCCATACTGAAGATATTATTGCAAGGATAAAATAGATTGAAAATTTATCAGTTCGCGGTAAACTGTCCGATTGTATTTTATGTCTCAAGAGAATAATTTTTAAGGTAGCCAAGATGGCAAAATTCAAGATAGAACCATCGGAGCGTATAAAACGTTTGCCGCCTTACCTTTTCGGACGGTTAAACGCTCTTAAGCTGGCCAAGCGTCAGCAGGGCGCCGACATTATAGATTTAGGGATGGGAAATCCGAACGACCCGATACCACAGATTGTAATAGACAAACTCTGCGAGGCGGCACAGGACCCCCGCAATCATCGCTATAGTGCCTCAAAAGGGATTAAGAATCTTCGAGCAGAGATGGCCAAAAAATATTCGAGGCTCTGGGGTGTGGAGCTCGACCCGGACAGCGAAGTACTGGCGTGCATCGGGTCCAAGGAAGGTTTCAGCCATATGTGCCTTGCGATGTTAGGGCCTGGAGATACTGTTGTTGTTCCCGACCCGGCTTTTCCGATACATAATTATTCGGTTGCGCTGGCAGGAGCAAATGTAATATCGGTGCCGCTGGGAAACGACCAGAAGTTTCTGGATAACGCGGCAGAGGTTATTGAGCATCTGTACCCCCGTCCGAAGATTTTGGTACTTAATTACCCGAATAATCCGACGGCAATGACGGTCGATGAAGGCTTTTTCGAGACAGTAGTTGATATGGCTAGGCGTCTTGAGATAGCGGTAGTACATGATTTTGCATACGGTGAGAGCTGCTTCGAGGGCTATAAGGCACCAAGCTTTCTCTCGGCGAAGGGGGCAAAAGAGGTTGGTGTTGAATTTACGACGATGAGCAAGGCTTATAATATGGCGGGCTTTCGAATAGGATTCGTGGCAGGTAATAAAGATATGATTGATTACCTTGCGACGATAAAGGGCTATTACGATTACGGGATATTCCAGGCGATTCAGATAGCAGGCATAATCGCATTGAGAAGCTGCGATAACGATATAATTGCTCAAAACAAGAAATATCAATCGAGGCGAGATGTTGTTTGCGACGGCCTTGCCAGGCTTGGCTGGTCGGTTGAAAAGCCGCGAGCATCGATGTTTGTCTGGGCGAAAGTGCCGAAAGAACACTCAAAAGGCAAAGGCAGTATCGATTTTGCGATGGATTTGATGGAATACGCAGAGGTGGCGATAGCACCGGGCAGGGCATTCGGCGAAAACGGGGAGGACTATATGCGTATAGCATTGGTAGAAAACGAGCAGCGGCTTCGTCAGGCGATTCGTAATATCAGCAGGTATATACAGCAAAAGCCGATTAGAAAGGCTATGAAAAAACCGTAGCAAAAGCGATTGTTCGGCTCAGGCTCGTCGGAAGTATAACTCGAATCGGGAAAACGGTCTTTAGGATATTCTGTTCGCAGGCTAAAAATATCATATCAAACGAGGCAGGGAACAAATTTTTTTATTTTTGGTTTCCAATAAAGTCTTCAATTTCTTTTCGCAAAGCCGCATTCCGGTCATTCAAGGCCGGGACGGATAAACGTATGAGAAAAAATTTTTTAAAAAAGGCTTGACTTGCGGACAATAATCTGATTAAATACACATACCAGTTTGGGGGTGATGAGAAGACTCTATAACAGGAAGTATTATTTTATTTGCTCCATTTGATTGTTCTTCTGTGCAGATTGATTTTGGGTGAGACTTTGCACAGATAAAGATGGCTTTAGAGTTATGGAGTGGGGGTGAGGAGCGTTGGCGAGAAGACTCAAACTAAGCAAGACGGGAGATGTGCGCGCTTCGATAGACATGATGTGTAATGACAGACGGTATATTTAAATAATTGCTTAAGGAGGATTCGCAGCAGAGCTGTAACGATGAATATAAAAGGATTAACAGTTTCTTTCTTCTCCTTCTTCGCTGGGTTTATGGTTTATGCGGAAAATAATTACAGCAAACCCGGCGTGTAAATCGACACGGTAGAACCGTGATGAAAATAAACATGAGGAGATACAAAAAAATTAATGTGGAGACAAAATTAAAGGGATAAGGGTGATAATATGAAAAAAAGATATCTATGGTTACCTCTGGTGCTTTTTATCGCGTTTTCTGCACAGAGTGCCGATGCGGTTCTGATGCATTTTGAAGATTTGACTTTAGGCGCCTCTTATGGTGAACCTAACAGCTTTTTTGCATCTGGAATAGAGATTCAGGTCGGGGAGTTTTACCTGTATGGCGGCGGGACAACAAGCGGTGAAGTTTCTGTTGGAAACGGAGGTCTTGCAGGCTGGTTCGGTAACGAGCTTGAGATAAATAATGTCAATCTTCATTTTCTTTTAAGCGACAGTGGCTGTACATCCTGCGGCGTAACTCTTATGTTCGGTTATTACGGCGGTGATGTCGACCTGGGAGTCAACGGCGAGAGTAAAGAATATCAAAGCATTTTTGATATCCCAACCGGAGAGAACATCGGCGGTGCCAGCATAAAAGTTGTAGGTGATGACACTTTAGGTGCTATGATGATTATCAACGGCACAATTGATATGTTTTCAATCGGTGGTCAGGAGCTTGCTATTGATTCAGTGCTTGTGTGCGAGGTGCCGGAACCGACAACAATTGCATTGCTTGGCCTGGGTGGATTTAGTCTGCTGATGAAAAGAAAAAAGGGCTGATAAATAAACGCTGATATAAGCCGACGGCGAGGCGTGCGAAAGGATTCGTTTTGAATTAAATTCTGTTTGAATAGCAGAATTTAACCAGGGTAAAAAAGAATTATTCCCCCCTATGAGCGAAGCAGAAAAGCCGCGGAGAGTATTCTCTGCGGCTTTTCGTATATTCATCGCCCGGTTCACTTTCAGCGGTCAAGACAATTATTCAGCTTATTTTAGCAGTGTTGCAGGGTCGAGATTTTTCGACTCTATATCCTTGAAATACTTGACAGTGCCGAGCTTCAATTCGATTGTAGCCTCATCGTCACAGACAATAATCCCCTTCGGGTGAATTTGCAGTGCGCTGACTGTGCACATATGATTTACGCCGCACTCGATAGCCTGCTGCAGTGCGCGTGCTTTTTTATGGCCATTCACGATAATCATCACTTCATCAGCGTTGAGGACGGTTTTTATGCCGACGGTTAAGGCGGTCTTCGGCACCTTGTTAATGTCACCATCGAAGAATCTTGAATTGGCAATAATGGTGTCATAGGTTAAAGTTTTTATTCTTGTTCTTGATGATAAAGAAGAACCAGGCTCATTGAAAGCGATATGGCCGTCAGGGCCTATACCGCCTATAAAGAGCTGAACGCCGCCGATGTGTTTAATTTTTTCTTCATACCTTACACATTCAGCTTCAAGGTCGGGTGCATTTCCGTTAAGAATATTGACGTTTTCCTTGACGATGTCGATATGATTGAAAAAGTTATTCCACATAAAAGAGTGATAGCTTTCAGGGTGGTCTTCGGGCAGATTTACGTACTCATCCATATTAAAGGTAATGACATTTTTGAAAGAGATTTTACCAGCCTTGTGTAATTTGATAAGTTCTTCATACATACCAAGGGGGGAAGAGCCAGTCGGCAATCCAAGGACAAACGGTTTTGACTCGGGGGCGCTGGATTCAATCATTTTTTTAGCCACATAATTAGCGGCCCACTTTGAGATAAGTTCATAGTTCGGTTCAATTATTACTCTCATAAAATTCTCCTGCAATTACATTGTTAAAATTCGGTTGGCAAAAATTTTAAGTAATCTCCGCTTTATCCGCATTTTCCAAGCCGGCTGATAAGCTCATTACCGAGTTCTTTTTTATTTTTGATATGCTGCTCGATTTCTTTGACAAAGCTGTTTTCTTCAAAGACACCTCTGACAGCGGCAAAGTCGAGCTGTTTTGTCTGTTCATCGCCGTCAAGGCCGAAGCCGGTCTGTGCCGTAGCAGAGAATTCCTTTCGGGCGTCGGCATAAAGCTTATGGTCGAGATTGACGACGGCGTCTTTCCATCTGTTTACCATCTCGATAATGTCTTCTGCAGTTATATTATCTATATTTTTTCCGAGCTGCTGCTGCAGAATCGAAGCAGCCCACGACCACTCATAAACAGGATACTGCTCATATATCGAGCGAAAGGCATCGTTTAACTTCTCGGGCGCATCAATGGTTCCTGTCTCAATATCATCAATAAGCTTATCAACACACTGCTGCGGAGCAAAAAGGCCGGCTAAATCGACCCATTTGCCGGTACCAATGTCGGTTTGAACCCTGAGTGCTTCTCGTAGTTGCGTCACGTTTTTGAAATTTTTTCCCTCGAGGCGTTTAATCAGACAATTGCCGAGAAACTTGTTAATGCCAATCTGGTAAAACTCGATACCCTTGTCGAGAGAGGCGTTTTTAATCTTCACGCTGTGATACGTAAAATATTCAGAAGTTGAACCGGAAGTCGCTTTCAGATTTTTGAGCAGCCCTAATCCGTTGAGCATCTTCTGAATTGTGTATGGGCTGAGGAGCTTAAAGTTTATGTAGTCAAGCTTATCAGGGTCTTTTCTTTTATCGCGTTTTGGCCACTTTCTGGCATCGCGCACTGTTCCGACACTTCGCAGGTTAACTCCGGGAACAAGAATACTTTCATCTTCGTGCTCAATAAGGTACGAAAAAGGCAGGTCGGAGGTGTCGGAATTTCTATAATGCCTTCCCATAACGACGGTGAAGGCGCCGATTTTCATCGGCCAGAGGACGTACGAATCGCTGGTGGTTTTGGAACCCCTCTCGACAACGCCCTGATGAACGGGTCCTAATTTGTACATATGGTTGCTCTGATTCGAGCCGCTTCCTGCATTTAAGAATGAGAACAGCCCTGCAATCAAAAGAGTTGATTTGTGATGTGTTACGGTATAAGGGCCGGCAAAGATTGCACAGGCCTCTCCGTGAAAGCCGGCACAATTAGCAAAAAAGACCGAGTTTTCCGCAGAATACTGTTTCGACAGTACCGTTCCCTGCCCCACAAAACACTCACAAATTATAGTCCCATCGGATACCTTTGAGCCGCTGCAGCAGATAAAGTTTTCGGCGTAGACGCCGGGGCCGATATATACGGGGTGATCGGGACTGCTGTTGATTGAACCGTTTTCCAGCCTGGTTGCTCCTTCAATGACCGCTGACGGGCCGACTTTCACGTCTTTTATAATTCGCGAGTTGATGATTTTCGCATTTCTGGCAACAAGGCCAACCGAAGAAGTAACCGAAGCAGTATAGTCGGCAATCATCTTTTTGAGCTTTTCGATTACTTTTGGCCTGTGCCTGTAAAATGCTATTATATACGCCGTGTGTGCTGAAAGACGGTCGTAAATGGGCGTTTCTCTTCCCCCTGTCTCGTCAAGCAGCGAGACCTTCGTACCGTTCCCGAACGCGCTTTCGCCTTCTACAGCCAGCAGGTCGATATTCTCGATAAGAACATCATCTTCGATAATATAGTTCGCGATGTAGTTTTTGACGTGGTTAATGTACACATTATTGCCTATGCGGCAGTTATGGATAGCAGCATTACTGATTCCGGCTGGTTTTTTGATGCCGCCGAAAAAAGCGACCTCTTTATTGAAAGAGCCCAGTTGGACATCTCCTGAAAAGTGCGTTATTTTTATTCGAGAAGGCTCGAAATCTTCTGCTACGCTGACTTTAGACCAATCAGAGCAACTGCATCCCTGACTCAGCAGCTTCTCAACTTCCTCGGAAGATAATGGGCGGAATTTTTCTGCCATGTTCTTTCTCCTTATATTCAGCTTTCGCCAGGCTTTACCAAAAACTCGCCTTCTTCTAGCATAACCTGTAACAGAGCGATTAGCAAACAGGTTTTAATCCGGTGAATATA
This sequence comes from uncultured Pirellulales bacterium, assembly GCA_964493425.1. Taxonomy (GTDB): domain Bacteria; phylum Planctomycetota; class Phycisphaerae; order Sedimentisphaerales; family Anaerobacaceae; genus CAYLMG01. Next base: position 168,706 of record CAZBMW010000003.1, read on the forward strand.
CCAAATTTGGATGGGAATGTACAAGTGTCCAAATACAATTATCAGAATATCTAATGATGCGTACGTGTAATACTGAAGACAAATTATAATTACAGGATAAAGCAGTGTGGCTTAGACTCCAGTGTTTATTTGACTCAGGCTTTTTACGAACGCTTTTTCTGCTAAAATCTTTTTAGGCGGCGGGTTCGGGATTATAACTTCTGTCAATCACTTTCCGGATGTCCTGCGTTTCTGCTTCTGTTTCATAAAAAAAATCAGCGGCTTTAAGGCGTTTTTCAGCGAATTTTCTGACGGATTCAAAGTAAAAATCGCCCTTCAGGGAGTACCTTACAATAACTCTGCTGGGCTTTTCGGCGACCACCTCGTCGGACAAATCGAGCAGATGACCGGAACCACCCGACTCGAAAAAAGTCGGAGCGAGCCGCGTGAGAACGAACAGTAAACGTAGCTGCGGCGATTCCGTTTACAACGTCAAGCTTAGAGAGAGCTTTGCTCTTCTGAAAATCTAACAGTTAATTTGTAACATAAAAATTTATACGGTCAAAGTTTTTAATGACTTTAAGTCCCTTAAAGTCTTTAAGCTCAGCGATAATTAGATAAAAGAAAAAATTCCCGGAAAAAAATGAAGCGATTTGTTGGAAAGCGCCGATGTTTAACATATAGTTGAGTTTTCCTGAGAGTCACTGTCAAACTCCAGGAATTTTTCATGGATGAAAGAAATGTCGAATCAGCCTCGGGTAATTAAGGTATTATCGGCACTTGTTGTTTCAATGACAATCGGCGTCATCGTATTGATGGCATTGGGCAATAACGCACCTCTTGCGGGACCATTTTCCCTTTCAGCATACACCAGGCTTGACCCTATTGAGAAGGCAATAAATTCAATAGCTCCCCAGTCGCCTGAGCGTTGGAATAGTATTGAGATATACTATAGCGGCACCAGGGCCGGCAATATTGAGCAACTGGCTTCTTTGGAGGGGCTATCCAATCCCGAAGATATCAATTGCCACTTTTGCATCTATAATGGCTTGGGGGGCGAGAACGGCCGGATAGAATCCACAGAAAAATGGCAAAGACAATGGTCGAGCACGCCATCGGCGACGTGGTTCGGAAGCGGACAGACAGTTCGTATCTGCTTAATATCAGACGGCAAAAACGGCGGCCTGACTAATTACCAGCGGCGAAGATTAACGGCTCTGGTAGAAGCCTTGAGCCGCAGATTCAATATCAAGCCTGAATCAATATACTATCCGGGCGGCTGGCAATAAAGCAAATTGCGGATAAGGGTTGCAAAAACAAGAACTTACAAGCATCTCTAACGGTTCTGTTCTCTTTTAAATGAAAGTGAAAAAAAGCTGCGAACCTGACCCGAAAGGAACGCAGCTTTAGTTGTGAAGGCAATAAATATTACCAATCCCAGTTAAAATCCAATTCCTCATTTTCCGGTGCATCTTCCTTTGGCAGCTCTTGTTTCTGTTGCCAAGGCCCATGCCGATGAAAGCGTCTTTGTTGAAAACCCTCTTCTTCATAAGGGCCGAAACGGTCACGCCCTCTACCTTCGAATTCAGGCCGCTCAAGCTGCCGCTGCTGTCTCGCTCTCAATTGTTTGCATCTTTCACAGTTGCAATTCTCACAGTACCCTTGTGCCGTCGGCTCAGCCATTCTTTGAAACTGGCGTTCCGGCACATCCTGCATCCTCAAACGCCGGTGATGTTCCTGTCGCAATTGCTTTCGAAAGGCCGGCGCTTCATCTGCAGGTCCTCTGTCCCGGCGCTGACCTCTGAAATTCCGCATACGCCCTTGCGGCTGGTAGCCCTCATCGGCTCGGCGATATCTCTTTTGCGGAATCGGGCGCATCTGTTGAGCAGACTCAGGTCTGTTTCGCATTTGCTTTTTGAACCGCTCCATTCTTCTGATAAGCCGGCCAATTCTTTCCATATCACCATCGCGATAGGCATCTTTAAGAGCACTGAACCATCTGTTCTGCAATTGAGCAATTCTCTCAAGTCTCTCAGTCGCCCGCTGACGAACGGGTTGCTGCGGCTGTTCGGCTCTGATTCGCCTTTGAACCGCATCAATTTCAAGCTGTTCATTCCTGCGTGCTCTCATCCGCCTTCTGGCGGTCGGCCTTTGTTCAGGTTCGGCTGGTTGAGGAGTTTGCTCCAGGTCATCGGGCTGGTTGTTTTCGAGCTCTTGTTGCAACTCTTCCTGCAAAGCTGGCACTTTTTCCTTATCGTCCTTTTCATCTGCTAAAAGAGTCACCGTCGATACGAGAACAAAAATCGAGACGGCGACAGCGGTAAATTTTTTTGACATTTTCTGCTCCTTTCAAAAACAGATTAGCTTAAGTTTGCCTAACCCCAAAACTTAATTGTATTAATACCTATTTCTACAGTATCAGACGTTTATGGATGTTTGATTTATTGCAGAATTTATTAAAAAAATTATTTTTGTTTATATTAAATCATTCAATTTGGTGTTATAGGAAGTAGAGAAAGGCCTTCTCAAACGGGCAGGTTCAATGACAGAAGATAAATTACTTATAAGGAAACTCAAAACGGGTAGCTCGGATGCCCTGCGGCAGATATATGAAAAGTATAAAAGCGGTATGCTCAAGCTGGCAGTGATTCTTTTGAATGACACAGTGGCGGCAGAGGATATTGTTC